>DATAVC010000011.1:0-22542 GCA_036267935.1 Occallatibacter sp. | reverse complement strand
CGCACACTCAAATGAGTCGCATGAGTCGCAGCGTATCCGAAAGCAGGTGGAGATCGAGGACAGGGCCCCCCTCCCCCACAGCATGTCGATTTTGTTGCACGGAATTGCAGATGAATTACCGCGCGTTGTGAATCAGTGTGGGGCTGTGACCGACCGCGACAAAGTGACCGACAGCCTCTGCTCCTCGGCAGCAAGATACGCCGCCGTCAGCTGTTCCGACGACCCAAATGTCTTTCCTGCAACATGGCGCGCCGGAAACTCGAAGGTCAGTTCAGCCTCCGCAAACGGCCATGGCTCAAGTCGAAAATGACGCGGACCCAACGGGAACACCTGCACCTCCGATGTCGATCCATCGTTCAGAGACAGAGGATGCAGCAGATGCGCCGGCGAAGTGTAGGCCACGCACGTCAGCAGCGAGAGGTTGTCGCAGGCCTGCAGCAAGCGGAAATGCTCAGTCACGGTCTGCTCCGCTTGAGCCCGGGGCGTAAGAGTCGCATCCGCCTCGATCGCAGCACGAAGTTCATCCTGGTACCCGCGCTGTCTCTCGAGAAAGGCATCGAGGAGCAAGAGTCCTTCCGGCGTGATCGTGGACCGGTCGGCGTGCGCGGTTAACAGGTTATACGTGTGTAGCGCGATCAGCAGCCCTGCATACGGATCCTTCTCCGCAATCATCCGAACCGCTCGATCCCGCACCGCCAGATAGTCTTGCAAATCGATCTCTTCAAATGCCGAGTACTTGCCGACCAGTTCCGTCGAGAAAGCGGACGGCTTGCCCTGCCGCGTGATCGAAGGATGCGCATCACGCACCGCCCAGCCATCGTCGTGGCGCGCGATGCCATGCAGCACACGCTGGCGCGGCTCCGGCTTGCGGAACAACGCATTGCCCCACGCCGCAGCAAACGCACCGGCAAGCTCCGCGTGATCCGGATGCCGAATGAGCCACCAGCCCGTTTCTGATTCCATCCGCAGCATCGCTCGCGTGCCTTCCTACTCTTCTGCGTGCAACCGGCTCGATTCATGCCAGTTATGCAGAAAGAGCCACTCCAGAAACATCACCACAAAAAAGAAACCAAACCCCAGCACCGTCGCCGCAAACACCAGCGCAAACAGATAGCTCGTCTCCATCTGGCTGCTCGCATACAGAATCGCGTAGCCAAGCCCGCCCTCGCCCACTCGTGTCGAGCCCGCAAACAACTCGCCGGTAATTCCCCCGATCACGCTGATGCCGGCAGAAATGCGAATCCCCGTAAACACGTTCGGCGTGGCATGCGGCAAGCGCAGCTTGAAGAGAATCTGCGCCGGTGAAGCCTTATGCATCATGAACAGATGAATCAGATTCTCGTCGACGCTGATCAGTCCCTGCGTCGTGTTGGCGATAATAGGCGCCAGGCAAATAATGAACGCCACCACCGAGACCGAGAAAATTCCTGCGCCAACCCAGTTGATGATCAACGGCGCAATCGCAACAATCGGTACTGTCTGCAAAAGAATTGTGTAGGGATAGAGCGTCTGCCGCAGCCAGCGCCACTGCGCAAAGATCATCGCGGTCGCGATGCCCACCACGATGCTCACAACAAGACCGCCCGCTGCCTCCTCGGTCGTGATCCAAAGCGAACGCAACAGCGAGGGGTAACGGTTGCGCAGAGCATCGAAAACCAGTTTCGGCCCAGGTAGGATGTAGGGCGGCAAATGATTCGCCAGCACCACCAGTTGCCAGACTCCGAGAAGACACACAAACACCGCCACGGCATTGATCGCAAGCAGCCACTGGCGCTTCATGCCGCGGTCACTCCTCGCAACAGCCGCGAAGTGTGCAGCACCATCTCTTCATACGCCGCGGATTCTCGTGTCTCCGCCGTGCGCGGCCACGGTAAGTCGACTTCGACTTGATGAGCGACACGACCCGGATGCGGCGCAAGAATCACGATGCGCGACGACAGAAAAACGGCTTCCGCAACCGAATGTGTCACAAACAGAACCGTCCACTTCTGCTCTTCGAAAAGCCGCAGCAACTCTTCATTCAGTCGATCGCGCGTCATCTCATCGAGCGCCGCAAACGGCTCGTCAAGCAACAGAATGCGCGGCCGATTCACCAGGGCCCGGGCGATCGAGACGCGCATCTTCATTCCGCCCGAAAGTTGTCGCGGATAACGCTGCGCAACCTGGCTCAGCCCGACCAGTTGGAGCATCTCCGCCACCCGCTCTTTGCGCAGCGCGCGCGCCGCGTACTCCAGTTCCAGCCCCAGGCCGACATTGCGCTCCACGGTTCGCCACGGCAGCAGCGTCGCATCCTGAAAGATGAAGCTCATCATCTCCCGCGCATCGGCAGGCGTCATGCCATTCACGCGCACCGAGCCGTCGCTGGCCGCACTCAGCCCCGAAACAAGCTTCAGCAGCGTCGATTTGCCGCACCCAGACGGCCCCAGAAACGTGATGAACTCTCCGCGCCGAATATCCAGGGAAATATCCTGCAGGGCAACTGCGGCGTTCTTGAACCGCTTGGTAACGTTCTCCATGCGGATCTCAGGAACCAGACCGGCCTCTACCATCCGCCAGGTCCTTTCACCGGCAAGTGCAGAACCGAAGCGTGGCCCGTCGTATGCAGAACTTGTTGCGTCGAACGCGCCCAGTTCCATTGATCGGCATCCTGCGCAGACACACCCGTAGAAGGATTGCGGTCATAAAGCGGAAACGCGGAACTGGCAATCTCGAGCCGCAGGCAATCCCCTGGCGCGAGCACAAACGCAATCGGCTCCAGGGTGAACTCCCACGCATGAATCTCGTCTGCCGCATAACCTGCCTCGCCGAACAACCATGAGCTCCGCGCTATACCGATGCAAAGAAATTCTGCCTTGCCGCTCGCAGGCACCCGCACCAGCTTGGCCACAAAATCAGCTGATGCAGCAGACGTCGTTGCATACAACGTCACGCGCGGCTGCCCAAAGATTTCCGTCGGCTGCTGAACGGCGTCGGAGGTGTAGACGAGCAGGTTGTTTCCCATTTCCAGCGAAGCCTGATCGAAAGGCCCGCTCAACGCCTGCGGTCCTCCCGGGGCCAGCACCGGCACTTCAGGATCGTAGACAAAGATGTCGCGCGGCTCGTCTTCATGTGGCGATATGGGAGAGAGCTGTCCATCGCCCGTACGCGAATTGGCACGGCCGGCACTGTGCAAATAGAGCGGCTGCGTTTCCTCGTTCCAGTCGTGCGCCCCCCGCCAGTTGTTGATCCCCAGCCTGAAATAGCGAATGCGCGCGTCGAACGAAAATTCCGGAGTGTCTTTCAGCCACTGGTTAAACCAGCGCAGAAGAATCTCGTCGGTGTTGAGATTGGCAGCGTCGCCCAGGTCCGCATCGCCAACCCGATCTCCCCACGGAATGTGCGCCCACGGACCCACAAATAAATACTGATGCTCACGCGCAAACTCATTGCCTGCACCCTTGCGCATGGCCAGATAGCCGGCAACAGATCCCTCGAGATAGGTGTCGAACCACCCGGCAATGTGCAGCGCGGGAATCTGAATGCGGTCGATCCGGGTACTGACATCCTGTGCCGCCCAATAGTCGCCCGCCTCGCGATGCGCAAACCAGTCGCGCACATACGCTGGCAATGCTGGATCGGTAATCGCCGCGTGCTCCGCGTACGGAGCGAATGCCGCCTGGGCACGCACGTTCGCCCATGCAGCTTCAAGCTTCGTGCTGGCTTCACGCAGGTTTCTGCGCCGCGCATCTTCGCGCAACAACTGGATCCCCCAGGCAAGCGAGGAACTCAAGCGCAGCGCGCCCTGGTGATAGAACCAGCCGCGATAGAGATCGGTCGCCGTCATGTGCGGCGCGATGCATTGCAGTCCTTCCGGCTGCTCGACAGCCGCCAGCAGCTGCGTCGCTCCCTGGTACGAGAAGCCGTACATGCCGATGCGCCCGTTGCACGCCGCATGCGTCCGCAGCCACGCGATGGTCTCCGCGCCGTCGCGGCCCTCGTGGCGGAACGGATAGAAGTCGCCTTCCGATTCCCCGCGCCCGCGCACATCTTGAATCACCACGTGATAGCCGTGCCGCGCAAACCATATTGGATGGGCATAGACGACCGTCGATGCAATGGCGCGCCCATAGGGCTGTCGCATCAACAGCGTCGGCCACGGACCATCGCCCGCGGGATAGTAGTGATCTGAGATCAGCGTGACGCCGTCGCTAAGACGGCACGATACACCGCGCTCGAGGCGCACGCCATTGCCGCAATCAATAAGAGACATGGTGATCAAGCCCCGTGCTTCGGCTCAAAATTGTACATCGCTACAAGAATTTCGGCGATGCGCGCAGCGGCTTCGTCAGCCCAGCGTGCACCGTTTTCTGCCGTGGCAGCCGACGGATCGCCCAAAACACCGCTCGGTGCAATATCCCGCGTGAGCCAGGCAAAGTTCGCCGACGAGCCCTCCGGCTTCAACAATTCCGGCGTGTCAACCCGCGCGATGTAGTTGGTTGTATAAGCGTCTACATGCACCAGTTCCGGGATTGCATGCAGCAGATAGGCAGTCTCGATCTCGCCTGCGTGAAAACCATACGTCCTCTCCTGCGCAGCCACGCCTTCAAACGTTGCTCCCGGTGAGCCAAACAGCGAAAACGTCCGCAGCCCGAACTCCGCGCGTAGATCCCGCGCCAGCACATCCACAAGCGAGGTGTTGCCGCCGTGCGTGTTGTAGAGAACCAGCTTCTTAAATCCACCAGCAGCCACGCTTGCCCCAAGATCGCGCACCACCGCCATAAATGTCTGCGCGCTCACCGACAGCGTGCCGGGATAGCCCAGGTGTTCGTTGCTCTTGCCATAGCAAACCGGCGGCAACGCATAAATCGAAAGCTCCTGTGGAATAACCTGCAGAGCTTTCCCCAGCAGCAAATTATTGATCAGGGTATCCGTTGCCAGTGGTAAATGATGGCCGTGCTGCTCGATCGCAGCCGTGGGCAAAACCAGCAGTGTGCTCTCCCGCGACAGGGCGTCCACCTGCTTCCACGTGAGATACACAAAATTGCGTGCGTCAGGAATCCAGGTCTTCACGGCGCAACCACCTGCTTGCGAAAGCTGATCATCTTGCCCGGATTCAAGAGCCCGCGTGGATCATATTTTTGTTTAGCCATAAGTTGTAGATTGTCCGGACGAAATCTGCCGCCGTCCTCGAGAGAATTTACGTGCGGATTCGCGACAAACACGCCAATCGAACGACAGAAGGTAATCATATCGTTGAGACGCTCTTCTGTGGTGAAACGCACCACCGGAATGGCCCCGGGAATCACGATCCCTTCGCCATTCTTCATAAATTCAATGTGAAACAGAATCTCGTTGCCATAGCGCTCACGCAGCTTACGAAATTGTTCCCGGCACTCTGTCGGCGAAAAACCGCATTGCAAATAAGTGTAGGCGGCATCGGCCTTCATCGCCCACAGCGTCGTGTGGTTCCAGGTGTAGTCGCTGAGCAGAGGCAGCGTTCTCGGCCCTTCGAAAGCCCCCCTGAAGGTGACCTCCCCACCGGCCGCGCGGGCCGCTTCCACGAACGCATCCGATTGGCGCTTTGCGATCATGAGCAGCGCCATCGACTTCCCTTCGCGCACCGTGGACTTGATCGGCGTAAAGAACGACGGAATGGGCCACTCAAAAACCGTCGCCAGGCGTTTGATCCATTGGGGATCCGTTGCGATCGCTTCGGTAAAACTGAAAGCCTGATCGTACCCGTCAAACGCAACCGTGCACTGCACCCAGTCCACCGCCGCCGCAAGGGCAAACCAGATGCGCGTCAGGATGCCGTTGGTGCCCCAGGCATGCAGAATCTCGTGCACCGCGGCGCCTTCATGCTTCACCACGCGCGGCTCTTCTTCCATGGTCACCACTTCAAAAGCACGCACCGTATCAAAGTCGCGCAGGCCTCCATGCGTCACCGAGCCAATCCCGCCCGAACCGCCCGCCAGAAATCCGCCCACCGAGGCTTTCACCAGCGTCGACGGGTACATCCGCAACTCCCATCCTTGCCGCCGCGCTTCGGTCTCGAGTACTCCAAGGCGCAAGCCAGGCTGGCACACCGCGACACCCTCCGACGAGATATCCTCCAGCTTGTCCATCAAGGCCAAATCCAGCACGATGCCGCCTTCAAGCGGCACACATTGCCCGTAGTTGCCGGTACCCGACCCGCGCACCGTCACGGGAATTCCATTGCTGCCGGCGAAGCGCAGGATCGCGAGAATCTCGCCAACCGAAATCGGCTGCACCGCAATATCGCCGTTCTTGGGCGCAAGTTTCGGACGCAAGACCGGCGAGTACCAGTAGAAGTCGTGCGACAGGCGCTGAATCACCGCGGGCGACGTCAGCACGCGCGCCGGATCCACGATCTGCGACAAGCCTTCTGCGAGCCGTTCATGCATGGCCAACGTCCTCACGAAACTCGGCAGACGCGAAGCTACTTCCGTTTGCGGCTGTACCAGCGGCGAATGGCACGCAGCATGTTGGGGTGAGTGAAAAGCGCATAGCAATCGTCGCGCAAAAACGGCCCGACAACGTCACAGCCCATATCGCTGCGCGCCGCCACTTCCGTAGCGGGAATCTGAATCTGATCGAAATGGCGATTGGCATCCTCGATGGTCGCACCGTAGACAACGCGATCCACACGTGCCCACAGCGCCGTGCTCATGCACATCGGGCAGGGCTCGCAGGTTGTATACAGCGTGTACCCAGCAAGCGAAACGTTCTTCAATCGCTTCGTGGCGCGGCGAATCGCGCGCACCTCGGCGTGTGAACTCGGATCAAACTCGCCCATCACATTGTTGAGCGCGTGCAGAAGCGCCTTCCCGGTACGGGTGTGGACAATCGACGCGCCGAAAGGGCGTGGCATCTCTGTGGTCAACGAACGCGCCGTGAACGCAACAAGCGCCTTCATATGTTCCGCATCGTCCATCAATGTTCTGGATCGCCGCGACAGAGAAGGAGGTCGCGCGGCAGCCGCACCAACGCCCATACTCGAAGCTAGCACGCCACGTCGTCGGCCATGGGGCAAAATGGCCTTCTCTTATGCGGTCCTTATGCCCCGCAAAAAGAAGTCCGGGCAAGCGTCCTACAATCGAAACATGCTCTCGGATGCGTGGACGATACGCAGTCTTCGGAAAGCTCTTGCGGACGGCAAAACGAGCCCTTCGGCGCTTGCAGAACAGGCCCTGGCACGGGCCAATCAGAATGCAGGCCACAACACCTATCTTTGGCGCGACCCCGCGTGGACCCAAGCCGAAGCCGCGCGCGTCGAAGCTATGCCGCGCAGTACCGGCGGCCCCTTCGGCGATGGACAGAGCGCGTTCTGGGGAATTCCGGTTTCCGTCAAGGATTGCTTCGACCTTGCGGGTAGTCCCACCACCTGTGGCGTCGAGTTCTATCGCAACCTGAATGGCATCGCGTCCCAGGACTCCTGGCTGGTGAAGCGCTTGCGAGCGGCTGGTGCAGTCATCACCGGCAAAACGCATCTGCATCCCCTGGCCTACGGCATCACCGGCGAAAATCCGGAGTTCGGCGATTGCGTCCAACCCGGCAATCCCACAGCACTAACCGGCGGATCCTCGTCCGGCGCCGCGGCAAGCGTGCTCGAAGGTTCTGCCGTCGCAGCCATCGGCACGGACACAGGCGGCTCCGTGCGCGCTCCCGCCGCGTTGTGCGGTTTGGCAGGCTATCGCGCGACACTCGGCCGCGGCGACTGGAGCGGCGCGGGGCACCTCGCACAGTCCTTCGATACCATGGGCTGGCTCTTTCGCGAGCTCGAAGATGCTCCGCTGCTCGCGGCCGCGTTCGCACCCGACCCGATCGAACCGCGTCCAGCCTTCACGCGCTTTGCCGTCATCGACGACGCTTTCCTGCACGATTGCGAGCCTTCCATCGTCGAAGCCCTTCATTCCACCGCCTGTGAACTCCAGTCCCTCGGCCTTCAGCGCCACACATTCAATCCCGACTGGTGGGCTGGCTCCTTCGATATTTTTGCGCCGATTCAGGCTTGGGAAGCAGCGCGCATTCATGTCGGCCATCACCACCAGTTTCAGCCGGCCATCCACGAACGCCTGCAGTGGGGCGCACGCATTACCGACAACGAACTCGCCGGCCTGCGCGAACGCCGCGCCGCCTTCAACGCGCACATGGATGCGCTGTTTGCCGAACACGAACTGCTTCTGATGCCCGCGACGCCGGCGGCCAAACTTCCCGTGGGCGCCGATCACAGCCAGACCCGCGCACGCCTGCTGCGCTACACCACGCCCTTCAGCCTTGCGGGAGTTCCCGTAGTCACCGTGCCGTGCCACATCGGCGGAATGCAATGGGCAGCAGCGCGCGGTTCAGATGAAGCACTTCTCGCGCTCGCCGCGCGGCTCGGCGCGCAACGCAAAGCAAGCACCACGCAATCGTCCTGATCGTTTTCATCCCGTCCTGTTGCATGCGAGGTCCATTGTGAGATCCATACGGTTCTGTCTCTTCGTCTCCGCCCTTGTCGCCGCTCTCGGTGTCGCTGGATGCCGCTCGCAACAATCCACCGCCGGTGGCCTCACACCCATCACGCTCCAACTCGACTGGTATCCGCAACCCGAGCACGGTGGCTTCTTTACCGCGGTCCTGCAGGGCTACTACAAGGCTGAAGGGCTCGACGTCACCATCGTGCCCCTGCCGCAATACGGCAGCGTGGCGCAACTGATCTCAACCGGCAAAGCGAACTTCGGCCTCGGATCGAGCGATCAAGTCTTGGAGTGGGACTCGAACGGCCTCCCCCTCGTCGCCGTCGCCGCCACCATGCAACACGATCCCCAGGCAGTCATGGTCCATGACGCCTCGCCAATACACGACTTCAAAGACCTTGAGGGGCACACCGTCGCTGCGCAAACCGGCGCTACCTGGCTTAAGTACGTCATCTCGCGCTACAACCTGCACAATGTGCGTCAGGTCCAATCGACACTATCGATCGCCAACTTTCTTGCCGACCCCAACTACGTGCAGCAAATCTTCATCACCAGCGAACCGTTCTTTGCCAGGCAGGCGGGAGCAAAAGTGCGAACTCTGCTGATCAGTTCGTCGGGATACGATCCCTATCGCGTCCAGTTCACGACACACGATTTCGTGGCCCAGCATCCCGATGTCGTCGCCAAATTTGTGCGCGCCAGCATGCACGGCTGGCAGGACTACCTGAAGAATCCCCAGCCAACGAACGACTATCTGCTCAAGCTCAATCCTGCTTTGAATCCGGCGCAGGAAGCCTACACGGCACAGGCGCTGCACGACGGCGCCTTCATCACCGGCAACGATCCATCCGGACCGCAAACCGGACACATGACAGCCGCCCGCTGGCAAGCCAGCTACGACCAGCTCAAATCACTCGGCATTCTGCACGGTCCCGTCGATCCCGCCAGCGCCTACGCGCTGCAGTTCGCCCAGTAGCCTGGCTAAATCTCCGATCCCTCGAGCGGGCTCAGAATCAGATTGGTGATATTCGAGACAATAGGCTCATACGCGAAGCGCGCATCGGCCGACAGCCTCTTCCAATCCGGATCGTTGCGGAAGGCGTCCCACTTGGCATCGAGTTCCGCGCTGTCCGCGAAGCTCAGCATGTAGGTAAGGTTCGGCATGCGCGAGCCAACCAGCGTGTCGCCAAAGAAAACCATGTGAAATCCTGCCTTGGCAAAGATGTCGAACTCGCCGGAGTGAAACATCTTCACCTTGACCACGTGGTCTTTGTGACTCGGGCTCTCGTAAGTGCGCAGTTGGAAGATACGCTTGGCCTTGGTCGCGGACGCCGGCGGCGGGGTCAGTCGCGGCCAACCCTCGAATGCGGCGAGCAATGAATACTCCACACGTTCAAAAGCAGGCGAACCCGCGGGCGCGCTCCAGAAAGGATCGGCCGCCTTCAGGAACTCCTCGTCCTGCGCAAGATGCAGGTCGATCTGCGCCAGCGCAGCAACATCCATCGCAGGAATCAGCACGTAGTAGGTCGGCGTCTCGGGTCCGATATCAACCCTGAAAGCCCCCACATGCTGCCCCATGCCCATCCGCGTAAGCGCCGGAATCAAGGCGCCGCTTACGTAGCTCTCCGTCAGCTTTTGCTGCGGGCCTGTCTGCAAGGAATAGCGCCGGATCTGGTAGTACTCGCGGGCTTGGTCGGCGTGGGCAACGGCGGCACCTCCGGTCATTGCGGCTGCGGACGTAGCAAGAGAAGCAGAAAGAAACTGGCGGCGGTCCATTGGGGCCCTCCTGGGGTCAGGATCACTTTAAACGATCCGATCCCAGAACCAGGGTCAGAGCCAAGCCAGGCTACTCTTCACCGATATCTTCGTTCCAGACTTCGGGATGCTCAGCAATATAACCCTCGAGAAGTTCGCGGCACGCGACGTCATCCAGATCGATCACGTGGACACCATTCTCGCGCAGCCAATCGATGCCGCCCTCGAACGTTCTGCTCTCGCCCACGACCAGGGTGCCAATGCGAAACTGCCTCACCAGCCCGCTGCAATACCAGCACGGCGCCAAAGTCGTCACCATCACCATGTCCCGGTAGCTGCGCTGGCGGCCCGCACGACGAAAGGCGTCCGTCTCGCCATGAATGCTGGGGTCGCCTTCCTGGACACGCCGGTTGTGTCCCCGGCTCACCAACTCCCCGGCCTTGGTAAAAAGCGCCGCTCCGATCGGAATGCCGCCCTCGGCCCTTCCCAGGCGCGCCTCATCGAGCGCCACATCCAGCATCCTTTTGTACAGCTCGACATCTTGCTGCGTTTCCGCGCTCAAAAGTGCCTCACCGTTTTCGATCATACGAGACCGATTGCGCGCCGTGCAGCGCCTCCCGTCGAGCATCCCTCTCTTTCTTAAGAATTGTTAAGCGGATCTCTCCGTGTCGAAAAATCTTGCACTAACTATCTCCTTGATAAATAAGTGGAAAGTCGTACCAATTTGCACCTGTCGACCACCTTTTTTGCGTCCCTTCAACCACCCAGGCAACTCTTGACTTCGAGCGCGCTTCAAGATGTACGGTGAGGATATGCTGAACACGGGATACACCATACGAAGCATGGCTGAGCGCTGCGGAATGACCGCGCACACGCTTCGCTACTATGAGCGCGTAGGGCTGATCCAGCCGGTCGGGCGCGCGCGCAACGGTCACCGTCGCTATTCCGATGCCGATGAGGCATGGTTGCACTTCCTCCACTGCATGCGCGCAACCAGCATGCCCATCCGCGAGATGCAGCGTTATGCCGAGCTGCGCGAAAAAGGCGATGCCACCAGCCTCGAGCGGCGTAAGATCCTTGAGGATCATCAGGCCGGCATTGCGGCTCAGATCGCAGAACTGCAGCAGGCGCACGCGCTGCTGACCCACAAGATCGCGAACTACAAGAAGATCGAAGAACGCACCCGTATCGACAGACCGGCGTTCATCCAGCCTGAAGTCGACCGCGTTCTCGAACCAGTTAGCTGAACCGCGAACTTTTTCCGAGGTAACCGGTCATGAAGACCCGAAGGTTGGGCGCCCACGGGCCCACCGTCTCAGCCATTGGCCTGGGATGCATGGGCATGAGCGAGTTCTATGGGGCGCCTGACGACCAGGAGTCCCTGGCCACGATCGATCGCGCACTCGAACTTGGCATCGACTTCCTCGACACCTCCGACGTCTATGGCCCCCATACCAACGAAGTGTTGGTGGGCAAGGCTCTGAAGAATCGCCGCAATCGCTTCTTCGTTGCCACCAAGTTCGGCATCATCCGCGACCCCAATGACCCTACGCGCCGCGGCGTCGATGGTAGCCCCGCCTATGTGCGCAAGAGTGTCGAGGGCAGCTTGCAGCGCCTCGGGATCGATACCATCGACCTCTACTACCAGCACCGCATCGACCCCAAGACCCCGATTGAGGACACCGTGGGCGCGATGAAGCGTCTGGTCGAAGAAGGCAAGGTTCGCTATCTGGGCCTGTCTGAGGCTGCTCCATCCACCCTCGAACGCGCCCATCGGGTCCATCCCATCACCGCCTTGCAGACCGAGTATTCTCTTTGGTCGCGGGAGCCAGAGCCTGAAATCTTGCCCACCTGCCGCCATCTCGGCGTCGCCTTCGTCGCCTACAGTCCATTGGGCAGAGGCTTCTTGACCGGCTCCATCCAAAGCCCTGCCGACTTCGCCGCCGACGATTGGCGGCGCAATGGGCCGCGCTTTCAGGGCGAAAACTTCCAGCGCAACCTTGAGCTGGTTGAAAAAGTAAAGCAGTTCGCCGAAGCATCCGGTATGACGCCGAGCCAGCTTGCACTCACCTGGGTCCTCGCGCAGGGCGACGACGTCGTTCCGATCCCGGGCACCAAGCGCCGAAAATATCTTGAAGAAAATGCGGCCGCGGTCGACTTCGACCTGGCGCCCGACGTCCTCAAAGCGTTGGGCGAGGTCTTCCCTCCGAACATCGCGGCCGGGGATCGCTACAACTCGGCGATGAAAGCGCTCGTCAATATCTAAAGGCCGCTCGTTTCACGCCTGAAGATCGCTTCCCCACTCCGAATTGCGACGCTTCTCCACGTTTCGATTCGGAATCGTTCGCCGGCGCAGACGGTTTGCCCGTTTGCGCTGCAAACTCCTCCTGCCTGGGGTCAATCTCGGGTAGGATGGCTGCACGCGGGCTTCGGCCCGAGGAGGTCAACTGTGCCGGATACACTCCCTCCACACCTCAAACACTTGCGCGCGCAACGGCCTCAGCGAGAACTCGCCCCCGACCAGCAGACATTGGAACTTGAGCCCCTGCCGCCGCCCACGCCCTCGCACGGCGGAGGATTCAGCAGGCGATCGTTCCTGTCTGGACTCGGCGCGACCAGCCTCCTGGCTGGCGCTGCTCCCCTGGCCGCTGCTGCACCCGCCATCGCACCCGTCGCCGATGAAACAGACGTCGCCGGAACCGCAAATCTCACCCTGCGCGTGAATGGCAAAGAGTACACCCTCCGCGCCCTCGACACGCGCGCCACGCTCCTGGACACATTGCGCGAGCGTATCCATCTCACCGGGACCAAGAAGGGTTGCGACCACGGCCAATGTGGAGCGTGCACCGTCCACGTCAACGGCCGGCGCGTCAACAGTTGCCTCTCCTTCGCCGTCATGCACGAAGGCGACGAGATCACCACCATTGAGGGTCTGGGACAACCCGACAATCTGCACGCCATGCAGGCTGCCTTTGTCGAACACGACGGGTATCAGTGCGGCTATTGCACCAGCGGCCAAATTATGAGCGCCGTCGCACTCCTGAAGGAACCCATCGGGCCGACAGACGACGACATCAAGCACGCCATGGCTGGCAACATCTGCCGATGCGGCGCCTACACCAACATCCTCGCCGCGGTAAAGCGCGTGCGGGTGCAAGCCTGACGAAGGAGCAATATCATGCAGTCCTTTACGTACGCCAAGCCATCCAACGTCGAAAAAGCGCTTACCGGTGCGGGCAAATTCATCGCCGGCGGCACCACGCTCGTCGACCTGATGAAGCTCAGCGTTGAAAGACCGGATGGACTGGTCGACATCAATCTGCTGCCGCTCGACAAGGTCGAATCCCTGCCCGACGGCGGTCTTCGCATCGGCGCTCTCGTCCGAAACTCCGATCTTGCGTGGAACTCCACGGTCAAGGAAAAGTATGCCGTGCTGTCCGAGGCCCTTCTCTCCGGAGCATCGCCGCAGCTGCGCAACATGGCTACCACCGGCGGCAACCTGCTTCAACGTACACGCTGCGCCTACTTCCGCGAGCCCAGCGCCGGCATGCCCGGCGGCTACGGTTGCAACAAACGCACCCCAGGCACCGGCTGCGCCGCCCTCGAAGGCTTCCATCGAACCCACGCAATTCTCGGCACGAGCGATCATTGCATCGCCACGCATCCGTCCGACATGTGTGTTGCCATGGCCGCGCTTGACGCCGTCATCCATGTAGAAGGCCCCAGGGGGAAGCGCACGATTCCCTTCGCCGACTTCCACAAGCTGCCCGGCGATACCCCGAATATCGAAAACGCACTGGCCCCCGGAGAACTGATCACGTACGTCGATTTGCCCAAGTCCGTCGAAGGGGCGAAGTCGACTTATCTCAAGCTCCGCGATCGTGCCAGCTACGAGTTCGCTCTATCGTCGGCCGCGGTGGTTGCAAAGGTTGAAGGCCGTCATATTCGCTACGTACGCGTGGCCATGGGCGGCGTTGGCACCAAGCCATGGCGTTCGCATGAAGCAGAAGCCGCCCTCATGGGCAAACCCGCCGACGCTGCAACCTTTCGCAAAGCAGCCGAAGCTGCACTGGCCGCTGCTAAGCCGCGTACAGACAATGCCTTCAAAGTCGAACTGGCAAAGCGTTGCCTCATCCGCACGTTGAAAACGGCGACCGCATAACTGAATCACCCGTAGGCACCCAGGTCGGTTTCGGTGCTTGTGCACGAAGCAAATTGACCCTAGGAGATTCGGCAATGGCTACGCAGACTCTTCCCCATGCGGCCAACATCATCGGCGCAGCGGTGCCGCGCATCGACGGTCCTTTGAAGACCACGGGCACGGCGCGTTACGCCGTCGATCATGACTTCCCCAATCTTGTCCACGCGATAGCAGTGCAGAGCACCATCGGCAAAGGCCGCATCCGTACCTTGGATGTGAGTGCCGCCGAGAAAATGCCCGGAGTGCTGCTCGTCTTCCATCACCGCAACATGGAGAAGGTGTATCGCCTTTTTCAAGGTCAAGATGACGGAAGAACCAGCGAAGCGCGCCCTCCCTTCGAAGACGACAACATCTATTACTGGGGCCAGTTCATCGCAGTCGTCGTCGCCGGCACGATAGAGCAGGCGCGCGCTGCGGCCGCCGCGGTGCATGTCGAATACGACATCGAATCGCCTGACGTGCGCACCGATCTCAGCGCGGACTTCGATGGCAAACGCGAAAGCAGCTGGAAACGGGGCAATCCAGACCAGGCCCTGGCATCCGCGCCGATCGTGGTGGACGAAACCTACTCAACCCCCGTCGAAACACACAATCCGATGGAGATGCATGGCACCGTCGCCGTGTGGGAAGGCGAGAACGTCACGCTCTACGAATCATCACAGGGTGTGGTGAATCATCGCCGCGTAATGGCCGAAGTACTCGGCGTAGCCTATGAAAACGTGCGCGTGATCTCACGCTTCATCGGTTCAGGGTTTGGCGGAAAGCTTTTTCCGTGGCCTCAATCCACAATGGCCGCCGCCGCTGCACACCGCCTCGGCAGGCCCGTCAAGCTCAGCGTCGATCGCCGCATGATGTTCTCCAACGTTGGCCACCGTCCGCGCACTCAACAGCGCATTCGCCTCGGAGCAACAGCCGACGGCAAGCTGACCGCAATTCGGCACGACTTCTATACCCAGACTTCGCAGCTCGACGAATTCATCGAACATTGCGGCGAGCAGACACCGTTCCTCTACAGCTGTCCGAATCTCGAAGTCACGACCGCCATGGTGCGGCGCAATGTCGGCGCCCCGGCCCCGATGCGTGGTCCAGGCGCAGTCCCCGGATTGTTCGCGCTCGAATCGGCGATGGATGAGCTCGCGATCAAGCTCAACATGGACCCCGTCGAACTCCGGATCAAGAACGATGCGGAACGCGACGAAGGCAAAAACCTTCCCTTCTCTTCTCGCCATTTAAAAGAGTGCTACGAAGTCGGCGCGCAAAAGATTGGTTGGAAGCAGCGCACCCCCGAGGTTGGCTCAATGCGCCGCAACGGCAAGATCATCGGCTTGGGCGTCGGTGCGGCTTCGTGGTCGGCAGCGCGCATTCCCTGCTCAGCGACCGTCGAGCTTTGCCCCAACGGCCGCATTTGCGTTCGCTGTGCAACGCAGGATATCGGCACCGGCACGTATACGCTTTTTGCGCAGGTCGCACACGAGAAGACCGGCGTCCCTCTCGACCGCATCGACGTCTTCCTCGGCGATACTTCTCTACCCGATGGTCCAACGTCGGGCGGCTCCATGGTCACAAGCGCGATTCTTCCCGCAGCCAGTGGCGCCGCAAATCAAGCGGTCTCGCGCCTGCTCCACATCGCAGCTCAAACACCCGGATCGCCGTTTCATGGCGCACACCCTGACTCGCTGGCCATCGCCGATGGCCGTGTCGTTTCCAAGGACCAGCAGCCTCAGGTGGTCGGAGTCGCGATGCGATCCGGCGCCGATTTGACCGCGCATGGCGTGCCGTTCGAAGAAGTGCTGCGCCTGGCGGACCTGAGCGGCATCTCGGCCACTGGACACACCTTCCCTTCGTTCGAAGACCCCAAGGCACAGAAATACTCTCTTCACTCCTATGGGGCGCACTTCGCCGAGGTGGAATGGGAACCGGAGATCGCGCGACTGCGCGTGAGCCGCGTCTTCTCGATCTTTGACTGTGGCCGCATCATCAACAAAAAGACCGGCACAAACCAGATCCTCGGCGCGGCCGTAATGGGCGTGGGCATGTCCCTTTTCGAAGAGACACACTACGACCAACGCTTCGGCCAGCCCATCAACGGCAATTTCGCCGACTACATCGTTGCTACATGCGCTGACCTGCCTGAACTCGATGTGACCTTCCTCGACTATCCCGACCTGATCGTGAACGAGTACGGTGCGCGCGGCATTGGCGAAATCGGAATGGCCGGCGTGGCTCCGGCAATTGCCTCGGCGGTGTACCACGCAACCGGCGTGCGCGTCCGTGAGCTGCCAATTCGTATCGAAGATCTACTGCAGTCGAAGGTTCTTGAAGTCTGATCGCAATGCATGGGGATTGAAGAAAGGCACGTATGAGTACGACCTCCGAATCGATCGTTGGCAAGGCCACTCCGCGAATTGATGGACCACTGAAGACCACAGGCGTTGCTGAATATGCTGCCGACTTCCACTTCGATCGCATGGCTTACGCCGTGCCCGTGGGCGCGGTCATCGCCAGCGGCCGTATTCGCCACCTCGATACGAGTGCCGCCGAGCAGATGCCCGGTGTGCTTCTCATCTTGCACCACGGCAACATCGGACCGCTCTACCGGACCGTGCCGGGCGACGACAATGCCACCAACAGCGAAGTGCGCTCCGCGTTCGAAGACGACGTCGTGCGCCACTGGGGCCAGCACATCGCGGTGGTCATCGCTGAAAACTTCGAACAGGCTACAGCCGCGGCGGCCGCGGTAAAAGTTGAATACGAGCCAGAGAAGCCCAACCTTCGCCCCAGCCTCGACGACTATACAGGCGAACGCAAGTCGGTCTCAAAGCGCGGCGACCCCAAGAGCGCCTTCGCATCCGCGCCCGTCAAAGTGGACCAGACGTACATCACGCCCAACGAAACCCACAATCCAATCGAGCTTCATGCGTCCGTCGCCGTGTGGGACGGCGATCGCGTCACCCTCTACGAAACATCGCAGGGAGTAGTGAACCACCGCGTCGTCATGGCGCAGGTGCTCGGATTGCCGGTCGAAAATGTTCGCGTCATCACCCGCTTCCTCGGATCCGGCTTCGGTGGCAAGCTCTTTCCGTGGCCGCACACCGCGATGACCGCTGCCGCAGCCCGACGACTGAATCGCCCCGTCAAGCTCAGCCTGAATCGCCGCATGATGTTCTCGAACGTCGGCTACCGGCCGCGCACCGAACAACGTATCCAACTCGGCGCCACAAAAGAAGGCAAGCTCCTCGCCCTGCGTCACGACTATCTCAACGCGACCTCGCAGCTCGACGATTTCAACGAGGGCTGTGGCGAAGCAACACCGTATCTCTATAGCGTCGCCAACCTCGAAGTCACCAGCGGCCTCGTCCGCCGGCACGTCGGTGCACCGATGTATATGCGCGGCCCCGGGGCAGTCCCAGGGCTCTACGCGCTCGAGGCCGGCATGAATGAGCTGGCCGATCAGCTGCAAATCGATCCCCTCCAGTTGCGCCTTCTCAACGATGCGGAGAAAGACGAAAGCACCAACACGCCTTTCTCATCGCGGCACTTCAAAGAGTGCTTCGAAGTCGGCGCCAAGAAATTCGGCTGGGAGAAGCGCACCGCCGGTATCGGCTCGATGCGGCGCGACGGCAAGATTCTCGGATGGGGGCTGGCGGGCGCTAGCTGGGTAGCCCTGCGCCTTCCATGCACCGCATCTGTCGAATTTTGCGCTAACGGAAGACTCTGTGTGCGCTGCGGAACGCAGGACATCGGCACCGGTACCTACACTGTGTTCGCACAAGTGCTGAGCCAACGAACCGGGGTGCCACTCGATCGCATCGACGTCATCCTCGGCGACAGCGCGTTACCCGATGGGCCGATGTCGGGTGGATCCATGGTGACCGGCTCCGTGCTCAATGCCATCGCCGGCGGCGCAGACGCTGCGATTCAGAAATTGCAAAAGCTCGCCGCGGCAACCGACGGCTCGCCCTACAAAGACGCCAAGGTTGAAAGCGTCGCGTTCACCAAGGGACGCATTCACGCCAAAGATCAGGACCCGGCCAGCGGACTCCATTTCGCCGAGTTGCTCAAAATGGCTCGACTGAACGGCCTCAGCGCAGAAGGCAAGACCCAGCCCTCATGGGAAGACCCGAAAGCCAAAGGTGTCTCCCTGCATTCCTACGGCGCGCAATTCGCTGAAGTGGAATGGGAGCCCGACATCGCCCGCCTCCGCGTCAGCCGAGTCGTCACCGTGATCGACGCCGGGCGCATCATCAATCCAAGGGCTGCGGCCAATCAGATCGCCGGAGCCGTCGTCATGGGCATCGGTATGGGGCTTCTCGAAGAGACTATGTACGACCAGCGATCGGGACAGCCGATCAATGGCAGCATGGCCGACTACCTGATGGCCACCTGTGCCGATACGCCGTCCATCGACGTCACTTTCCTCGACTACCCTGACCCCGCCATGGGCGAATTCGGTGCCCGTGGCGTCGGCGAGATTGGCCTCGCCGGCATCGCTCCGGCCCTCACCGCTGCCGTGCATCACGCCACGGGCGTACGTGTGCGCGAGTTGCCCGTGCGCATCGAACACCTGCTGCAGTCACAAATTGTTTCCGTCTAAGAAAATATGAACGACCTCGGACAGATCCTGTCGCTATGGCGCGAACTCCAGAATGCAGGGACGGATTATGTTCTGGCAACCGTCATCGCCGTCGAGGGTTCGAGCTATCGCAAGCCCGGGGCCTGCATGCTCCTGGCGCAGGATGGCCGGCGCGCCGGCACAGTGAGTGGCGGATGCCTTGAGGCAGAAGTGAATCGCCGCGCATGGTGGCTCACTTCCTCTGGTCCCGTCGTGGAGCGCTATTCAACGCAGGAGGAGGACGACGAACGCCCCTATGGCTCCGGCTGCGGCGGCGTGATCTATCTTCTCCTGGAACGGGCAGAGACCGCTGGAAGGCTGCTGCAGCAACTCGATCGCGCCTTCTACGAACGGGTTCCGGTGGCGGTCGCTACCGTTCTCGACGGCTCTCACCTGGGTTCGCGCAGAACTGTGGGCGACAGAAATGCCGAGCAGCAAATCGACGGCTGCCACTCCTCGGACGCTCTGGCCATCGAACTCGAACGTCTCGCGCAGGAAGCACTGGAACAGCGATCCACCTTTGAGCGCACCCTTGCTCTCGAAAGCGGCCCCACGCGCGTCATGGCAGACTACCGCAGTGCGCGGCCGGGCCTTTGGATCTTTGGTGCCGGCGATGATGCCAAGCCTCTCGCCCAGTTTGCGCAAAGTCTCGGTTGGTTCGTCGCAATCGCCGATGGCCGCTCGCACCTCGCGACTCGCGATCGATTCCCTGCTGCCGACGAGGTACGCGTGCTACCCATCTGCGATCTGCCGACGGCCGCCCCCCAACATTTTGCGTTGCGACCCACAGATGCCGCCGTCGTCATGACTCATAGTTACGATCAGGATGCGCGCATCCTGTCGTCTCTGTTCGTGAGCCAACCTCTCCCTGCCTATATGGGAGTTCTGGGCCCTCAGCGTCGTACGCGTGAATTGCTCGGCGAGGCGGCACGCCTTCTAGGCATATCCTCCGCCACAAGCCAGGCCGAAAAATGGCTGGAATATTTGCGTGCTCCCACAGGGCTCGATCTTGGTGCCGACACGCCTGCAACCATCGCACTGTCGATCATCGCTGAAATTCAGCAGGTGCTCACCGCTGCTACGGCCCAGCCTTTGCGCACCGTGCGCGCTTCGCGCGAAGTCGCAGCCGGGTATTAGGGTCGACCGGACGGCTCTGACCCGCGCGAAAGATTACGCGGCTCCGTGCGCCAGATGCGCTTCAAGTACTTCCAGAAATTTGGCCAGCCACACCGGATGCGCCGTCCAGGCCGGCCCGGTCACCAGCTTGCCGTCGACTACAGCATCGGTAAAGTCGACCTTCACAAACGTTCCGCCGGCTAACTCCACTTCGGGCGCGCACGCCGGATACGCATTCAGCTTCTTGCCCTTGAGTACGCCAGCCGCGGCCAGGAGTTGAGGCCCATGGCACAATGCGGCAATCGGCTTTCCGGCCTTATCAAAATGACGAATCACATCGAGCACTTCCGCGTTCAGGCGTAGATATTCGGGCGCACGGCCGCCGGGAATCACGAGAGCATCGTAGTCAGCCGCCTTCACATCTTCAAAAGTCGCATTCAACGTAAAATTATGCCCGCGCTTTTCTGAGTAAGTCTGATCGCCTTCAAAATCATGGATCGCGGTCCGCACCTGCTCGCCCGCCTTCTTCCCCGGGCAGACCGCGTGCACGGTGTGACCCACCATCTGCAGCGCCTGGAACGGAACCATGATCTCGTAGTCCTCAACAAAATCGCCCGCCAACAACAATAACTTCGCAGCCTTCATCGCATGCATCTCCTCGTAAAACTGATCTCCGGCCTTTCCCTTACAGACTAGCTCGTCGTGGTTCCAGGTGTGGGAACCTCCTGCTCCGCAAGCCGCAGGATTTCATCACGCAGCGTTTGCCCCGCAGTCGGTCCAATAGAATTCAATGTATGCCTTCCCCGGCCGCGAAGCTCGACGATCTCAACGCACGCATCGTTGCCTGCGACCGCTGTGAGCGCCTTCGAACGCACTGCACCAACATCGCAAACGTTCGTCGCCGGGCCTACATGAGCTGGGATTACTGGGGTAAACCCGTTCCCTCATTCGGCGACCCCCATGCCCGCGTCCTCGCTCTGGGCCTCGCTCCGGGAGCCCACGGCTCCAATCGCACAGGTCGCCCCTTCACGGGAGACGGCTCGGGAGATTTCCTTTATCCGATCTTGCACGAGGCGGGATTTGCTTCGCAGCCACATGCGACTTCCCGCGAAGATGGCATGCAGCTCTCCGATCTCTGGATCACCTCGGTAGCTCGCTGCGCACCGCCCGACAACAAACCGACGACAGAGGAACTACGCAATTGCTCACCCTGGCTCGATGAGGAAATGAGCCTGCTGAAAAATCTCCGTGTTGTGGTTTGCCTCGGGCGCATCGCCTTCGATGGACTCCTCGCCCACGCCCAACGCATCAACATCCTCTCCTCGCGAGCCGGCTACACGTTTGCCCACGGCGCCGAGTACACCCTGCCCAACGGCCTGCATGCCATCGCCTGCTTTCATCCCTCCCTGCAAAACACCAATACCGGCCGACTCACCCGCCCCATGCTCCTCGCCATTTTCCAGCGCGCCCGGGCGCTGGCAACCATCGCAAAGCCCACGGGCAAGCCCCTAAAATAACAGCCATCATGGATGACTTTTCCAAAGCAATTCTGAGAGAGCTCCTTCCCAGCGAAAAGCTGCCCTCGCCCCCCAGGAGCAAGCGTGACAAAACGGAGGATCTCCTCGATCATCTTGCTTCTCCCGTTCTTCTTGAACGCGCCGCTTACCTTAAGAAACTCGCGAGAGCCAGCGAAGGCTCCGCCAGCGAGGTCCTTAGGCAGTACCCGCAGCATGCCATCCATCTGTTGGTGCGCAGCCGCAACGGAGGAGCCGAGCAGCACGCGCTTTTCGCCGACCTGTTCATCGTCATCGAGGGCCGCGCCGCATTGTTGACCGGCGGCACCATCACCGAGGCCAAAACCATCGCGCCAGGAGAAATTCGCGGCTCATCCATTCACGGCGGCATACAGCAGGACCTTCGCGCAGGAGACTTGGCGCACGTCCCTGCCGGGCTGCCTCACCAGATGCTTGTCTCCGGCGACAAGTTCGTCACCTGCCTCGTCCTCAAAATTGAGCAGGATCCACAGAAAGCTTGATTGTTTGAGCTAGATGGAGCGGGAGACCGGGATCGAACCGGCGACATTCAGCTTGGGAAGATGGATGTCGATTGAAAACAGAGGAAATAGCGTCTTTCTGAGACCCCGTTCTGGCGAAAAAGAACATGGAGTTTTCGAAGGCTTCGTTGCGGTCCTGCTGAGTAGTGTTCATTCTGGTGTTCAGGTTTTCTTGGAATTGGTGCGCAGTCAGATCGTCTCATCCTCGCGCGCGATTGCCTCGTACTCGGGCATAGACAATCTCGATGAGGCGTGCGGACGCTTTCCCGATCTCGTTTTCTGCATGATCCGGGGGCAAGGTGCGTGCGCCACGCGCAATGTATTTCAGGACAACGTCGCGTTCGGC
>DATAVC010000010.1:0-1518 GCA_036267935.1 Occallatibacter sp. | reverse complement strand
TTCCGAAGACACCAAGTTAGGTGTTTTATGGAGCAGGAGGTGCGTCATGGAGAGAAGGCAGTTTACGCGGGAGTTCAAGCTTGAGGCTGTGCGGCTGATCAAGCAGCGCGGCGTGTCGTATGCGCAGGCGTCGAAAGACCTTGGTATTCATCCGACACAGTTGCGCAGTTGGGTGAAGCAGCTTGCGGACGATCCGCAACATGCATTCCCTGGCCACGGTCAGATGAAGCCAGAGCAACTGGAGATCGCGCAGCTGAAGCGCGAGGTCATCAAGCTTAAAGCCGAACGGGACATCCTAAAAAAAGCCGCGGCCTACTTCGCGAAGGAATCGACGTGAAGTTCGGTTTCGTTGCGAAGCACCGAAGGATCTGGCCGGCGGAATGGTTGTGCGAGGCGCTCGGTGTCTCGCGGGGTGGCTTCTATGCCTGGCTGACACGGCCGCGCAGTGAACGCAGCCGGACCGAAGAAGAGCTTGGCGCGAAGGTTCGAGCCAGCTTCCTGGCCAGCGACCGGACCTATGGCGCCAGGCGGGTGTGGCACGACCTGCTGGCCGAAGGGATATCCTGCGGGCTGCACCGGATCGAACGATTGATGCGGCTGCAGGCCCTTAAAGCACGCCCACGACGGCGTCGACTGCCGCCCGATCTGGGTGAGCGGCAGATCGCCGCCGTCGCTCCCAACGTGCTCGACCGCTCCTTCGAAGCGCCCGCTCCCAATCGCAAATGGATCGCTGACTTCACCTATGTTTGGACGGCGGAGGGTTGGCTCTATGTGGCCGCAGTCGTTGATCTGTTCTCGCGGCGGGTGGTCGGCTGGTCAATGAGTACAGCAATGACGGCACAGCTCGTCACCGATGCCCTGGTGATGGCGATCTGGCGACGAGGCAAGCCGGACGCGCTGTTGCATCATTCCGATCGCGGCAGCCAATACACCAGCGAACAGTTCCAGAGGCTGATGGCCGATCACGGCGTGGTCTGCTCGATGAGCCGGTCAGGCAATGTCTGGGACAACGCTGCAATGGAGAGCTTCTTCTCGTCCTTGAAGACCGAGCGAACAGCGCGCAAAGTGTACCGGTCACGCAACGAGGCCAAGGCCGACGTGTTCGACTACATCGAGCGCTTCTACAATCCGAAGCGAAGGCACTCGACGATCGGATATCTGAGCCCGATGGAGTTCGAACAGAAAGCCGGATTAGCTTAAGCCGGTGTCAACAGAACCGGGTGCAGCTCAGACGGCTGGATTCTTCTTCGATGCTTTCGCTTCTGCTTTTTGTACCATGTCATCGTGCCCCCAGTAACGCCACAAGCATTATGAATAGGCCCGTTAGAATTGCAATCGCTGGTAGTTTGTCAACGATGAATGCGTGCACTTTGCCTTTGCCGTCGCGTAGCGCTTCACCCCTCCCCATCATCACTCGCCAGCACGCCCTTTACCGCGCGCGCCCATCCCGCCAGCTTTCGCTCGCGCGTCGCCTGGCTCATCGCCGGTTTGAAGCGATGCTCCAGCCGCCAGTTGTCG
>DATAVC010000009.1:0-138273 GCA_036267935.1 Occallatibacter sp. | reverse complement strand
CCCTGGGCAGAGGCTGCGAGCGAAGCCGCAAGGAGAGGCGTGGCGAGGCCACAGCAAACAGCTTTGAGAAATGTCCGAAATTCCATGTGCGTCAAGTGCATTCAATCTTGATGAGACGGCCTGCGACTCGCGCGGCTGTTTCGATTCTCGCTTGCCGCGATCGTAGCGAGCAAGTTTGAGGCAAAGAAAAAGGGCGCGACGGGAAATACCCGCCGCGCCCCGGTTGAGGGTGAGTTAGAAAACGAACTTGCCGCCAAGTTCCAACGTTCTCGGATCCCAAGTGTTGGTCACCTGGCCGAAGTTGCCGTCGGTGTTCTTCACGTCAATCGCGTTGAACTGCGTGTGGTTGAAGGTGTTAAACGACTCGAAGCGCAGTTCGAAGTGAGCCCTTTCGGTCACTGCGAAGGACTTGTAGAGCGAGGTGCTGAAGTTCACGCGTCCCGGCCCAACAACTGCGTCCTTGCCTGCATCGCCGAATCCCTGGTTAGGACCGCCCGCCCATGCTGCCAAGGGAACGGTAAGGATCGACTTGTCAAACCACTCGCCGACCTTTTTCGGATAATGCATCTTCGATGTTGCGTTCAAGCGGTTCTGGTAACCACCGCCCAGTCCGATGGTGTCGTTGCCGCCGTATTGCGAAGCAGTCGGCACACCAGACTCGTCGATGATCGTGCCAGCGATTTCCCATCCGCCAGCCAGTGAGTGAATCAGACCGTTGGTCTTGCGGAACAACGGCAGTTCGTAGATGTAGTTCGCGCTCAGCATATTGCGACGATCAAGGAATCCAGAACCCTTGTCGTACTTGATGTACCACGGATCGCTGATGCAGCAGGTGTTGTCATACGTCTGAATGTCGATCTCGTGTGACCACGTGTAATCGACTTCGCCGCTCAGACCCCAACGGTTTTGGACGCGCAGACCGGTTTGGAAACCGCTATACGTTCCATTGGTCGTCATTTCCTGCTGCGTGATGCCGCTGTAGCCGGCAAATTCGCGGTAGGAGTTCGAGTTGTTCGCCACAGCTCCCTGACCCGACGTGGGCAATGGAGTGCCTGTCGAGGTACCGTCGACCGTGGTGACGTTGCCGCCCGCTGCGCGCACTCCCAAGGGAGTGTCGAGCGAGAAGTTGTCGATGTGACGCTGGGTATTCTGGTGCCATGCGAGGTTGCCGACGTACTGGACGACCCAGATCAGGGACGGTGCCAGTTCATGCTGAACGCCCAAGCTGTACTGAGCGACTGCAGGAGCCGGGTAGCTCAAGGCCAGAGTGGTCAAGCCGCTGGCGAAGAAAGGTGTCGCCGCGACTGCACCGGTCTGGGTGCTGGTGTGGGGATCAGACATGTTGACATACGTCGCGCCCGGATCGTTTACGAATGGTGCGTTGGTTGCGGCGTTGTAAATGTCGTTGCCCTGCATGCGCTCGTAGAAGGTTCCAAAGCCGCCGCGGAGAACGGTTTTGCCGTTTCCAAAGAGGTCTTCAGAGAATCCGATACGAGGCTGCCACGTGTTGTAGTAGTTGCTGACCAGACCTTGCGGGAAACCACCCACACCAGCCAGCTTCATGCCGTTGGTGTAGTACGGGCTCGTGATTCCGCCAATGTTATAGAGCTGGAATCCAGGACCTGTGGAGAGCATCGATCCATCTGCGTTCCAGAATGGCGATGAGCTCCCGATGTACGAGTTGGGGTCGAAGTTAGCAACGTAGTTATTGCGTTCCCATGCGTGCGGCAGGGCATCATAACGGATGCCGATCTGCAAGCTGAGGCGCGGGCTCACGTGCCAGTTATCCATCAGGTATGCCGAAGGAGTCTGGTTGACGTAGTGGTTGATCGGAGCAGAAGCCTGCTGGTCGTAGTTCGATGCCATGCCCAAAAGCATGTCCATCAAACCATCACCTTGAACGCATGCCGGACCGGTTCCACCGCATGATGCCAGGTTGCCCGTGAACTGGCCCTTGGAGCTGCCGTTCCATGCAAACTGACCCTGGGTGTCGCCGTTGACCTGCTGGTTCTTGGTGTAGCGGTTGTAGCTGAATCCATACTTCATGGCGTGCTTGCCCATGGTGTACGAGATATCAACCTTAGGCTCGTAGTCCTCAGCCGCGTTGTGCCAAGGCGCGTTGCCCATCTGTTCTGCCGTGCCGTAGGGATTGCCGAAGCCATTCATGCTCGGCAAGCTCTTCTGGCCTACGAATTTTCCTTCTGTAAGGGTGCTCAGCGGGAAAAACGTGTTGACCGACCAGCCGGACATGATGAAGGAGTTCGCGCTGTTGGTGATGTTGATGATGTTGCCGTCGTAGTTCATGCTGGCTTCAATCAACAGATTCGGGTTGATTGTGCCGCTCAGCTTGAGTGCCGCGCTGTTCGAAGGATTCGAGAGCGTGCTGGAGATGGTATTGTAGCTAGCCCAATCCCAACCCAGTTCCGGCTGGCCGTAGGCCTGCGTCACAGAGTCATGCATATAGTGGCCCAGAATCTGCCACTTATCGTTGATCTTGTGATCGACGCGAACAACGTCATCGCGGACGGTGATCGGTGTCTGAGCTTCAGATACCGCCTGTCCGTTGGCCTTGTTCGGTGCAGGAAGAATGCCGGAGTTGAGGTACAGCACGGCATTCGAGTCAAACAGCTGGTGCGGAATCGTGTTGTTGGGGAACGGCTGTCCAGGCGTCAAACCGTACTGCGCAAGCAGAGCTGTCTGGCAAGCATCCTTGTTGGTAATGGAAGCCTGAAGACAGGGCTCGAAATAGACGTTTTGGACACCGGCCGCCGTGGCAGCAGCGCCGGAGTACGGCACCACGATACCTGGAACATAGGCATTTCCGTTGTTCGTGCCGCCCGAAGCGAAGCCCGGTACGTTGTAGGTAAGATCCGTGCCCGCGGTCGGTACATCAGACGTAGGCAAAGTCGAAACGATGTTCGGGCTGTTGCCTTGGTTGATCTTGCGCCACTCTTCATTCCAGAAAAAGAAGGTCTTGTTGTGATTCTGGTTGTAGACCTTGGGAATGAACAGCGGGCCACCGAGGTTGAAGCCGTAAATGTTGTAGTTCAACACTTGGCGCGGTGTCGGCGTCGAGGTGTTGTATTTGTTGAAGAAGTTGTTCGCGTCGTAGTCCGTATTGCGATTGAACTCCCACAACTCGCCATGGAATTTCTGTGTGCCGCTCTTGAGCGAAAGGCTCATCGTGGCGCCTGAAGAAATACCGTAGTCCGGTGGATAGTTCGAGCTCATCACGGTGAACTCAGCGATCGCGTCCTGCGAAGGCATGATGTCCATACCGCCTGCGCCGCCGCGGTCATCCGCTTCGCCACCGTCGATCAACCAGATGTTGTGGCTCTGACGAAGTCCGTTGACGCTGATGGTAAAGTTCGACGCAACCGAAGTTGGCGTGTTGCTGTCAGGCAGGGCCGAGCTGACGCCCAGACCCAGGGCCGCCAATGCGGCGAAGTTGCGGTTTTCGGTCGCGATCTGGCTGATCTGCTCTGAACTGATCAGCGTGCTGACCACGTTCGAGTCGGCCTGCACCGCGAGAGCATCCGCTTCAACCGTAACGGTCTGCGTTTCCGCTCCGACGGTCAGCTTGATGTCTGCACGGGACGTGGTGGAGACGTTGACTACGACACCATTCTGTGCGTAGCTTTCGAATCCCTTGGCCGTGACCTTCAGGTTATAGTTGGCGGGGTTTAAACCGGAGATGTCGTACAAGCCAGTGGCTCCACTGGTTGTCGACTTGCTGTATCCAGTTGCGGGATCACTAACGACGATCTTCGCATCCGGGACTACGGCTCCAGTCTGATCGGTGACAATACCCGTCAATTCGGAATTCGCCTGCGCGAGAGCTGCCACGCCGGCGAGCACGAACAGCACGGGGATCAGAAATATCCTGTACCACCTGTGTCTCATGTAGCCTCCCTTTTCAAGAGTTGCTGCTATACATCTTTCGCTTCATATCGAAGTGGATGAAGCCATTGATAAATCGCTTAACTTTGAGGAACGTCGATCATTTAGCGCGTTCCGCAAAGCACTAGTCAAGAGAAAAATCCCTTTACTAGGGCTCATTACCTGGTTTCCGCCACCTCGCCCCGTCTTTATCTAGCTATGTTCCCGACTTGCCTGGGGCCATAACCGGCACTTTTCTTGCGTGCCGCGGGGTTCCGTTGGTCGACACAGCCGAAGCGCTCCTCGCTCCCTCCGGCCTATTACGTGGTCCTAACCAGTCTCCGGCCGGCTTCTAACTGACCTTGAAGCGGGCTTCGAGCAGGCTGCTCAATCCGTTCTTTGGAAGAAGAATTTTCATGAAATACATGAAATGGAATCTTCTCACTCAAACGTTTAAGCAGAATGTCCATAACAAAACATTCTTTGGGCCGGGGACATTAAATGCCGAAAGAAGAACCGTTGTCAAGACCGAGATTGTCATTTCTGAAGAGTGGGATGACGGCCCTGCAAGCGCACCTCCCAAGTGATTGAAAGTAAGTCTGTTCATGGAATGACCGAAGGGGTGACCGAGGTGACCCGAAAGGGTCAGATGAGTCAGAAATCGGCCGAGTTCGAGTACGGTTGAGGAAATCGCTTTACCGCATGCGCGAGAGGTCGCGCAGGTCGCGCGCCGTTGCCTCGAGGAAGGTCTCGACGCCTATTCCTGGGGGTGGCTCCAAACCGGACTTGGCATGGATGGCATGCGCAAGGCGAAGAGCCAAGGCCTCACGGGTGGCAAGAGGCAGATCGAGGCGGCGTGCGAAGAAGCCTTCGAGCACCTCAAGATCAGACGAAGCCAGTTTGGCAACACCATCCGCGGCTAAAACGGTTCCGCGAGAAGGCTCGGCGCCTGGCGCCGCGAAGGAAAAGGCAGGAACGGCAATGCTCCCTGCCCCCGTGTCGGCCCAGAGCGGGGTCTCTTGTTCGTGATCGCGCACCACAATCGTTCCGGCAGCGAGGTCGCCAAGCCGTTGATGCTGACGCGTTGCAAAAACAGCAATCACGCCGACTGCGTAGAAGAACGGAATCTGATCGACGTAGCGAATAAAGTTGCGTGCCATCGATTCAAAGATGCCGATGGCGCGGCCTGAGCGCTGTATCACGCGAATGCGCGCAACGCGCTTGCCCGGCGTGCGTCCGTGCCAGAACGCTTCGAACAACGTGAAGTAGCCCCAGTTGAGCAGGAAGAGCGCCAGCGTAAAGATGGCAACTGCCCATTGATACGAGAGTCCCTTGAACGCTTGCAGAGCCGGTCCAAAGGCCCACACAACGAGCCCGACGATGATGAGTCCTGCACCCCAGATCAGCGTGTCGATCAGCAGCGCGATGAAGCGGCTGCCAATGCCGGCCAGCGGCATCTCGATGGCCACCAGTTCAGGCGTGTCGATGTTAAGCTGATCTGAATTCTGGCTCATGGCCCCCATTCTCTCAAATCAGTGGATCGCCAAGCGCAGGCCGCACTGGGATCGTCTTGCCGCGCTGCTGGCGCAGTCGGATCGGGGTGGTCCGGCGCAGTTGTCGCGCAATGAATTGCAGGAGCTGGCGCTTCTCTATCGGCAGGTGGCGGCAGATTTGTCGGTACTGCGCCAGGACGCAACGGCGCGCACTTACTCCGAGCATGTGAATCATCTGCTGGCCCGGGCCCATCACATCATCTACTCCGGACGCAAAGCCAGCTTCGCCACGCTGTTCTGTTTTTTGCGCGACGAGTATCCAGCCATTTTTCAAAGGAACCTGCGCTTTGTTCTCGCGTCGCTGCTGGTGTCGGTCGCTTGGGGCGTGCTGGGCGCAGCGCTGACGAGTGCGCGCCCGGATTTCATGCGCCACTATCTGGGGCCGCAGATGATCAGCACGATGGAGCGGCACGAAATGTGGACGAAGTCGATCGTGACCGTGGCCCCGATGGCGTCGAGCGCGATCATGACCAACAACCTCACGGTCAGCTTTGTGACCTTCGCGAGCGGCATCGCATTCGGCGTAGGCACGTTTTTCTATCTCTATGTGAACGGCATGATGCTGGGTGTCATCGGCGCCGCGTGCCATCAATACGGCATGTCGCTGGCACTGTGGAGCTTTGTCGCGCCGCATGGATCGCTTGAATTGCCCGCGATCTTGATTGCAGGCGCAGCGGGATTTCGTCTTGGCTATTCCATGCTGTTTCCCAAGTCTTTGCGCTGGAGAGATTCGGTGGCCCGCGGCGGCATCGAGGCCACGCGTCTTGTTTCCGGCGTGATCCCGATGCTGATCATTGCGGGAACGCTGGAAGGATTTTTCTCGCCATCGAGCGCGCCGATTCCCTTGAAGTTTTCTGTGGGCGGACTGCTCTTCGTGCTGCTGCTCGCGTGGCTGTTCCGACCGGTAAAGCCCGTCCCGGTCGTCTAAGCTTCTGCGATGACTCTGCATTCAGTCGTGCGGCCCACGATCGTGATTGCCGCGATCCTGCTCCTGGTTCCGCTGCTCTCTGCGGGATTCGCGCCGGAGCGATTCCGCAAACTTGCACCGACCCTGCCGCCCGCACTCCGCTTCGGCGGTCCTTCACTTCTATGCCTGACCTATGCGCTCGTGGCGCGTGCGTACGGCGTCTTCCACTGGCAATGGCTTGTGCTGTACGCGATTGTGCCCTCTGCGATCGCCCTTCTGCTGGATCAGGCGCGGAGGCTCGACGTTTCGAATCGCGGTTCGTGGCTCGACTTTCTGGTTTTGATCCTGCTTGGGCTCTCTGTTGATCTGCGCTGGATGGAGCCAGCGTGGCCACGCGGTCTGGCGGCGTTCGGCAAAATGCTCTTGCTGGACGCGGGCATCTATGGATTTCTTTCTGTCCGGCAATTGGATGGCGTGGGCTTTGATCTACGTCTGAAGCTGCGCGACTTGGGCATCGGGCTACGCGAGTTTTCGTTCTACGCGCCACTCGCAATCGCGCTCGGCCTCACGCTGGGCTTTCTGCATTTTCGCGCGGCGTGGCCGCAACCGTTGGGCGCAGTGAGCGCGTTCGTCTTCACCTTTGTGGCGATTGCGATTCCTGAAGAGCTGTTCTTTCGCGGATGGATACAAAACCTGCTCGAGCGGCGCGTGGGCCGCTCCACTGCGCTGATCGTGACTTCAATCCTGTTCGGGTTCTCGCATTGGAACAAGCGCACGTCGAGCTTCAACTGGCAGTACGTATTACTAGCTGCGATTGCAGGCATCTTCTACGGCCGCGCATGGCGCTCTCAGCGCCGTATCGGCGCGTCCGCTCTGACCCATGCCACGGTGGATACTTTGTGGTCACTCTGGTTCCGGTGAAGATGCCGCGGCGCGCGGTAGCGCAGATAACCAAGACCGACGCGCATATTGTGCAGCGTCGCTGCAGGAACCGTCACGGCGACGGCAATGCCAAAGATGGCGTGCGCCATCGCGAGCGTCCAAAGATTGCGCGCCTTGAGAAAAATCAGGCAGGCCGCCAGTCCCCATACCAGCGTGAGCACGGTAAGGACAGGATTGGGCAGGTGGGCAATGGCAAAGATGAACGCAGCGAAGCCCGCGGCGATGGGTGCGCTGGGCAGAAGTCGAACCAGCCGGGCCAGAAAATAGCCCTGCAAGAGAAACTGCTGCGCAAGAGACCAGACGGTGTAGCCGCCGAAGGCAAAGACCCATTGCGCGAGCCCGTCTGGCCGGTGCAGAGTGTGCAGCATGCTCGCGCCAACGACGCCGGCGCAGGCCACAACCAGAGCCACGCCAACCACCCATGCGGAACGCCAGAAGCCGGCAACGCTGCAGCCCATGGCCTTCCAGCCGGGAAATGACAGGACAATTGAAACGATGAACCATGCAATCGCGGCCCAATACAGCCAGCGCTGCAAAGGTCGCGGCGTCCAGATGACCGACATGATCAGCACGTAGCCAATCGCCACTTCGCAGAGGTCGCGCATCGCAGGCCGCGCGGGCGCGGGCTGCACCGCGTTGGCACAGGTGGCCTTCGCGATTTCGACAGTGCTCACCCTCGCGACCCTCCAGAAAATAATTCCGTACGGCGCTGATGCGTTGCAGCGCTCCATCGATGGGTAGACTGCTTGGCGCTTGTCCGGTATCTAGACCTTCAGGAAAATCTTCTTCCGATAGAGAATCCAAACCGGAATGAAGCAGACGGCCGTGAACGAAACCGAATAAGCGAAGGCCGCCCAATGCGGATTGGGGATGGGCGCAAAGATGTGCTCGAACAAGAAAACGCCCACGCTCTCGTGTTTATTCGGCCCATCGGAGACAACGATGGAATCGAGGATGCCCGGCAGCAGCTCGCTGACCATGTAGGCTGCGATGGCATTCGAGCCGAAGACCAGCCAGGGGAAGGTCCAACCCTTGCGCCACCCCTGCCGCTCGACGGCCCAGAAGCAGAATGTCAGCAGCGCGAGTGAGTATCCACCGGCTACGAGCACAAACGAGCTGGTCCACATATTTTTGTTGAGCGGAAATTCGAGCGACCACAGATAGCCGAGCGCGAGACTCGCGGCAAATGCGCCGAGAAGGCCCGCAGTCTTCGTAGGGATGCTCTTCCGGGTGCGAAGCCAGAGTCCGGCGAGCATGCCCATCAGCGCTGTGCCAATGGCTGGCAGATCGCTGAGCAGGCCCTCAGGGTCGCGCACGTTGTGGTCAGGCGCATAGAGATACAGGTGATGAGGGAAGAGAGCGCGGTCGATCCAGGAGACAAGATTTTGCGTCATGTCCATAAAGGGCACGTCGCGGCCGGGTTCGCCCACGCCGGGGATGGGAACCCAGCGCACCAGCACCCAGTAGCCGACGAGGCACGCCACAAATGCAGCGATCTTGGTCGACGCGCGCTGGTCCCACAGATAGAACAAGCCGACGACCAGGTAACAGACGCCGATACGCTGCAGCACTCCGTAGAACCGCATATGCGGAAGTTGGAAGAATGGAAAGCTGTTGACGAAGATGCCGAAGAGGATGAGGACGGCTGCTCGCTGTGCCGTATGCCATGCCAGCTTTGTCCGCGACGCACCGCGCGCCAGGCGTGCATCGAACGCGAAGACCACCGAAACGCCCATGATGAAGACGAAGGTGGGAAAGACGAGATCGGTGGGCGTCAAGCCGTTCCACGACGCGTGATTCATGAAGCGCCACGAACCTGGTCCACCGTTATTGTTCACCATGATCATGAAGGCGATGGTGATGCCGCGGACAACGTCGAGGGAGATCAGGCGTTGCACCGGGTTGGCGGACGGAGCCGTGGTGGTGCCGGCGGGATAGGATGCGGTCGTCGAATGGGCCATGCCATGCTCCACGCCGTGAGGCGGGTTGAACCTACGCTACGCGCTGGGGGCCGGGTTCGCCAAGTGCAAGTCGATAGTCGCACACGCAGAAACCTGCGCGTCGTACGGCGTTTTGCTACACTCCCCCTTTCAGGCAATTCGAACCAAAGCATGCGCAGCGCGCTGAAGGAGCCTTGATGGCCGAGTTTGAGCCGTTTGTTCCGCCCGCCGAGAACCGGCCCGAGTTCACCTTTCGCGCCCTGTTGCTTGGATCGCTTTTCGGCATCATCTTCGGCGGCGTCACGGTGTATGTCGGCTTGAAAGCGGGGCTGACGGTCGCGGCTTCGATTCCCATCTCGGTGCTTTCGATCAGCATTCTGCGCGCCTTCGGCCGGGCATCGATTCTTGAGAACAACATCGTGCAAACCACCGGCAATGCCGGTCAATCGATTGCCTCAGGTGTCATCTTCACGCTGCCGGCGCTGGTCTTTCTGGGCTTCGATCTCGAGTATTCGCGGATCTTCATGCTGGCCTTGATCGGCGGCTGGCTGGGCGTGCTGTTCATGATCCCGCTGCGGCGACAGCTGATTGTCGAAGAGCACGGCACCCTCACCTATCCCGAAGGCACCGCGTGCGCCGATGTGCTGATCGCCGGCGAAAAGGGTGGATCGCTCGCCGGACGGGTCTTTTCGGGGCTGGGGCTGGGCGCGCTCTACACGCTGTTCCAGAACGACAACATCTTCAAGGCGTGGCCGGGGACGCCGGAGTTTCAGCCGGACTTTGGGCCGCAACATATTCTGAAGGGCGCATCGATCAAGGCAGACGCAACGCCGGAATATCTGGGCGTTGGCTACATCATCGGACCGCGCGTGGCGGGCGTAATCTTTGCCGGCGGCGTGTTTTCGTGGCTGGTGCTGATGCCGCTGATCTACTTCTTCGGCAAGTCGCTGCCCAACCCTGTCTATCCGGGAACGATCCCGATTGCGCAGATGGGGCCGAGCCAGTTGTGGTCCACCTACATTCGGCCCATGGGCGCGGGCGCCGTGGCAGCAGCAGGCCTCATCACGTTGCTCAAGACCGTGCCGACGATTGCAAACGCGCTGGTCTCAGGTTTCAAGACCATGCGGCCAGGCTCCGGCGAAAAGAAGAAAGCGATTCGGACCGAAGACGATCTCTCGATGGGTGTGGTGGTGTTTGGATCGCTGTTGATTGTCGCCGTGATGTTCATCTTTCTCGAGTTCAAGCCGGTACCCGGCGCGTACGTTGGATGGGTTGCGAACCTTGCGGCTTCGCTGCTGGTGGTGGTCTTCGGGTTCCTGTTTGTTACGGTGAGTTCGCGCATCGTGGGCCTGATCGGCAGCTCAGCGAGCCCGGTATCGGGCATGACGATTGCGACGTTGATGGCGACCGCGGCCATCTTCCTGGTCCAGGGCTGGACGGCGCCTGCCTTCGGCGCCCTCGCGATCACGATCGGCGGCGTGGTGTGCATCGCGGCCTCAAACTCCGGCGATACCTCACAGGATTTGAAGACCGGCTATCTTGTGGGATCCACCCCATGGAAGCAGCAGCTCGCGCTGATGATTGGCGTGGTGGTGTCGACTGTAGCCATCGGATTCACGCTGAACCTGATGAATACGGGCCTGCAGCAATTTCGTGCGGCCTCGCAGTCCTGGGATATCAACGCACCGCATGCGGGCGTCGCGGTGCAGAACGATGTGAAGAGACTGCCGGAGCAGTTCCCGGTGCTGGGACCGAACAACGCCTCGACACTGCACCACAAGGGTGAGTACGTGGTGCTGAATGCGCTGGGTTCGGCGGAGCTGGCCGATGGCAAGTATCTCTATTCCCCCGCCACGGGCCGTATCGAGGTGCAGTGGATTCAAGGCATCGGCAGCGAGAAGGCCGCTGCTCCCCAGGCACGCCTGATGGCTACCGTGATCAACGGAATTCTCAGCCGGAAGCTGCCGTGGGGCCTGGTGATGATGGGCGTCTTCCTGGTGATCGCCGTCGAACTGCTCGGCATTCGATCGCTGTCCTTCGCGGTGGGCGCCTATTTGTCGATTGGCACCACGCTGGCGATCTTCTGCGGAGGCGTAGCTCGCTGGCTCGTGGACCAGGCAGCCAAGCGTGAGGGGGATACTTCAGCCACGGAAAGCGAAATCTCGCCGGGTTCACTCTATGCGTCAGGCCTGATCGCCGCCGGAGGAATTGTGGGGTTGTTCGGCGTAGCGCTGAAGGGCTATGAGACGACAACCGACAAGGGAGACATCCTCAACTTCCCGTCGACGTTTCTGGATCACACCTGGGTCTCGGTGCTGGCGTTTGGACTGCTGGCCTACTCGCTCTACTACTTCGCGCGGAAGCCTCTGAAGAAATAGAACAGCGCGTGTAGCCCGAGCTGCTCGGGCTTCGCGTAACTGCGCCGGTTAGCGTACCATGTGCGAGATTTGCCAGACCGCGTAGATCATCAACGCGGCAGCAGCCTCAATGGCGAGCGCAAAGCGCACGCCACGAACGCACCCGGGGCCATCGACGCGCCAGTCCTTTTCGTGCAAATGCGCTTCAGGAAATGGAAGCACCGAGCTCTCGCGGGACGGAACGAATTGAAGCTGAAAACCCGGCACGGTGCGGATGGAGCCGGTTTCTGGAGGATGAAACATGCTGTCCATGGACGTGTCCCCTCTTCTTGGTGCTCGTAGAGCACCACCCAAGCCAGGTACATATTCGAGAAGGCCCGGATGGCTGGATTCTGTTGCCTTCGAGGGGAGAGTGAAGTGATTTATATCACGTCACATGTAAATGTTTTCGAATTTTACTTTTGAGGGCTTTCGGAGGCTGGAATGAAGCTCGTCCACTGAACCGCAAGATATCCATAAATATCCTTATAAGATATTTATTTTCTTATGTTTATCAGAGAACTTTTCGCAACTAAGACTGACCCATGGCGAGGCCGGACCGCTTACGGAACACGACCTTCAGTTCGCGGCGCCAATGCTCCGCCAACGCAATCAGGTCCCACTCAATTTCGGGCGACAGATAGCGCAGAACCGGTTCGTTGGCGGGATGAATCCGCAGCGCGGGTCCAGCGAGGATGAGGCGCGGAGCGCGTGGCGAAACTTCAACGCCGGCAAAATAACCCTGGCGCTCGAAGGCCGACAGAGGGCGACCACAGCCGGCGATGGTTTGTCGATCGTGATTCAAGGCGCGCACACGAATCCAATAGTCGAGCGCCTGCAGAGGCAGATGCAAGTCTTCGTCGGCTTTCAGTTCGATCACGGCGAGTCGCCCCTCGCGATCGAGCGTGAGCAAGTCGAGCATGCCGCGATCGCCGCTGGAAAGAGCGGGAACCTGGCTGTAGAAGAGGTCGCCACGCAGGTTAGGCAGCAGTTCCTCGATGCCGGTGCGAACGCGCGACTCGAGCCAGCGTTCGGGTTGCAAACGAAAGAGCGCGTCGTTGTGACTGCCGTCGGCATGGCGGCTGAGAAAGAGACGTGCGAAAAGCTCGCGGCAGAGCAGCTCGTTCTCGGGCGTCAGCGGCGTTTCGTTGGCGCCGGCGCCGAAGGTGATCTCCACTTCGCGGCCGAATGAGTTGACTGAAGCTCCGCAGCGAACGCGCGCAAATGCCAGGCCATGCAACAGCAAAACGACATCACTCGAGGAGCGTGCAAGGATCTCCACGCGCACACGCGCACCAGCGGGCAGAAGGCTCATCAGGCGGTCGATTCCCGGCTGGCAGCGCTCGATGGTTGCCGACGAGTTGAAGGCGTAGACGAGGTGGGAATCGAGATTGCCTGTGTCACGAAAGTCGACCGCGACAAGTTCCTCGCTGTGCGCGTCGAGGGTATAGAGCTGAAAATCGGCTGAAGAATGATTGAGCCATGCCATTCTCTCCGCGGTTGTCCGCCAGGCTCCCACGGGGACAATCACTTTAAGGCCACCGAAATGACGGCGAGCGTCGCCGTGCTGGCGGCAGTAGTCGAGCCACAAAATGCCAAGGGTGAGAATGCCGTCGATGGTGGCGGCGGACTCGGCTTCACCCACGCCGATCACTGCGTCGGCAGAGATCCCTTTGAAAAGGCGCCCGCGCACATAGGCGGGGCCGAAACTGTGTTCCAGGTCCATGGCGGAGCGGAACCCGTCGACCTTGGAGCCGAGAAAGGCACGCGAGAGAACGCGTTCGAGCAGGCGCTGATAGGTTCGTCGCCCGGCATCGCGTGCGGTGGGCGTACGGCGGTCGTTGGAAGGAACCAGTTCGAGGGCCTGGGGTTTGGCTGCGCCCATGCGGCGGGTCATCAGGCGGAGAGAATGTGCCCGCTCGCGCACCTCGATCACGGTCCGCATCAGGTTGCGCTCATCGCTCCAAAGCTGCAGCAGGCAACGGCCGTGCGATTCGCTGACGGAGTAGTGCGCCCGACGCATATCGAAGAGTAGATGTCCGTCTTCAAGAAGAGCTGCGGACGGATGTTCGGCTAGAAACTGTTGCACGCTTTCGGCCAGCTTGCCGGCAGAGAGCGCGCATGTAAGGCCGATATCCGTGGGCTCACCAGCCTTGTCGCGCGCGCAGAACGGTGATGTGTGCGGTGTGGTGGCGGGCATGCCAGTCGTAGAGAGCCAGCGTCGTGGCAAGGTTTTGGCGGCCGCGCTCGGGGTGGTTGAACCCCTTCTGAAAATCGCCGTCTGTCATCGCCTCGAGCAGGTCAACCCAACGTTCATGGAGAGCCGCAATCAGCTGTAGCGACGAAGAGATGGGTTTTTGGCTGTCGGGCAGGCCGGCCCAGGCAGCTTCGTCATACGGCTTGATTGTCGGCCAGTCTTCAGTGAGCGCAAGCTTGAAGCGCACATAGGAGTTCATGTGGCTGTCTGCGACGTGGTGGACCAGTTGTCGCACCGTCCAGCCGCCGTCGCGGTAGGGCGTATCGAGTTGCGTATCGTTGAGTCCGCGGACAGCGGCGGCGAGTTGCACGGGCAACTCACGCAGGGTCTTGATTTGCGCGGCGCGTGTGTCGGAAGTAGCAGTCGCAGGAGGATGAAAGGGCCCGATGGGATAACGAAGGGCGTCCAGATCGGTCATGGAGCACGTCTCGCGGAATGAATGGTTTGGAATCGGTGGCAGGTGAAGGGTTGAATGCAGGGTACTGGCGGACAGAGTCCTAGATCTTCTTGTGGCGTCCGCGGTGCGCCTTGTGATTCGGGTGCTTTAGATAAGGATTTTCAGGGTGCACGGCCTTGGGATGCGTGACCTTCGGATGAGAGGCGAAGGCCGGAACCGCAAAGAGCATCACAAGAAACGCTGCGAGAACAAACTTCTTCATGGCCCGACTTTAGCACGACTCCGGTCGAGGCGGTAGCGCTTGCGATCACACCGGTTGCAAAGAGTAACGTGCCGGGGTGTGGGACTTGCGTTTTGAGGCGGAAGGGGCTGCGTACACGTCGCCCGCCGGCCGCCCCGAAGCGCGAACCACGCGCCGTTAGGCGGCGGCGTGGTGATGATGGTGGTGGTGATGGTGATGCCGGTGCGCAGCGAACGCGGGACCGGCAATCAACGACAGCAACAGTGCCGCAAAGATCCACTTCTTCATGGCCCGAATCTAGCACGCCTCCGAGCAGATGTGCGTGCCGTTTGCGCTTCAAGCACCTGCGAACCAACGTGCTTTGGGCCCGACCGGCAGAACGCCAAAAAGCGTAAACTACAGGTACGATGACAAATCCTGCCGCCTCCCCTGCGACCAGCCACCGACGTTACTTTTTTGAAAAATTTGGGATCACAGAACGGCTCCTGGAGCGCTGCCTGGGCGAGGCGCTTTCAGCAGGCGGAGACTACGCCGACCTCTACTTCGAGTCAGTGACATCGACCGCGCTCGGCGTCGATGAGCAGATTGTGAAATCGGCCAGCCAGGGGCAAAGTGCCGGCTGCGGCGTGCGCGTGCTTTCGGGCGAACGCACGGGCTATGCCTACACCGACAACCTGAACCCGGAGCGCCTGCTGCATGCGGCCCGCACGGCGGCGCTGATCGCCTCAGGACCAGCCAAACAGACGGTGCAGGGATTTACAGAAACGCAAGGGGCCGATCTTTACCCGGTGCCCGTGGGCGGATTCAACCTGGACCTGGCAGCGCGGCTGGAGCTGATCTTGCGCGCCGATCGCGCGGCACGGGCTTTCGATCCGCGGGTGGTGCAGGTGCGTTCGAGCTACAGCGAGGAGTTACGCCGCATCCTGATCGCGGGATCGGACGGCGCCTTTGCCAGCGACACCCAGCCGCTGTGCCGTTTGAACGTGTTTGTCATTGCCAGGGACGGAGCCAATTCGACCAAGGGCTCGGCTGGAGCGGGTGGACGCGGTGGTCTGGAGTTGTTCCGCGAGACCAAGAGCCCTGAGCACCTGGCCCACGAGGCCGCGCGTGGCGCGGTGCTGCAGCTGGGCGCGGTTGCGGCGCCCGCCGGCGATATGCAGGTGGTGCTGGGGCCGGGATGGCCCGGAGTGCTACTGCACGAAGCCGTAGGCCATGGTCTGGAAGCTGATTTCAACCGGAAAGGAACCTCGGCATTCACCGGCTTGATCGGCCATTCGGTAGCAAGTGCGAAGGTGACCGTGGTCGATAACGGGACCATGGCGGGCAAGCGCGGCTCGCTCAATGTCGACGATGAGGGAACGGCCACCCAGGAGACGGTGCTGATCGAAAACGGCATCCTGCGCGGCTATCTCACCGACAAGCTTTCGGCGCGTCTGACGGGCACTGCGAATACCGGCTCGGGACGCCGCGAGAGCTACCAGTGCATTCCCATGCCGCGCATGACCAACACCTATATGTTGTCGGGCGAAGACGCACCCGAAGACATCCTGCGATCGGTGAAGAAGGGCTTGTACGCAGTGAACTTCGGCGGCGGCCAGGTGGATATCACCAATGGCAAATTCGTCTTCTCGGCGTCAGAAGCCTACCTGATCGAAGACGGCAAGATCACTGCACCGGTGAAAGACGCGACGCTGATTGGCAACGGCCCCGAAGCGCTGAAGTACGTGTCGATGGTGGGCAACGATCTGCGCCTCGATGAGGGCATTGGCACCTGCGGCAAAGATGGGCAAAGCGTCCCGGTGGGCGTAGGCATGCCCACCATCAAGCTCGACCGCATGACGGTGGGCGGGACGGGGCGGTAAACTAGCTCATCGTTTCCCACGACAGGACCACTTGCGATCGATCGCCTCCCCTGCGATTCGCCGGCCTCGGAGGTCAAACCACGTGCATACAAAGGCATCCTGGCCCGCGCGCCACGATCGTCGGACAGCCTTCGTCTGGCTAGCAGCTTTCTGGATCTTCATTGGAGTCGGCTTCGGCTGCGACCTCCACAACTACCTTCACGAGTCGCCCCCCGTTCCCACGATCGTTCATTTCCATGCCGTTGCCACCACGCTCTGGCTGCTGCTGGTGACCGCCCTCGTTTTTCTGGTCGAAGCAGGCAACGTCAAACTCCATCGGTTGCTGGGCTGGTTTGTCGCCGGCTTCGCCGTGATCGTCGTCGTGATTGCTCCTGTGTCCGAACTCAGCTGGCAGGCCCTGAACCTGCATACGCCAGGTGCATTGCCACCCCAATTTCTCTCGATCGCTTTCGCGGGCGTGTTCTGCTTAATCCTCCTTCTGCCGTATGGAATCCTTCTTCGGCGCAATCCGGCGGCGCACCGGCGCGTGATGATGCTTGCAGCGATCTCCATGAGCGATGCCGGTTTCTCCAGGATGGTGAGCCTCTTCGTTCCGGCCCCCACCGGCTTTCTGGGCACCTACCTGTTCTATGAAGGCGGAAATCTGGCAATTGTTCTCTTCATGCTTTTGTGGGACTGGAAGCGGGATCGTGTCATGAAGCAGTTTGTTCAAGGTGCGCTGCTTCTTGTGGGCGTTGAAGTTACCGGAACCTGTCTCTACTTCAGCCCCACCTGGCAGTCCATCGCGCGCGGGTGGCTCGAGGCCTGGGCGCGGCACGGCTGGATTCACTGAATCGTCGCCGAGAGATCTAACCAAATGCGGGATTCCGCTCCCGGGACCTGGCACTTTATGGCGGCGGAAGCTTGCTCTGTGCCGGCTCCAGCTCCACCCCCGTTTTGTTACTGTTGACCCATGGTTCAAGCGGCTGCCCCCCCTCCCGAAACTGTGATCGATCTTGAATCCCTTGCCGCCGATGTTGTTGCCCAGGCCATGAAAGCGGGTGCAAGCGACGCCGAAGCAGTTGCGCGCGAGGGCGATGAGTTCAGCGTGACCGTGCGCATGGGCGAGGTGGAGACACTGAAGGAGTCTGGTTCGCGGGCTCTGGGGCTGCGCGTGTTTCAGGGCAAGCGGTCGGCCTCCGCGAGCACCAGCGACCTTACGGAAGATGGCATCCGCCAGTTGGTCGAGGGTGCCCTCGCGCTGGTCCAGGTGACGGAAGAAGATCCGCTGAACGGGCTGCCGGAGACAGACGAGTTCGGAGCTCTCAAAGACGACCAGCGCCTCTACTTCGAGGATGTCTATTCCCTGCCTGGGCCTGAGCGCATTGCGTGGGCGCGCAGGGCCGAAGCGGCGGCTATGGCTGCGGACCCGCAGATCACGAAATCGGACGGCGGCGAATTCAGCGTAGCCACAGGGCGCAAGGTCCTGGCCAACTCGCGCGGGTTCGTGGGCAGCTATCGCACGAGCTATGCCGGCGTATCGGCGTCTCCGCTGGCTGTGGATGCGAACGGTTCCATGCAGCGCGACGGATGGTGGTCGAGTGCGCGGAGTTTCGCCCTTCTCGAATCGCCTGAGGCTGTAGGCAGAGAGGCGGCGCGGCGCACGGTGCGACGGCTGGGTGCGCGGCGTGTGGCCACGCAGCAGGTGCCGATTGTCTTTGCTCCTGAAGTGGCACGATCGCTGATCGGATCAGTCTTTGAGGCTGCGTCGGGCGATGCGATCTGGCGGCATGCTTCGTACCTTGCCGGCAAGCTGGGCGAAACCATCGCCGTACCAAGCCTGACCATCATCGACGATAACAAGATGATGCTGCCGACGGGGGTGGGAGGATTCGGGACCTCGCCGTTCGATGGCGAAGGACTGCCGTCCCGCAGAACGGTGGTCGTCGAAAATGGAGTGCTGAAAAACTATTTGCTCAACACGTATGCGGCGCGGAAGCTGGGCATGCGATCGACCCACAACGCCTCGCGCGGACTCGCGGGAACACCGGGCATTGGTTGCGGAAACCTGTATCTCGAACCGGGCACGCTTACGCCGGAACAGATCATCGGCGACGTGAAGGCCGGGCTTTACGTGACGAGCCTGATGGGTTTCGGAACAAATATCGTCACCGGCGATTATTCCCGAGGCGCGACGGGTCTGTGGATCGAGAACGGTGAACTGACGCATGCCGTCGAAGAGATCACGATTGCCGGAAGCCTGCGCGAGATGCTGCAGCAGGTGACCGCGATTGGGAACGATCTGGTCTTTCGCGGGTCGGTTGCGTCGCCGACAATCCGCATCGACGGCATGACCATCGCGGGGGCGTAGCATGCAGGCGATGCAATCTATCGCCTTTGACCCGGCGGATGCCAAGGCCGCGCTGGCTCAGTTGCCCCAGCGGTCAGCGGTCTACGCGCTCTATGGCGCCGAAGCAAAAGACGAGCCCTACATCGGGCGCACGCCCAATCTTCGCGGCCGGCTCGAACGGCTGCTGCAACCCTCCGCAAAACATCCGCGACGATTGCAACTCGCCGGACGCGTACGGCGGATCGCGTGGCGCCTGACCGGCTCCGACTTCGAGTCGCTGCTCACACAGTTCTCCCTCCTCGAAAAGACTTACGGACCGAAGGCCTTGGACCGCATGCACCTGCGTGCGCCGGCCTTCATTCGCTACCTGGGCGGCAATCCCTACCCGCGCATCATCGTGACCAACAAGCCGAGCCAGCGCGAAGCCGACTGGGCGTATGGGCCGTTTGCCTCGCGCGCCGCCGCCGAACGCTTCGCGGAAGAGGCGTTGAAGCTGTTCCTACTGCGGCGCTGCACCGACGACCTCGCTCCTGACCCCAGCCATCCGGGGTGCGTCTATTCCGAGATGAAGATGTGCCTTGCGCCCTGCTACAAGGGCTGCACGGACCAACGCTACGCAGAAGAATCCTCGGCGGTGCGGGATTTTCTGGCGACGCGCGGCGAAAGCAAGCTGGTGGTTTTGCAGATCGAGCGCGATGCGGCTTCTGCGGATCTCGAATTCGAAAAGGCCGCCGCGCTGCACGCGCAGGTGCAGAAGGTGGAAACCGTACGCGCCCTGGCGCCTGAACTGGTGCAGCCGTTGAGCAAGCTGCGGGCCCTTGTACTCCAAGCTTCGGCGAATCCCGACGAGGTTGCGGTATTCCTGTTCGAGGATGGCCGCCTGCGCGGTCCAGTTATGTTCTCGACACTCGGGATGCGGATTCAAAACGAGCGGTCAGGTTCGAGTTCACTGTTCGCGCAGCCGTTGGCAATTGAGGCAGTGCCTGAAGAGACGGGCACCGAGGGAACAAGGGGACAAGGGATCCCAGAAACTCCCGAAGCGGCGCCTCTCAAACCCGCCCGCGGCGTGCTCGAGGCGCGGATGGAAGTGATCTTGTCGGAGTTAGAGAGGCCAGAAGGTTCGCCCCCCGCAGGGTCGCCCAGTGCAGTCGTTCGACAAGGCCATCTCGCGCTGCTGAAGCGCTGGTATTACCGGCCCGAGGTAAAGCGAGTCGGCGAAATCTGCTTTCCAGATGCGGACGGACATTGGCCCGTGAAGGCGATATTGCGCAGCGTAGGTGGGGTGGCGGCAGAGAGCCTCGCGGCGGCAACTCGGGAATGAAAGACGTGGGGACCTGATGGCCACCCGCAAAAGCATCGGACACGAACGCGTCAGGCAAATGCTCCTGCCAGGCAGGCTGCTCGATGCGGGCCGTGTGCGGGAGGTGGTAGAACTGGCCGACGATCGACCCGCAAAACTCGCAGAACTCGTCGAATGTCTTTGGGACGACGATCGAGCCGTGGCCAACCGCGCAGCCGATGCTCTGGAGCGCTTGACCCGCTGGAAGCCCGGCCAGGCCCAGAAGTGGAAGGGCGAGTTGCTGGGCCTGATGACCGAGGCCATAGAGAAGAAGCTGCGGTGGAACCTGGCGCTTTCGATTCCTCGTCTCAAACTCACGCCGACGGAGTGCCGGCAAATGGCCGTGACGCTGCGCTCTTATCTCGACGACAACAGTTCGATTGTAAAGACGTCAGCGCTGCATGGGCTGGCCGACCTGACGCGACAAGACGCCTCCCTTCTGCCGGAGGTTCTCGATCTGTTGCGTGTAGCCGGACGGTCCGGCACGCCGGCCATGCGAGCGCGAAGCCGGATTCTGCTCAAAAAGCTGGAGAAGCCCGAGAAGAAATACCTTGGCACATCGCTGCACATGTTCCCGTGAGAGCTAGGTCGCGGCCGGATTAGGCCTGCGGTCTCCCACCCAAGCAAGCCTGGATGGGCACCCGGCCATCTTCTCTGAACGGTAGATCTGAACGGTAGAGTCGGGATTCCACCCGGCTGATACACTGGCCGGGCGAGAGAGGCTACGCGGTGCACAAGGTCGAGCTGCTTCCATCGATACTATCGGCTGATTTTGCAAGGCTTGCGGACCAGGTAGCCGCGGCCGAGCGCGGCGGCGGTACGACCATCCACGTCGATGTGATGGACGGGCATTTTGTCCCCAACATCACCCTGGGCCCGCCGGTGGTGAAGAGCCTGCGCAAGGCGACCAAGCTGCCCCTCGATTGCCACCTCATGATCGAAAACCCGGACGAATTCATCCCGGCGTTTGCCGAGGCCGGGGCCAACTGGGTCAGCGTTCACTACGAAGCCTGCCGGCATCTGCACCGGTCCCTGGCGCATATTGCCAACCACGGCATGAAGCCGGGGGTGGTGATCAATCCCGCTACTCGCGTTGATTTCCTGATCGACATTCTGCCCATGGTGCACCATGTGCTGGTGATGAGCGTGAATCCGGGGTTCGGGGGACAGGAATTTATCCCCTTTTCGCTCGATAAGATCCGGCATTTAGCGGAATTGCGGCAGGAATTGGGCCTGGCATTTAAAATCGAAGTCGACGGCGGGGTGGCTCACGACACGGTTGCCCAGGTCGTCCAAGCAGGAGCAGAGCTGTTGGTTGCCGGGAATGCCGTATTCGGCGCAAGCCAGGCCGAACACGATGCACGCGCACTGTTGGCGGCGGCCCGGAAAGCAGCAGGCGAGTAAGGTCCCCCAAGGAACGGAAGAGCAGGGCAAGCGGCCTGAAGCGGTTCCAGACTTAGGGTGGCTTCTTGCAGTTTCGTAACGGGTCGGCGACTCCGTGCTGGTCGCGCCGACTGAAGAGTGGCGGCTTCGGAGTCGAGCAACTCTGGAATCGCTTGGGATCGCGGTTATGAGCTCACACATTTGAGGTGGTATGAATCGTTTTTCCCTGAAGATTGCAACAGCTGCGTTGGCGGTTCTGGTACTGACGGCAGTCACAGCAGAAGCCAAAGAAAAAAAGCCAAAGCATAAGAAGAACGAAGACCTGAGCGCCAATCCGCTGGCTAATGTGAACTCGAAGCAGCCTGACAAGGTGCTTTTCGACAAGGCAATGCTGGCGATGAAGAAGGGCCGCTACGACGTTTCGCGGCTGACGCTGCAGACCCTCCTCAATACCTATCCCGACTCTGAGTACCGGATGCGCGCCAAGCTGGCTGTGGGCGACACCTGGTTTAAAGAGGGCGGAGCCGCCGGTTTGACCCAGGCCGAAGCCGAATACAAAGACTTCATCACCTTCTTCCCCAACGCGCCTGAAGCTGCCGAAGCGCAGATGAAGGTGGGCGACATCTACTACAAGCAGATGGAGAAGCCCGACCGCGACTACACCGACACGCAGCGCGCCGAAGAAGAGTACCGGAACATGATCAACCAGTTTCCGGATTCTCCCCTGATTCCCCGCGCCAAGCAGAAGCTACGCGATGTGCAAGAAGTGCTGGCGGAGCGTGAGACGCAGATTGGCCTCTACTACGACAGTCGCGAAAACTTCACCGCCGCCATTGCGCGCCTTCAAACCGTGGTCGACACCTATCCGCTCTACTCCAAGAGCGACCAGGCGCTGCTGGGCATTGGCGACGCCTATGCCGGCCAGGCCCATCGCGTGCAAATCGCGCCAAACCTGCCGGGTGCCGTGCGCGAACGCCTGCGCGCGATGTATATGGACCGCGCTGCGGCCGCCTACGCCCAGGTCATCACGCGTCATCCAATGGCGCCGCACGTAGAAGATGCGCGCGACCGCCTGGTGGCGATGAACCGGCCTGTCCCAGAGCCCTCTGCCACCGCAGTTGCAGAGAGCGACGCGGAAGAGCGCAGCCGCCAGCCGTTGCGCTTCACCGACAAGACCTTCGACGTGATTCGTCACGGGCCTTCGGTAGTCGAAGCCGTTCACGTGGGTGAACCCAGTCTCGACGATCCCAAGCGCACGATTGCGCCCGACGTCACCAAGGCAGACGTGGCCATGTTCAACACGGCCGTCAACGTGGGCAGGCCTGCACAGCCGGCAACGGCGGTCACGCCAACCGGCGTCAACGAACCACCCCGCACCGATGTTCCTTCCGCGGCGCCCACCATGGGAGTTCCGACCAGCGGAACCAGCGTGGGCGTTTCGGTTGTCGGCGCGCCTGCAGGCGACGCAGCCGCAGATCCCAATGCCCTGGTTAAACCGGTCGGGCCGGTAAATACAGTGCTGCCGAACGCAGAAGGTCCTGCCGCTGCACCCGACCAGGTGAACGACATCAAGCCCGGCGCTGCCCCGCAGGGTCCGGCGCCTTCGGCCGATGGCAAACAGAAGAAGGGACCGAAGACCGATCTGGACGACGAATCCTCGAGCAAGAAGAAAAAGAAGAAGGGTCTCAAGAAGCTGAACCCCTTCTAGACCGAACCTACGCCCGTACTCGAAGTGCCGCGCCCGCCAGGTGCGGCATTTCTTTTTGCGCTGCGCGACAGGCTTCCTCGACGCCAAAGCCGCGTCAGGAGAGAGCATGCCGCCTCTGCTAAAGTTGAGAGTAGTCCCCTCGATCGAAATACTTGCGCAGCTGCAAGTTGGGGGCTCGTCGATAACCCCCATGCCTCACGACCTGCCGAAAGCCTACGACCCCACCGCCATTGAAGATCACTGGGCCGAGTACTGGGTAAAAGAGAACCTGTTTGCCCAGCCGACGCCCGACCCCACTTCGAAAAGCAAGCACGAAGAAGGCCTGGATGGTCAGTCCGGCGGCGAGCCCTTTGTGATTTTGCTGCCTCCGCCCAATGTCACCGGCAATCTTCATATGGGCCACATGTTCGAGCACACCGAGAGCGACATTTTGATGCGCTGGCATCGGATGCGCGGCGACCGGGTGCTCTGGATTCCCGGAACTGATCACGCCGGCATCGCCACGCAAATGTTGGTCGAGCGCCAGGTGGCCACGGAGAACAAGACCCGCCAACAGATGGGCCGCGACGCTTTCATCGAGCGCGTGTGGGAGTGGAAGCGCCATTACGGCGGCGCCATTCTTGGCCAGATGAAGCGCCTGGGCGCATCGGTCGATTGGCAGCGCGAGTATTTCACCATGGACGAGCGGCTTTCGGTTGCGGTGCGCGAAGCCTTCGTCAAGCTCTATGAGCAGGGGTTGATTTATCGCGGCGCCTACATCGTGAACTGGTGTCCGCGCTGCCAGACGGCCATCAGCGATGTCGAAGTGGTGCACGACGAGCACAAGGGCCACCTGTGGGAGATCAAGTACCCGGTGATCGGCGCGGATGGCAAAGACGCCGGCGAGTTTCTGACGATTGCGACCACGCGTCCCGAGACCATGCTGGGCGACGCAGCCGTGGCCATTCATCCCGAAGACGAGCGCTACACGCATCTGCACGGAAAGAAGCTGCGCCTGCCGCTGATGGATCGCGAGATTTCCATCCTTCTCGACGACTGGGTGAGCCGCGACTTTGGCACCGGTGCTGTGAAAGTGACGCCCGCGCACGACCCGAACGACTTTGCGTTGGGCCAACGGCACAATCTGCCTTCGATCAGCATCATGGACGATACCGCGCACATCAACACCGAGGGCGGCGCATACGAGGGCATGGACCGCTATGTTGCGCGCAAGAAAATCGTAGAGGATCTGGAAGAACTGGGCCTTCTGGTGGGCATCAAGGACCACGTGCACAATGTTGGTCACTGCGATCGCTGCAAGACGGTGGTGGAGCCGCGGCTCTCGCTGCAATGGTTCATCGCCGTAAACAAGAAGGTTGAAAGCCGCGGAGCCTCGATGGCTGAACTCGCCATCGCTGCCGTGAAAGAAGAGAAAATCCGGTTTACACCGGACAACTACGAAAAGATTTACCTGCAATGGATGGACAACATCCACGACTGGTGCATCTCGCGGCAGTTGTGGTGGGGCCATCGCATTCCGGCGTGGCATTGCGCGACGTGCCACAAGATCACCGTGACACGCGAAGATCCCACGAAGTGTGCGCATTGCGGATCGGACAAGATCACGCAGTCGACCGACGTGCTCGACACGTGGTTCTCGTCGGGACTGCTGCCGGTTTCGGTGTTCGGCTGGCCCAAGCTCACGCCTGAAAACCGTGCCGACTTCGACAACTTCTATCCCACCACCCTGCTGGTCACCGGCTTTGACATCCTGTTTTTCTGGGTGGCGCGCATGATCATGATGGGCTGCTGGTTTGCGGGCGATGTGGACGTGAAAGAACCCGACGGCAGCCTCAGGCCGCGCACGCTCGCCGAATCCGTTCCTTTCAAAGACGTCTACATTCACGCGCTGGTGCGCGACGCCAATCGCGAGAAGATGTCGAAGACCAAGGGCAATGTGGTCGATCCCATCGAAATCGTGAAGCAATACGGAACCGATGCAGTGCGCTTTACGTTGGCTTCGATGGCTTCGCCGGGAACGGATATCGCGTTCAACGTGGCGCGGACCGAAGGCTATCGCGCCTTTGCGAACAAGATCTGGAATGCTGCGCGGTTCATCTTCATGAACGTGGACCGGGCCGCGGAAGCGGGCATCAGCGTTGACCGGTCGCTACTTGGCACCATGCCAACCGTGGCCGCCGAAGCGCCGCTGGAAGCGCGCTGGATTGTGGCCGAGCTCCATGCGACCGCGGAGAAGGTCAATCAGGCGCTCGAAAACTATCGCTTCGATGATGCGGCCAACATCATCTACCAGTTCTTCTGGGGCAGCTTCTGCGATTGGTATCTCGAAATCGTGAAGCTGCGGTTGATTTTTGACGATCCGGCGAAGAAGGACCAAACGCAGGCCGCGCTGACTACGCTCGTACAGGTGTTCGAGAACGCGCTACGGCTGCTTTCGCCCTTCATGCCGTTCCTGACCGAGGAACTGTGGCATGCAGTGTACGACGGGAATCCGCCGGCGAAGTCGGTGGCGCTGACGCGGTATCCGCACGCCGAGCAAGCCAAGCCCCTCGATGAAGTAGATTCGGCGCTGAAGAACGCCGGACTGTACGGCATGAAGGATATTCAGAAAATCATCACATCTCTTCGCGCCCTGCGCAAGGATTCCGGCGTGCCCGAAAACGAAATGGTTCGAGCGATCCTCTCTACAGGCGCCCGCGAAAATCTGGGAAGTAGGCGGGTCCGTTGGTACGCTTCTCACAACCGAGAGATTGTTCAAAGTCTTGCCCGCATTTCGGAACTGGTATTGACTGAAGGACCTTTGAGTCAAAGAAACGTTCATTCCGATGCGAATTTCGATGTCGCTATTGACTATGAGAAGACAATCGACGTTCCCGCCAAGCGCGATCGTCTGACCAAAGAAATCGCACGGCTTGAAAAAGGCCTTGCCTCTGCCGAGAGCAAGCTCGGCAATGAAGGATTTCTCGCCAAAGCGCCTGCACACATCGTCGATGGTCTGAAGAAGCAGGAAGCCGAAACGCGCGCCCAGCTCGACAAGCTCCGCCGCGACCTCGACGGTCTGGGTACCTAAGAAAACATGCCCTGCGTCTGCTCGATCTGCGTTCAACACGGCGAAGTCCTCGGCCTCGCGCAGAGAGCGCCCTCCAACGCAGCCATTCGCAAGGCCTACAAAGTTGCAGCCAAGCGCTGGCATCCCGACCGCTTTGAGAATGACCCCACCCAAAGGGTAGAAGCTGAGGAGCACTTCAAGCTCGTCCAGGTGGCGTATCGCGAGCTCAGCGAGCATTGCGAGAATCCCGAGCAGCTGCCGCTCGAAGATCTGCCCGCCAGTGCCGCAGCTGCCGGCGCCTATCCAGAAGAGCCGGAGGACGATACACCGACCATCTGGCTGGGGAACCTGCCGGGCTGCTCCAGCGCACCGAATTTCTCCGCCGCCGCCAACCGCATCATCCTGTCGTCGCGCATGGAGCCCGCCGAGAAGCCTCTGGCGTTCATCGACCTCTCGTACGGCGCCCGCCACGGCGGAAATCCCTCTCAATACATCCTGCTGACCAGCTATCGTATCTTCGTCCGCAATGCGCTCAACATCGTGTCGTTTCTGTGGTTCAGCGATCTGGGCCAGATCGGCTTTATCGACCGCCTGACCCATGGCAAGGCACGCCTCTGGCAGCGGGTGGTGGAGAAGCTGGACTTGAAGCCGAAGTACTCACTGGTCATCGGCCGACATGACGGATCACCCTTTCATGCTATTGAGGGGGAGGCGGATGACAGGATAAAGAGAGTTATTTATAACTTTCTTCGACAAATTCAATCGCGAAAAAGTTCTTGAAGATCAGGAAGCCGCATGGATTGGAAGAGCAGCCGCATTGACGCATTGCTGGAACAGGCCCTGATTGAAGACAAGGCCGCCCAGGATGCCACGACGAACGTCACCATCGATCCCAACCTGCGGGCGTCTGGCTCGATTCTCGCGCGGCAAGAAATGGTGGTCGCCGGGCTCGGCGCTATTCCGCGCCTGCTCGAAATTTTTGCGCGGCTCGATCAACGCCCTGAAGCACACACCCGGTTCGAGGTCATCAGCCATCCCGAGATTTTTGACGGCGTGCGCGCGCATGGGGGCCAAGTGCTGGCCGTCATTCGCCACAATGCGCGCGTGCTACTGAGCTGCGAACGTGTGCTGTTGAACCTGATGCAGCACCTGAGCGGCATCGCCACCCTCACGCGCAAATATGTCGACGCCATCCAAGGCACACCGTCGCGCGTGCTCGACACCCGCAAGACCGTGCCCGGCATGCGCGCACTGGAGAAGTACGCCGTATTGTGCGGCGGCGGAACCAATCATCGGCTCGACCTGGCCTCGGGCATTCTGGTCAAGAACAACCACATCGCGCTGGGGGGCGGCTTGCGCACCGCACTTACGCACGCTTTGGAACGGCGCCAGAAAGGGCAGCGCGTGCAGATCGAAGTTCGCACCTTGCGCGAACTGGGCGAAGCGCTCGAGTGCGGAGCCGAAGCCATCCTGCTCGATCACATGTCGACCGCGCAGGTGAAGGAAGCGGTCGAGCGCATCCGGCAGGAAAAGCGGTGGATTCCCGCCGAAGCGTCGGGCGGCATCACGCTCGAAAACATTCGTTCGTACGCCGAAACAGGGGTGGACTTCATCAGCGTGAGCGCCGTGACGCACTCGGCCAAGGCAGCCGACATCTCGATGACGATCGTTGCGGAGCCCAGCTAACCGTGTACGATCTGGCGGCTCTCGATGCCGCGCTCAGCGGCACAATCTTTGCCGGCAAGCTCCATTTTTCGCCGGTCACAGGATCGACGAACTCGGACGCGCTTTCGGCCGCACGCGCCGGAGCGGCCCACGGTTCGGTTTACTTTGCCGACGAGCAGCTGGCCGGGCGCGGACGTGGCAATCATCGCTGGCAGTCCGCCGCGGGACAGGGACTCTACGTCAGTATCCTGCTGCGACCCACGGCGCTGTCCTCGCGCCATCTGCATCTATTGCCGCTTGCCGCAGGCCTGGCCGCGGCCCGTGCCGTCTTTGTCGCATCGGGCCTTGCGATCGATTTGCGCTGGCCCAACGATCTGTTGATCTCAACGCCTCTTTTGGGAACGACCGCGGGATCCGGCAGCAGCGGACGCAAAACCGGCGGCATTCTGGTGGAATCGAAGACTGAACATGACCTGGTCGCCTTTGCCGTGGTGGGCATCGGCGTCAACGTTCATCAGCGCAGCTTCGATCCGGATCTGGCGACGCCGGCAACCTCGCTCGCCATCGAAACAGGCCGCACCATGAGCCGACAGGAGCTGCTGATTGCCCTGTTAAAATCGCTGCAGCACGAGACCAGCGGACTGCACGATCCCGCGTTGACTGCCATGATTCCTGCGCGCGTGGCGGAGACTTCAACGTGGCTTTGGAATCGAGAAGTTGAAGTGCACGGACCGCAAGCCTGTGTGGGAGTGACGGCCGGGCTCGACGAACATGGATTCTTGCGCGTCCAGACTTCCAATGGAATCGTGACCGTACAGACCGGCGGTATTCGCGCCGCGAAGACAGACTGAAAACGCATGCTGCTTGCGCTCGATGTGGGCAATACCAATACGGTGCTGGGACTCTATGAGGTGGACGCCGAGCCGCCCAAGCTCGCCGCGCATTGGCGCGTCACCACGCATCGCACGCAAACTGTCGACGAATACGGCGTATTTTTTGTGAACTTGTTTGAGATGCACGGCATGTCTCCGAAACAAGTCACGCACATCATCATTTCTTCGGTCGTGCCTCCGGTCGAATCGACGTTGCGGCAAATGTGCGAGAGCTATTTCCATATCGAGCCGCTGTTCGTCGAACCGGGGATCAAGACCGGCATGCCGATGCTGATCGACAATCCAACCGAGTTGGGCGCCGATCGTCTCGCAGACTGCATCGCGGCGTATGAAAAGTACGGCGGCCCTTGCATCGTGGTGGATTTCGGCACGGCTACGAAATTCGAAGTCATCTCAGAGCGCGGCGAATACATGGGTGGCGCGATCGCTCCCGGACTAGGCCTGAGTGCCGACGCGCTGTTTTCACGCGCCGCCCGGCTGAGCCGCGTGGACATCAAGCGGCCCGCAAAAGTGATTGGCACCAACACGGTCGGCCATCTGCAAAGCGGTCTCTACTACGGTTACATCGGGCTGGTCGATGGCGTGCTCGAACGCATCTTCGACGAACTGGGACACAAGCCGCGCGTGATTGCTACGGGGGGCCTGGCGCGCATGGTTGCGGCGGATTCACGCCACATCGCCGAAATCGACGACATGCTGACTCTGGACGGCCTGCGGATTCTCTTCGAGCGCAACCGCACCACGCGCCCGCGCAGCCGCACCCACTGAGGTGCGCGGTGCAAAACTACTTCAACTACTTCACCGAGATCGAAGAGCGCTTTCAGCAAAGGCGCGGATCGCTCCTGCTGCTTTCCACCCTTGATTGGGCGCTGATTGAAATTTGGCAAGAGGCGGGTCTCCCTTTGGAGGCTGTGCTGCGCGGCATCGACGCAGCCTTCGATAAGTACGAAGCGCGGCAGCAGCGTGGACGCGTACGCCGCATCAACGGCCTGGCATGGTGCGCCCAGGCGGTGATGGTGGCGGCTGAGGAGTTGCGCGAAGCGTCTGCGGGTGCGACGCCCGCAGACGCAGTGGAGCCTCGCGAATCCGGATTCGAACAGGAACGCGTCGCCGCCCATCTGGAAATAGCCGCCGGTGCGCTGAGCTCAGCCACGATAGCCCAGGAGGCCTGTGCCGCGACCGCAGCGCGCTTGCGGGAGCTGGCGAGTGAAGTCCGCGCATCGCACTCGAACGATGCGAGCCATGACCTCGAAGCGCTCGAACGCACATTGACTGTACTGGAAGAAAAATTGTTTGCGTCTCTGACCGCTGCAGCACCCGAGGAGCTTCTGGTGGGCCTGAAGGAACACGCCGCGCGCGAGCTGGCGCCCTATCGCAGCCGCATGGGCGCGGTGCAACTGCGCCAGGTGGAACACCAGTTCGTGACCAAGCAGCTGCTGGTGCACTACGATCTGCCCCGTCTCAGTCTTTTCTACATGAGCCAGCAATGAGCGAAGCCCAAGCGCAACTCGTGCAGATTGAAAAGCCGATCTACGGCGGCGCCTTTCTTGCGCGCATCGACGGCAAAGCAACCTTTGTGCCGCTCACCCTGCCGGGCGAACAGGCGCGTGTGCGCATTCTCGACGACAAGCGCGGTTACGCGACAGCCGAGGCGGAGGAGATTCTGACGCCATCCTCTGATCGCGTTGCACCCGGTTGCGCGCACTTCGGAACATGCGGTGGGTGCCACTATCAGCATGCGACCTACGAAGCGCAGCTACGCTTCAAGCAGGCCATCCTGCGCGAGACGCTTGAGCGCGCCGGGGTTTCTGTGCCACAGGAGATCGAGATCCTCTCCGGCGATCCATGGGCTTATCGCACACGGATTCGTCTTGCGTTCGACGCGGCGGGGAACCTTGGCTATCGCGGGAGACGATCGCATGCGGTGGTTCCGATCGGCGAGTGCCCGATCGCCGCACCGGTGTTGGTGCAAGCGGCGCTTGCTTTTCACGACGTACTGCACACCACAGAGCCCAACCTGCGTCCCACCGAACTCAGCCTCTTTTGCAACGCGGACGAGAGTGGGTTGCTGGCGAGCGTATTCGTTGCGCGCGCGGGCAAGGTCCGCTTCGACGAGCTTGCACACGCATGGCGCGAAAAGGTCCCGGTCCTTGTGGGCGCCGAGCTTGTGGTCGAGGGCAACAAGGGACAAAGGCCGAACACGCTGGCTCGATGGGGCGCGACTTCCCTCGCCTACCGCGCGACGGGATTCGAATTTCGCGTCAATCATGGTAGCTTCTTTCAGGTGAATCGCTGGCTGATCGATGCGCTGGTGGAGTGGGTCGCAATGGGGCATGCGGGCAAGCTCGCATGGGATCTCTACGCAGGGGTCGGCCTTTTCGCGCGGAAACTCGCGGGCAGCTTTGAGTGCGTGCTCGCCGTGGAATCCTCTCCAGCTTCGACCCGTGCTCTGCGCGCCAACCTGCTCTCATCGGCAGCCGAAGGGGCGACAGCAGACACCCTGGCTTTCCTGCGGCAACAGAAGGGCAACCGCCCCGACCTGGTCGTGGTCGACCCGCCTCGTACGGGCCTGGGAGCTGAAACGAACGCACAACTCCTACGCATCGCGGCCCCGGCCATGATTTATGTTTCGTGCGACCCCGCAACGTTGGGGCGCGATCTGCGCACACTCACCGGCTCAGGTTATGTGATCCATCGCATTGCGCTTGCCGATCTGTTTCCGCAAACATTCCACTTGGAGACTTTGGTCGAACTGCGCCGCGCTTGAAGCTGCTGGTACCTGCCGCGACCGCGTTCTCCAGGCGGCATGCACAATTCCAGTCCTACGTCCGGGCTCCCTCTCTCAGCGCCTGTTTGGGCACGCATGAGTCGCCCCCCCACGGTCATCCCGCTGTTTCACGCAGCGTGGTTGTTTGCTTTGGGTATCGCCCTTGCGCGCGTTCTCTGGCTGCGGCCAAGCTTCGTGCTGGTGGCAATCCTCCCTTTGGCGCTGCTGTGCGGCGTTGCAGCTTTTCGTGCGCAGCGGATCGTATGGCTCGCGCTGGCGGTTCTCTGGTGCCTGCTCGGCACATGGTGTGCGGAGATGGAGCCACAACCGTCCCCCTCGCAAGACATCCTCGCTCTGTCAGATGGCCTGCTGCGGACCGTGGAAGCGACCGTCGTCGATGCGGCGCCCGTGCGCGTCGAGGACGCGGACGACTCCAACAGCGCCGCCAGCGAGGCGCCTTCGCAACGGGTTGACCTGCGCGTTTCAAGCATCGAAAGGGTGACTGATTCCGATGACCGGCAAATCGAAGCGCAAGGCGGCGTGCGGATCACGATCCACTGGCCGCTGACCTCGCAGACCGCGCGACAACCGATGCTGTGTGGCGACCTGGTCCGCGTCGTGGTCCGCCTGTTGCCCCCCGAACAGTACCGCGACCCGGGCGCATGGAGCCGGCGAGACTATCTGCTCGACCAGCGCATCACGGCGACCGGCTCGATGAATTCCGATGCGGTCGAGCGCCTGGGATCCAGCGGGCAAACGGCCCATTGCCGCATCGCCGCGCTGCAACATGCGACGAGCGCACGCTTGCTCGCGCTGCCCAAAGCGATGCAATGGCTGCCCGCTGCACTTCGCCTGAGTGAGAATGATGCCGTGATGCTGGCGGCCATGACCACCGGCGATCGCACCTTTCTTACCCCGGCGCTGCGCGTGGGATTCGAGCGGACCGGCTCTTTTCATATGCTCGTGGTCTCCGGCCTTCACCTGGCGATCGTCGCCGGCTGCATCTTCTGGCTTACGCGACGCGCGCGTCTGCCGCATGTGCCGGCAACCCTGCTTACGATTGCAGCGTCGTTTGCCTATGCGTTGTTCACTGGATTTGCCACACCCGCACAACGCTCGCTTTGGATGGTGACGATCTATCTGCTCGGCCGCCTCTTCTATCGCACGCGAAGCCCGCTGAACGCAATCGGCTTCGCGGCACTCTGCCTGCTCGCGGCAAGTCCCCGCAGTCTCTTCGATTCGAGTTTCCAGATGACACTGCTGGCCGTGGTTGCGATCGCGGGCGTTGCAGCCCCCCTGCTTGAAAAGACCATGCATCCCTATCTTGTGGCTACGCGCGATCTGCGCACGGTTGCGATCGACAGCAAGCTCGAACCCCGCATCGCCCAGTTCCGCGTCGTGCTGCGCATGCTTGCACAACGGTTGCAGAGCGCGTTCTCGCCGCGGTTCGGCTGGCGGATTTTTCCCTGGAGTATTCGCTTCTCCCTGCGTTGTGTCGAGTTGCTGGTCGTCTCGTGCGTGGTTGAACTCGCGATGACCTTGCCCATGGCGATCTATTTCCATCGCATCACGCTTTTCGCGCTCCCCGTCAATCTCCTCATCCTTCCGCTGCTCGCGGTCCTGATGCCTGCGGCGCTGCTGACGATTGCTCTGTTGAGTGTATGGCCCGTTGTCGCCCTGGCCCCGGCAGCCTTGGTGGCGTTGTTCTTGCACTTCAGTGTCTGGCTGGTGCGGTTCTTCGGTTCGTTTGCACTCGGCGACTTCCGCATTCCGGCGCCGCTGCTCGGTCAATCCATCGCGTTCTGCTTGCTGCTCGCGCCTGCCATGGTGCTGGCGCGCAAAAGCCGCTGGTCCGGCCGTTCGGCCTGGCTGTGCCTTCTGCTCGCGGCCTGCGCAGCCATTACGCCTCGTCCGATCGAGCATCCGGCGCACGCGCTGCTGGTGGAAGCGATTGACGTGGGGCAGGGCGATTCGATCTTGCTGATTACACCCGATGGCAAAACTCTGCTCGTTGATGGCGGAGGGTTCGGGGGTGGACCCCGCCAAGCGCCCCAGGGATTCGACATCGGCGAAGAAGTGGTGTCGCCGGCATTGTGGGCGCGTGGCATTCGACATCTCGATGTCGTCGCCCTCAGCCATGCCCACTCCGACCACATGGGTGGATTGCCTGCCGTGCTGCGTAACTTTCATCCCACCGAGCTGTGGGTCGGCAACAATCCACCAGTCGACGCCTACGAAACGCTGCTGGATGAAGCGAAGCAGCTTGGCGTGAACGTCAAGACTTTGCGCGCCGGAGATGCCATGCCGCTGGGAACATCTCACGTGCGCGTGCTGGCGCCCTTCCGCGATTACCAACCAGGCGCGGAGCCAACCAACAACGACTCCCTCGTGTTGCACGTCGCCTACGGCGGGACTTCGGTTCTATTAGAAGGCGATGCCGAGGCGCCGATTGAGCAGGCCATGCTCGCTGAATCGGACCTCAAGAGCACCTTGCTCAAGGTCGGACATCATGGCAGCGTCTCGTCAACGCGGCCCGAGTTTCTTGCGCGCGTTGCGCCGCAATGGGCCATCCTCTCCTGCGGGCTGCACAATCGCTACGGTCATCCGCGCGCAGAGGTACTGGAAGAACTGCAGGATGCCCGTGTGCGAACTTACGCCACTGACGTGCAAGGCGCACAGTGCTTCGCTTTGGATGGTGCGAAGGGCAGCGCGGTTCCGTGCCAGTCTCCCGACAGACCCTAAAAGCGCGTGCGGATTCCGAATTGAATTTGGCGCGGACGGAAGAAGTCGGTCGCGTTGACGTTCAGCGGGTGGCCGAACTCGGTTTGGCCGGTCTTGAGGCCGGTGAGAAAGTTGAGAGTCGGCAGGCTGCCGTACACGCTGCCCGATCCGATGGAATAGCCGACGGTCTCAAGCTCGGTGACGTTTTGGTGGTTGAAAAAATTAAAGCTCTCAGAGAAAAGCTCGATCTGCCGGTGCGGGCCCAGATTGAAGTGGCGGGCCACGCGCAGATCGGCCTTCCAGGTGGCGGGATAGCGGTAGGTGTTGCGGCCCACGCCGTACACAAGATTCGTGCCGCCATAGCCGTTCATGCCCGGCGCAAGCGCGACGATCGCGGTCTGCGACTTGTCGAACTCCTTTGCCAGCGAACCTGCGGTGCGCATGCTGTAGGGAAGGCCCGAACGCATGGAGCCGATTGCAGAAAACATCCAGCCGTTCACCAGCCGCCCCGCGTCGCTATGCAAGGCGACATGCGGCTGCCAGATGACCGCAGCGGAGGCGGAATGGCGCACGTCAAGGTCGCTGGCTCCATAGTCGGCGCGCGGATCAGTCGGGTCAAAGACGCTGGGACCCGTAATGGTTGCGCTCTCATTCGGATTCCAGTCGGCCGCATGCGCGTAGGTGTAGCGCGCGTGGAGCGTCAACCCTTCGCGGCTGTTGCGCGTGATGCGCACAATCGCCGCTTCGTACGTCGAGTTGGAACTGCTGAAGATCTCGGTCACGCGCTGGTAGTTCGGATTGATACGGCCAGCGAAGCCCGTCGGCGAATCGGCCGAGGGCCACGACGCGAAAAAGGGCACCGTGATCTGCGATTTCTTGATCGGCCCCGCTCCATTGCCATCTACAACCGCATAGGTGATGGTCTGAGGGTTAAAAGCGGGATCGATGTTCGCATCCTCGGTGACGGGCAGTCTGCGGCCGAGACTTGCCAACGCACTGACATCGATGTGGACATGGCTGGGCAACGATTCTTCCATCGAGGCAGCCAGCTGGTGCGCTTCTCCATTGCGGAAGCCCTGCCCAAACTCGACGGCGCTCGGCTTAACTGCGGTGCCAGGCTGGCCGGCCAGGACATACGGGAACGGGGGCGCGCCACCGGCATTCAGATTGTCGGTGGGCCGCAGAAAGTAGTTCAGATCGCCTTGCAGCGATCCCGTCTGCGTCAGAGCATTCTGTAGTGTGACATTGGGCGTGCGTCCGAAGACCAGCCCATAGCCGACGCGGAGAACGGGCCAACGACTCTCTCCTGCACCCCAGGCAAGTCCAGCGCGTGGCCCCCACTGGCTGCCCAGGGTGGGTGTGGATTGTGTCAACGGCAGATCAGGATTATGCAGCAATTCGATCGCAGGAGGGGCCTGCTGCAGATCCCATCGCATCGCCAGCGAAGCGACCACGGTCCTTCTTGGCTTGCTCTCCGCGGTGACGTAGCCGCCCCAGTCGCTGGTGTTGAGCCACCAGTTCGCCGGCCCCATGGTTTGCGAGTACCACTCATAGCAGGGCAGGTAGCCAAGGCCGTGCAGTGTGCCCGCAGTATCGCGCCACACCCTGCCGGTCTGGTCGCAGTTGTGCTGATCCAGAGGATTGAGCTGACCGCTGAGGCCAAAAGCGGCGAACGCCAGGGCGTCTGAAGCAAAGTTTTCCACGCTGGCATAGTGGTAGGTTCCGGCCTGATTGCGCAAGAGACCGATCGCATCGATCGCGTGGCGAAAGCTCCCTCCCGCTTTGATCTGAAGCCCTGTGCCGCGCGTCCAGGAGAACTGCTCCTGCGCCTGGATCAGGTGCTCGTCGGGATAGCTGCCGGGACCGAAGCGCGAAGGGTTGCCGATGGTGAAGCCGTAGCGCGAATCGACGGAGATCTGCGGCAGTCGACGCCACGCGTTGATATCGAGGGTTTGTTCGAAGGCGGACGGCGGCTGGGGTGGCATGGCAACGAACTGTCGGCCCACCGACACCTGTGTCACGGCCGCAGCGTGCGAGGTCAGAAAGGCTTCCCAGCGAGCCAATATCCACTGGTCATCGACCCGACTCGATCCATAGCTATGGGTACCGTAGTCTTCAGATGCGCTCGTCGATCCGCCGCCAAACGCGTGCCAGAGCGCGGCCGCCCCTTCAAGCGTGAAGCGCTGCCGTGCGGAGAGATCCCAGTCCCCGCGAAGAAATCCCGTTCCGCGCTTGGAAACACGCAGCGCCGGGCCCAGCAATCCGTCGAGAGTACTCAACATGCCGAAGTAAGCCTTCAAGCCTTCGCCCACAGGATTCGTGCTGCTGAGCCCCAGGCGCGCGCTCAGCACCTGCATCTGGTCGTTCGAGGGCTGCGCGAAGAAATTGTCGGGATGCTTCACCGTCGACACCGCCGGATTGTTGCCCTCAAATCCCTCGAGGGCAGCGAACCAGAAGAGCCTGTGTCGATACAACGGACCGCCGGCTCCCACACTCCAGGTCATCTCATGATTGCCCGGCGTGTAAGGCACCGGGGTGAAGGTGGGCACAGTGGTCGCCGTGGCCGGCTCAGTCTGCTGTATCCATTGCGAGAAGGGATTGCGCGCTCCAAGAATGTTTTGCCGATCGACGAGGGTCTGATGTCCATGCAGGCTCGCGCCACCGCGTTCAGTCGTAATGCGTACCCGGCCCGCTTCGAAATGGTCCGATGTGACCTCAGGCGACGCTGAGCCCATCTCTAGTTCGCGGAGCGCTGTCTCGCTCGAGGCCGGTCCGATCAGCGCGTGTCCCGGCCCGCGTGTGCGTCCGATGCCTCCGCCGCCAAAGCCGAGCCGTGTATCCGCACCATCCACAATGGGAGCCGCATTTCGATCCGTTGCAGTTTCCTCGTCATGCGATCCACTGCCCTGCGACATTCCGCCAGGGAGTAGGCTCTGCCACGTTCCTCCTGTCAGGGGTAGCTGCTCCAGTTGAGTTGCCGGCAGCGTCGTCGCGGGAATTATGGTATCCGATGCGGCGTGGACGAGTTCAACGGCCGGCACGGAAAATTGCGGCGCCGCCCGCAGCGCGGTCTGTGCCGCCTCCATGGCCACCGCGGTCATCCAGGCGCCACCCTGGGTCGCGGACAGGGGCGCTGAACCGCCATCTACAGTCACGGCGTGGACTTCAAGAGGGTTGAGGAAGGGATGTACCGGTGCGGCACACGCGCCTGCGCCCGCACTCAATAGGAGCATCAGCGCAGCCAGCGCCGGCGGCTTCGTCCATCCTGCCATCGAGGGCTTTCACTCGCAGCAGAATCCGGGAGGGACACAGGGCTTTTTGCGCGGCCCGCTCTTGGTGGCGGGTCCGGCATGGAGCGGCGACCGCGATTCGAAGTCCATCGCACGCACGCGCCGCTCAAAGATCAGGGTCGATTGTAGGGCGAACAAGGTCATCGGCTCGTGCCGCGAATCACAGCCGGGCGTGCGGCTGGCACAAAGCGCCGCCAGAAGGCACTTCGGGGCACCGAAACGGCATTGATAAACTGTAAAGACGCGCTCCAGAGCTCATGCGCCTTTGGAATGCCGCTCGACGAAGAGGACGGTTCCTGCTCAACCATGTTTATCGATGAAGCCAAAATACGGGTTAAGGCCGGCGACGGCGGCAACGGCTGCATGGCCTTCCGGCGCGAAAAATTCGTGCCCCGCGGAGGCCCTTCGGGGGGCGACGGCGGGCGCGGCGGCGATGTGGTGATGGAAGCCTCGCAGCGGCACAACACCCTGATTCATTTTCGCTATAACCCTGAACACAAGGCGCAGCGCGGCGAACACGGCATGGGCTCGAACTGCACCGGGCTGGACGGCAACTCGACTGTGCTGCAGGTGCCTGTGGGCACCGCTCTCTACGACCAGCTCACCGGCGAGCTGGTGCACGACTTCCAGATCCCCGACGAACGCCTCATCGTGGCCAAGGGCGGACGCGGCGGGCGTGGCAACCAGCATTTTGCGACAAGCACCCACCAGGCTCCGCGCGAGCACGAACTGGGCCGGGCCGGCGAAGAGCGCCAATATCGCCTGGAATTAAAGCTGCTCGCGGATGTAGGACTGGTCGGCTATCCCAACGCGGGCAAGTCGACCCTGATCGCACGCATCTCGGCAGCCAAGCCGAAGATTGCCGACTACCCCTTCACCACACTGGAACCGAACCTGGGCGTGGTCTCGGTCGGTGAAGACCCGCATCGGCAGTCCTTCGTCGTGGCCGACGTACCCGGACTGATTGAAGGCGCGCACCTGGGCCAGGGACTCGGCACACAGTTCCTGCGCCATATCGAGCGGACCAGCCTGCTGGTCCACCTGGTCGATGTGTCCGACGCGTCAGGAAGACCCGATCCCGTCGAGGACTTCAAAGTGATCAACAATGAGCTGGCCAGCTTCGGCAGCGGCTTGGCCGAGAAGCCGATGATGGTAGCGGCTACCAAGATCGACGCGGCCAATCCCGACAAACTCAAGAAGCTTGCAGCGCACGCCAAACGCCGCAAACTTGAGTTTCACGCCATCTCCGCAGTGACAGGCGCTGGGATCGACGAGCTGAAGTGGGCCATTGCCAAGCGACTGGTGCCAACCAGCGATTAACCACGCATTGAACCGGCGTCCGCGGCCAAAACCGTACAATGAAGAGTCCGCTTGTTTCTACCACGCGGCGCTCACTCCCACTCCCTGAAGGACTGTACGATCATGTCGACCATCCTGGAACACCTCCCCGCCGGCGAAAAAGTTGGCATCGCCTTTTCGGGCGGGCTGGACACCAGCGCCGCTTTGCATTGGATGAAACTGAAGGGCGCACGCCCCTACGCCTACACGGCGAACCTCGGCCAGCCAGACGAGAAAGACTACGACGAGATTCCGCGTAAGGCGCTCGAGTACGGTGCGGAAATCGCCCGCCTCGTCGATTGCCGGGCGCAGTTGGTGCGCGAAGGGCTCGCCGCGCTGCAATCCGGAGCCTTCCACATCACCACCGCCGGCGTGGCCTACTTCAACACCACGCCCATTGGCCGCGCGGTGACAGGCACCATGCTCGTGGCCGCGATGAAAGAGGATGACGTCTCCATCTGGGGCGACGGCTCGACCTACAAGGGCAACGACATCGAGCGCTTCTATCGCTACGGCCTGCTGGTCAATCCCGATCTCCGCATCTACAAGCCGTGGCTCGATGACGACTTCATCGAGGAGCTGGGTGGCCGCGCGGAGATGTCGGCATTCATGACCAAGTCGGGCTTCGCCTACAAGATGTCGGCGGAAAAGGCCTACTCCACCGACTCCAATATTCTGGGCGCAACCCACGAGGCCAAGGAGCTCGAACAGCTTTCGAGCAACGTGCGCATCGTGGATCCCATCATGGGCGTGGCCTTCTGGCGCGACGATGTGCCGGTGAAGGCAGAAGAAGTGACGGTCCGTTTCCACGAAGGACTGCCGGTGGCGCTGAACGGCAAGGAATTCACTGACCAGGTGGAATTGCTGCTCGAAGCCAATCGCATTGGTGGCCGCCATGGGCTGGGCATGAGCGACCAGATCGAAAACAGGATCATCGAGGCCAAGAGCCGCGGCATCTACGAGGCGCCGGGCCTCGCGCTGCTCTACATCGCCTACGAGCGGCTGATTACGGGCATCCACAACGAAGACACCATCGAGCAGTACCGCGAAAATGGGCGCAAGCTGGGCCGGTTGCTCTACCAAGGACGCTGGTTCGACTCGCAGTCCATCATGCTGCGCGAAAGCGCCCAGCGCTGGGTGGCGCGGCCAATCACGGGAGAAGTCACCGTCGAGTTGCGCCGTGGCAACGACTACTCGATCCTCAACACCGAGTCGCCCAACCTGACCTTCAAGCCCGAGCGGCTGTCGATGGAAAAGACAGAATCGGCCTTTTCGCCGCGCGACCGCATTGGCCAGCTCACCATGCGTAACCTCGACATCACCGACACGCGCGACAAGCTGCGCACCTATGCCGAGGCTGGACTGCTCACCTCGGGCACTGGGACGACGTTACCGCAATTAAACAGCGGCGCTGAGAAGAAGTGAATTTCCGAAAAGGCACGATTTAGAGATTGGGCGCTCAGTGGACTGAAGCCGTTTCAGCCATGGCACGTGGGAGCTTCGACATTTTCGCCTGACTCGAGCTTCGCAAGCCAAGTGTCAGCCTCCTCAGCCAACCATATTCACGAACTTCTCAAAGCTCGGGCTTCGGTCGGCGCGAGTGCCCTGAATCTCTTTTGAGTTAACCCATTGTTGATGCTTAGTCCACGTATCAGCCGTGCTCTCGCCACGGTAAGCATGTCGTGTAAGTTTCTGCCACTTCAGGTTGTCAGACCCATAATTGCAGGAAATCAAAACCTCACCATTCTCGAACAATGTCGCGAACAAAACTCCTAAACGTAGGATTTGGACATAAGTGGTTTGGTCGGCACTCGCAAGAATACAGTGCCCAATAAGAAACCGGCCGCCACGATGAAGCGCGATGACCTCCCGATTCAGGAACATGAGAGCGACTACGATCGCTGGAAAGACCATGACAAGACGGAGTATCGGAAAAGTCTGCCCTTGGAAGAACAGTCTGTGGAAGCCTAAGGAAGTGAATTCATCGATCTGCTCTCGATATCTGCTGCGAAGACGTTCCTCAACCTTAGGAGAGACCTCGTCGGCGTATTCGATCTGGCCGAAGAGCGTCATGAACGCGCGCCTGGTCTGCATGCGGAAGAAAGCCGAGGCCATCCCCACCAAAACAATCGGACCAAGCACACCGAGCCAAACTGGATGACGACTTAGCGCAAGTCGTATCAGCAAGTACAGACCCAGTAGACCCGTAACCGCGATGTAGGCCTTCCTTCCCGCAGTGAGATTGCCCGGTCGCGGTCCGTCACGAGCCTGCCCAACATCTGGGTTCAAGGCGTGCCTCTTTTCGGATGTTACGCTGCTCGCTCCGTCCCTACACCATCGCTCGCTCTTTGATCGTCAAATACTGATTCAGCACCGTCGACGTCAGCGCTTCGGGGTTCAGGTCCAGCGTCAGTGCGCCCTGCTCGTGCAGCCGGGCCAGCAACACCTCGCGGCGACCGGCCATCTCCTGTGCGGCTGTAGCGCGAAACATCTGTTCCACATTTTTTGGTCGAGCCTCTGCAAGACGCTCCACTTCAGGCTGCGCCATGGCGACAAAAAGCAGCACATGCCGCTTCAACAGCTGGACCGCCCCATCGATCACTTCAGGCCGCATGGCGGTCTCGGCCAGGTCGGTGACCCACAAAATAAGAGACCGGCGCGGCTGCAGCCGGCTCAACACCGCCGTAGCACGCAGATGATCGGCCTCGCTGCTTTCCGCTCTCACCTGCGCAAGAGATTCGATAATCTGGCGCAGATGCGAGGCACCTCTCCCCGGCAATAAACGCTGCTGCGTGCCTTGTCCATAGGCAAGCAGGCCCACGCGATCGCCCGAGTACAGTGCCAGCTGCGCGAGTGAAACCGCCGTGGTGCAAGCAAAGTCGAGTTTGGAGTGCGTCGGCAGGACAGGCGCCGTCGAATCCTGGGTCACGGGTCTCGCCTGCAAAGCGCGAATCTTGGATCGCATGAGGCGGCCGCAGTCCAGCACAATCCACACCGGCTGGCTGCGCTCGGTCTGATACTGGCGCGTGATCGGGCTACCCCGTCGCGCGGTTGCAGTCCAGCAGATGTCGCGGAGATCGTCGCCTTCACGATACTCGCGCAGGCTCTCAAAGTCGCGGCCCAGTCCGCGTTGCCGTGCCTGGCGCAGTTGCAGATCGATCTGGCGGCTGCGCGCCAGGAACAGTTTCTGCTCTTCGCCTGTGCGCAAGGCGGGATAAACCCTCACCCGTTGGTGAAGAGGCGCGACTGCCCAGCTTTCGGTAAGCCCTAACGGCGAGCGATACGCGATGTAGAGCGAGTGCACGTCGCAGTCGCCTCGTTCCTGGGGCTCAATCTTCGAGCGCACAGTTGCCGGCACGTGGGGGAATGCGGTCAAGTGCTGCGTCATCGGTTGTGCGGTGAGTGCGAGCGGCAGATCGTCCTCGAGACGGCAGCGCAGAATCACGTGGCCGTGATTCTCAATCTTCAACTCGATTTCCGTTTCGCTGTCGAGCGTGGGTGCGTTGGTCCACGATCGACTGGCTGACAGCTGCGCAGCGCGCGGCAGACGCCGGCCATCCAGGAACGCGGCAAGCAGCACCAAGGCATCCCATGCCGGCATGGCGTAGCTGAGTCGGCTATCCCAGAAGCCGGGAAGCAGCAGAAAAAATCCGGCAATCAGCAAGCCGACCGTGCGCGCCGTGAGGCCGAACGCCCATGTGCGCCGCGGCTGACAAGGCGCCGTCACCGCCGCGGGCTGAAGCGATGGTGCAATCATTTGCGCGGCACCGGCACGGCGGCCACCACGTCGGCGAGCACGCGATCAGAATCGAAACCTTCAAGTTCTGCCTCGGGTTTGAGAATCACGCGATGGCGCAGAACCGGGGCCACCGCGCTCTTGACGTCGTCGGGAACGAGAAAGTCGCGGCCATCAAAAGCCGCAGCAGCCTGCGCCACCAGCATCACGCTCAATGCGGCGCGTGGGCTCGCGCCCAGCGACAGGGTTGGCCATTCGCGGGTGCGCCGGGCGATGGCCAGAATGTAGCCATAGAGTTCGGGCTCGATACGAATCGCCCGCACCTCTGAGCGCGCGGCTGCCAACAGCCCCGTGGGAATCGGCGCAATGCCGGCATCCTCGAGCAGACCGGCGCCCGACCCGGCATGATGCCGCTGAAGAATCTGCAGCTCTTCTTGCTCGCTTGGATACGCCACGCGAATCTTCATCAGAAAGCGATCGAGTTGCGCCTCGGGCAGTGGATAGGTGCCTTCGAAATCGACTGGATTCTGCGTCGCAAAGACCGTGAACCACGCAGGCAGCGGTCGCGGTTGGCCGTCGATAGTCACCTGCCGCTCTTCCATGCATTCCAGCAGGGCCGCCTGCGTGCGGGGCGGCATGCGATTGATTTCGTCCACGAGCAGCAAGTCGGTGAACACGGGGCCCGCATGAAACGTGAACGACTCTGTCCCGGGCCGCAGCAGCGTTGTGCCCAGAATGTCCGCGGGCATCAGGTCGGGTGTAGCCTGCACGCGCTGAAAGCCCAATCCCAGCAGTCGTCCCAGCGCTTTCACCATCAAAGTCTTGGCAATGCCCGGCACCCCTTCAAGCAGCGCGTGGCCCTGGCAGAGAACGGCAATCAGAACTTGTTCCACCGCTCCCGCCTGCCCCGAAATCACTTTGCCGAGTTCGTTGCGCGCATGCGCAATCAATTGATGCGTAGCCTGGAGAGCTGCGGATTGCGGCTCGGCAATCGGATTCTCTTCCTGGGTCATGAAGCCCTTTCCTGCTGAGTGGATTCTTTCTCTTGTTGCGGGCTGCGACTGCCCGGTCTTGCCGCGCCATCGAGCGCACGTTGGTGCGCATGCAAAGCCTGGATCAGCCGGAGCGCTACCCGCGGTTCAACCGACTCGCTCCACGAAGCATCTTCGCAGGCGGCGAGATCTCCTTCAAGGCTGGGGTCCACATCTGGAAAACGCCGGCGAATGGCGGCGGCAAGCTCAGAGGCCCCCATGGGACCGGGCCGCAAGCCGCAAAGGTGCAGGCTATGCCGCCGGAAACGCTCCAGTGCAACGGCCACTGCCGTCGATGCGGCGCCCGCATTCCGATAGAGCGAGCCGAGCGCGTCTAAAAACTCGGTGGGAGCGGCGCGCGGCGGTTGAGGCAGATCGCGCACCGGCCCGCTGCGCCGGCTGAAGCTGAACACAATCAGCAGGCCCAGGCACGGCAGCCCGATCCAGAGCATGTTGCGGGCCGGTCCGGCAGCGTAGCTCCATTGCGAACGGATATCTCCGTGCAGAGACTCGTCCCAGTAGAAGTGGTGCCCTGCGCGCGGACCAAGCGAGTTCAGCAGCAGGTCGAGATCGTTGGCGCGCGCCAGCGATGCATTTTCCAACGGCGTGGCACTTGCCCACCACACCACGTGCCCCTTGCTGTAGTTGTACTCAATCACCGCAGGCTGACCCGCACAGCCATATTGAATGCGATGTGCGGGATTTCCCACTTGCCACGTCGCCTCGGGCACCATCCACACCTCGCCGGAATCGGCCAGTGCATCGATACCCTCGGGTTCGAGCTTGCAGGCTGCGAAGTTGAACTCATGCGGCGGATCGGGCTGGCCGCCCGGCAGGATAAATCCGCCCCAATAGCCGGTGGAGAGCACGCGGCCTCCGCGCTCCAGAATCTGGCGCACCGCCATGATGTCATCGCGCTCGCGCGTGAAGGGTTCGGCAAAGATCACCACCGTATCCGGACCGGCAATGTTCGCCAGTTCTCCCAGCGGCCGTTCCCATCGTTCGATCGGATAGTTGGCCCGCAGCAGCGTGTCGAATGCAGCGCGTGCACCATGTTGCCCTGCAAGATAGCTCGAAGGCATGCGATTGTCATTGCCGCTCCCATTCGGAGTCAGAAAGCCGATCACAGCCGCGACCGCCGCAGCCGAAACGAGGCAAACCAACATCAGCCGCCGGTCTTTCGCATCGAGCGACGAGAAGAACCTCATGCGGATCCGCCTTCAATCAGACCGGTCGCGATTTGTTCGGCGCGGCGATAGTCGCTCTCGGCTGCTACGCGTCCCCCATACCATGTGCGCTCAAAGCTTCCGGTCAGCGCCGCCAACCCCGCACGGCGCGGATCATCGGGGGCAATCAAGGCGAGGTACTCGCGCGGGGTGCGCGCACGATCTGCCGGCCACAGGCGACGCGCTTCAAGGCGTGCGATCGCAGCCCAGTAGACAAAATGAATAGCCTCGCGCCACTGGCCCGCGGCGGCAGCGTGCCGCGCGTCTTCAAGCCACAATTGCCAGTTGCGCGCCGAGACTGCCGCCGGCGCCGGAGTTCGTTGCTCCGGAACGAGCCGTACGCGCCAGCGCCGCTCCAATTGCAGCAGAACCCACACCAGGGCGACGCAGACAACAAGGATGAATCCCCACACCAGAATGCGTCCGACCCACGCCGAGCGCGCACGCCACCTGGTCAAGTTCTCGATCAGGTGATTGAGCCAGTTGTTCACGCGCTCCAGCACCGTGTCGCGCACCGAGGTCTGTTCCAGATCGCGAAAATCGCGGCCGGCCAAGACTGCGGCCATCGTCGAACGCTCACTTGTATGCGCGGGCATCGCAGTGGCCGCCGTGCCCGTCTGCTCCAAATCGCTCGCCAGACGCTGTGCGGCATCTTGCAACAGCTTGCTGGTGGTGGGTGGCACAGGTTGATTACTGAGCGGCTGCGACGAGGCTTTCGCATCCTGATTCGTGCCCGGCACTTCATCCGGCTCTTCGGCCTTCGAGAACAAGACACGCAGCCAGCCGTAGCGCACAAGCCTGTGGTCTGCGTCCGCTCCGCTTCCCAACGGAATGCGATCGTCGGGCCCCACCAGCAATGGATCGCAAGTTTTCAGATCTCGCGTCTTCGCGCAGGCCGTCACCAACGATTGCAGTTCGGCCAGATGTTTGCGATAGTCGTCAATCGATGCATCGCGCCAGCGACCGGCGGAACGGACGGCCGCAGCATTGGGAATCGGCGACACCGCTCCCGCCGGCATGCCCATCGACAGGACGCACGCCAGCATCGCGAGCGCTGCCCCGCGGCTTTCTCGCCCCATGCAACGGCTAAGACTCAAACCGTCCGGTCCTCACTTGCTGGGCCCGATGCACGTGCTGGGCTTGAGGGAAGGATTCCTGTCTCCGCTGGTTTGGAAACCGCTGGAGTCGATAGAGCAACCGGCAGGTTCTCCCTCTCCGCTGCCGCCGGACTCATCCCCGCGGCCTGCATCATCCACTCGATATCGAAGCCCTCTTTGCGCACGCGCTGATCGTAATAGAACAAGGTAAATCCGGTCGCGTAGATGGGCCCGACAAAAGTGTTGGTACAAAACGCCACCAGTTGTTGCAGCACGCGGATGCCGGCCGGTAACTGACCGTGATGTCGAAATGTGGCCACGATGAAGAACAGTTGCGTGATCAGCCCTAACCCGACCTGAACGGCAACCACGAGCAGGGCCAACAGAAAGATCCGTCCCCGCGAGCCGCTGCTGAGATCGACACTGCGACGAAGCGCCTTGCGCGCCGGAATGTCTTCGATGACGCAGGCCGGGACCGCCAGGGAATAGCGGAGGCCCATGAAAACGGCGTACACCACGGCCGCGAGAGCGAGCAGTGCGAATGCCAGCGTCACCAGCCCGAAAACGATCAGGGCCGCGGGATCGCGCGGTGCCGCGCCTTGCACGAATAGACCTTTCGGACGGGCGTACAACAGAACGAAGACCATGTACCCGCCATAGAGGACGCCGAACGGGATCCAGATAAGGAACGCCGTCATCACCATGAGCCAAAGGTAGCGCCCGAGCCGGGGAACGATGCTTCGATAGGCCGCACGAATCGTTGCCGGCTGCCCCAGATGCACCCACGACACGGCTCGGTTGTTTGCGGCGATGGCAAACCCGCCCGCGATCAGGATGACCGGGACCATGAGGAGGGCGCCGGCGAGCGTCGCCCATATGATCTGGGCGTTCATGTGATTGGCCCGCAGCGTTTCTTGTACGCCGATCTGCAGCAGGCTCAGCACCAGCAAGACGGCCGCATAGACCGACGCGATGCCCGCCAGCAGCAGAAAATGGGTCCGGTAGAGCTCCGCTGTCCGATCCAGGATCTCGCCCAGGGTGAGCGGCCGCAGGTGAGTCTCCATAGTATTAGTCCTTTTGTTTCTCTCGCCCACGCCGCCTCGGGTCGGCGCTTGCCGGGATACTAGCACAGCCCGCTTCCCGACTGCGGTGTACCGCCGTTCGTCAATTGTGACAATTGGGAAACAGGTGCGTTCACGCATGCTGGGGTACACTGGAATCCCCGCGCAATGAAGCGATGAATATGTCGAGGGCCCCCGTGAACGAGCTCGCCAGAGCTTGTGCTCAATCTGCCGATGCCGGGGAATGGGCTGAGTTCCTGGGCCGGTGCGCACCGATTGCCGCACTGGTTGCGGCACGTGTCGCCCGGATGTGGCAGGGTGGCATGGCGTCGCCCACCGCTGTGGATGACATTGTGCAGGAAGTCTTTCTCAAGCTCTGCGAACAGGAGCGCCGCATTCTCCGCGAGTTTCGTCCCCGGGGCGAGGACTCCTTTTTGGCCCTGCTGCGGGTGATCACTGCTTCGGTGGCCAACGACTACTTTCGGCGTCACTTCTCTGAAAAGCGGGGCGGCAAGGTCGTGACCATGGTGCTCGACGACGAACCGTCGGCCGTGGTCCCCATGACTACTGGCAAAGGCACCGACGCCCAACGCGCCGTGCTCTTCTCCGAACTCGACCACAAGCTGCGCGGCGCCCCTGGCAACACCGCTGCCCGGGATAGGATCATCTTTTGGCTCTATTACTTGCAGGGTCTGACGGCCGATGAGATAGCCGCCTTGCCAGGATCAGATCTGTCGGCCAAAGGCGTCGAGAGCGCCCTGCGGCGCATCACTTTGTGGCTGCGCAAGCAGTTAGAACCTCGCAAACCCGACTCTCCGGTCGAGGCAGCAGGAGAACCCGGGTGATCGAAGTAAAGGAATTCGGGACGTATTCCCGATAAAGAGAAGTGGACGGATGAACGAAGATTCAAATTCGAATCCGCAGAGAGATCCAGCCGCCGAAGGTCCTGACCAGGAGCTTACGAAGGCGCTCGAGGTATTGGTGGCGCACGCTCCCTTTCGCGCTGATGCGCAATACGACGAGAAAAGCGGGTTCACAGCACCTGGAGCCGGCGCCTGTCCCAATGTGGGCGAATGGTTCAGGCTCGCGGCCGGCGACCTTCCGCCCGACAAGCAGCAGGCTTTGCTGGCCCACGCAGCGCTGTGCACGGGATGCCTGGCGCGCCTGCGTGCAAGCCAGTCGGTAGTATCAACCGACGCCACCGCCGAAGAGCAAGAGGAGCTGAGGCGGTTCACCTCGACATCGCCGCAATGGCAACGCCGCCTGGCGCTTGAACTTGCTCAAACGGGTCGCCCGTCGCCCAAAAAAAGCAGGATGCTTCCTCTTGCGTGGGTAGGCGGGGCCTTGGCTGCGACCATGGTTCTCGCCGTGCTCGCCACGGTTTGGTGGCGGCAAGAGAACTCGCCAGAAAGACTGCTTGCCGAGGCTTACACCCAGTCGCGCCAGTTCGATCTCCGCTTACCCGGCGCAGGCTTTGCCCCCATCACGCCAGGAAAACAGGTGCGCGGCGGGATCAGCGACAACGAGCCTGTTCCTCTGCTCACAGCGCGAGCCGCGATCGAACGCAAACTGCAACAATCTGCCACCGATGCGCATTGGCTCCAGTTGGAGGCGCGCGCTGAAATTCTTGAAGGGCGCTATGACGAAGCCATCGACACACTCGACCGGCTTCTTGCAGCCGGACCGGTCACCGCCAGTCTGCTGATGGACGACGGCATGGCCTACTACCTGCGCGGCACGGCGACGGGCAGCGAGAACGATCGGGCCACATCGCTCGACGATCTGCGGCGTGCCGACGAACTTGCACCCGGCGATCCGGTCATCCTGTTCAACGAAGCCATCCTGATGGAAGATCGCGGCCAGGTGATGAACGCCGTCGAAACCTGGAATCGCTTCCTGAAGTTCGAACGTGATCCCAAGTGGCTGGACGAGGGCCGCAAGCGTCTCGGGTCTCTTGAAGAAAAGCTGGAGAAGCTGAGGACCCACCAGAGTCGCATGGAGAAGCACCTGGCGACGCCGCAATCGATGCGCGCCCTGGCAGGCGACCTGGCCACACTCACTGCCGTCGACGAAGAATTCTCCACCACCCTTCTGCCGCGGCTGCTCGACGCTGCGTTCGCTCACCCTGTCGATCGGTCGCGCGGTTCTCCCTGCGCTGAGCGCTGCGCAGCTGCCCGCCTCCTTCTTGATGCCCTCGCCGCTTCGCTTCTCCGCAACCATCAAGACTCCTGGCTCAAAGACTTCCTCCCTTCCGATCCCTCCCGCCTTTCCAATACCTTTCCTGATGCAGTGCACGCACTCGGCCAGGCAATCAACGCCGATGAACGCAACGATTACGCGGGCGCGGAACACTGGGCGCAGCAAAGCGAACAGCTGTTCAGTACGTTGCGCAATGCGGCGGGCCAAGACCGAGCGGCCATCGAGCGCGTCTACGCAGAGCAACGCTCTTTCACCTTCGTCCGCTGCGAACGGGACGCACAGTCGCTGCTCACGCAGCACAACCAGTACACGTGGATCCACGCGCAGGCAACTTCACTCGCGGCCGGTTGCGACATGAATGCCGGCGCAGCGTCGATGAACAACGAGCTGTTCCGGCACGCCTTCGAGCTTGCGCAGGCCTCTCACTATGCGCAGCTCGAGCTGCGCGCGCGCAATGGAATGGCAAGTTGGGCCTACCAATCCGGGGACAACGAAGACGCCTGGCGTTTGCTACTGGAAAGCGTCCATCGTTTTTATGCAGGAGACTTTCCGCCGTTTCGTGCGGCCACATTTATGGGCAGTCTGGTGCTGGTTGAGCGAAATACACCACGCGTTGAACTCACGCTGCTGCTAAGTCGCGAACAGGCAGCCTTGTTTTCTCTGGCCAAGAGTCCTGTGATGCTGGCCCAGGCGCGTGCGCAGCTGATACGAGCGGCGCTGCGCGCGGGCGCCCTGCAGGAGGCGCGCGAGCAGATGCGCTTGTCCCAGGATGAGATTGCTGCGCTTCCCAACGGAACATTGCCCGGCGGCTACCACGCTGAAGACGAACTGGGACTCGCTGACGTCTATCTCGCGCGCGGCGATCTGTCGGCCGCCGCGCAGCAACTGGATGCCGCACGGGATCACCTGACTGGAGAAGATAACTGGCTGCCACGCACCTACTACGCCGGCGAACGCGGCGAGTTGGAGCTGGCCCTCGGTCATCCGGAGCAGGCCGAATCCACCTTGCGCGATGCGATTCTTGGCGAAGAGCTGCGCGCGCGAGGAACGGGCCCTTCGTATATTGTGTCGGCGCGTCAAGACAGGGGCCTGTACGCGATGCTGGCAGGAGTCTGGTTTGCCGAACACCGGCCAGGGATCGAAATTCTTGCGCTATGGGAACGCTATCGTTTGCGCATCTTGGGCAAGCCCGTCCCAGCCTGCGCCGATCGTCGCCTCGACTGCCTCGCGCCCGATCTTACGAAAGCACTGCACAGCACGCTCCAAGACTCAAGCAGAGCGCTTGTGGGGCAGATCGTGTTGCACGATCGCACTCTGCTGTACCGCGCCGACGCAGAGCACGTCGCGTGGAGTCAGACTCCAGTGCCTGAGGCCGATGCACTCGCGGCAGTCACTGCGCTCGAACACGTCGTGACCTCGCCGGCTAGTTCGCAGGCTTCGGTAGACCAGGCAGCAGGGCGCGTGGGAGATTTCTTGCTGAGTGGGGGCAAGATGATTCCCGACGACGCGCGCACGGTCTTGATCGAGGCCGACCCGATCCTTGGGAATCTCGCCTGGGCCGCGGTAGAAACTGCGGGGCAACCGATTGGCCTGCGACTCGATCTTGAAGAACTGCCTTCGTTGCTCCTCCACCCCGCTGAGCGCGCGCCGACCGATAACGGCACCTCCCTCATCGTCGGCGCTTCCATCGCCGCAGGCGGCAATCCGCTTTTGCCGGATGCTCTGCAAGAAGCACGACTGGTCGCCGGCAACGATCGCAACTTCAGGCTGCTGATCGGAGCCGATGCCACCGAGCCGCATGTCGCAGCGCACTTGTCTACGGCGCCGCTCATCCACTTTGCAGGCCACACCCAGCAATTCGGAAGCGAGACTCATCTGCTGCTCGCGCCTTCAGGCGCTGCAGGGGACACACCTTATCTTGACGACAAGCTTTTTCGTCGCGACCCTCCGCGCGCGGCGCGACTCGTGGTGTTTTCCGCATGTTCCACAGGCAAAAGGGAAGAGGGCTGGAATCACGGTATGGGGGATATAGTCGACACGCTTGCGTCGTTGGGAGTTCCAGAGGTGGTCGCCACTCGTTGGCAGATCGACTCAGCCTCTGCCGTTCCCATGATGGACGTTTTCTACCGCGGCCTTTCCAGCGGACAGAGCGTTCCGCAAGCCCTTACCGCAGCGCGGCAGTCTCTCATTCGCGATGCGCGCTACAGGCACCCCTACTACTGGGCTGCGTATTACGCATCCGGAGTAGGAACAACCGATTTGCGCGAGGTCCTTCATGGCGGTCCCTAACTCCCCGACGGCGCTTTTGCAATTGGATGTCGTCTTCGATGGCACATGGATCTTTCTCCCCCAGACCGATGCCAGCGGAAACCTCACCCGCGTTGATGTTTACTCTCCCTCGTGCGGTCACCCCCACGCCGCCCTGTTTCTCAACCAGCTTGGACCCTTCGGACCCACAAACTGGCCGCCGCTCAACAGCTTTTACATGCTCAACGCCCACGGCCTGACACTGTCCCTGCAGAACGCCGCACCTGGCATGCCGGCTACAAACATCAATCGCAACATCAACCACTGCATTCCGAAAAAACGGCCGATGGGCGGCAATTGGGATCTGGTGGTTTCGATTACTGCCGGACCCGGCATGTGGGTTTCGACCGGCACCCAAGATCCCGTCGTCAAAGACCCGTCCGGCAAGACGGTTCCCTGCTTCAGCGGCACCGATGCTCCCGCCGGCAAGATCTCCTCTATTCAAACCCTGAGCTTCACGGGAGTGACAGGAGTGGATCTGTGCGGCGCCCCACGCGATTTGAAGAGCACGATCCCTACTCCATACACGGGACCGGGAACGCTGATCTTCGAAGGCGAAGTTCCCTACATTCCTTCTCTGGAACATGAACGAAGCTCCATTGCCGCGATGGCCACGCTGGCGGGCCTCGATCTTCTGCTGGACCACCCTTTACCCTCCAGCGGAAGCTCGCTGGTCAACAAGATGATGCCGCGCGTCGCAGGCTCCACAAGCTGTGGTCATGGCATCCTCATCGGACCTTAGTTCCTCCCCCAACGCAGGACATGCCGGGGCGGTCGAGAATCCCGTCTCGGCATGTTTCTCGAAGCGGACACGCAGCCGCATGCAAAAGGTTGTACGCCGATCATCGAATCAGTCCACGCGCAATCGAAAAAAACGATCGCGATCTTAACCAATTCTCTGGCACAAATCTGCACAGCGGGCCGCGTCGATTTTTCAAACGCTGGAATTTTTTACACGCAGCCTAAGGACAGAAGTTCAGTAAGTTCTTGTCGCTGCGTGTCCTCAACTTTGGTCCGCGACTTGCATCAACAGCGCCCATGATGGGAGTCACTCGACATTTCGCTCATGCAATCGATCTGCTGGACGCTGGTGAGCCGATGAAATCATCGTCGCCCCAGCTCTACGTCATGCCTGCTCCGCAACCGCGCCCCGACGACGATGTGGTCCCGTTTCCAGTGAAGAGCGGCAAGCTGCTTCAGTTGCCTTCCCGCTGGAACGGATCGGTGGTCCGTATGCGCCCTCAGCGTCAGTATCGCGGAAATACCGTAGACTGGCCCCGAGGGTATCCCACGCATGACGACCTCTGAGGCGCAACTCCCTGCAGCCTTTCTAGAGTTTTCACGTAAGAAGCTTCTGGAGCAGTACTGGCCGCGCATGCGCAGCTGCGTCGAGGCGCTCACCGATGAGCAAGTCTGGTGGCGTCCAAACGCAGCCTGCAACAGCATCGGCAACCTTCTGCTGCATCTGAACGGAAACGTGACGCAGTGGCTGATCGCATGGTTCAATCAGCAGTCCGATCAGCGCGATCGCCCCGCTGAATTCAAAGAACGCGCACAAGTGTCGCGCACCGTGCTGCTCGATCGACTCGGTGCAACTTTGAACGAAGCCGCACACGTGCTGGCACGCCTCACTCCGGCCGAACTCGCCGCCACCTACGAAATTCAGGGGTATACAGTCACCGGGCTCCATGCCGTCTATCAGGTGGTGGAGCACTTCGGCCTGCACTACGGCCAGGTTCTCTACATCAACAAAATGCTGCTTGGCGAAGATCTGGGTTTCCATCGCGAACTCACGACGACAGGCCGCGTCCCCCAGCCAGAGAGCAAGAACTTCTGACCGATGTTCCGACATCCGGTCTCGAATCACAGACCGCGCCTTCGCGGGATCCGCGCTACTTGAGTTGCTGGATCTTTGCGCCGTCCGGAATCTTGACCTGAAACTGGTCGGCGGTCAGCTTCGGATTCTCAACAACGCGCTCGACCGTCAGCACCAGTTGAACGCCTTCGCTGGGCCGTTTGATGGTCACCACCGAGGGATACTTGTTGCCATTGAAATCGGTGTAACGCGCGTAGGTCACTTCGGTCTCGAGGTTTCCTTCGTTATCGTATAGATCCTGCTGATAAGGCAACAGGTCATCGCGATGAATCGTGATCACGCGCACAGGGGTATCGTTGCGGCTGCCTGCTTGATGGCGATGGAAACTCAGAACGTACTCGGGCGTCGTGTATAGATGCTTCTTCGCCGCGTCTTCGATCGTTTCTGTATCCGAGATGCGCGAATAGTAATCATCCGGCGCCACTCCATGCACCATCAGGGCGTCGAAAAAGAAGTCGGGGCGCAGGTTATACATCGGATTGGGCGACGTGCCCTTGGCCGTGTTGGAACCTTGAAAGGCCAGGCCCTTGGGCGGAATCACCAGCGTGAAGTTATCTCCATCGCTCGCCATGTCGAAGATCTTTGCGCCGAAGTACGTGCCGGCAACACGCAGCATCTTCGGTTTCTGCATCACGATGTATCCGCGGCAGCTCGGAAAATCCTTGGCTGTCCCCTCGCTGCTTTTCAATTCGGTCGCCTGAATCTCGACCGTCGCGGTGAACGAGTTCACTGCATCCCAGCGTTGATTCAGCTGCGCCACCAGTTCATCGGGCGACAGCGTCCGCACCACCGAGGGCGCCTTAGGCACCGGGAGCTTGCGGCGGGTGGGCAGGATGTACGAGCACCCGGTCACCAAGATCAACGGCAGGATCGCTGCTGAAAACAACTTTGCCCTCAACGGCTCCCTGCTCTCTTCATGGCCTGCCGATAGGTGGCGACGTTGCGATTATGCTCATCCAGCGTGGAGGCAAAGACCGACTTGCCCTGCGGATTGTCGTTGCCGGCAACGAAATAGAGATAGGTGCTCTGGGCGGGTGACATGGCCGCGCGCAGCGATGGAATGCCCGGATTGGCCACCGGTCCCGGCGGCAACCCCGCGTGCAGATAGGTGTTGTAGGGGGTATCGCGCTTCAGATCGCTCGCATAGATGGTGCCGCGCCAGAGCTGCCGGACCTGCAGTCCATAGATGACCGAGGGATCTGTCATCAGCGGCATATCCTTCGCCAGCCGATTTTCAAACACGCTCGCTACCAACGGACGTTCCGCATCGACGGCTGTCTCGCGTTCCACCAGCGAAGCAATCGTCACCACCTTGTGCACGTTCGTCGTCAATCCAACCTCATCCGCCGCTTGCTTGAATCGCTTCACCATCGCGGTGACGATCTGCACCGGCGTCGCCTTCGGCGAAAAATGATAGGTATCCGGAAATAAATAGCCCTCGAGGGTCTTCGCGCCCGGGTCAAGTTCTGCCACCAGCGCCGTCTGCCGCTGCGCCTCTCTCAAGAAACCTTGCTGCGGGCCGAAACCTGCCTGCTCCAGCCGCAAGGCAATGTCGAACATGCTCGCGCCTTCCGGCACCGTCACCGCCTTGGTGTAGACATCTCCGCGCGCGATACGCTCGTAGACCTCTAAAACCGTGGCAGGATGATCGAATCTGTACTCGCCGGCCCTCAGATTGCCTCGTTTCCAACTTCGGACCACATCAAACCCATAGCGGCTGCGCACAACGCCCGCTGACTCCAGCAGCCTGCCGATGCGCATCCCGGACGACCCAGGAGCCACATCCACGAATGTCTCGGTGGTTGGCCCGAACGGTAGGAGAAACAGCCAATACCCCCCGCCTGCCAGAGCCAACAAGAGAAAGAACGCAAACAGGAAGAATCCGGTTGCGCACCCACCACGTTTTTTTGCTTTTCTTTGTGTTGGGCGTGCCATCCGGCTGCTCGAGAAACCTTCAACAGGTAAAGACGCGCGGGGAGTGCCCGGGGATTCTCTACTTACGTCATTGTATCTGTCAGTGACACACTAATTGGGCCGTCGAACCTCGGGGGACGTACTCCGGCAGGTTCGTCCCGCCCGGCCCACATTTCGCCCCAACCGCTGTCTCTACCCCTTCCCCACGCGTACGGCTAATCTTGAGTCAGGCAGGCTCCCTTGACCCATTCCTTGACCCAATCCTCGACGCAACCGGCTCCTATCCCCCGTTACCTGGCTCTCGATATCGGCGCCAAGCGCATTGGCGTTGCCGTCTCCGACGAACTGGGGTTGACTGCCCAGCCGGTACTCACCCTCGAGCGCCGGCGCAGCCCGCGCGAAGATCTGCGCTCCATCGCCCGTCTGGGCCGCCGGTTTGGCGTCGTCGGCATCGTCGTGGGCAATCCCCTGCACATGTCGGGAGAGCAAAGCCCCCGCGCCACCCGTACCCAGGCCTTTGCCGCCGAGCTGGGCGAGTTGACGGGGCTGCCGATCTACATGCGCGACGAGCGCCTGACCACGCAAGAGGCTCACCAGATTCTGTACGAAGCAGGCCACGCCCGCCAGGACCATCGCCGCGTCGTTGACCAGGTCGCAGCCACCCTCATCCTGCAGGGATTTCTGGATGAGCTGGTGGCCCCCGGAAGCGCCGAAAACAAACCCTGACTGCGCAGCCGAACATTGCAGCGTTTAGGCCGTCCCACCGCGTCGCTCCCGTATAATGGAGCTTCGATCGTTCATCACCCTGCGGTTTGAGTCAGACAGCTCCCCGCCATACGGAACCTGGATGCCGGATCACATCAAGAAGCAGTTGCTCAAGGAGATTCATGCCCTTGAGCACGAGCTCGCCCACGAATTGCCGGCTGAAATCAAGAAGGCCGTGTCGCTGGGTGACTTGTCTGAGAACGCCGAGTACCACATGGCCAAGCAGCGCCAGGAGTTTGTGAATGCGCGCCTGGGCCAGCTGAAAAAACGCATGGCCGAACTTTCGCTGGTGAATCTGGCCAACATTCCCAGAGACAAAGCAGCCTTTGGATCCACCGTGGTTGTATTCGACTCCTCCAAGGACGAAGAGATCGTGTACCGCCTCGTGACCAGCGAAGAATCGGACGTATCCAAGGGACTTATCTCGACCACATCGCCAATCGGACGTGGCCTTGTGGGCAAGCAGGTGGGCGACATCGCCACCGTCGTGACGCCCAACGGCAAACGCGAACTCGAGGTCCTGAAGTTGACCACGATTCACGATGAAGCCGCTGATGAGAACGAAGAGAACGCCGAAAACGGCGCGCAGAATCAGTAGTTAGGAAGACTCGTAAATGACCTGGACCAGTGCTTTCGGCAGCGCCTGCGGCTGGCTTCTAGACCGCATCGTGCACGGTCTGGCTCTCACGCGCATTTCACCCAACGTTCTCACCTTTATTGGCCTGGTGATCAACATCGTGGCCGCATTTTTCTTTGGCCACGCCAACGCCACCAATGCCAGCCCCATGTTTGTGTACGCCGGGCTGGTCATCATCGGCGCCGGCATTTTCGACATGGTCGACGGCCGTGTCGCACGACGCACCAATCAGGTCACCGTCTTCGGCTCGTTCTTCGACTCGGTCATCGATCGCTACTCCGACGTGGTGCTCTTCTTTGGCCTGCTCGTCTACTATGGCCGCATCAACCGCTTCCGCTATGTCGTACTGGTCGCGTTTGTGATGGTCACATCGCTCATGGTGAGCTACACGCGTGCCCGCGCCGAAGCACTGATCGGCAGTTGCAAGGTTGGTTTCATGGAGCGTCCCGAACGCATCGTGCTGGTGATTCTGGGCGCGCTGTTCAATCACTGGGGCGTCATGGCGCCGGTTCTGTGGGTGCTCGCGGTTTTGTCCACCATTACGGTGATTCACCGCGTCCAGTACACCTACTCCCGCACCAAACACCTTGCGCCGCTGAGCCAGTAGGCGCTAGCTCTCGCGCTTCTTCCAGTCCTCGTACGTCATCCGCGGAATCTTCAGGAACGCGTCGCGCGTGCGCACGTAATTCCCCAGGCCATTCATGCGACCGACCGCATGCAGCTCTTCAGCCTTGATGTACGGGCCGGCCGGATCGACGTACTTGTCCTCGACATAGATGGCCACCACGCGCCCCAGAATGATGCGCGAACGACCGATCTCAAGCGTGGTGTGCTCGCGGCATTCCAGAGCCGCATGCGACTCGGCGATCCGCGGGACGCGCACGATCTGCGACGGCGTCGTCGTGAAACCAGCGATCTCCACCTCGTTCATCCCCTCTGGAAAATCGATCGCACAGATGTTCATCTTCTCGGCGAGATCCTCGGTCACCACGTTCACCACAAATTCGCCCGTGCGCCGGATATTGCGTGCCGTGTCCTTGGGCATAAACGCCTGGTCCACGCGATTCGCCACACCTACAGCCACGATCGGCGGGTCGGTTCCCAGGTAGTTGAAGGCGCTGAAGGGCGCAGCATTGAGACGGCCCTTTTCGTCCATGCTGGTGATCAGCGCGATGGGTCGCGGCGCAATCAAACCGATCAACAGCTTGTAGATTTCGCTATGCGAAGCTTTTTCGAGATCGAATTTCAACCAACATCTCCGAGAAACAGGGCCCCATTCTGCGGTCTGCGTTAGCAGGTCACCATCACCGCGGAACAGCCGGCGGTGGTTGGCCTCCACTGCACGAGGAACTGCGTCACCGACGACGACTCCATGCGACGCATGGCTTCAAACTCGCCGCCTCGCTGGCTATAAAGCAGCTTGCCGTTCTCACTCAACACGGCCAGTGCAGGCACGCCCTTCGCCAGGGGCACGTTGTACCGTTGCGCGATATCAACATTTTCATCCATGTGCCCGATGTTGACATGCACCAGGACGAAGTTCGATTCAAGAATCGGCCGGTTTGCTTCGTTATGAAAATAGATGTCGAGCACCTGACAATCACCACACCAATTTCCACCGAAATCGATCAGCACGCGCTTATGGCTTGCGGCCGCTGTTTTCAATGCAGCCGCAAGATCAGCGTGCGCCTGCGAAGCATCGGGATAAATCTCGCGCCCTGCCGAACTTGCAGCACCCGCGGTCAGCACCAGCCCCGCGGCAATGATGAGGATGCGTAGTGTTTTCATCGACGTCAATTCCCTCCAACAGTCACCAATTCAGTGTGCCACAAGTGGTAATCCCAATCCCTCTTTCCGGTCGCGACAGCCCGCTAGAGCCGGAGTACCCTAGAAAGATCATGGCCAGCCTTCGCAAACGTCTCGAATCGCAAGCATTCCCCGATCTTGGTTCGATGATGGACGGCTATGCACATGCCGCGGTTGAACTGGGGAACGAGAGCTTCGAAAAGAAGCTCGATTTCAGTCCCGAGTCCATCGAGAAATTGGATGAGATTCTGGTGCTCGTCGGCGACAGCCCCGAGATCGATCTCGATTTCGAGGTGCGCCTCTGGGGCAGCTATCTCGGAGAAGTCCTGCGCCAGCGCTACAACGGCAGCTGGCAGATGACGCCCTATCCGGGCGGTTCGGTGGCTGTACCCTCCGTTGAGGTACGCGGCTCGCACCTGTTTCCGCTGATCAAGGTCTACCGCCGTCTCACCATGGGCGAAGAAGAGGACTTGAGCAGCTTTGTTGCGATGGTGACCGAACGCCTCGGCAGCCCCGCGCGCGTGAACTAAACCATTCGAAACGCAGGCCTCCCCGGAACTTCCGTTCTGTAGCCCGCCGTGCCGGTCCGCAGGCTCGGTGCGCTTTGTGCGACAATAGCCTCTGACGGAATGCGCCAGGTTGATACGGCGCGCGGAGGACTCAACAATGGGTGACCTACTGCAACCATGGCACCTGATCGTGCTGGCCGTAGTGGCCTTTCTTCTCTTCGGCGCCAAGAGGCTGCCGGAACTGGGCAAGGGACTGGGCGAAGGACTTAAAGGGTTCAAAGAGGGCTTGAAGGGCGTCACTGACCCGTCTTCGACGACGGCCCAGAACACCCCGCCCCCGCCGCCGAACTCCACGCCCGCCGACCAGAAGTAAGCGATAGATAGGCACAACGACTTTTTCAGAGCTGCCACACGCACTCTGCCCTCAGACAAGAAAGGCCTGGGTCTACGCCCAGGCCTTTTCTCTTGCTCCTGAAAAGCGCTTCTCAGCGCATGTCTGCAGCAGAAGGGTAATATCCCTTCTTCGCGATGACATCGAGACCGGGTCGCTCCACACGCACATCGATATTGCGGAACTTGCTGTCGTAGATCGATTCGTGCGTGGAGTAGACCAGCGTGTACTGATTACGCGCTTCGACGGCAATCTTTGCGTAGCTCTTCTCGATGCCCGTCAAACCCTTCTCAGAATCAGGCTGACCGCCGGTCGCATAAATGTACTTCACCAGCAGGTTGTCGTACATCTGGAACGGTAGATGGAAGCGGCTCATGTAGCCCTCGCCCCAACGCGCCGAGTCTCCCACCAGCGTGCCCCACACCGCGATGTTGTTGGTCTGCAGGTAGCGCAGCACGTCAGAATATTTCGCCTTGCTGCCGCCTTCCTTGCCATCGGAGATCACATAGATAATGCGCCGGCGTCCCTTGGGCCGCGAAGAGAGCTCTTTCGCTGCTGCAAGAATCGCATCATTCAGCGTGTGGATCTCCTTGGGGATCGTCATAAACGTTCCATTGCCGGCCGAACGTCCCGACTGCAAATTGGGGTCGGCGCAATTGCCGTTCACGTGTACGCCGCAGCTGTCGAACGGACCGCTGTTAATGGGAATAATCTCTTCAGTACCGGTTGCCTTGGTCAAGGCCAGCACAGCTGGGACACGGGCGCTCTGCGCTCCAGTGAAACCGGTCCGCTCCTGTGCGCCATTGGAATACGAAAAGATCGAGAGCTCATCGTAGGGCGTCAACGCACCCTGGATCGCGCCCAGAGAATCGTTCACGCGGGTCATCACATCCGACGTCAAACTTTGATCGATCACGAACGCAATCGACAGCGGCATGGGATCGACAGAGAAAATACGCAGCGGTTGATAGACGCCGTTCTCAAATACCCTGAAGTCGCGCCACGTGAGGCCCGGGACGAGGTTTCCCTTCGTGTCCTTCACCGTCACCGGAACTTCGACGTAAGTCACATTCAGCTGCAGAACCGTGCCCAGTTCCTGGGCCGACGGAATGTCAGGAGGCGTGCTCTGAAGCGGCTGGCTCGGCGATGCCGGCGGTTGCGACGCGGGGGCCTGCGTAGGTGCGTTCGACCCCGAAGTTGGCCCGGTGTCTGCTTCCGTTCCGGCTCCAATACCCGGCTTGATTGGACCTGTGACATCGGACAATGGAGCCGGCGCTTGCGGCGCGGGCGCATCAGGAACCGACTGCGGTTGCTGTTGGGCCGATACCGCTCCACCAAACATCAGTGCCGCACCGAGAAGTACCCCCAGCGCCTTCATTTTGAAACCAGCGTTCACAGGTACCTTTCCTCCCGAAACTACGTCCCGCCGAGCCAACGATCGCCCTGCCTTGTGGACGGAAACACCTTAGATTCAATCCCCTGTTGCCACAACCGATGCACTGCAAGCGGCTGATTTCTGCCCTGCATCCGGCACGGTTGCCGCACTCGTCAGAGTATCAGACGCACCAACTTGCAGCAGGTTGCCCTGCTACCGCGCCGAACAGCTGCGATATGCTCTCTTCGTAGACGATTTCTCGTCTATCTCATCAGATGCGGATTCCCTTCCTGGCTGCAGCGCTTCTCGTTTCCCTGCCCGTCTTGTCTTCGTCGGGCTGGGCCCAGCTTGCGCCTTCACCAGACGCACCTCCAGTCAGCAACGCCCCCGAAGCGCCTCCCGAAGATCAGTCGGTCGCCACGTTCAAGATCGAGGTCAACCTCGTCGACCTGTTCTTCACTGCGAAGGACAAGAGCGGCAACCTGGTCCCCCATCTCACGCAAAACGATTGCTCCATCGCTGAAGATAAGGCGCCCCAGACCATCAAACACTTTGTCGCCGAGACCAATCAGGCGCTTACCCTGGGCATCATGCTCGACACCTCGGGTAGCCAGCAGAACGTTTTGCCGCTCGAGCAGCAGGCGGGCAGCCGCTTCCTCGAACAGGTCCTGCGCCAGAAGGATGAGGCGTTCCTCGTCTCCTTCGACGTGAACATCGATCTGCTGCAGGACTACACCAACAGCCCGCATCAGCTCTCGCATGCCATGGACAAAGCCGAAATCAACACCGCAGGCGGCAACGGCGCTGCCGGAGTTCCCGGTATAGGCGGCGGCCCCGTCCCGGTGCACGGCACGCCCAAGGGCACGCTGCTCTACGACGCCATTTACATGGCTTCAAACCAGAAGATGAACCAGGAAGCCGGACGCAAGGCGATGATCATCCTCACCGATGGCGATGACCAGGGCAGCTCGCACAAGATCCAAGAAGCTATCGCCGCCGCGCAGAAGAACAATATTATCGTCTACGTCATCCTCATCGCCGACACCGGCTTCTACGGCAACTTCGGGATGGGCTATGGCGGCTACTCCGCAGCCAAGCGCATCGCCGACGAGACCGGCGGTCGCCTCATCAACGTCGGCAACAATGGCAACAAGCTCGAGGCCGCCTTCCAGCAGATCCAGGAAGAACTGCGCACCCAATATGTCGCCAGCTACACGTCGACCAACACCAAGCAGGACGGCTCCTTCCGCCACATCGCCGTGCAATGCAAAGGCGATGACCTGAAGATCCAGGTGCGCAAAGGCTACTTTGCGCCCTCTGCCGGCAACTGACCTCCGTCGCGAAAAAGGCCCAAATAAGAAAGGGAATGTGCGATGAGAGCCTCGTCTGCCCTCGCGATCCTGATCCTTGCCTCCGGCGGAGACTTTGCCGCATCGCTGCCGCCTGCCGCATCGCTCGCATCTGTCGCGATGCGGTCCGTGAACGGCGAGTTGATCGAGCCGCTCGATTCCAGGACAGCCAAGACCGGCGATCGCGTCGCGATCAAGACCAGATCTGCCGTTCTCATGGCCGACGGCACCGACATCCCAAGAGGCTCGCGGCTGATTGGCCACGTCGCCGGAGCGAAAGCTGCAGGAGTTGGAGACGCGAACGCCCAGATCGCCCTTGTCTTCGATCGCTTGGAATTGAAAGACGGAACAAGACTCCTCATACGAGGAGAGATTCAAGCGGTCCTTTCTCCAGGGGATGCCCTCGCAGCCGCCCCTGACATGCTCGCCCCACCGGGCAGCAGCCTATCCACCGCACGAGGCCCTGGCGACATGTATGGCTCGACTCCTGCGCCTGGGACCACCCAAGTGCGAAGGGACGCACCGACGGGGACCGCCGAGCCTGCAACCTCTGGCACTCTGGTTGCGCGCAGCGGCGATCTCGCAATTCGTACGTCGGGGATTCCCGGTCTGCTGCTCGCTCAACATGAGGCCCAAAACTGGTCCGCGGCGCAGTCCAGCATCCTGCTCGAAGCCGGCCACGATATTCATCTCGAGAGCGGAATCCACATCCAGCTCGGCGTGGTCCTCTTGAGCGCGGCCACGCCGGTAACCCACTGATCATGGGTTCGGCACGACTTCCGCTGGAGATTTCTTCACCCTCATAGGAAAGAACTACACGCCTGCTGCCCGCGAAGAACTCCCGACAGCCTTCGGATTTCGACCGGATCAAAGCTTTCTTGGCATTCGGCTGCGCAAGGCCATTTCTTCCCCATGCCGAATCAGCGACTTGGCACGGCATCTCAGCACACGAGACTGGAGATGCGCTTTTTGCTGTTACCTCGCATGCCATCGCTCGGGTTGGCAAGGTGCGTGCTTCTGCTTCTTGCATCTCAGTGCGTAACACGCGCTCCTAAGGAGCCTCGGGCCAAAGCAGAGAAGCAGCCGGAGCAGTAAATTTTGTTAAAGGACCCTCCCCCCATGAAATGCGCCATCCTGTTGGCGATCGCGATCGTGACGTTCTCGAGCCTTCCGTTCGCCTCCCATCGCAACGACGCGGTCGCGCAAGAAAGTGCCGCGAGCGCGCGTGGAACTCTGTCTGCAGTGGTGGACGTTAGGGGCCCTCGGGCCAGCGATATCCCCTCTGTATCCCCGGACAGCAAAGAGATGCGGCCAATCACCCCCGTGCGGCCCGAGCTGGTCGACAAACCAGATGAAAGATCACCGAAGACCCGCGACTCCGTAGCCGAAACCAACGATAAGGTTCGTAGCCACTAACCACCCATCACAATTCCAAACTGACCTAAGAAAATCAGCTCGACCTCGGTGTAGCGGTCGTAATGTCCCGCTAGTAAATCCGCCCTGTTGGGCACCTTCAGAATCCGCATTATTTTAAATACATTTCATCCCCCTGAGCGGATTCGAGAAGGTGCCCAAGCACACCGAGAAGAAGAGTGAAATTTCTGCATGCGCAAACTTACACGGTTACCGGAAAAATTTCCCACTAGTTTTTATTCTTCAATGTCTTACATTCTTGATGGCAACCAATTGCCTGCGCTTCCCTTCCATGTCTCCTACGAGCAGGTGTAGGAGTGCAGCGTTTCCAACTTGCCGCAAATTTTCTCGATTGCCGTCCCTATGCAATGGGACAGCCTGACTTTTACCGAGATCAAAATGGAGGAGTTTTTTATGAAAACAGCCAAAACGCTTGCCATCGCGACTCTCGCCATGGCGAGCCTTCCCCTTTTGGCGCAACAGGCCAATTCTCCCAATCAACAACCGGGCGCTCCAGCGGCCGCGCCCGCACAAGCCCAACCACCCACCGCGCCGCCCGAGGCCGCTCCCGCCCCCTCGCCATCAGCTGCCACTGCGGCTGCCACAATGAACCCGGTCAACGGTGAATTGGTCGACAAGCTCGATAGCAAGACCGCGAAGACCGGCGATGCGGTCGTGATCAAGACGCGGTCGGATGTAAAAACTGCGGATGGCACCGCAATTCCCAAAGGCTCCAGGCTCGTTGGGCACATCATCGGCGTAAAGCCGAGCGGACAGGGCAATGACAATTCGCAGGTCGCGCTTCAGTTTGATCATGCGGAATTGAAGGGCGGACAAAACATGCCCATTCATGCCGAACTCGTCGGACTCTCCGCCTCCGACAGCGAGGTGGCATCGAATACCAGTCCCGACGCAGCACCCGCTGCCAGCCCCTCGCCCTCCGGCAGTGCAAGCCCTTCGGCCAGATCTTCCTCCGGTGGATCGATGAACGGCTCAAGTTCTGCAGCGGCGAATCCATCCCCGTCGCAGCCGCAAATGAGCAGCGGGGCATCTCCCGCGGCCAGCCCGAGCGGAGCAAATGCGGGCGTGCCCGCGGCCGGCACCGTCGTTGCGCGCACCGGCAACATCGCCATTCGCACAACGTCGATCCCCGGCGTGTTGCTGGCCAACAACGAGCCTGGGCAGCAAGACCCGCGCATGGCGCAATCGTCCGGCATTCTGCTTGGACCCAAGCATGACATCCATCTCGAGGGCGGCACACGCGTCGTGGTGGGCGTAGCGGCATCGGGAGCCAGCGCACCGGGCGGAAACTAAGCACGGGTACTACACGTTGGTCGTACACGCACACAGGCGACATGGGCCGAAAGTCACCTTCGACCCATGTCGTATTTTCAGACAGCGAGTTACTTCAAGTGCGCGAACCCGTAATCTGGCAGAGACTGCGGCTCATCGATACTATCGGCAGTGGCTGAGAGAACTTGAGAGCGAACGCAGTCAACAAAATAGTTTGCCTCCCAGCGAAAGGCTGCCATGAATATTCCTGATCTCTTCGAAATTAGTCCCCGCTTTCGGCAGACCATTGAAGATCGCGTCACGCGCCTTGAACAAGACGCCGCGTGGGACGAGGCCAGCATCGATCAACTCAAAAATACCGATCACATCCGGCGACAGAAAAAGCTCGTGGCCATGCAGCGCGAAGAAGCAGAGCGGATGCGCCTCTTTCTCGAGCGCGCACAGAACCGCACGCCGCGCCCTTCCGTCACCCAGTAGGCCTCTTGTTTGTTGGTGAGCCGCGCCTGCACGCGCGGCCGCGCTTTTCATTCAATATTTTGGAGCACCGGGCGGGGATCGAACCCGCGTATACAGGTTTTGCAGACCTGCGCGTTAGCCACTTCGCCACCGATGCTCATGTGCGGCCATCTTGGCGCACAAAAATCAAAAACCCACTCGCCGTCGGCGGGTGGGTCGCGGGTTCCGAGATCCCTTCAGAGTCAACCCAGCGAACACGCCCGCACGGCGCAGCTTGAACAGCAGCAGCACAGAAAAAATGCGGGAGTGAAACGATGAGCCATCCAAATCCTTCGCGGCTGGACATCCTTCCCGACCGCGTATCGGTAGACTAGAACGCTCTCCTCTGCCTGTCAAGCCGCATGCTGACACCCGACCAGCACCCGGGCTCGCGATCCGGACGCAGAATAGGCAGCTCATCGGTTGCATAATTTTCCAGCGTATCCTATTATGCAACCAAGAGGTTGCCCTTTCCATGGATCGCATCGAAAAACGCATCGAATTGAAGTCCCCCGTCGCGCGCGTCTGGCGCGCACTCACCAACTCTTGCGAATTCGGCGCCTGGTTTCTGGTCAAACTGGACACACCATTCGTTGAAGGCCAGATTGCCAGCGGCCAGTGCGCCTACCCAGGCTACGAGCATGTGAAGTGGGAAGCGCACATTCAGAAGATGGAGCCGGAGAAACTCTTCTCCTTCACCTGGCCTCTCGTCGAGTTCATTGACAAAGAGCGCTACACCGGCGACTACACAGCAGCACCGCGCACCCTGGTCGAGTTCCGCCTGCAACCGACCGGTACCGGAACTCTCCTCACACTCACCGAGTCAGGATTCGAAGCCATCCCTTCGGCCTGGCGCGAACGCGCCTTCCACGGCAACGATGCCGGGTGGGCAGAGCAGATGAAGAACATCGAGAACTATGTTGCGAAGAACGCCTAGACCGCGGCTGCGTTCGCAAGCGCCGGTCTTTGCGGCACTCGGCGATCCCACCCGGCTCGCGCTGATCGCCAGGCTGAGCCGGGGGGAGTCGTGCTCAATCGCGATGCTGACAGAAGGAACGGAGCTCACGCGGCAGGCCGTAACCAAGCATCTCCGTGTGCTTGAACGTGCCGGCGTGGTGCGCTGCACGCGGCAAGGCCGGGAGAGCCTGTTTGTCTTCGACCCTGCACCGCTGCAGCACGCACGCTGTCATCTTGACGCCCTTTCCGAGCAGTGGGATCGTACGCTCGAACGCCTCAAAATTTTCGTCGAAGACCAGTGATGCATCAGTTCATCGATGGTCGATAATGTCCTATGCCCGCCGCGCTCGATTACTCCATCGTCGACGTCTTTACACGGGAAGCGCTTGCCGGAAACCCGCTCGCCGTAGTCATCGATTCCGTCGGTCTCGCTACGGATCGCATGCAGTCCATCGCCCGGGAATTCAATTTGAGCGAGACGACTTTCGTGCAGCGCAGGTCGACATCCATCGAGCACGACGAAGGCATCCGCGTCCGCATCTTCACTACGCAGGAAGAACTTCCGTTTGCCGGACATCCCACGCTGGGCACGGCGAGCGTTCTGCGTACGCTGGCGCCGGAAGCCGTCAGTGACATGACCATCGCACTGGCGCTTAATGTCGGCCGCGTCCCGGTCCGCTTTGAAGACAGCGCCGGAACCTTTGGCGAGATGACGCAACGCAATCCTGAGTTCGGGCCATTGCTCGACTCCGCGACGGTTACCCATCTGCTTGGGCTCGAATCCGGCGATCTCGATCCTTCCCTTGCGCCCCAGGTCGTCTCCACCGGAACCGCGTTTGCCATCGTTGCGCTGCGATCGCTGGATTCGCTGGCGCGCCTCAACGTGAAGCAACAGGAAGCGACCGTATGGTTGCGGGAACGGGGCGCGCGCTGGTTTTACGTTGTGGCGCCAACCGGAGTGCAGGAGCCGGCCTTTCGGGCCCGCATGCAGTTCAACGGAGGCGAAGATCCAGCCACCGGTTCCGCCGCCGGATGTGCCATTTCCTATCTCGTCGCAAACGGAGCAGTCGCTTCGAGCCGAAGAATTCTTCTCCGACAAGGCGTTGAAATGGGCCGGCCCAGCGATCTCTATCTCCATGCAGAACGGGATGGGCCGCAGGTCAGCCAAGTGTGCGTCGGTGGTAGCACTGTTCTGGTTGCAACCGGACAGCTTTTCCTGTCGTAATACACACTCTTTCAACAGACTTTAATGAACGCAAACAAAATAGTTTGAGCGTTCTACCAGTTTTCCACTTGTTTCATGTTTGTTTTCACTTGCATCTTCGCCACGTTTTCCCTCTTTTCACGGTTCGCAAGTGCTCGTACTCTTGCCAAGCATTGAGACATTGCAACGACGATTTTCGTCGGACTTGCCCAAGTCAATCAGACACAATCTGACTGCCACCAAGGGTTCTGTGTTGCACGAGGCCAACCCGTAGAACGCGCATCCGTGCGCGCGAGCGGACAACTCGTGAATGAGCCTGCGGCGAATGCTATCCCGGGCAAACCATCCTGAATCAAGCCTGCCATACGAGCGGGACGGGGATGTGCGTTCTCAAGGGACAGCAATCATTTTTGTACTTCCAAGGAGTCAATTTTTTCATGCGCCCCAAGAAAGTAATCCTCTGCGTAGACGACAACGAACAAGACCTCTCGGTGCTTAAGTTCATGCTTTCAACCAATGGCTACCGTGTACTTTCGGCCACCAATGGCCAGGAGGCGATCGCCGTCTTCGGCGATCATCCCGTTGACCTGGTGTTGGCCGATTGGGGCATGCCCCAAATGACCGGCGATCAGTTGATTCGCCGCCTGAAACAAATGGCTGCCCACATTCCGATGGTGCTGCTCGGTGATCCGCAGAAGATGGAGGGGCAAATGCACGTTGCCGATGCCTTCGTCTCCAAGAAGAATTGCGCGCCAAGCGAACTGCTTGAATGCATCAAGCAGAAGAGCGCGCGCAAGCGCGGGCCGCGCAAGGGAGTCCAGCGCCTGCCGCAAGACTCTGCCTTCGCTGTCGCTTCCTGAACGACGAACAACCACGTCGCGTCCGTTGCATCCGGCGGCCTCACACACTTGAGCCGCCGGCCTTCGCAAATCTCACTCTTGACTTGAGGTAACACTGGCAGGCATACTCCGCAGCTAGGCATTTGCGGAAATATTTTTGCCCTCTTGAATTTTTGAGGTCAGCAGCCCTACAGGCTGGATCGACTTTCTTCGTTCGGCTTCGGCCCTTTTCCAGCAATGCACATGGCCGGCGGTGAACGCGATGATACCGCGACCGCAGAAGCAGGCTCTTGATGGATCTCATCCTTGTTCGTCTTTTGTTTGTGGCCTTGTTGTCAGGGGTCTGCTATTTCCTCCGCCCATTCGGATTGACAAGTCCTCTGGCGGCGGTCGCAGGGGCCGTCGCCGCGGGCGCGGTGATTGTTTTTGAGTTCCGCGTGCGCGCGCTCAATCTCAGGCGGCTCATCGGCGCAGTCGCGGGCAGCGTGCTCGGCATCTTCGGCGCGGCCCTCTTTTGCCTGGTGCTGCGTTCGGCGCCACTCACCACTTCAACCTCGGCGGTTCTGCAGATCTTCGTGCTGCTCCTCATGACGTATGTAGGCCTGCTGGTCGGAGCCAACAAAGGCGACCTCCTCAATCCTGCAGCGCTCGGCGTGGTCTTCAGCGGCGAGCGTCATGCGAAGCAGAGTGTCAAGGTTCTCGACACAAGCGTCATCATCGACGGCCGGATCGCCGACATTGCCGAAGCCGGCTTCATCGAAGGCATGATGGTCATTCCGGAGTTCGTGCTGCGCGAGTTACAAGTGGTGGCCGACTCTACAGACGGCTCCAAACGCCAGCGTGGACGCCGCGGCCTCGACATGCTGCAGCGCATGCAATCCAATACCGGCATTCACGTGCAGATCGTGCCCGATGATTTCCCTTCGATTCGCGAAGTCGATCTGAAACTGCTGGAGCTGGCCAAGAAGTGGGAAGCCAAGGTCGTCACCAACGATTTCAACCTCAACAAGGTGGCGCACCTGCATCACGTCGAGGTCCTGAACATTAATGATCTTGCCAACGCGCTCAAACCCGTCGTGCTCCCCGGCGAACGCATGACCGTGCTCATCCTGAAAGAAGGTAAGGAGTACAACCAGGGTGTCGGCTATCTCGACGATGGCACCATGGTCGTGGTCGACCACGCGCGTCGCATGATCGGTAAGCCGGTCGATATCTCCGTCACCAGCGTCCTGCAAACTGCCAGCGGCAAAATGATCTTCGGCAAGATGGATGAGACGCCCAAACCTTTTGAACCAAGCAAGCCCGGGCCCGTCGAGATCGCCCGCTAACCCTTTGGGCTGCCTTATCGCCATCCCCACACGTTGCCGAACGCACGCATCCCGGGGTAGTAACCCTGGTCTGCACCCTAAGGTCACTCAGTACCGATCCATCGTCATTGCGGCGGGCTTCGGATCAGGAATTCTCGTGCCAAAAACGCCCTGATTGTTAGAGAATAGGTCGAAACGTCCATGCAAGGCACGGGCATGGACGCCGGGCTCCGTTGCTCCGGTTAGTTCGGATTCTGTCAATCAAATTACATACAAGAAGGGTGCGCGTCTGCGAATGGATACGTATCGTATGTTTTCATCGTCCGTCGTCCTTGATTCTTCAGCCAAAATCAGCCACCGCAGCACTCGACACATCCTGTTTTTGGTGGGATTGCTCGCCGCTATTCTTGGCATCTCCGGATGCAGCGGCGTTAGCTCGACCGGAGGAACAACGCCGTCGACCCTGGCGATCACGACCTCGAGTCTATCCAGCGGCACAGTAGGCGCTGCTTACAGCGCTACCCTCGCGGCTACCGGCGGAACAGCACCTTATAGCTGGACCCTGACCAGCGGAACGCTCCCGGCAGGGCTTGCTCTGAATGCTTCGACAGGCGCCATTGCCGGTACCCCGACGGCGACTGCCAGCGCAACCGCGCTCACCTTTACGGTCACAGACTCCGGGAGCCCCGCGCAAACTAAATCGGCCTCGCTCAGCCTCACGATCACGGCAGCCGGGGTCACGCCACTCGCCATCACAACCACCACGCTTCCCAGCGGCATTGTCGGTACCGCCTATAGCGCAACCCTAGCGGCAAGCGGCGGAACGGCACCCTATAGCTGGACCAGCGGAACACTCCCAGCAGGCCTTGCCCTGAATGCATCGACGGGCGCCATTACCGGTACCCCCACAGCCGCAGCCAACGCAACGCCTCTGACCTTCACGGTCACCGACTCCGCAAGCCCCGCGCAGAGCAAATCCGCCTCGTTCAGTCTCACGATCGCAGCGACTCCGCCACCCACTCTCTCGATCACGACAACATCTCTGCCCAGCGGCACGGTGGGAGTTGCGTACACCACGACCCTTGCGGCGACCGGTGGGACCACACCCTATACCTGGGCGCTCACCAGCGGCACACTGCCCGCGGGCCTTACCCTGAACGCAGCGACGGGCGCAATCAGCGGCACGCCCACGGCCAGCGCGACCAACGCATCGCTCACATTCACAGTCACTGATTCAAGCAGCCCCACGCAAAACATCCCTGTCACGCTGGCGCTGACGATTGCAGCGACACCGCCTCCGGCACTGGTGATCACGACCTCCACCCTACCCGGCGGCAATGTGGGCACCCTTTATAGTGCAACGCTTGCCGCAACGGGTGGCGTCTCGCCCTACACCTGGTCACTCACCAGCGGCACACTACCTGCGGGCCTTACGCTGAATGCGACCACGGGTGCGATCAGCGGCACGCCCACAGCCAGCGCCGCGAACGCATCTCTAACCTTCATGGCGACGGATTCTGAAAGCCCGGCGCAAACCAAGTCGGTCACCCTCACGCTCACCGTGCTTTCCAACCTGGCCATCAGCACGACTGCGCTGCCGAACGGACAGGATGGCAACGTCTACACTACTTCGCTCGTTGCGACGGGCGGCACGGCACCCTATTCCTGGACACTCACCGGCACGTTGCCCACGGGCCTCTCGTTCAACACATCCACGGGCGTCCTATCCGGCACTCCAACCACAACGGCGACTGCAAGCTCTCTTACATTCATGGTGAGTGACTCGGGATCGCCCGTCCAAACCAAGTCCGTCGCCCTCGCTCTGACGGTGTATTCCTCCACCGGAATCATGGTCTCCGTCTCACGACACAACGTCGGACTCACCCTTACGCAGACCCTCTCGATCTCCGCCACGACGCCCGACAGCGACGGCGTCAAATGGTCGGCCAGTGGATCCGGTTGCAGCGGCACCACCTGCGGAACCTTCTCAACGGCAACCAGCCTTACGGGCGTCTCCGTCACCTATACCGCCCCCAGCACGGCGGGCATTTACACGATTACTGCCAGCAGCGTCACCAATAACTCCATCTCCGACTCGGCAACGGCCGGCGTCACTGACCTGGCAGCGGTGGCAAGCTATCACAACGACAACGCGCGCGATGGCTCCAACACACAGGAATACGCCCTCAACACCACAAACGTTGCCACGGCAACGTTCGGCAAGCTCTTCTCCTGCACCGTCGACGAGGCTGTCTATACCCAGCCGCTCTGGGTGCCGAACCTCACCGTCTCGTCCGCCAAGCGCAATGTGGTGTATGTCGCCACCGAGAACGACGGCCTCTACGCCTTCGACGCCGATACCAACACCAGTCCGTGCACGCCGCTCTGGCATGTCAATCTGCTCGACACCGCCCACGGTGGAACTTCCGGAGAAACGGTCATTCCGTCAGTACCCACACCCGGCGTTCACCTCGTCGGACTTGGCTACGGCGACATCCAGCCCGAAGTCGGCGTCACGGGAACACCCGTCATCGACCTGACCACAAATACTCTTTATGTCGTCTCCAAGTCGATGAATTCCGCGGGGACATTGTTCTATCAGCGCCTCCACGCCATTGATCTGACGACCGGCAACGAGAAGTTCTCCGGACCGGTCAACATCACCGCCACGTATCCCGGCACCGGAGATGGCAACACAACGACCACGTTCGTTGCGCGACAGGAAAATCAACGCTGCGGTCTGGCTCTGGTCAACGGAGTTGTCTATGTCGCATGGGCTGCTCATGAAGATGATGGCCCCTACTACGGTTGGATCGTCGGCTATAACGCCGGCAACCTGGCGCAGACCTCCGTTCTCAACGTTGATCCAAACGATCAAGCGGGCGGCATCTGGATGAGCGGAGGCGCGCCATCTGCCGACGCAAGTGGAGCGCTGTACCTCATCACCGGCAACGGAGGATTCGACGCGACAAACGGCTCGGCTCCGACGAACGACTATGGCGACTCGTTCTTGAAACTGACCGCCGGCCTCGGCGTCACCAGCTACTTCACGCCGACGGACCAGGCTTCTGACGCGTCAGGCGATCAGGACTTCGGCGCCGGAGGTGCCGCAGTCTTAGTCAACCTGCCTGTGAATGGCACCAATCCGACCGGACTCGTGGTCGGGGGCGGTAAAGATGGCTATCTTTACTCACTCAACCGCAGCAGTCTGGGGGGATCCGGAGATTCCAACGCCTGGCAGAGGATTAACCTCAACCACGGGATCTTCTCCACTTCCGCGTTTTGGAACTCCAACCTCTACGTGGGCCCTGCCGGCGGCGCCATGCAAATGTACACACTGAGCGCAAGCACGGCGAAACTGACGCTCGCGCCCAACGCCACATCCATCAATTACCAGTGGCCCGGTGCGTCCCCCTCCGTTACATCGATGCCCGATTTCAGCAATGGCATTGTCTGGGCTCTCGATAACCACACATACTGCACCAACCAGGCAAGCGCATGCGGGCCCGCTGTGCTGCACGCCTATGACGCTACCAACCTCGCCACCGAGTTGTGGAATAGCACGCAGGGTTCGGGCAACGCGGCCGGCTATGCAGTGAAGTTCACAGTGCCTACCATCGCCAACGGTAAGGTCTACATCGGTACGCGCGGTAACAATATCGGCGGGGCAGACAACTTGACATCGACTCCAGGTGAACTCGATGTCTATGGGTTGCTGAACTAAGCAAAGAAGGCCGCTCCATGAGCGGCCTTCTTTCTCTTTACTTGTTCTCTTTACGGCTGCTTACGGCTGCATCATCCTGCGGCGCAATCGCTCCTTCACGCCCGGCCACTCCGTGGCGATGATCGAGAACCGCGCCGAGTCCCGTGCGACGCCATCGGCAGCCATGCGATGAGCACGCAGAACGCCCTCTTTCACTCCACCGATGCGCGCAATCGCAACCTGCGAGCGCAGATTGCGTACATCGGTATGCAGGCATACCCGCAGAACACCCCACGTCTCGAAAGCGTGACACAGCATCAGAAATTTTGATTCCGTGTTCGCTGCGGTGCGAATGGCACTTTGCGCGAGCCACGTATAGCCGATCTCACATACATCGGGAGCCGTCCGGCCATGGCGCGGACTGCTGACCGGCCACGACCAGGTCTGCATGTCGAAGAATCGCGTCGACCCAATCAGTGTGCCGTCGTCGTTGCGCAAAGTGACAAACGGGAATGCCGTTCCCGCATCGCGCAACGCGAGCGCGGCCTCGATGTAATGCAGCGCTTCCGCATAGGTGCGCGGAACCTGCGTCCAGCGATAGAGAGAAGGATCGAGTGCCGAGTTGACGGCTGCCACAAGGGCCTCCGCGTGGCTCAGTTCCAGTGATTCAAGGCGAACGTGCTTGCCTTGTAATACAGGGGTCGCATTGGAAACGGTAGCTAGCAAAGGTATGAACTCCTCACGCCGCATAGGGTTCGATTCGCCGTTACGGCGAATCGGTTTTGCTCAGGCGTACATGACTGGGGGAAAGTCTGAGTTCGTCATTCGAACCTGGTTCCCATGAACCGGCTCTCTGTCCTGCTCCTAGATATAGCACTCTCCGCCCCGGTCGCAGCAACTCTCCATGGGGTACTTTGGCCCAGTGTCCCATGCACCTGCGTCACGCCGCCGGAGCCATCCGTCTCAATATTTCGGGACTTTCGGGTCGATTTCGTCACTCCAAGCCGTAATGCCGCCGGCGAGGTTGACCACGCGGGGATAGCCCGCTTGCTGCAGAAACTCCGCAATCCGTTGCGACCGGCCGCCGCTCTTGCACTGGACCACCACCTCGCGATCGCGGTCAATCTCATTCACCCGCTGCGGTACGTCGTTCTGCGGAATCAGCTTACCGCCGATCTGCGCAATCTGGTACTCGTACGGCTCGCGCACGTCGATCAGCTGCACATCCTCGCCTGCATCGATGCGGCGCTTCAGTTCCTTCACCGTAATCTGCGGAATACCGTTCTTCAAGTTTGCCTCCTGGGGAGTTTCGGGCACGATGCCGCAGAAATTCTGATAATCGATCAGTTGAGTCACGGTCGGATTGTCGCCGCACACCGGGCACTCATGATTCTTCCGCAGTTTCAGCTCGCGGAATTTCATGTTCAGCGAATCCACCAGCAGCAGGCGGCCAATCAATGGGTTGCCGTTGCCTAGAATCAGCTTGATGACTTCCGTTGCCTGGATCACGCCTACCAGCCCGGGCAGAATGCCCAGCACACCGCCTTCTGCGCAGCTCGGCACCAGCCCCGGCGGCGGCGGTTCGGGATAGAGGCAGCGATAGCACGGACCATCCTTTGTCGCGAACACGCTGGCCTGCCCCTCGAAACGGAAGATCGATCCGTACACATTCGGCTTGCCCAGCAGCACGCACGCGTCGTTCACCAGGTAGCGTGTCGGAAAGTTGTCGGTGCCATCGGCGACGATGTCGTAATCCTTCAGAATGTCGAGAGCATTCGCACTGGTGAGCATCGTCTCGTGCTTCACGACCTTCAGCGCGGGATTCAGCGCCGTCAGCTTCTCCGCTGCCGAATCCAGTTTCTTGCGGCCGATGTCCTTCGTGGAGTGAATGATCTGCCGTTGCAGGTTGCTGGCGTCTACCACATCGAAATCCACGAGACCCAGCGTGCCGATACCGGCGGCCGCAAGGTAAAAAGCCAGCGGCGAACCCAGACCGCCGGTGCCCACACACAGCACCTTGGCCGCCTTCAGCTTTTGCTGCCCTTCCATCCCCACTTCAGGCAGGATCAGGTGGCGCGAATAGCGCGCAAGTTCATCGGTTGTCAGTTCGGGCAGCGCGGTCGGTTCGGCAATCGTCGGCATAGGTTTCTCAGATATAGGGTAGCAAAGACGTTGCCCGGCTCCAGCCATCGACTGCCGCGCCTGATCTTCGCTCTCTTCTTTGGATGACGCCTATCGGCATCGGATGGAGAAATCTGGTGCGAGACTCCCGCACCGTGCAACTCCGAATGCATCCGCCTGATGCCGCGCGACTTCGCCCTCGTTGGCCCAAAAAACACGGCCTCGGATTCCTCCGAGGCCGCTCGTCCCACGGCGCCAACCGGGCTTATCCGGCCTGGCTTATTGGTTGGCGGGCTTTGCAGCCGCTGCCGGTTTCGCTTCCGCCTTTGCCGCCTTGGGCTTCCAGAAATCCTGATCGGCCTTGATCCAGGATTCGTCGGCGTAGCTCTGCTTGGGATTGATGGCAAGCAACTGCGTCTCCGAATGATCGATCGTCTCTCCATACAACTTGTCGAGCTTCTCCATGCCCTCGGCCCCGCCCATCGCTTCGGCAAACTTCTTGCTCTCAGCAAAACCCTGGTCGATGTCCGCCATTGACTTGTCCGAGCTCAGCAGAAGAAATGTGCCATCGGCAGCTCCATAGACCACCTCATAGGCAGCCCAGTGCGCACTTGTTCCTGCTTTTTCATTCGCATCCTTCACCATTTTGGCCAGCTCGTGCCAGTCGTGGCGATGGCCCGGCTTCACGTGGAAAAGCGTGATCTCGAAGTAGCGGGCGTGGCCGATATCACCGTGCGGGTGATAGCTCAAGTCCTCGTCGTACGTCGCGATCGCACTGTCGAAGTCCTCCAACAACTCGCCGTCGGCCATCAGGGCGCGATCCATCTCCGCACTGAGTGCCGCATTCTTCTCAATAATTGTGTTATCGGATTCCCACGCCGCAAAGTTGGGATAGCCGGTCAGGAACAATGCACGGCTTTTCCCTGACAGCGAATTCAACGCGACATAGTGGCCCTGCAGTTTGCCGCGGTTCATCGCCGCAACAAAGTTTGCCTCGCTCTTGTCATGCACGGCACCGGCCTTGCCCGGCTTGATGAACTCCCTTTGAAGTTGGATAACCTTGGGCGGCGCGACTGCGTCCTGCGCAACAGCCGCCAAAGTCCCTGCGGCTGCGAACGACAATCCCAATAGAATGGGGGTGATTTTCATGAGTGAACCTCCTGAACTTGCTCAGAGATCACGGGCGATAGGGGGAGGGCATCCGATGGAGAAACGCTTGTGCTCTGGCGATGCGCGCAAGCATAGTCGCGGAGCTATCGCGTGTAAAGGCAATTCCCGGTGCTGCTGTGGATTCTGCACGGCGCAGCCCGATTACCGAATTTCGATGGTCTGCGGTTCAAAACGCTTGTCTTCTTCCGTGGTTCCGGCAAGCAGAAACGAATTGGTCACTACTGCCTTGCCATGCGCCACCTCGGTGATGACATATGCGCATCCGAGCCAGTGCGCCTCGGCAAAGTCTGTCGGCGACCACTGCGCAGGATGATCTGGATGCGAGTGATAGAACCCCGCGATCTCCAGTCCCTTCGTCCGCGCCTCGCGCTGAATCTTAACCAGCTCCACGGGAGCGATGTGGTAACGATTGTGCGCCGAATCGGTCCGCGTGTTCCCTGCCTTGACCGCGGCAACAAGGCTCCAGGATCCTCCCTCAACGGCGTTCCCCAACAACGCGCCGCAACACTCGTGCGGATACGTCTCTTCGCCATGCGCACGCAGGCTTTCAAATACCTCCCGCGGCATCTGCAGGACGCTCACCGCTCCTCCCAAAAGCGCTCGCTGAGATATTTGTCTGCCGAATCAGGCAGCACAGTGACGATCACCGCGCGGCGTCCGGCGGCGGCTTCTTCCCGCGCCACCTTCTGACACGCCACCACCGCCGCGGCAGCAGAGATACCCACCAGCAAACCATCTTCCCGCGCCAGCCGCTTCGCCATGTCGTAGGCGGCTTCCGTCTCAATTTCCATTGCGCGATCGGCGAGATGCGGGTTGTAGATCGCCGGCACAATCGCGGAACCCATATGCTTCAGGCCTTCAAGTCCATGAAACGGCGAATCGGGCTGAAAGCTGATCGCCTGGATCGCCGGATTGTGCTCTTTCAAACGGCGCGTCGTTCCCATGAACGTTCCAGTCGTTCCCAACCCGGCAACAAAGTGCGTCACCTGCCCTGAAGTCTGGGCAAGAATCTCCGGTCCTGTCGACTGATAGTGAGCCAGCCAGTTGGCGTCGTTCGAATACTGGTCGAGATAGCAGAACTTCGCGGGCTCGTTGCCGGCCAGCTCGCGCGCACGTCGAATCGCTCCGTCCGAACTTTGATCCGGATCCGTCCAATCCACCTCGGCGCCATACGCACGCAAAATGCGCTTTCTCTCCGGCGAAACATTGGAGGGCATCGCCAGCTGCACGGGAATTCCCAATGCCGCGCCCAGCATGGCTAACGCGATGCCCGTATTCCCGCTGGTCGCATCGAGAATCGTCTTACCCGGCGTCAGCAGCCCGCGCTTCTGTGCGTCGCGCACCATCGAGGCCGCCGCGCGATCCTTCACGCTGCCCCCGGGATTGACCCACTCGACCTTTCCCAGCACCGTGACGCCTTCCATCCCGCGTGTGACGTGCTCCAGCCGCACGAGGGGCGTGGCGCCAATGCGATCCGGCAAAGACGTTCCAAACACGGCAGGCGTGAGACTTGTCTCCATGGGCTCCGTTTGCGGGCGGCGCGGCGCGTGTGCGAGATTGGTAAAGGGAAGCTGCGCGCCCTGTTTTCATCATCGCAGACCGGAGAGGCCATGACCCGTAAGCTCGCGAAACCAGGCCACGACCAGGCGCTCCAGATTCTGCGCTCGCACTCATTCGATGTGAAGCCGTTTCCCGGCGTCGCAAACGGAATGTTGGTTAGCAAAAACGGTGTCGGCGCGGTCCTGATTCCCGGGCCAGGCAAAGACGAGCCGACCGCCTTCGCCATTCATCCCGGAATCCTTGTCCGCGGCGAAGTCGCCCGCCTTCTCGACCGCGGCTACCAGAAATTTATTAAGACGTCCCAATATGAGTTGCCGGCCACGGCCAGCCAATTGCAAGCTATCCACGCATTGAGCGAAGAGTTGAAGCTCTTGCTTGGCGATGTGAGCCTGTACAACGAGTCTTTGGGGACCACCAGCGATCTCTATCAATACGACCGGCTCAAAGGGCGCGAAGCTGCCCAACCCGACGCAGCCCGCCCCTGGGAACTGACCAGCGGACACTGATCTCTCCCTGATCTCTCCATCGACCGTCTGCGGAGCAGGCTATGGAATCGGAAGACAAAACCGCCCCACCGCAGCAGAGAGAGCGCCGCAAGGAGACTCGCCTGGCGGTGGATGGCAATGCCATCCTCAACCTGCTCGACACATCGACCCACCTGCGGGGTCGCATCCTCGATCTCAGCATGAACGGTTGCCAGTTTCGTACGGAAGACTGCTTTCCCATGGGAATCTACCGGCGGGTTGAAATCGAGTTTCGTCTCGACGGCTTGCCGTTTCGCCTGGGCGGCGTCACTCAGTCGATCCACAAGAAACACAAGGTGGGCGTTCGCTTTCTCGACATGAGCGAGCGCAAACGCGAGCAACTGACAGAGCTGATCGCCGAGCTTGAAGATGCGCTGGCCAAAGAACGTGCCGGCGAGAAGCCGGCCGGCACCGACGCCCCAAAAGGGCCTTAGACCATCGGCTCCGCGTCCCGATACGAGTGATCTGGCGCGCGCACAATGCGCATCAGCTTCCCGTGATCAAGCCAGTTGAATTCGCACCTGTCGCAATCTTCAATGATCACGTTTCCGGCCCCCGAGTAGAAATGCGTCTCCATCGGCTTGTGGCACTTCGGGCATGCTAACTTGCGTTGCAGTTCCCGCGGATCGGGCGGTGGCGGAATCAGCGATCCCGGTTGGCCCGCGCGCAGTTCGTCAACCAGGCCAATGAATGCTCCCATCGGAATCAGCATTCCCCGGCACTGCGTGCAGTACTGCATCCTGATCTTCGCCAACGAGGCATGCATCAGTGGAATCGAACACACTGGGCATGCGAGGTCCGACTTCTCCGGGAAAACGCTGACGCCGTCGTCATTCTTGGTCGGAAAAAAGATGTTCTTGCAGTAGTCGCAGGTAAGACAGTCCTTGTCTGGCTCCAGACGCATCGCTGCGCCGCACGATGGGCAGTTCATTGGGCCTTCCCGCACTCAGGACAGAACTTCGCGCGCTCGAGAATCGGTTTGCCGCAATCGATGCAGAACTTCGTTCCCAACGCAGGACTCGCCGTCGCCGCCGCACTCGCGCCATTGCTCAAGGGCCGCACTTGTCCCATCACGGCTTGCGCCATCGCCGCGCCTGCACCCAGCCCGACACCCATGCCTGCCGCGCCACCCGTATTGGTCGCCGCTTCCTCGAGCGACTCGGCCGCCTCGAACTGCGTAAACTTGCCTAGATCGCCGGCCATGCTCATCCCGATCCGCTGATCCATCACCTTAGCGAGCTCATCGGGCAGTGAAATGCTCTCCACAACAAACTGATCCAGCTCCAATCCCAGTGCCGCAAAGGTCGGCTTCATCAACTCGGCCACCTTACCGCCCAGCGCAGCCTGGTTGGCCGACATATCGAGGAACGAGAGGTCGCTGGTGGCGAAGATGTCGGTCATGCGCGCCACGATCGTTTCGCGCAATTGTCCATCGAGCTCCGAGGCATAGTAGCGATCGCGCGTGCCCGTCACCTGCGTGAAGAATTTGCGCGGATCCGCCACGCGATAGGAGTAGATCCCATAGCCCCGCAGGCGAACCGCACCGAACTCCTTGTCGCGAATCGTGATCGGCGTCGATGTGCCCCACTTCTGCCCAATCTGCAGACGCGTCGAAAAGAAGTAGACATCTGACTTGAAGGGCGACTCGAAGTCCTTATCCCAATTCAGCAGGTCGGTCAGCAGCGGAAGATTGCGCGTGTTGAGCGTGTGCAGGCCCGGCGCAAACACATCGGCAATCCGGCCTTCATTCACAAAAGCGGCCAGCTGCGATTCGCGAACCGTCAACTGGCCGCCGGTCTGAATCTCCATATCCTGCATCGGATAGCGATAGGCGAGAATGCCGTCTTCCGGCTCGCTCCACTGGATGACATCGATGAATTGTTTGCCGAGGAATTGCTTGAGGGACACGTGCTCCTCCTGGTCAGCAACTCTAGCAACGCAGAGATTCAATGGCTATTGAAAAGAGGGAGTTAGGCTACCCGGCCGTAACCTATCGCTCGCTGCAATCTCTTCGAAAAGGCAGGCGCAAAATGCAATCTAGTGCGCCGTGCCAGCGATCTCGGCCGCGGCAAAGCCGCACTCCGTACACTGGCAAATCCGGCGCAGATACTCCCATGAATAGATCCCGCCGGAGTGGCCATCCTGCCAGTTGAACTGCAGGGCGTAGCGACCCACCCCATGCGCACTCGCCGGCTTCGCAGGCGCCTTGTACATCGGCAGCAATTCCGTGGGCGTTGACTTCGATTGCCCGATCTTGCGTCCTTCGCTCTTGCGCTCGTCGACACACGTTGCGCAGGGACAGGCATCGCGCAGCCAGGCAAATCCCCACGCGCTCCGGTGGCCATCCTGCCAGTCGATCTCCAGACCCTTGCCCTCGGTCAGCAGGACTCTCACCTTCTCCGGCGTAACGGCAATCCGCGGCAGCGGAAGCGCCGCCTCGTTCTCGCGCGCCGCGTCTTCCGGCGTCATCCTGCGGATGCCCTCATGGCTCATAGTTCAATTCTAACGGCTTTCGCGAAACACATGCATCGGCAGGGTTTTCCACCTCTGCCTCATTTGCCGTGTCCTCGTCGGTCCCGTCGAGAATGCCTGTCGCAAGCCCATCGAGGCTCTGCACGTTCTTCGCCTGCCAATACTGCGCAATGCCATCGTCTCCCTTGGCCTCTGCCCAACGGCGCAGCGTCGCTCGCTCGCCCGCAAAATCGAACATGGGAACACCGTAGCCGCACGAAGTTTGGACCAGGTCCACGTGCAGCACCACAATCTGCCGAGCACCGGGCGGTTCCACATTGCCGAAGTGCGAAGCGAGCATCTCCGCATACGCCGGACTGCGGCGCGCAAGCACGATTCCCTTCCCGTAGAGACGAAGAATCAGGGGCACCCCTTGCAGCGCACAGAACATCAGCGTCAGACGGCCATCCGCACGCAAATGCGCCGCGGTCTCATTCCCGCTTCCCGTCTGATCGAGATACGCGACCCGCTGCGCATCGAGAATTCTGAGCGACGCGCCATCCTTCGGCGACACGTTGACACGGCTCTCCGCAGTCGCTGAAGCAACAAAGAACATCTGCTGCTTCTGAATGAAATCGTGATGAATCGGCTCAAGAGCCGCGAACTTCTTCCCCATATCAACCTCGCACCTCGTCGATTCCCGCCAGACCTTATCTCATCCTGCCAGCCATGAGCTGTGAACGAAGAACTGTTTCACTGTTTCCATTTCACTGTTTCCAGAAGAACCACGCGGCCATGCCCAGTCCCACGCACACCACCACGGCACGCAATGCCGGCTGGGGGACACGCCGCGCCAGGCTGGCTGAGGTATACCCGCCCACCGCGGCCGTCACCATCGCCGCCAGGCAATACTTCCAAATCACCTGCCCGTTGATCACGAACAGAACGAACGCAATGCCGTTGGCCGCCGTCGTCGACACCACTTTCAGTGCGTTGATCTCGTTCAGATCCTGAAAGCCAAACAGCGATAACAAGGTGATGATCAGAAAGCCCGCGCCGGCGCCGAAATAGCCGATATAGAAGCACACCACGATCGTGCACAGAAAAACAGCCAATGGCCGGGTCTCAGCCGGCTGCGCAGCTGATCGCTTGCGCCGTTCGAGCCACCGCGAGACCGGTCCGCTGACCGCAAAGATCGACGCGGCAATCAGCAGCAGCCAGGGCACGAGATGCAGAAACGTCTTCTGCGGCGTAATCAACAACACGATCGCGCCCGCCGTGCCACCCACGAACCCCGCCAGCCCCATCCAGACCGCCAGCCGCAGATTCTTGCCGATGTCGTTGCGATACGCGGCGATGGACGTCAACTGTCCCGGCCACAGAGCAACCGTGTTCGTCGCGTTGGCCTGGATCGGCAACATCTTCATCCCCAGCAATGCCGGGAATAGAAGAAAAGAGCCGCCGCCAGCCACGGCGTTCAGCAGCCCACCCAGAAAGGCGGCCACTCCGAGCCAGATCCAGTGCCAGTCAATTGCAGAAGAGCCAGGGGCAAACAGAAGCATTCTTCTTCATTCTAGCCAGCTCCGAGCGGCCCGCCTTCACCCTGCGGATTTCAAATCGATTGCGCCCATTTCGAAGAAATTTTCTGTCCTCCCTGCACACCGCACGCTATGCTTCTTCCTATGCTTCAGCTTCCCTTGCGTGCATGGCTTGTGGGGTCGTGTCTTTGCGCCTTGGCCGCTCTTCCCTCCCTCGCAGCTCTCCCTGCGCCGGCCGCTCCCCGTCTCGCCGCCGATGGCCTCGGCAAAGGAACCATCAAGCTCGATGGTCCATGGCAGTTTCATCTCGGGGACGATCCCGCCTGGGCGCTTCAACAAACTCCGGACACATCCAGCACGAATGGCTGGGAACAGATCACCGCGGATGAAGGCTGGGGGGCGCAGGGCCATCCAAGCTACGTCGGTTTTGCCTGGTATCGCAAACACATCGACATCACGCCGGCGCCCGGCGCTCCGTCCGACATCGCGCTCTCCATCCCCGCCATCGACGACGTGTACGAGATTTACTGGAATGGTGTTCGCATCGGCAGCCTCGGCTCGTGCCCGCCAAATTTTCAGTGGTATATGCTGCAATTCCCGCAGACCTATGGCCTTGGCCCCATTCGCAGCGGCGTTCTGGCCATACGCGTCTACAAGACCAGTCTTGCGTCAGTCGACGATGGAACCACCGGCGGCTTTGAAGCGGCACCCACAATTGGAAGCCCCTCAGCCATCGCTCAAATGAAGGACGCCTCCGACTTCCGCTGGATGCAGCGCTCCCAGTTCCAGTTCGGCCTGACATCTCTGTATGTGCTGGCCGCTCTCCTCAGTTTCATCGCGTGGTTGCGTGATCGAAAACAACCTATCCTCCTGTGGGTTACGATCTTCTGCTTCCTCCCTCTGGTCGAGCTGGCGCTCAACACTCTGCACTTCCACATCCCCGCAACCTGGCTCACGTTCTTTATCCAGACCGTCATTCAGCTGCGCGAAGTGGCCCAGTGGTATCTCCTGGTCTATTTGCTCGAGCTCAATCACTCGCGTGGCCTCATGCGCTTTCTCAATGTCGCCCTTTGGATCACGCTGCTCTGCGGCGCTCTCGATGGATCCACTGCCTTCGTGATCACCCAGCTCAACCAGTTTCAGTTCGGCATCGTAGACGGAATCCTCACCGCGGTCATTTTGCCGGCCGAAGCCATTCCCAGTGCCTTGGTGGTCTACGCGCTCATCAAGCGCAAGCGACTCAACTCCGGCAGTTGGCTGGTGGCCATCTTCGCCTTCCTCACCGGAGCCTGGTACACCGTCTCCAATGTCGCCTTCCAAGGCGTTCGCTATACCCACTGGACGTTGTCGCCAAAGATGGGACAGCCGATGTTCACCCTCTTCGGCAGCATCTTCCCGATGCTGCTGGTGCTGCGAACCCTGCTCTTCCTGTCGATTCTCTACGCGGTGATTCGCTATGCGGCAGATTACCGCCGCCGCCAGGGCACCCTCGAGCAGGAGTACAAGAGCGCCCGCGAACTGCAGCAAGTGCTCATCCCCGAAGACCTGCCCGCATTGCCCGGCTATGCCTTCACCAGCGCCTATAAGCCCGCCCAGGAGGTCGGTGGTGACTTCTTCCAGGTCATTCCACTCAACGGAGAAGACGCTGGATCGACCCTCATCCTGCTCGGTGATGTCAGCGGCAAGGGTCTCAAAGCTGCCATGACAGTCTCACTCATCGTTGGCGCCGTGCGCACCCTGGCTCAGTTCGTCCACAGTCCCGCCGCCATCCTCGCCGAGCTCAATGCGCGGCTTGATGGCCGCATGCAAGGCGGATTCGTCACCTGCCTCGCCCTGCAACTCCGCGAAGACGGCACCTGCGTGATGGCCAGCGCCGGCCACCCCGCGCCCTATCTCAACAATCACGCACTGGAACTGCCCGGCGCCTTGCCACTCGGCGTGCTGGCCACCACAAGCTATGAGGAAAAGACCATCGAACTCCGCGAAGGCGACCACTTCGCCCTCTATACCGATGGCCTGCTCGAAGCCCGCAGCGCATCGGGGGAGATCTTCAGCTTCGACCGGCTCGACAGCCTCTTTGCGACTCGCCCCGATGCCGCTCATGCCACCGAGGCCGCGGTCGACTTCGGCCAGGACGATGACATCACCGTCCTCACCCTGACCCGCCTCGTCCGGGGAGAGAAGTCCACCACGCAGCTCATCGCCCCTGCCCTGGCAGGTGCCTGAAGGGTGTTCAGCACTCCCCCTTCGCGGCCGATCGACCCGCCGACGTGGTCGGTGCCCACCGGCCTCTACGCTATCTAGACCCTTAACTTTAACAAAAATAAAACTTATCCAGGACCCCTTTGCATATCTCAGTAGTGAGCGTACTACACTCAACTTTGTTGAATCGTTCATGCTATAGTCTCCATCAGATGGATTGAGCGTCGGGCACCCCCGACCCACATCACCGAACTCATCTGGAGGAACAAAATTATGCCTATCACTCGCTGGGACCCATTTCGTGACGTCATCGCTCTGCAGCACCGCGTGAACTCCATCTTCCGCGACTTCAACGAGGGCGACAACGCCTTGACGACTGCCAGCTTTGTGCCGGCCGTCGACGTCTACGAGGATCCCCAAAAGATTGTCCTCAAGCTCGAAGTTCCGGGTATCGAAGAGAAAGACCTCGACATTCGCGTGGAGAACAACACGCTCACCGTGAAGGGCGAACGCAAGTTCGAAAAAGAGGAGAAGGAAGAGAACTTCCATCGCATCGAGCGCCGTTACGGCAGCTTCTATCGCGCCTTCACCGTGCCCTCGACTGTCGATACCGAGAACGTTGCGGCCACCTACCATGCCGGCGTGCTGAAGCTTGAGCTGAAAAAGAAAGCTGAAGCGCAGCCCAAACAGATCAAAGTCAACGCGGGTGATAAGCAGCCCGTGGCGGCGTAAGACGGCAGATCGTTGGCCGGCTCGCGGGCGCCGGATTGTCTGGGGACATGCGGCGTCTGCAAGATTCAATCCGCGCCGGAAGCGCAAATCAGGCTTCCGGCGTGTTTATTTATCGATTCACGAGTGAAAAGCATCTTTAGGAATTACTGGACTCTAAGTGTGTTGCAGGAACAAGCTAGAAGCTGAGAGCTGATGGCTAGGAGCTGAGTATTCATGGCGATTCGTTGGGACAAGTTCACATTGAAGTCGCAGCAGGCGGTACAGCAGGCGCAAAACCGGGCAGCCGAATTCGGCAACCCCGAGATGCAGCCCGTCCATCTGTTGCTGGCGCTGATTGAAGACCGCGAGGGCGTCATTCCCGCCGTTCTTGAAAAGATCGGTGTGCCCGCTGAGCGCCTGGAGCACGAACTCCATCAGATGGAGGAGAAGCTGCCCCGCGTCTCCGGCGGTTCGTCGCAGCCCAATCCAAGTGCCATGCTGAACAAGGCTCTCGAGCAGGCCTTCCGAGAAGCGGCGAACTTCAAAGACGAATACGTCTCCACCGAGCACCTGCTGCTGGGCATCGCCCAGCTGAAAGGCGACCCTGCCCGCGAAGCCCTGGCTGCGACCGGCGCCACCCACGATGCGATCCTCAAGGCCCTGACCGCTGTGCGTGGATCGCAGCGCGTCACCGACCAGAATCCCGAAGGCAAGTTCCAGGCCCTGGAGAAGTACGCAAAGGACCTCACCGAACTCGCCCGCCGTGGCAAGCTCGATCCTGTTATCGGCCGTGACGAGGAGATTCGCCGCGTCATTCAAGTCTTGAGCCGCCGCACCAAGAACAACCCGGTGCTCATCGGCGAGCCCGGCGTGGGCAAAACAGCCATCGTCGAAGGCCTCGCGCGACGTATCGTTTCTGGCGACGTGCCCGAGCTGCTGAAAGACAAGCGCGTCATCTCGCTCGACCTCGGTTCGATGCTCGCCGGCGCAAAGTATCGCGGCGAGTTCGAAGACCGACTTAAAGCAGTCCTGAAAGAGATCGAGGAATCAAACGGACAGGTTGTTCTGTTCATCGATGAGCTCCATACCCTCGTCGGTGCCGGTGCGGCTGAAGGCGCCATCGACGCCAGCAACATGCTCAAGCCGGCCCTCGCGCGCGGCGAACTGCGGGCCATCGGCGCAACCACGCTGAACGAGTACCGCAAATACATCGAGAAAGACGCAGCTCTGGAGCGGCGTTTCCAGATCGTCTTCGTCGGAGAACCCAACGTCGAAGACACGATCGCCATCCTGCGCGGCCTCAAAGAGCGCTACGAGGCGCACCACAACGTGCGCATCAAGGATTCAGCGATCGTCTCCGCGGCAACGCTCTCGCATCGCTACATCTCCGACCGCTTCTTGCCCGACAAGGCCATCGATCTTGTCGACGAAGCGGCCGCGTCTCTGGCCATCCAGATCGGTTCTGTGCCGACTGAAATCGACCAGCTCGAACGCCAGGCCACCTCGCTCGAAATTGAGCGCGCGGCCCTCAAACGCGAGACCGACAAGAACAGTCTCGAGCGCATGGCAGAAGTGGAAAGGGAGCTGTCGGGATTCAAGGAGAAGATCACCGCTCTCCGCGCCCGCTGGACCACCGAGCGGGACGCGATCGCGCGCATCAGCGAACTCAAGAAGCGGATCGAGGCTCTGCGCTTCGAGGCCGAAGAACAGACTCGCAAAGGCCAGCTCGACCGCGCCGCGCAGATTCAGTACGGCGATCTTCCGAAACTCGAGGCAGAGCTGAAGAAACTGAGTGCTGTCCAGGATGGCGCAGCCGGTTCGACGCGCATGTTGAAAGAGGAAGTCGACGAGGAAGACATCGCCAAGATTGTCAGCAAATGGACCGGCATTCCCGTCGCGCGGATGCTCGAAGGCGAAGTCAAAAAACTTGTCACCATGGAAGAGCGGCTGCGCGAGCGTGTGATCGGGCAGGACGCAGCGCTGAGCATCGTTGCCAATGCGATCCGCCGTTCGCGCGCGGGCTTGAGCGATCCCAAGCGCCCCATCGGTTCGTTCATCTTTCTTGGACCGACCGGCGTGGGCAAGACGGAAACTGCGCGCGCTTTGGCCGAATTTCTCTTCGACGATGAGCAGGCCATGGTCCGCATCGACATGAGCGAGTACATGGAAAAACACGCCGTGGCACGCTTGATCGGTGCGCCTCCAGGCTACGTGGGCTACGACGAGGGCGGCCAGCTCACCGAGGCGATTCGGAGAAGGCCCTATGCCGTCGTCTTGTTCGACGAGATCGAGAAGGCGCATCCCGATGTCTTCAACATCCTGCTGCAGGTGATGGACGACGGACGCCTGACCGATTCGAAGGGCCGCACGGTGGACTTCAAGAACACCGTACTGATCATGACGTCGAACCTCGGCGCGTCCTTCCTCGCCGGCGAAGCGCTGAAGAACGAGCACGACTTCGAGATGGCGCGGGAGAGCGTGATGCGTACGCTGCGCGAACACTTCCGACCGGAGTTTCTCAACCGTGTCGACGACATGGTCATCTTCCGTCCGCTGGGCCACGCGCAGATGGATTCGATTCTCGAGTTGCGCTTGAACGAGCTGCGCAAGCTGCTCGCAGACCGGCAGATCTCGCTCGAGCTCACCGATCCGGCACGCCAGCTCATCCTGGCCGCCGGTTCCGATGCAGCCTACGGCGCGCGTCCGTTGAAGCGTGCACTGCAGCGCATGGTGCAGGATCCCATGGCGATGAAGATCCTCGACGGCGAGATCCTGCACGGCTCGCACGTGCGCATCGCGGCCGATCGCAACAGCAACCAGTTGCGCTTCGAGCCGATGGGCCGCGAAGCCATGGCCTAAGCACCTGCATACAGCAGACGCGCTTCGCGCCAATGAGTAAGGCCTTGGAGATCATCTCCGAGGCCTTTTCTTTTCACGTTGATGCGGTGGCCGGATCTACTCCGATTTCCGCCTTCCGGATCATCGGATACACAGTTTGTGGAATAGACCAACCTGTGCCCGGCATAAGAGCTTGAAAAGGCCTCGTCTACTGCGGAGCATTACTCCCAACCGCCTGCGAGTTTTCTCTTGGGCTTCGAGGACTAGTGGGGCCGCGCTGCGGCCCCTTCGTATTGCAGCTCAGACCCTCATTTGCCCAGCGCCGATTCAATCGCCGCGGCCACTTCTGGCGAGTCAGGCTTTACTGCAGGCTCAAACCGCGCCACCGGATTGCCTTTGCGATCGAAAAGGAACTTGGTGAAGTTCCACTTGATGTCGCCGCCAATTGTCGGGTTCGCCGACTTGTCGGTCAGGAACTGGTACAGCGGCGTTTTGTCATCGCCCAGCACCGATACCTTGGCCATCATCGGAAACGAAACGTTGTATTTGTTGCTGCAGAATTTTTTGATCTCTTCGTTCGTGCCCGGCTCCTGCTGCGCAAAATTGTTTGCCGGGATACCCACGATCACCAAGCCCCGGTCCTTGTACTTCTCGTAGACCGCTTCGAGGCCCGCGTACTGCGGCGTAAAACCACACTTGCTGGCGACGTTTACCAGCAGCACCACTTTGCCGTGATAGCTCTTCAGGCTCACCTGCTGCCCGTCAATCGATTTCATCGTGAAGTCGTAAATGCTGCGTATCTTCGCGCTGGCCGCGGTCACAGCAAGCGCCAGCATCAGGATCAAGCCCAGTTTGCGCATCCAATTCTCCTCAAATCTGCGATGCAGTCGATCATACGAGGCGAGGCAATGGGAATTGTGAGCGATTTGTCACGATCGCAGCAGGCAGCCACTCGAGCGGGCAATCCTGGTCGCCGAAAACTCGGGGCTCTCCTCGTCTGCATCGGCCCCCGTGCGTCGGCGCGGGGTTGAGGGCGGCCTCACAAGAAGCGATTTTCCGCCCGCACGATTCCTTCGAATCGCGGCCCCGCGCGACGTGAACTGTACGCCTGCCCGTTTTTCGCTGTCACGAAAAATATTTGAAGTTATTCTTGAAAAACCGGCGCATCACTGATCCGATCTGGACCCACTTCTTCGGGGGCTAAATTCTTACCTTTGGCTATAACTCGAGCGTTAAGAGCTGCTTGGCGAAAGTGTGGAGAGAGAGGGAGCCTCCTCACAATCTGCTAAAGACAGTGAGGTCACCGAACTTTATTTTTAGAGGTCGGTTGCAGATCGATGCTCTTCCGACGCGCCGCTTCGGCTTGTCAGAGCCTACTCGCTCGGTACGGGATACAGCTGAATTTGCGACTGCGAAAGCACCGCGAGTTGTGTGCCATCGGGCGAAAGCGCATATCCCCCATGGCTGGTGATCGGTTCGTCGACGTGCACGGCGAGCAGCCGCTTTCCATCCCCAGCGCGATATACCCGCAGCTCTGCGGATTCCAGGTCGGACGCCTTGAACTGAATCCCTGGAGCAAGTTCATGCGTGGCGCGCACCGCCTTCATCACAAACATCGCATGTTCGTGGCTACCGGCAACATCGTGTCCAAGTTCGCGCGGGCTAGCTTCTCCGCGCAGCAGCAACTTGCCATCGGCTCGCATCACACGGTATTCACTCTTTCCCGTGGCCACGTTGCACGACAACAAAAAAAGTAGGTCAGGTGCAATGCTCGAGAGCTCCGGCGTGCAGCGCGACGTCAGGCGCGCCAGGGTCACCGCCTTGTTGTCCCAGGTGGTCAAGGCCAGCCGGTAATGCATCTGCGGCTGCCCCAGCAGATTCACTTGTCCTTCATTCAACAGCGTAGGCGGCTGCAATCCCGATACGGTCGTCGCCCGGGCAATCGTGTTGAGCCCTTCATCGGTAATTGCAACCTCGACATCCTCTTCCGGCTCGCTTCCCAGCTGGCTGTGCAGCTTGGCGTGGAGCTCTTCTGAGTGCCGCTCATGCAACGTTGCAATCGCCATCAACTTGCCGTTGGGCGCAATCTGGACAAAGGCCAGAGGGCCGCCCAGCGCGATACTGTGCTCAATCTCCAAACCCGCCGTATACACGCGCAGCTCATTGCCCACATGGACAAGGATGCGGCTTCCGCTCAATGGCCAGAGATACCGGCGCGTATCGGTCACCTCCCAATCGACGGCACGCGTGACAGAGTGGCTTTGCACATCGAGCACCACCGCGCGAATCATCCGATGCGTCGCTCGTGATGCGGGACCTTCGCGGCGAATGAGCGCATGCGGGTTGAAGGTGAAGAGCATCTGCCGGGGGCTAAGCCAAGCCAAGGCCTCTTCGTCGCCAAAATCGTCAAGAACGCGGCGCGCGCGTGGCGCATACCCCAAGGCTCCGATGGCGATCGAATCGGCTCCGCGCCCTTCCAGCTCCTCGGCGGTTGCCGGCAGATCAACGGCGCAACCTGGCGGCGCGCAGACTTCAAGATCATTCACCGGGGCAGGGGCAGGTAAAGGCGGGCTTGATCCATCTTTCCCAAGCGCGGCCGGGTCCGGCGCGATCACCGAACGGTTTTCCGGGGCAAACACGATGGCTGCCGAAGGAAGCAGCAGGAACTGCGTAAAAGCGTCCAGGCTGACATCCCGGTTCTTGGTACTCAACACCGAGCTCCGGTTCGGACCCATTCCCAAGTCCAGCTTCATGCCCTTGATCTCGAGCACGTCGCCCGGCTGCACATTGCGGCTCGTCGGAAAATGATGGACAACCCCGCGCAGTTCCATGTGCGACAGCGAGAAGCCGCCAAGGCCGGCGCCCCCGAATCCATTCATGCCGTTCGGCTGCATAAACATGACCGGCATCTTGAACTGTGCATCCGGCACATTCTCCCAATCTTCTGGTACACCCGCCACGGCTGCCAGGATCAGTTCAAACGGCTTCATGTCGGGACCGTCGCACTGTGCGCGGTGGAACGAAAGACCGAGCCTGGATTGTCCGTGCCCTTTGCGACTATCGGCGACTTCGACTGTCCCTTCGAGGATGGCGCCACTGCGCAGAAAGCAGTCCGGACCCTTCCAATCGCGGGTCACGCGCGCAAAGACCGTAGCCCCGCTCTGCAGATGGTGCACACTCGCCTGTGCCAAAAGCTCGGCTTGCACCGGGCCCGGGTTCACGTCGGGATCAGATGCGCCGTAGGCCAGGCAGTTCAAGAGGCCGAACAGGATTGTGCCCACCACTCGCGCCCGCATCGTGCCTCGCTTCGGCCTCTCGCCGCTGAGAGCCCATTGTGCCACACAACCTGCCGCCGCTTGTCATTCCCGCGCTACTGCCGTAGCTCGACGAGCGTGGCGCCCTGCCCACCTTCGTTTTGCGGTGCTTCTTCAATCCCGGCCACATGCGGATGGCCCTTGAGAAATGCACGCACCCCTCGGCGCAGGATTCCAGCTCCATGGCCGTGAATCACCCGCACCCGCGGCAGGCCCGCCAGGAATGCGCGATCCAGATACCGCTCCAGCTCGTCCGTTGCCTCGTCGACGGTGCGGCCGATCAGGTTAATCTCCATGCGCATGTCGTCGGTGTTCGCGCTGATCACAGAAACATGTACACCCTTCTGCTTGCGCGCGGCCGCAAGGGGATCGGCCTTTGCGGCCTTCGCTTCGGCTCCCGAGCCGCGGGGATCGGCAAGATCATCCTTCTTGACCCGCATCTTGATGGGGCCCAGCGCGACTTCGAACACATCCTTCTCCACCTCGCGCTGCACAATCGCAATCTTGTTCATCGACTTCAGCAGCACCTCGTCACCAGGCTCAACATGCCGCAGCACGTGCGGCTGCGCATTGCTGTCTCCCTGGTCGGCGCCGGTGCGATGCGCCACCAGCGTTTGATTGAAGCTCTCCTGGAACTCGCGCCGCAACCGGGTGATCCGCCGCTCAGACTCTTTTGAAAGCTTCTGCTGCGCCGCGCGATCTTCAACCGCGCGCACGTTTTCGCGCATCTGGAATTCGAACTCCTTGAAGAGCGAGGCCAGTTTTGTCTCCAGTTCACGCGTCCGATTGCGAATCTGTACATCGGCTTCACGTTCGAGCTTCTTCCGCTCCTGGTTCAATGCGTACTGTTCTTCCCGTGTCTTCTTTCTCTCTGCTTCGAGGGCCGTGACCTCGTTATGGATCTTGTCGAGGAATCGCGCGATGTCCACCTGCTGCGAACCAAGCCGTTCGCGCGCAGTCCCAATGATGTCCTTGTGCAGCCCCAGCCGCTCCGCGGTCGCAATGCCAGCAGAGGCGCCCGGTATCCCCAACCGCAGTTGATATGTCGGGACGAGCGTGCGTTCATCCACGCCCGCAGCCGCATTCAGAACGCCCGCCGTGTTCGCTGCATACACCTTCAATGAGGTATGGTGGGTCGAAATCAACGACCAAGCCCCTGCATCAAGAAAGAATCGCGCCACCGCCACCGCCAGTGCCGAACCTTCTTCCGGATCGGTGGCCGAGCCCAGCTCATCCAGAAGAACAAGAGAATGCGCATTGGCCAGCCGCGACAAGCGATTTAAATTCACGATGTGCGCCGAGAAAGTCGACAGCTCCGCCTCAATCGACTGCGCATCTCCGATATCGGCAAGAAACGCCGTGAACACCGGGAAGCTCGCCGACGCCGCCGGCACCGGAATGCCCGCCTGCGCCATCATCGCCAACAATGCCGTCGTCTTCAGCGTGACAGTCTTGCCGCCGGTGTTCGGTCCGCTGATGATCAGCTGCCGCGTTGCGCTGGTCAGTTCCAGCGTCAGCGGCACAACACTCCCACCGTTGGCTCGCAAGTGCTTTTCAAGCAGTGGATGACGAGCGTCGTTGAGGTTCAGCCTCTCAAGCGAAAGCGTCGGCTCGACGCAATCGTAGTCGCGGGCAAAGCGGGCGCGAGCCAGCAAACTGTCCACCAGCGCGAGCACGCGCGCACCGGCAACCAATGAATCGGCGTGTACCTGCACCTGCCGCGTAAGGGCGACAAAGATGCGATGAATCTCCGCCTGCTCTTCTTCCAGCAAGCGGACAAGTTCGTTGTTCTGCTCGATGGTTTCGAGCGGCTCAACATAAACAGTCTGACCCGAGGAACTGGCTCCATGCACCACGCCTGCAACACGTCGCTTGAGTTCGCTGCGCACCGGAATAACGAATCGTTCGCCGCGAATGGTGATCACATCGTCCTGCGTGGCCCCTTCACTCGCGAGCTTGCGCAGTGCCGACCGCAGAGACTCCTCAATCACACGCTGCTGGCGTTCCTGGTCGCGACGAATGCGTCCCAACTCCGGGGAGGCATCATCAGACAACGTGCCGTCAGGCTGGATCTTGCGCTCGATCGATTCGGCAAGCACCCGCAGCCCTTGCGCCAGTCCTTCAGAAAGCTCCGCCAGCCCCGCAAGCTTGCCTACGACGCGTGCCGGTGGGCTCCGCATCAAGTCTTGCCACGCAGCTATGTCATTCGCCAACCGTGCGACGGACTGGAGCTCGTTCGCCTCAAGAGCAATCTCGGGAATGCGCGCCTTGGCCGCAAGTTCGGTGGGATCGAACAATCCACCCAGAGGGATCGATACCTGCTCCCCCAGCAGCAGACGCACTTCGCCGGTAAGCTGATGCTGACGCCGAATCCAGGACTCGTCAACCGAAGGCCGCAACGCAAGAATCGCTCCGCGCCCGACAGGCGACGCAGAGAACCCGGCTACCAGCGCGAGCAGAGGCTCCCACTCGAGCGTCACGAGATCGGCATGTTCAACAGGGGACGGAATCGGATCGAGCAGCGGCATGGCCACTACTATCTTACGGGGCTTTCACTCAAATCGACCGGCTTGCGCGCACGAACGCTACGAAGAGCTGGAGGAATTCGTCGATGGTTTCGAAGCGGCGTTACTTGAAGAAGAGGAGGACTCTGACGATGCTTTCGGGGCCGACTCAGAAGCCGCTGGCTTCGCCTCGGACGAGCCCGCCGAATCGGCCGACTTGCTCTCCGTGGAAGGAGCGCTCGACTTCGACGAATAATCGTTCACATACCAGCCCGCGCCCTTGAACTGCAATGCCGGCGCGGTCAGCGGGCGTTCCAACTCACCGTGACACTTGGGACATTCCGTCTCTGGCGTGGCGTTGAAGCTTTGTATCTTTTCGAATCGATGGCCACACTTGGTGCAGCGATATGCGTAAAGCGGCAAGGACTGAATGCCTCCGAGTGGAGTAGCGTGTATCTCTATTCTACCGGCTGGGCGGCAATCGCTTGCAATCATGCCGCCCTTCTCGGAAATGGGAGCGCTAGTGAGTCGCGACAGAGACCGACGCCACGCGATCTTCCCAGGCCAGTGTCATCTTGCCGCCTTTGCCGCCGTCGCCATCGATGGTCCACAGAAGGTCCTCAACCATCGCGGTGGGCTTTCCCATCTTCATCTTCACGCGGCCCAGGTCTTGCGATGGGTCGTAGGCCAGGCCCCACTCGCCGGTCTTTTTGCTCACAATCAGCGTCCAGTGGTCGGGGTCGGTGATGTCCACAAAAAGGGTATAGGTCCCTGCCGGCACAGCAAGATCGCCGATCATCAGATTGCCGTCAGACTTAAGCGTGGTTGCAGCGTTGGCACCCGCGCGCCAGATGGGGTACTGCGAGCCGTGCGCCGATTGAATGAGCCCGTCCTTGGTAAAGACATGGCCCTCGCGGCCTTTGACCCTCGGAGAGTTGTAGCTGACGGTCACCGTCTTTCCGCCAATAGTCCCAGTCGCCGTCTCCGCTGGACTGGCAGGTGGTTTCTGTTGCGCAGACAGGCTGAACGTTGCTGCAATCAAGACGCCGGCACACATCAAAACACGTTTCATCGAGAAATCTCCTCCGGCAAAGCCCGCTTCTCAAGCCGAGATTTGGCCGCGAGCCATTGTCGCACCGTGCCCGGCACCCGGCAAAGCGGCGCGAAATCCGCGTCATGGCTGTTATGATGCGGGCATTGCATGCGGCAATCACCTGGCAAAGCATCGGCGGGGGAACGGTTCCGCGCTGCCGTGCGCGACGAAAAACCTCTCCAGGTCGCCGGCGCCATCAACGCCTACACCGCGCGCCTCGCTGAAGCAACCGGCTTCCGCGCCCTTTATTTATCCGGCGGAGGCGTGGCCGCCAATTCTCTTGGACTCCCTGACCTCGGCATCAGCACCATGGACGACGTGCTGATAGACGTTCGTCGCATCACAGAGGCTTCGAGCTTGCCCCTGCTGGTCGACATCGATACGGGCTGGGGCGGCGCCTTCAATATCGCCCGCACCGTTCGCTCCATGATCAAGGCCGGTGCCGGCGCGGTCCACATCGAAGACCAAGTGGGAGCCAAGCGCTGCGGTCATCGCCCCGGCAAAGAGCTCGTTCCCGCCGAGGAGATGGTCGACCGCATCAAAGCAGCTGTCGATGCGCGCACTGACCAGGACTTTGTCCTCATGGCGCGCACCGACGCAATTGCCAGCGAAGGCCTGGATGCTGCGATCGAACGGGTGCAGGCCTATGTCGCCGCAGGTGCTGACATGATCTTTGCCGAAGCCGTGACCGAGCTAACCATGTATGCAAAATTTCGCGGCGCGGTGCGCGTCCCCATTCTGGCCAATCTCACTGAATTCGGCCAGACACCGCTTTGGTCGCGCGATGAGCTAGCCGGCGCGGGTGTCGATGTCATTCTCTATTGCTGCGCGGCCTATCGTGCGATGAACGCGGCGGCCCTCAAGGTGTACGAAACGATCCGCAGCGAAGGCACCCAACAGTCCGTGGTCCCGTTGATGCAAAGCCGCGCCGATCTCTACAAATATCTCGGCTATCACGCCTACGAAGAGAAACTCGATGTGCTCTTCTCGAAGGCCAGAAAAGAGTAGCCCCTCTCGAATTCCGCCCAACGATCTGCCCCGGAGACTTCGGCATGAACACCCCAGAGAACAATCCTTCTTCATTCCGTCCTAAAAAATCCGTGGCGCTTTCGGGCACACCGGCCGGCAGCACCGCGCTGTGTACGGTGGGGCACACCGGCAACGACCTGCACTACCGCGGCTTCGATATTCACGACCTCGCCAAACATTGCACATTCGAAGAAGTCGCTTTTCTGCTCGTCCACGGCAAACTTCCCACGCAGCATGAATTGGATCGCTACAAGACAAGCCTCCGTCCCCTGCGCAATCTTCCTACCGCCGTGAAGCAGGCCCTCGAGCTCCTTCCGCCTACCGCGCATCCCATGGACGTCTTGCGCACCGGCGTGTCCGTGTCCGGGTGCATCGTGCCAGAAGCCGTCGACCACAATGTCCAGGGCGCACGCGCCATCGCTGACGTCTTGCTGGCCTCACTGGGATCGATGCTCCTCTATTGGCATCACTATGCGCGCAACGGCCGCCGCATCGACGTCGAAACTGCCGAGGACGCGATCGCCGCACATTTTCTCCACCTCCTCCATGGCTCTTCACCCAACGCGCAGTGGACCGCCGCGATGCAGGCCTCGTTGATTCTCTACGCCGAACATGAGTTCAACGCCTCCACCTTCACCGCTCGCGTCATCGCCGGCACCGGCTCCGATCTCTACTCGTGCGTCACGGGCGCCATTGGTGCGTTGAAGGGACCCAAGCATGGCGGCGCCAACGAAGTCGCTCTGGAAATTCAACAGCGCTATGCCTCTCCTGAAGAAGCCGAGACCGATATTCGCCGCCGCATCGATCAGCGCGAAGTCATTATCGGTTTCGGCCATCCGGTCTATACCATCGCCGACCCCCGCAGCGACATCGTGAAAGAAATCGCGCGCGGGCTCGCCGTCGATCCCGAAGGCCAACGTCTCTTTGCCGTCGCAGAACGCATCGAAAAAGTGATGCACGAAACCAAACGCATGTTTCCCAACCTCGACTGGTACAGCGCCGTGGCCTATCACCTGATGGGCATTCCCATCGATTTGTTCACTCCTCTGTTCGTGATCGCGCGAACGGCCGGCTGGTGTGCGCATGTCATCGAGCAGCGCGAAGACGGCAAGATTATTCGCCCCTCGGCACATTACACCGGTCCCGAACCGCTCCAGTTCGTGCCAATCGCCGAACGAGCTTAGTCTTTCTTTGACCGTACCGGCTGCACTTCAGGAGATCGAGTGTCCTCGCATAGCAGCAACGAACGCCCCGCACCCGACCAGGTCCTCACCGACGTCGCAGACTACGTGCTGAACTACAAAATCGTCAGCGATCTTGCCTACGCAACAGCACGCCACTGCCTGATCGACACGCTCGGCTGCGGTCTCGAAGCACTCGAATATCCTGCCTGCACCAAGCTGCTCGGACCCATTGTTCCCGGTACTGTCGTCCCCCATGGAGCGCGCGTGCCCGGAACGAACTACCAGCTGGACCCGGTCCATGCCGCATTCAACATCGGCGCCATGATCCGCTGGCTCGACTTCAACGACACCTGGCTTGCTGCCGAGTGGGGTCATCCGTCCGACAACCTTGGCGCCATTCTCGCCGTTGCCGACTGGCTTTCGCGCGCGGGCCAGGCAATCACCATGCGCCAGGTCCTGACCGCCATGATCAAGGCGCACGAAATTCAGGGCTGCCTCGCGCTCGAAAACTCTTTCAACAAAGTCGGCCTCGATCACGTCGTGCTGGTCAAGGTCGCTTCGACCGCCGTGGTCAGCCAGTTGCTGGGCCTCACCCGCGAACAGACCATCAATGCTCTCTCGCTGGCTTGGGTCGATGGGCAAAGCCTGCGCACGTATCGGCACACACCGAACACCGGCTCGCGCAAAAGCTGGGCAGCTGGAGACGCCACGAGCCGCGCCGTACGGCTCGCCCTGATGGCGCGCGCCGGTGAGATGGGCTATCCGTCCGTGCTGACCGCGAAAACCTGGGGATTCTATGACGTCTCGTTTCGCGGACAACCCTTCAAATTCCAGCGCCCCTACGGCTCCTACGTCATGGAGAACGTGCTTTTCAAAATCAGCTACCCGGCCGAGTTCCACGCGCAGACTGCGGTCGAAGCCGCAATGAAACTCCACCAGCGCCTCAACCAATCTGGCAAGACTGCCGACAACATCCGCCGCGTCGTCATTCGCACCCACGAGGCCTGCCTCCGCATCATTGACAAGAAAGGGCCTCTCGCCAATCCGGCCGACCGCGATCATTGCGTGCAATATATGGTCGCGATCCCGCTGCTCTTTGGCCGGTTGACGGCCTCGGATTATGAAGACAAGATTGCTGCCGATCCAATCATGGGCCCACGCATCGACGCCCTTCGCGCAAAGATCGAATGTGTTGAAGAACCTGGCTTCACCGCCGATTATCATGATCCCGAAAAGCGTTCCATCGCCAATGCGCTGCACGTCGAACTCGAAGACGGCACGACACTCGACGAGGCTGTCGAATATCCCATCGGCCATCGTCGCCGCCGCGAAGAGGGCCTTCCTCTCCTGGTCGAGAAATTCAAGACCAACCTGCGGCGCCGCTTCGACTCCGCCCAGCAACAGCGCATTCTCGAAGCATCGCTCGATCCGGAACGGCTTGCCGCCATGCCCGTGCACGAGTATGTCGATCTGTATGTAATCGGCTGAGCTTTCGCGTCGCGCCAAGTTCACAGTCCGCGCCTTGCTCGCTCGATGCCTACCGTGTTTGACTGATCACCGAAGAAAGGCACTCCGCATGGCCTACATTCTTGCCCTCGATCAGGGAACGACCAGTTCCCGTGCAATTCTCTTTAATGACGCAGGCGCGATCGTCGCGGTCGCGCAACATGAGTTCGAGCAGTTCTATCCCCAGCAGGGTTGGGTCGAGCACGACCCCATGGAGATCCTCACCAGCCAGATGAGTTGCGCGGTCGAGGTGCTTGGCAAGGCCGGTGCGCGACCGCGCGATGTGGCCGCCATCGGCATCACCAACCAGCGCGAGACGGTCATCGTGTGGGATCGCGCCACAGGCAAGCCCATCCATCCCGCCATCGTCTGGCAAGACCGCCGCACCGCTTCGCTCTGCGCAACCCTGGAGCAGCAGGGACTCGGCGAGACCATCAGCAATCGAACCGGCCTCGTCATCGATCCCTACTTCTCGGGCACAAAAATCAAGTGGATCCTTGACAACGTTTCCGGCGCACGCGCGCGTGCCGACAAGGGCGAGCTGGCCTTCGGCACGGTCGACAGCTGGCTCATCTGGCACCTCACCAGCGGCGTGCATCACGTCACCGATGTGACCAACGCTTCGCGCACGCTGCTCTATAACGTCGTCAAAGGCGAGTGGGATCCCGAACTGCTGCGCATCCTCGACGTTCCGCAAAGCCTGCTGCCCGAGGTGGTCTGGTCGAGCCAGCAGATTGGCGAAGTCACGACGACACTCGGCTTGGGCGGCATCGGCATCGCTGGAATTGCCGGCGATCAGCAAGCCGCCCTCTTTGGCCAGCTTTGCTGGAGCGCGGGTGAAGCCAAGAACACCTACGGCACAGGATGCTTTCTTCTACAAAACATCGGCACGCAGTTTGTCCGCTCCAAACATCGCCTGATCACCACGGTTGCAGCAAGCTCCAACCATCGCCTCGAATACGCTCTCGAAGGCAGCGTGTTTATCGGTGGCGCTGTGGTGCAATGGCTACGCGATAATCTCAAGCTCATCGGCTCATCGGCCGACGTTGAAGCGCTTGCGGCGAGCGTGCCCGACACCAACGGCGTCCTCTTTGTTCCGGCCTTCGTCGGACTGGGCGCTCCGCACTGGGATCCACACGCCGGCGGCCTGCTGATTGGCCTGCGCCGCGATACCAAGCCGGGCCACATTGCGCGCGCGGCGCTCGAGAGCATCGCGTTTCAAGTCGCCGACGTCCTCGAAGCGGTCCATAGCGAGACCAGTGCTCCCCTCGGGGCTTTGCGTGTGGACGGAGGCGCCGCCGTCAACGACCTGCTGATGCAGTTCCAGGCAGACGTTCTTGGCGTCCCTGTCGTGCGACCACATGTGACAGAAACCACCGCACTCGGAGCGGCTTACCTGGCAGGATTGGCGGCGAGTTTCTGGCCCGGTCCAGAGGAACTGCGCTCGAAACGGCAAAATGATATCCGCTTCGAACCGAAGATGGATGCCAACGAGCGCGCTTCGCGTAGAGCACTGTGGCATCGCGCCGTCGAACGCTCGAAAGGCTGGGCAGAGTAGGACAGGAGTTAGCAATGCGCAGAGAAGAGATGGCGCGTAAAGTCCGCGAGCAGGCGGCAGAGCAGAAGCCCTGGGATATCGCCATCATCGGGGGTGGCGCCACGGGAATGGGCGTGGCCGTCGATGCCTCGGCGCGCGGCCTCGACGTCGTCCTGATCGAAGCCCACGATTTCGGCAAAGGAACCAGCAGCCGCAGCACCAAGCTCGTGCACGGCGGTGTGCGTTACCTCGAGCAGGGCAACGTTTCCCTCGTCATGTCGGCGCTGAAAGAGCGTGGCCTCCTCCGCCAGAACGCGCCGCACCTCGTGCACGACCTCGCCTTCGTTGTGCCCAACTACTCCTGGTGGGAGGCGCCCTTCTACGGCATCGGCCTCAAACTCTACGATTTGCTCGCCGGCAAGTACGGCTTCGGCCCCTCCAAAGTTTTAAGCAAAGAAGAAACCCTCGCCCTGCTTCCCGGCCTGGAGCCTGATGAATTACGCGGCGGTGTCATCTACTACGACGGGCAATTCGACGATGCGCGCCTCTTGATCCATCTCGCCATGACCGCGGCCGATCACGGGGCGACGATTTTGAACTACTGCTCCGCCACAAGCCTGCTACGCGATGACGAAGGCTATCTCAACGGCGTGGTCGCTCGCGACGAAGAAACCGGCGAAGAGCTGAACCTGCGCGCCCGCATTGTCGTGAATGCGACCGGAGTTTTCACCGATTCGATTCGTCGCATGGCCGACAGCTCGATCGAGCCCCTGCTGATCACCAGCCAGGGTATCCATCTGGTCTTCGATCGGTCGTTTCTCCGCGGAGACACGGCCCTCATGGTCCCGCGCACCAGCGATGGCCGCGTGCTCTTCGTCATTCCATGGCATGGTCATGCCGTTGCCGGCACCACCGACACACCCGTCGATGCGCCCAGCCTCGAGCCCCGCGCCCTCGATGAAGAAATCGAATTCATCCTCGAAACCGCCAGCCGCTACTTCACTCGGCCCCCGACCCGCGCGGATGTGCTCGCGGTCTACGTGGGCCTGCGGCCGCTAGTCAAGGGCGATGGCAAAACCTCCGCGCTCTCGCGCGATCACGTCATTCACGTGGACGCTTCGGGACTGTTGACCATCACCGGCGGCAAATGGACCACCTATCGCCACATGGCCGAGGACACTGTCGATCACGCCATCACCCTGGGCCGTTTGCGCGACGAACCTTGCCCCACACGCAATCTCCACATCCACGGCTTCCTTGAGAATGCTGCCGGCGAAGGGCCGCTCGAAGTGTACGGAGCGGATGCGCAAGCGATTCGGGCCTTGGCGCAGAATGAGAATCTGGGTCAGCAGTTGCACCCGGCACTGCCCTATATCGCTGCGGAAGTAGTCTGGGCCGCGCGAAACGAGATGGCGCGCTCGGTTGAAGATGTTCTGGCGCGACGTACGCGTGCACTTTTTCTGAATGCGGGCGCAGCCATCGCCATGGCAGAACCGGTTGCTCGATCGCTCGCCAGAGAACTCGGGCACGACGACGCCTGGGCCGTGCAGCAAGTCGCCACATTCCACGCGTTGGCCGAACAGTATAGGGTTGTGTAAGAGATCGGGAGGTCCCCCAATGCCGCAAACGTGTGCGCACGCTGCCGAACATGTCAAGAAGGTGAAACCCCACACCAAGGGCTGCGAAGAATGCCTGAAAGCCGGCACAACCTGGGTCCATTTGCGAATGTGCCTGGAGTGCGGCCACGTGGGCTGTTGCGATTCATCGGAGATGCGGCACGCGCGTGCGCATTTTCACGAGACCAAGCACCCCATCATTCAATCCGCTGAACCCGGCGAAGACTGGCGCTGGTGCTACATCGACGAAGCCTATCTCTAGGCTAGTTCCAGCTCAATCTGTTTTGAGCCTGCATCGATCTTCACGATCTTGAAACTCCGCACCTGGCCTGCTTGCAGGGCCTCGGGTTTCGTCGCAGAAGCGGGCGCGCTTCCCTTCCACCGCGCCTGCAGCATCGATGTCAAAGACGACAGATCCGCAGCGCCGGGTTGCGGGGACGCTTCGGTTTTAGGCGCCGCAGCCGCACTGCGCACGCGGCAAGAACCGAAAATGCCTTCGCCGAGTTCCACCGTGGCACGGCCGTTCGTCTCGTTCACCACGCGGCCAGACACCGCATCCCCCGCCTTGTGCTCGGCAATGTACTCGTCGATGCTCGTCGGAATCAGTTGCTTCATACTCAGCTTGATCTGACGCTTCTCGGTATCGACCGCCAGCACCTGCGCCTTCACTACCTGGCCGGCATGCAATTCCTCCGACGGGTGATTGAGCCGTCGGTCTGCGACGATTTCGCTGATGTGCACCAGGCCTTCGATACCATCGGCGATCTGGACGAAAGCGCCGAATTGCATCAACTTCATCACCGGCCCCTCGACCTGCGATCCAACCGGAAACTTCTGCGAAATCTCTGCCCACGGATCGGCAAGGGTCTGCTTCAGTCCGAGAGAAATTCTCTTCTCGTCGGGCTTGATGCCCAGAATCACTGCGTCAACGCGATCGCCCGCCTTGAGCACGTCACTGGGATGGTGCACCCTCTTGTTCCACGCCATCTCTGAGATGTGGATGAGCCCTTCGATGCCCGGCTCGATCTCGACAAACGCTCCAAAGTCTGCCAGCCGCGTGACGGTTCCCGTGATGCGCTGCCCGACCGCATACTTCTCCGGCGCCTTGGCCCACGGCTCGGCTTCCAGTTGTTTCAGCCCCAGCGAGATCTTCTTCGTTTCAGGATCGATTTTGAGAATACGAACCCTGATCTCCTGGCCGACGTTGACAACGTCCTCGGGTTTGCCCACGTGACTCCACGCCATGTCGCTCACGTGCAATAACCCGTCCACGCCGCCAATATCGACGAAAGCTCCGTACTTCATCAGGCTGCGTACCGTGCCCGTAACCACGGCGCCTTCTTCCATCGCTGCAAAACGCCCCTGCGCATCGACCCGCGCCTGTTCTTCCAGCACCACGCGCCGATCCACCACCACGTCTTCATCGGTCACATCGAGCTTTGTAATCCGGCACGTGATTTCGGTGCCGACAAGCTTTTCCAACTCCGCCGCATCTCTGGTTCCGCTGCGGCTGGCCGGCATAAACGCACGTACGCCCACATCGACAGTCAAGCCGCCCTTCACCACGCCAGTCACCGTACCCACCACGGCGACCTTCTCCGCGAACGCAGCTTCGAGGGCTGTCCAGTCGCGCGGTTGCGCTACCTTGAACCGGGTCAGCGCATAATAGCCTTCTTCGTTGCGACCCTTGATGGAAACGGGAACCACGTCGCCCGGCTTCACGTCTTCGTTGCCGAAGGCCGACCGCGGCAGTGCACCCTCCATCTTGTAGCCGACGTCGAGAAACACCTGGTCCGCCGAAAGCGAGATGACCCTGCCTTCGAGCTGACGGCCGCCCCCTTCTGGCTTGCGTGCATGCGCGCGCTCAAAATCCGAGAGAATGTCGGCAAAGTTTTCGACGGGTTCACTGGCGAGCTCGGGCACAGCTTCGACCGGTTCGGTTGGATCGTTTGCGAGAGGCTGGGTGGGTTCCTGCGGGGCTTCGTTCGTCATGGCGTCTACCTCTTCATTGTCCCATGACCGAACGGAGCACGCTTATCGTGAGAAGCCGACCCTCCGTGGCCCGCTCATGGAAAATCCGTGACCTTCGGCGTCGTGCGATGGGGTGCAATCTGCGTCGATCCACCCTGATCGTCGATCACATTGGATATTTCCCCCTTGTCGTCGAGAGCCACCGTGATCATGTGATGGAAGCGGACTCCCGGTGTGCGCGGCACCTCGATCGCACGCGTCAGATCGACATTCAGCTGACGAAAGACGCTGTAAACGCCCAATCCCCAGGCCTCGTGCTCCTTCACGCCATCGGCCACCTTGTACGACGCCCAGCCCTTCACGCCGGGCGCACTGGTATAACTTGCCTGGTCCGGCGGATCATACGGAATTTCAGACTGGTAAAAATATGTCCGTCCGCGTTCGCCCTTCCACAACACCTGAAACTGTTGATGGTGTTCGACAAATAGCCCATAGATCGTCACGTCGTTTCCATTCACGATCAGGCCATTGGTGCTCAAATTCTTCGTCCAACCCACTTCTGCGCCATGATCTGCGCGCCAGATCCAGGTGTGATCGACGATGGTGTCGTTGCTGTTGATTTCGAGATTGCCTACGGTGCGGCCCACGCCGGCGCCGCCAATACGGAAGAACACATCGTGCAGAACAGTTGGGTTCTTCGCGTGATCGGCTTTGCTTCCCTCCGGCCCGACCTGCAGCAGGAGAGGCGACTTCTCCGGACCGGCATCGAACAGCAGCCCAGCGAGCTCGATGCCATCCGCATCGGTGGTCGTCATCGCAGCCGTGCCATGGGTTGGGCGCAGCGTTGCAAATCCCAGCCCCATCACCACCGCATTGGCTCTGCGCACGCGAATCGGCTCGGCAAGGTCGTAGATTCCGGGCGTAAACAACAGGTCCCTGCCCTTCGCGAGTTGGGCATTCAACGTTGCCGCTGTATCTGTCCCGGGGCGCGCAAAATAAAAGTGACTCAACGGAATCAGCCGCCCGGGCGTATCTCCGTCATGCCATGTGATGCCAACACTGTCTTTGCGCAGCTCCGGCACCCGCACGCTCCAGTTCCCCTTCGCATCCACTTCGAGAAACGGCTTCTCGCGCACGACGGGCGTTCGCTCGATCTTTGTATACGGCGGCGCTGGCCACTCGCCGTCAGGCGGATGCGGCACACCCACAAACACCATGTTCCAGTTCGCTCCGTTCCAGCTGCCCCACTTGCTGTTCCGCGCAATCCACTGCTGCTGTGGACCAGCGCCCACATTGCCGTCCACGAGGGAATCCGACATCCACCCGCCGCTCGCCCATCCACCGTTCTGGTGCAGCACGATATTGCCGCGCACATGCATCCGCCGGAAGGGCACGGCTTGCGACACGGCCCACTGCATCGTTCCGCCGGTCGGCGTGACCGAGAATCCCTCAACCGCGCGCCAGAATGTGCACGTCGCGTTATTGTGCGGCAGGCTCGCATCTGAGTGCACATTGCCGACGATGCGGACGGCATCGGGCGTTGCACCCAGCCCCAGCACCTGGGTGTAGAAACCCACGGGCACATCGACATGGTATTCGCCCGGCAGAAACAGCAGGGCATAACGGGCCGAGCCAAATTCGCTGTGCTGTTCCTCGGCGTAGACCTTGTCGATTTTTTCTTGGATCGAACGTGAACTCATCGAAGGATCGAAGATCATGACGTTCGGTCCGAAGTCCGGCTTGGCGGCGGCCATCGAAGGATAAAAAGAAACCGCGAACAACGCGAGAAGCAAGGCGGACCGGAGCCGCGTCCTGCAAGCCACGATGTGTCGACAAACGCAATGCATCAAAGCTTTCACGTGTCTGCTTTCTAAGAGGGCCGTGTGTCATCCATCACGCTCATATTGCGCCCCCGCTCTTTGGCGCGATAGAGAGCGCGGTCTGCCCGCTCAATGAGAGTCTCGGTATTCAAGGATAGACCGGACGGCCAGCTAGCTGCGCCAATGCTGACCGTCACGATACCAAAAGGACTGCGCGCATGCGGCATGCCGAGGGCCGTAACAGCTTTCAGGATTTTGCCGGCAACAGACTCGGCACCGGAAATCCCCGTCGATGGCATAAGAACGACAAATTCCTCGCCTCCAAAGCGAGCAGCAAGATCGGGAGCGCGACGCAAAGTCAGTCGGATGGCCGCGGCAATTTTCTTCAGGCACAGATCCCCCGGAAGGTGCCCATAGAGGTCGTTGTACGCCTTGAAATGATCGACATCGATCAGCAGCAGCGATACATCCCGGGTCGAGCGAGTATGACGCCTGGCCTCGCCCTCAATCGCCTGATTGAAGGCGCGCCGATTGGCGATGCCAGTCAGCTCATCCAGAGACGCTGCTTTGGAAAGCTGCCTGTACTCAAGGTTCAGGCGATCTTCGCGCTCTTTCTCCTCGGAGATGTCGCGGACAGTGGCAACGTATCCCGCGACGCGATTCGAATCAGGGTCCACATACCCGATGACCGTAGCCTCCACCCAGCGAAAGCCGCCGCTCTTCTGCAGAGCGCGGTACCTGAAGGTCTGTCGGAGATTCCCCTCTTTCAGTTCTCGGATTCTCAGCTCGAATGCTTCGCGTTCTTCCGGATGGATCATATCCAGAAGTTTCTGCGCCAGGTATTCCTCGGCGGTGAACCCCGTGATCCGTTCGACTGCAGCAGTCACATAGCGGCGCGATTCTTCAAGAGAGGACAGGACGATCATCTCGGGCGAGTTATCCAGCAGAAGTCGGTAGATCAGCTGGTTCTCGTTCGCCTGGCGCACCGCGGCCTGGATCAGAAGCTCATCGCGCTTACGATCCGAAATATCGACAAAAGTGGCGAGCGCCCAACCGGTCTCGCGGAGAAGCACTCCACTGAGAAGTACAGTTTTGACCGTGTCATCCTTGCATCGGATGCGGACTTCCAATGGCTCGATTGCAACTTTGGAATGGTCGGGGTCGGCTAGAAATACCCCCCAGGTGTTCGCGATCATGGTTCGGTCTTCAGCGAATGGATACGCTCTTTCATTCCAATCTGGAATCGTCGCGAAGTCCGAAAGTGTGTAGCCGAAAGTCTCCATGAACTTTCGGTTCATGAACACAATTTTTTGATCGGACAAATTCGCCCAGGAGACACCGATGGGCATGGCACTGAGCATGAGACGAAGGGAATCGGCGTTCTGTGTGACCCCCGGAAGCATGCCGTCAAGATTGACCTCGCCTCCCATCCCAAATCTTCCTCCGGCAAACCAATGCAGTAGACCTTACACTTGGCTCTTGCGCCCCGACAACCAGAATCGAATGATTTCAAGATCGGTGTCAACGGTTGAGCGATCGACGGAGGAATGGAAACAAATCTTTGGCGACCCGAAGCCGAGTCGTTTCGGTCGACTGCTTGAGGCATCAGGTCTTGCGTTTCTAGACACGCCATGGGGCACAGAGCGAGAATGGCGGGGCACGTGGAGAGCTCACAGACAATGAATGCAAATCCCATCACGCGCCGCGACTTCGTTCGACTCGGCGCAGGAACGCTCGCCGCCAGCGCCGCCGCTCAGTCCACCCTTCTCCAGCCTGCCGTGCTCGCCGCGCAAACTGCACCGGCTTCAGGCCGCAAGATTCGCTTTGCTTCCATTGGCACCGGCATTCGCGGATGCGATCTTCTGCGTTCGGCGCGCATGGTGCCCAACGGCGAACTGGTCGGCATCGCCGACCTCTACGACATGCATCAGAAGGCTGGAGTCGAAGCCTGGGGCTCCAACGTGCCCACCACCCGCGACTACCGCCCGCTTCTCGATCGAAAAGATATCGACGCGGTGATCGTTGCGGTTGCCGATTTTCAGCATCGCCATGTTGTGCTCGACTGCCTCGCCGCCGGCAAAGATGTCTACTGCGAAAAGCCCATGTCGCACAACGTGGCCGACGGACTGGCCATGGTCAAAGCTGTGCAGGAAGGCAAACGCATCTTCCAGGCCGGCAGCCAGCGCGTCAGCAACATCGTCTACAAGAAGGCAGCAGACATCTACGCCTCAGGTCGGCTCGGCGATGTCCACTACATCGAAGGCCACTCCGATCGCAATTCGCCCTCCGGCGCCTGGGTTTATCCCATCGCACCCGATGCCAGCCCCACCACGATTGACTGGAATACATGGCTGCGCGATGCGCCATCCATTCCATTCGATGCGAAGCGCTTCTTCCGCTGGCGCTGCTTCAAAGACTACGGTGAAGGCGTGGCCGGCGACTTGTTTGTCCACCTGCTCTCGGGCATCCAATGTGTTCGGGGAGCCACCGCCATTCCGGCCCGCGCGTACTCTACCGGAAGCCTTACCCATTTCAACGATGGACGTGACTACCCCGACTTGCTCGCCACGCTCTACGACTATCCCGGTGCCACCATCAACGTGCATTGCAATCAAAACAACGCCGCGGGCGAGCCCATCACCTTCTACGGCAGCGAAGCCACCCTGGTCATCAGCGGCAATACCCTTACGGTCACGCCGCAAGACACCAGCCCTCAACCTGAAGGCTATTCGCTCGACGGCTGGACCGCGGAAGCTAAGCGCCAATATCTGGCCGAGTGGCATGCAGCTCATCCCGCGCCCGCGACCCAGCTTGCCGAAGTGGAAACTTACTCGGCCCCGCGCGCCTACGACGATACGGCAGACCACATTGCCGCCTTCTTCCGCGCAATCGAAACGCGTGAACACGTCGTCGAGGATGAAATCTTCGGCAACAACACGGCCATCGCCTGCCATATGGCGAATCATTCCTACTTCCAGCGCACCGTCGCCACATGGGACGCTGCATCCGAAACCATCAAGAGCTAAGGGAGACACTACGCATGGCACACGCTTCTCGCAGAACCTTCTTAAAGACCTCCGGTGCGGCTGCAGCTGCCATGGCCGGTTCGCGCTTCCTCGCCGCCGCTCCCCTGCGGCTACCGATCGGCCTGCAACTCTACTCGGTGCGCAACCTTCTACCGAAGGATTTTGAGGGCACCCTTCATCAGCTCTATGCTGCCGGCTACCGCGAAGTCGAAGCCGCGGGCTACTACGACAAGTCCGCGCCGGATTTTCGTCATGCGATCGATCAAGCCGGTCTGCGCTGCATCAGCTCGCATCTCACGCTCAGCATCCTGCGTTCGAAGCTCGATGAGTCCATCGAATACGCGCATGCCCTAGGGCTCGACTACATCATCTGCTCGTCGTCCGGCGGCGTGCACCGCAACCCTGCAGCAAAGGGCGAATTGACGCTCGACGACTGGCGCTACGTTGCCGGTGAATTCAACCGCATCGGCGAAAAGATCAAGGCCGCCGGCATGACCTTCGGCGTACATAACCACACTCCTGAATTTGCGGTCGAAAACGGCGTCATCGTCTATGACGAACTGCTCCGTCTCACCGATCCCAAGTTCGTGGTCTTCGAAATGGACTGCGGCTGGGTCACGGCATCCGGACACGATCCAGTCGCCTATCTCAGCAAGACCCCTGAGCGCTTCCCCTTGCTCCACGTCAAAGACATGGCGCGCGAAACCGATGGCAAGTTTCATTCAGTCGTCATGGGCCAGGGCGTGGCCGACTATCACCGCATTCTGCACGCCGCCACAGGTGTGAAGCACTATTTCATCGAGCAGGAAGAGTTCGCGGGTGATCCGATGACCGAGCTGCGCGAAGACGCAGAGTACGTCCGTAAGCTCGACGTCTAGGCGCGCTGGATTCCTTCAGGCCGGGCGTTCAGGTACGCTGGAACCATGAGCGTATTCGATGAACGAAAGGTCGATCTCGAGCGGCACGAATTCATGATGGGCCTCGAGCGCGGACGTCTCGCCGTGGCCCTCGATCTCCTCACGGATTCTCTGATTCTCGTCGGCCAGCATGGGGTCTATTGCAGTTCCAGCCGCAACCCCAGCAAGCCTGCGCTCGACCTGCAGGCCGTGCTCAGCGGCATGGAAGGCGCCAAGGCCCTTATTCAGTCGGTGATGGAAGAACTGCGGAAAGACAGAGAACAGGATTCAACAAGCTAGAGGAGGGGTCTTGGAGGATGGTGCGCCCGGAGAGATTCGAACTCCCGACCTAACGCTCCGGAGGCGTTCGCTCTATCCAGCTGAGCTACGGGCGCGCTCTACCAGCATACCGTATTTCGTTCGGCGGCCCAGAGTCGAGGCGCCCCGCGCCCATGCCCTAGACTAGCCTTTGGCCCTCTTCATTCGAGGGCAGGCAGGAACCTCATGCATTTCAACTTCGACTGGTCCGCAGGCCAGATTATCTGGACGCTCACCTTCGCCGCACACCTGGTGCTGCTGGTGGTCTTGCTGGGGCGCGATCGCGCCCGGCGATTCGTGTGGTTCACCATCGGGATCTCACTCGTCGCCTTGCGGCTCCTGGCCAGCCGTCTCCTGTTCAATCGCCTTCCCCAGCTCACGCTCGGCATCATCTTTGTCATCCTGGCTGACATTTCGGTGGTGGTTTCGCTGCTGGTGCTCCTGGAACTGGCAAGACGCGCCTTTGGAGCGGCGCGACGCAGGCTCTCGGTCGCCTGGATCCTGGCCTTCATCGTCCTCGGCGGAATCGTCGTGGCCACCTGGGGCCACTGGCCTGCCTGGAAAACACTCGCTCCCATGTCGACGATGGTGTTTCTGAGCCTTCTGCAACTGTTCGCGCAGAAGGGCGGCCTCCTGGTCGATGTGCTCACCATTCTGCTCGGAATTCTCATGATCACCAGCGGCAACCATTACCGGGCCGGCTGGCGCACCCACACACAACGAATCATGATCGGACTCTCCACGGCATCCCTCGCGCAGATCGCCGTGCAGGCCATCTGGCAAGTCATCGCCAAAACCGCGAAACCTCATTCGGCGGCGGAGTATGAACGCATCATCGGCCTGCGCGACAAGCTGTTCAACGCCGATAGCGTCGTCTACCTCGCCGTCGTGGTGTGGTGGATTGCCATGCTTTGGATGGATGAACCCGGAAGAGCCGAATTTGCCGAAATTGCGGTCCCGGTAGGGCCCGGCACACCTTCGCAACATGACTCCGCAAAGGTTGAATTGCCCGACGACCCCAACGAATAGCACCAACTAGAGCGCGAAATCGATGAAGCCGCGCTGCGGATCAGTCGACACCAGTTTCACCGTCACCTTATCGCCCACATCGAGGCCCTTCTTCGCTCCGGGCTTGCCGGCATTCACCAGCATGCCCTCGACATGCGGATCAAGCGTACGCACGAACGTGCCGTACTTGTTCACGCCGGTGACGATCGCCGGGAAGCTCTGCCCGATACGCGGATGCAGCACCACCGCAGCAATGCGCTTCTGCATATCGCGTTCCACCCTGCGTGCGGCGTCCTCCATCTGCGTGCAGCGCTGCGCAATCGCGTCCAGATCGCCCTCAGAGTAGGGAGAATTCGCCGTTGCCAGGTGAGCCTTCAAGAGCCTCTGCGTTACCACATCAGGAAAGCGCCGATTCGGCGCCGTGGAGTGCGTGTAGTCCTGCACCGCAAGCCCGAAGTGACCAGGCGAAGCTTCGTGCGGCTTCACCAGCACATATTCGCCCGGCCCCATCAGCTTGACTACCGCCAGAGACAGGTCAGGAAAGTGGTCGGGATCTTTCTTCTTCTGCGCGAGTAGAAAATCATTGAGAGCCTTCGAATCCGGTTCAGCCGGCAGCGTTGTCCCAAGACCATTGGCCAGTTCCACAATCCGTTCCCACCGTTTCGGCGTCCGCACAATGCGCCGAATCGAAGCCACTCCAGCATCTTCGAAGGTCCGCGCGATGACCCCGTTGGCCGCAACCATGAACTCCTCGATGAGCGATGTGGCGCGGTTCTTCTCCAGCTTCGCAATCTCCACGGCCTGGTCCTGCAGCATCACGGGCCGCGTCTCAATCGTCTCCAGGTCAAGTGCGCCGTGCTGAAAACGGCTGCCCAGCATGCATTGCGCGGCCTTATCCTGCAGCTTCAATTGCGCAGCCAGATCCGCGCTCGCGGCCACCTTTGCCGGAGCAGGCCCACGCCCTTCGAGCCACGCGCCCACACCGTTGTAGGCAAGCTGCGCACGATTGCGCACCAGCGCACGATACGCTTTGCCGTCGGCGCATGCGCCCGTCGCATCCACCACAAACTCAATCACCACGGCCACGCGATCTTCGTTCTCATTCAGCGACGTGATGCCTTCTGACAAATCGGCAGGCAGCATCGGAAAAACTTTCACGCCCGTATACACCGAGGTCGTCTCGCTGCGCGCGTGTCCGTCGATCACTGTATCTTTTGCAACCCGCGCATCGACGTCCGCCACGCCGACGAGCACCCGCACGCGCCCATCCGGCAGCTGCTCAGCCCATTCAATCTGGTCAAGATCCTTCGACGTATCGTTGTCGATCGAAGACCAAAGCAAGCTGCGCAAGTCCTGTGCGCCGGGCGCCGCCGGCAGTTCTGGATGCGCCTTGATGGCCGCGAGCTGTTCGTCCGTTCCCTCGGGAAAGTCGGGCTGAAAGCCCCGCGCAGCCATGACAGCATGCGCCGCAGCAACCAGGTTGAAATGGGCCTGTTGACCATTCGGCATTGTTCAAGCTCCTGTAGAAGACGAAACGCCAGCCTACCATGCCAGATGAATCGCCGGTGCACGCAACGAGGGCGGCCCATCGGCCGCCCTCGGTCCACCGCCCCTGAATCTCGTTACTGGATGCCCAGGTCGGCCAGCACCTTCGGCTTGGCTTCGTCCACTGCCAACAGGTTGTGACATGCCGCGCAGTCCTGCGTAATGGAGGTTCCGTTCTTCGCATTATGGTCGCCATCGTGGCAGCGGAAACACCCCGGATAGTCCATGTGCCCGATGTGGTTCGGATGCGTGCCCCACGTGACCTTCATCTCAGGAAATACATTCTGGCTGTAGAGCGTCACCAGTTCCTGTCCTGATCTCTTCACAAGATCGGCCTTCGCCGTCAGCACCTCGGGATTGCTGCCGCGATAAAAGGCTTCGAGCTGTGCCGGAATCTTGCGACTTGCCTCGTCCTGGTCTGTGTAGTTGGCCTTTAGCAGCGCCAGACCTTCTTTATGCATCCACGGAAGCGATGGGCTCACCGCACCGTCTGCCATGGCCCGGTTCAGCGCCTCTTCTGCTGTCATGAACGTATGCGACGCGCGGTTGTGGCAATCGATGCAATCCATTACGCGGCGCTCTCCCTGCGGCATCGCACCCTTGAGCGTTGAGCTCACATAGGTGATCTTCGAGCCATCGGGGTTGGTGCGCTCTACCCATGGAATCGTGGTGCGCGTCGGATCCGTCGCAATGTACTCGATGTGTCCCAGGTGTACCCCGTGAATGCCGGTCAGGTGCGAGAGCGAATCCTGCCCGCCCAGATGCAGCACCACAACGGTCTGCGTCTCGGTGTTCTGCTCATCATCGGCAAAGCTCGACTTCACCAGCAGCTTCTCACCCACAAACTTCGCCGGCTGGTGGCACGCTTCGCAGATTTCGCGCGCCGGGCGCAGATTCGTCACCGGTGATGGAATCGGCGTGGGATAGTCGGGAATGATCTTCGGCGCAATGCCCGCGAACGGGTGCGTACTGACCTCGATCAGCTGTCTCGTCCCATTGACCTTTGCCGCAAAGTACGAAGAGACACCTGTACCGATATGGCATTCTGCACATGCCACATGCGAGTGCGCCGAAATCTTGTAGGCCGTGTACTCCGGATGCATGACATGACACGACTGCCCGCAGAACTGCGGCGAATCCATGTAGGCCGCGCCCCGATAGCTTGCGATCGAGACCACGAGCAGGTTCAGGATCGTCGCCACCAGCACAATGTCTACGCCATGACGAAAGATCCGGTCGTTGAAATCAACTTTGGGAAACGCCGCCGGAATTTGTCCGGCCTTCAACAGCGCGCGACGCCGGATGAAAATGCCGATCGGAATCAACGCGAGGCCAAGAATAAACAGCGCCGGCAGAATCAGGAAGAAAATGATGCCGAGGTACGGATTGGAGCTTGGCCGTCCGATCAGTTCGATCAGCCAATAGCCGATCATCGTCACACCGGATGCGGTGGTGATCGCGCCGCCGGCAAGACTGAGAGGGTTATTGCCGAAAAATAGCGCCGGCCGAACCCAGTTCTCGCGGAATTTTTGGAACGCTGGCACAGCTGCCCCCAGGGAAGCGTGGCCCGCTCATGCGGCGGGCCTCTGCTCTTATTTCAAAGTGCGGAAATACGTTACGACATCCTTGATCTGCGCGTCGGTCAACTTGCTCGCGAACGGCTTCATCTTCCCTTTGCCGTTCTTCACCGACTCGAACTCCTGCTCTGCCGTGAGCTTCTTGATGTCGGGATCCGACGTCGCCTTCACGCCCATCATCTTCGCAATACCGGGGCTCGGCGTGCCCGAGGTGCCATGGCAGCTCTGGCAGTTGGCTTTGTACACCGCTTCGCCCGCAGATTGCGCGAAGCCCAGGGAACCGGCCGCGGAGATTGCCGCCGCCAGCACCACCATTGAACGCATCGTCTTGGTCATCTCAAACTCCTTCCGAAGTTCCGGCGCGTGGGATGCGCGCCTTACGCGTGGTCCACAAATACACATGAACCCCTTGCACCTGCAGGGAGAACCGATAAGTCCATCGGGTCATCTGAACAAACTTGCTGAAACTCCGGCATCGATCGTACGGGGCCGCGCCGGTCTTGCCAACCTACTTGATGAACGTGCGCAAGTAAGTTACTGAGTCCTTGATCTGCGCATCGGTCAGCTTGTCTTTGTAGGGTTGCATCTTGCCCATACCCTTGCGGACCGCATCGACCATCTGCGCTTCTGACATGCTCTTGACACTCGGATCGGTCACCGGCTTCACTTTCATCGCTTTGCCTGCCCCGGAATCGGCCATGCCCGCCGCTCCATGACACATCTGGCACTTCGTCTTGTAGATCTCGGCTCCCGATTGCGCGAAAGCCGATCCTCCAACCATTCCTGCCAGAACAATCCAACCTGCCATTTTCAACGTCGTGCGCACAGAGACTCCTTTTCCCTGACCTCTCTGTTGTGCTACCCCATGGACGAAGACCTGTCCACAGAAAAGCCGTGAACCAACCGCACCTTAGAACTCGTAGTGCACCGCGAGCGCCACATTGTTGGCGTGGAAGTTCCGCGGCGCTGTCAACCCGGCAGGCGATTCCGTCTGACCTGTCGGATAACTCAACGAGTTGCAGGGAACAACCGATGCAGTCAGCGAAGTGGTGAGGCTGCAGTATTGCGCTCCTGAAGGTCCACCCTCTCCGTAGCCGTAGAAGTTGTACTCTGCCCGCCATATCAGGCCGGGGCGCACTGTCCACGCCAGCTTCACAAAGGGCGACTGGTAAGTCGACACCAGCGAGCCGTTCACATCGCGCGCATCGTTGAAGAACCGGCTGCCGTCCACTGAGCTGATCGTGTAGCCAAGATCCGAGCGCAGATTCTTCGTCGGCGACAGGTGAATCGAACCCGATCCGAACTGGGTCGGCGCATCCATGTAGTCCTTGGCAAACCAGTCCACGAGCTGCGTGGTCGAACCGCGAGCAAACACCCCGGGGCAAACATTCGGCGTACCGCTTGCCGTCAGCGTTGCAGCACCAGGCAAGTTCGCCGCGGCGCCGCTGGTAAAGCACGTGTTGGTGGCCGTGTAGATGTCGCTGTACGAGTAGCTCATGTCGAAGCCGTACCGCTCGTTCGGCGTCAGCGTGGCACTCACACTGCCGATCCGGCTGTGATCGGCATGGCCGATCGGACCGTAGTAGAGCGACTCGCCTGCCGCAACAGACTCGGCATTGTTATTGGTGTTGTTGTGCCGCTCACGGTCATTGAATGCTCCCGAAATCGTCGCCCACGGCCTGGCTCTGTACATCGTGTGAATGCGGTATTGACGCGTTTGCCGAGGACCGACTGCCGTGAATGCGTTGTCGTTATAGAGCACTTCTGCCGAGCCGTTCACATCCCAGTTGCTCGTAGGGCGTAAAGCTGCGGTCAAGATGCCGCCATTCTCCGTGATCGCCACCGTTCCGTTGACCGGATCGGCCAACAAGGCCGGAATGGCTCCCGCGTGCGGAACACCCTGACCGATGTTGGTATTGCCCCAGCGATACGTCAGAGAGAAGGTCGCCCGCGTCATTGCCTCCCAGCTGGCCGTCAGGTTGTTGGTCAGATTCTCGATGCCGAAATAGTTCGGAGTGGTAACGCCGTTGATGCCATGAGGCAGAGCTTGCGCGTGCCCGGCTGTCAGCTGCCCGGAGTAGTTGATGGTCTGGTCTGGCGCACCTGGCGTCGAAAGCGTACTCGCGATGGGCACATTGGCATAGCCCGGTTGCTGAATGCCGGAGTAGTCGGCCTGATCAGACAGGCTGAAGGTCTTGCTCAGCTGCCACACGATACCGAGATCCGCGGCCATCACTTGCCGGTGCGCCTTGCCATAGCCACTGTACACGATCGAGCGAATCGCGCCATCGAGGCCGTTCACCGCTTCGTAGTAGAGCGGCATGTTCATCGTGCCTTGCGTGTACCGTACATCGCCGTTGATTGAGAGATTGGTCACGCTCGTGCTCTGCAACCGGAAGATCGACGTCGGAGTAAGAATGCGGGTTGGCTGGGATCGAGTGTAGCTGGTCACCACCGAGCAGGCCGGATTGATGACCGGAAGGCCGCCCGGCGTCTGCGCAGGAGACAACAATGTGTAGGTCGTCGCGTTGGTAAAAGCACTCCCCATGCTCGTTGTATTGCAGCCGCTGATCCCATACGGGGTCTCGCTGTCCCAGTTGCCCAGGTAAGCCGGCGTTCCATCCGCTTCCTGTACCTGGAATCCGTTCGGATTCAGCGTAAAGTACGAGTCGCTCTTGTAGTGGTCTATCTGCTCTTCAAGGGTCAGCTTCGTTCCCTGCACCGGCTTCCAATCCACGGCTCCGGTGAAGTCGTCGCTGCTGTTGCGCTGGAAATCCTCAAGCAGCGCATCATATTTCGCGATGGTGTAAGCCGGGCTCAGACTCGGACCTTGGAAGATATTCTGCGAATAGCCCACCCGGTAGGTCAGCGTCGAGAGCGGCAGGATCGTTAGATTGGTGTCCGTCATCCGACGCACCGTGTTGAACATCATGGGAGACTGCTGCACCGGTCCCCATGCCAGCGAGCCGACCGGCGCCTTGTTCGGACCAATCGGAATCGATCCGGGAACAATGTTCGGGTTGGCCAGAAGGTCGTAGTCAAAATATTGCCGATCGCGCCGGAAGAGCCCTGAGAACTCGTAGGCCTTTCCCTTCGCGGCATTCAACCGCGCAAAATCATTCGGGTCGCCGCCGAATCCGCTGCCGAATGCGCTGATCGTGTCCACCAGGCCATGGGTCTTGCCGGGCAGTGCACGCATTTCGAACGTTTCACCCAGCACGCGCGGGCCAGACCGCATGTTCACCAACGTGTTGTACATCGCGCCGCTGCCCGCTGTATTTACAATCCGGCCGCCAAGATCGATGCTCTGATGAAGCGAGTAGCCGTTCGGCGCAGACATGGGTGTCTCTGTCGCTGTTCCCTGTCCCGCGGCAATTGTTGCCGTCATCGCCAGCAGAGCGCTGCCTGCGCCCGCCGCCAGACATTGAACCATCCTGCGCGCGGGTTGTTGAATCGTAAGCCGAGAAATCCAGCCTGTCTTCATTTGAAGCCTCACTTAAACTTGTTCCCCAATAAAAATCTGGTCAGCAGGCCGCATTTGACGCGGCCCGCTCCCCTCATCGGATAAATGCCTGGCTGACGTTGGAGCCGTGCACCATGGTGTGGCAACTCGTGCAAGGCGTCACCGTCGACGACCCTGCGTCGATGCCGTGGACCGAGCCTGCAGCAACCGGGCTATGGCACTGGTTGCAGAGCGTGTTGATGCTCGCCATGTTCAGCAGCCGGGCGTTTTGCGAACCGTGCGGCGTATGGCATCCCATGCAGCCTTCTGTCTTCACCGCCGCGTGTTCAAACACAAACGGTCCGCGCGTCTCGGTGTGGCACTTGGTGCACACCGCGTTCATATCGGCCGTCGATTTGAGATTGGACTTGCTGAACGTGCCATGCGCGTCGTGACAGTCGTTGCACTTCACCAGGCCCTCATTCACCTTGTGATGGAACGGCATATCGAACTGCGGCTTCACATCGTTGTGGCACTGGAAGCAAAGCTTGGGCTGCGAGGTCCGCAAGAGGTGAGCCTTCTCTTCGCTCTGGTGCACGCTGTGGCAGCTGGTGCAGCCTACTCCGGCCTTGGCATGCGGCGAACGTTCGAAGTTCGGATGCGTGCCGGCGTGGCACTTCAAGCAGGTGGCATCCACCTCTTTGGCAGACGCCTTCGCAGGATTGAAGATCTTGGTGACATCGCCGCCGCCGTCCACGTGTGCCTTGCCCGGCCCATGGCAGCTCTCGCAGGTCGCACCGTTTCTGCCGTGCATCTCTGCGAGCTTGGTGTGCGGATTGTCTACGAATTTCTTCGCGGTTTCTTCGTGGCAGGTCGCGCAGGTTTCCGCGCCCACATATTGGCCCGGATCGGCCTGCTTGGCCTGGGCGTCAGCCGCCTTGCTTCCGCCGACAGGAGCTGCATTCGCCGCGACGCTGATTACGCATGCGCTCAGCAACAGCAGAAGACATACACGCAGCCCCGAAAACTTGCCGGCCACGCCGTGGAACATTCGCGCTATTGGCCTATTTCTGTCCATCAAATACCACCTCGGGCGCTCTCCTCGACAGCTCTGGAATTTGACCGGCTGGATACCCCTGAAACCAACTGCATCGACGGGCATTACGGTCTTGCTCATTCCAGAGCGCTCTCCGTGCGGAGCGTCACCTTATGGGCTGCATGCTACGTGCTTTTTGGTCCGGTTACGGTGACCCCGATCACAGGGCGTAAAGGTCTGCATCACCTCCGCCAATTCCCTGAATCGGAAGAACCTACGGCGGAGACCTCGTGTGTCGGCGAATCAACCCGTCACGTTCTTTGCAAGAAGCCTCCGGCGCGAGCAGGCCAACGTGATGGGGTCGTCCAAGGCTTGTGAGGCCCATCACATCAATCCGGTCTCCCCGCGACGCACACTCATGGAGAACGAAAGTCTCTTTCCCGGAGGCCAAAAGCACGGACTCGGCGGTGCAGGTTGATGCCGTTGAGCGGGCCACCGCGAGAGGCCTGGGCCTTCGCCGGCGGCAGACAGGCAAGATCAATGGCGGACCTAGAGTTTGCGGCTGGCAATCACAAAAGACCAAAACACATGGCACGACAAGCGCCCGTAGGCTGCGCCGCCTGTGCCAATCGTCGTCCGGGATGGTTCTGTTCTCTAGGCAACGCGGTGCTTGCCGATCTTGAGCTGGCGACCAGCACCATCTCCCTTCCCTCGGAGGTTGCTCTCTTTACGCAGGGCGAAGATGCGCGATGCCTCTATCTGATCTGTGCGGGCTACGTTAAGCTCACCGCGGGCAGACCGCAGGATCGCCAGATGATCGTCCGCGTCGCTGGCCCTGGATCCGTGCTGGGACTCTACGCCGTACTGTCCCACGGGGTCTACGAGGTCTCGGTCGAGTCGCTCACACCGGCGCAACTGCGCCCCGTCGAACGCGATCGTTTTCTCAACTTCCTGCGCGACCATAAAGAAGCTCAAATGCGCGCCGTCCAATGCATCTGCCAGGAGTACCGTTTTGCCCTGCAGGATGCGTGCCGCATCTCCCTGGCGGAGACAGTCGCGGGACGCCTCGGACGCCTGCTGCTCGAGCTGGCTCATCAGATCGGCGAGCACCTCGACAACGGCGCATTCCGCTTTCCTTTGTTGTTGACCCACGAAGAGATGGCCTCGATGGCCTGCACGACACGCGAAACCGTCACCCGCACCCTGGGGCAGTTCCGCAAAGACGGCTGGGTCACGATCGAGGATTCGCTGATGACGATCGCGCAGCCTCAACAACTGCAACTGCTCAATTAACAACTCTTATCGGCGTCAGCTGCTCTCGGACGCCCCTCGCGCAGAGTCCAAGAGATATCATGGAAGACTAGGGAGTTTGTTCGTCCTATGATCCGTTTTGCGGTTTGGTTTTCTGTAGTTTTTCTCTCTGTATCTGTGTGCGCGCAAAGTCCATCCGTCACTCCAGCATCCACGGTTCCTATCACTTCAACTGACACCACCGCAGTGGCTCAGTTCCAGAAAATTGAGGACAGCTGGACCACGTCGGTGAATGAACGCGATCAGTACGGCCTCGAGCTGGTCTTGTCTCCGCTGTTTGTCGACGTCGCTGCGAGCGGCGACATCACCACCCGCAATCAGCAGGTGGCCAACCTGATCGGCAACGAAGATAAGACGCTCCATATCGAACAGCGCGTGGTCACGGTGCGTCTGCTCGGCGACACCGCCGTAGCCAACGGAACCTACATCCTCCATCACAAGGCGGCCACGGGAGTCGTCGACGAAAAGGGTGTCTTCACGCACGTCTTTGAACGTGTGCGCGGAGGCTGGGTCTGCATTAACTCGCAGCGCACGTCGGTGCGCGCCGATGCACCCGGCAAGCAGAAGAAGCAGTCCAATTCCGAGCTGCCCTTCCATATTCCGCTCTTCGGCAGGAGCGACAAGGATCAGCAGCAAAAGTAGGAGACAGCGTCACCGGTTGTATTTCTTCAGCACCTGCTGCAGCTGATCATGCGGGAGCGCGATCACCGTGCGTCCGTTCACCCCGGTCATCGTCTTGGCGCCCACCATCGCATTCACAATCGCCTCTTCAGTCGCTTCGACCGTGGCAGTGAACAGCGGCGTGATGCGTTCGGTCGACACGGTCAGTACGGAATTCGGTCCAGGCACTGCATCGATATGCTCATTCGCCGTCGAGAACGCGACAAAGATGTCACCTGAGCCATTCCCTGAGACCGACCCTGTGCGCGCAAGACCCATGGCCGCCCTGTGCGCCAGCCGTTTCAGTTGATGCGGCAACAGGGGCGCATCCGTAGCAATCACGATGATGATCGAACCCACATCATTGCCTGAATCGTTCCCCGGACGAGCATTGGGATGCAGCTCCGCATACGGCTCATTGCCAGGAATCTCTTTCCCCACGGGAACACCGGCAATCGTCAGCTGCGGCCGCCGCCCGCAATTGCACTGCACCAGCACTCCGACGGTGTAGCCGCCATCGCTCTTGGTCAGGACGCGCGATGCCGTACCGGTTCCGCCCTTGAAGCCATAGCAGACCATGCCCGTGCCGCCGCCGGTATTCCCTTCCGCAACGGCTCCGCCCTTTGCGCTATCGAGCGCGCTGAACACATCGCTCTTGCCGACATGAAACCCGTTGATGTCATTGAGCCATCCATCCCAGGTTTCGGCCACCACGGGCAACGACCACTCGTCGTCCTTCATCAGGTGACGATCCAGTGCCCATGCAATCACCGAATCGCGCACCACACCAACACTGTGAGTGTTGGTGATGCCCACCGGTCCAGCCAGCAAACCGGACTCTTCCACCCAGGTGGTGCCCGTCATCTCGCCATTGCCGTTCAGACTGAACCAACCGGCATAGACCGGGTCCGCATTCGTTTTGCCGCGCGGCAAAATCATGGTGACGCCGGTGCGGACCGGGCCCTCCCCAACCTTCAACGCGCCTTCGCCGCGGATCAGCGTCGTCTGCCCCACCTCCACACCCGCAACATCCGTGATGGCATTCAGCGGTCCCGGCGTGCCGTCGAAGGGCACCGCCAGATCACGTGCCCGGACTAGTGTGGATTGCGAAGTTTGCGCCGCGGCGAACACGCCACATAACGAGAGAGCAGCTGTGCTGAGCAAAACGAGAGAGGAGCGCATGCCTCACTCTACCGCAGCACGCTTTCAACTCTTGATCTGGGTGCCTATCCCTCCCAGCGCCTTCTGTTCGCAGGGTGGCAATGGACGACGTCAGTTTCCGGCAGCTGCCGTGCGCTGGTTTGCCTGCAGGCGAATCGACACGTGCACCAGGCTCAATGCCGCCGGCGTCACGCCCGGAATTCTGCTTGCCTGGCCAATGGTGCTTGGCCGGATGCGCTCCAGCTTCTCTCGCATCTCGCGCGAAAGTCCGCTGATCGCGGTGTATTGGAGCCACTCGGGAATGCGCACTGACTCCGCCGCCTTCAGCTTCTCGATCGATTTCTTCTGCTGATCGAGATAGCCGGCGAACTTGATCTGCGTCTCCACCGCCCGCGCCTCATTCCGGAGCATCGCCCGATGCATCGGCGAATCCTGATCGACCGCGGCAAATTCCGCAAGCAGCGGCTCCATCGCCAGCTTCTCCTGCAGGGCGCGCAACACCGGCTCCACCGTCACCTCAGGCCGCTTCAACAACTGCGCCCACGTCTGCCCGGCTGTCGCTGTCAAACCGTCGAACCCTGCCACACGAAGCGCTTCAGCATCCACCTTGCCGCTGGTCAGCAGCTTCTCGAGAGCGGTCATCCGGGCCTGCTTCTGTTCGTACTCTGCCCACGCTTCGTCCTTGATCAGGCCCAGCCGCCGTCCATACGGCGTCAGTCGCCTGTCGGCATTGTCGATCCGCAGATGCAGCCGGAACTCCGCCCGCGACGTGAACATCCGGTACGGCTCATTCGTTCCCTTCGAGATCAAATCATCGATCAGGATCCCCGTGTAGCCTTCCGTGCGATCCATCGTGAACGGAGCCTCGCCCTTCAGCCACAGCGCGGCATTGATACCCGCCATGATTCCCTGGCACGCCGCCTCTTCATATCCGCTGGTTCCGTTGATCTGTCCCGCGAGATAGAGCCCCTCCATGCACTTCACCTTCAGAGACCGATCCAGTTCCGTGGCGTCGACCGAGTCGTACTCGATGGCATACCCGGGCCGCAGCATCTCCGCATCTTCAAGGCCTGGAATCGAGTGCACCATCTGCCATTGCACTTCCATCGGCAGCGACGTCGACATGCCGTTGACGTACACCTCGTGCGTGTTCAGCCCCTCGGGTTCGAGAAAGAACTGGTGTTGCGTCTTGTCGGGAAACTTCACGATCTTGTCTTCGATCGAAGGACAATACCGCGGACCAACGCCCTCGATACGCCCCGCATACATCGCCGAACGGTGCACGTTCTCGCGAATCAACTGCAGCGTCTCCGGCGTGGTAAACGCGATATGGCAGCTTACCTGCGGCTGCACAATCTTTTTTGTACGAAAGCTGAACGGCGTCGGCTCCGCATCGCCCGGCTGCTCTTCGAACTGTTCCCAGTGAATCGTCCGCCCATCGAGCCGCGGCGGGGTTCCCGTCTTCAGACGGCACGTCCGCAGTCCCAGCCGACGCAGCGCTTCGCCCAACAAAACGCTTGCAGGTTCACCCGAACGTCCAGCTGGATATTGCTCTTCGCCGCAATGAATCAATCCGTTGAGAAAGGTACCAGTGGTGATGATCGTGGCGCCTGCCATCAACCGCCGCCCATCGCGCAACTTCAACCCCGCCACGCGGCGTCGCGGCCGCACCGGCCTCGGCACTTCTGTCAGCTCGCCGACTGAGTCCGTTTCCTCGTTCCCTTGGTCCCTTGATCCCTTGGTCTTTTGGTCCTTGTCGTTCTGGTCCCCGTTCCCTGATCCCTGTTCCCTCTCGTCAAAAACCAGGTCTACAACTTCGGCCTGCCGAATATGCAGCCCCGCCTGGCCCTCCAGCACTTCACGCATCTTCACCCGGTAGAGAGCCTTGTCGCACTGCGCCCGCGGACTCCACACCGCCGGTCCGCGCGATGTATTCAGAAGCCGGAACTGGATCCCCACTGCATCGGCCACCTCGCCCATGATGCCGCCCAGCGCATCCACCTCGCGCACCAGGTGCCCTTTGGCCACGCCGCCGATGGCCGGATTGCAGCTCATCTGGGCGATCAGGTCGAGATTCATCGTGATCAGGGCGGTCTTCAGGCCCATGCGCGCCGCGGCCATAGCCGCCTCGCAGCCTGCATGCCCCGCGCCCACTACGACCACATCGTATTGCTCGGTGAAAGCCATCCAACCCTATTCTACTGTTTTGGCTTTTCGACCGATTTCCTCGATCATCCGGTCCTGAGAAGCGGGTACCCCTGCAGCCTACTCGTAGCGAATCGCCTTCACCGGGTCGAGTGCCGCGGCTCTCCGGGCCGGAAGCCAGCAGGCCACAAGGCCCACCGTCGTCAACACCAGCGACACCGCCGCCATCACCCCCGGGTCCACCCCCGACGCCCCAATGGGGATACCCGCGACCAGCCGCGCCACCGGAATGGCCGCACCGAGCCCCAGCGCGAGCCCAAGACCGATCTGCCACAGCCCGCCGCGCATCACCAGCATCAGAATGTCTCGGCCATTCGCCCCCAGAGCCATGCGCACGCCGATCTCCTGCGTGCGGCTGCCCGTCGCATGCGCAATCACCGCGTACAGGCCCACCGACGCCATCAACAATCCAATGGCCGCAAATACCAGAAAGAGCGAAGTGAAGACGTGCAGAAACCACCGCTGACGATCGAGTTCGGCGTTCAACATGGCAACATCGCGCAACGGCAGTTCGGCATCGAGACTCTGCACCACTTTGCGGACCGCGTCCGATGGATCCGCGTTGGCCTGCACCATCAAAGCCATCCCATTCCAACCTTCCTGGCGGAACGGCACAAACAGCAGCGGGTTCGGACTGCTTGTGTTCAGATCCTGCACAAGGTCCGCCGACACTCCTACAATCGTGACCCAGTCGCCCACCTTGTCGTTGTCGTCGTAGAGCCTGAAGCGCTTGCCCAGTGCATTCCCGTTCGGCCAGAAGTGCTGGGCACACGCGCGGGTCACGATCGCGGCCCGCCGGCTCTCTTTCCCGTCCATGTCGTTGAAGTCGCGTCCCAGCAGAAGAGGCAAGTGGATCGTGGCCAGAGCTCCGGGCGACGCCACCACCATCGATATCTGCGGACGGTTTGACTTCACCGGAGCTTGCGTTCCTTCCAGCTCGATTCCGCGATCGGCCGAGCCTGTTCCGGGTAGATTCGATGCCAGCGCAACATGCGTTACGCCGGGCAACGACTCCAGCCGTGGCAGCAGCTGATCATAAAAGCGCTGCCGTGCGTCGGTATCCTTGTAGCGATCCTCGGGAAAATCGATGCGCCCGGTCATCAGCTGGTCGGCCGGTACAAACCGGTTGGCATCGAGATGCGACAGCAGGCTGTGGACAAAGATGCCCGCGCCGGTCAGCAGTACCAGGGTCAGCGCAAACTGCAGCACCACAAGACCACCCGAGAACTTGCCCCCTCCGCGCTTGCCCGCACTGCGCGCGCCGTCCTTCAACACTTCGTTCAAGTTCGTTTGCGACGAACGCATGGCCGGCACAATACCGAAAACCAGGCCGCTCACGATGCAAAGACCTGCGAAGTAGCCGAACACCTGGAAGTTCATCGTGAAGAGAATCCAGTACGGCCTCACGCGCTCTGTATTCAAGTCGAACCAGTGCACACCCGCAGCGGCCAGGCTCAACCCCAGCACGCCGCCCAGCAGGCTCAACAGCACGCTCTCGATCAGCAATTGCCGCACCACGCGCCACCGTGAAGCACCCAGTGCCGTACGAATCGACATCTCGCGCTGCCGGCCCACAGCGCGGCTCAGCATCATGTTGGCCACATTGGCGCAGGCGATCAGCAGTACGAATCCGACTGCCGCCAGCATCAGCAAGAACACGATACGAATATTGCCGCCGTTGTAGTGCTGGTTGAAGGTTTCAACCACCGCACTCACGTCCTTGTCGGTCGTGGGATATTGCACGGCCAGTCTCTGCGCGATCGCGCCGATCTCCACATTGGCCTGCGCGACACCGATGCCGGGCCGCAGCATGCCGAACACCTGCAGCGGCCGGTTGTCGCGCTTCTCCAATTCAGCGGTCGGCAAAAGCGGCATCCATAGATCGGTGCCAACCGGGAACTTGAACTCCTTGGGCATCACGCCGATGATCGTGGCCGGCTTCTCGTTCACATGGACAGACCGTCCGATCACGTCCTTCGAACTGCTGTATCGGTCTTTCCACACGCCGTAGCCCAGCAAGACAACCGGCGCCGCTCCGGGTTGGTCATCGCTGGGCAGGAATCCCCGCCCCAGCACCGGCCTCACCTGCAGCATGTCGAAGATGCCCGCCGTTGTCCGCTCCAGGTGGAACGCTTGCGGTGGATTGCCGCGCTCGCTCAGCACGCCTTCCTCATCCGAGGCCGCTTCGAGCCGTTCCAGACCCTTGACCTGGGCACGGAAATCGCGCAAATCGGGCAGAGACATCCGCATCGATTCCCTGCCGTGCGCCAGGTTGCGGTCGTTCAACGTAACCAATCGCGCGCCGTCCGCTACGTCGACCGGCTTGAACAACACCGCGTTCACCAGGGTGAACACCATGGTGTTCAGTCCAATTCCCAAGGCGAGCGTCACCACCACAGCAGCAGAAAACCACCGGTGGGCAAGAATCATGCGGAGCGCAAAACGAAGATCGTGGGCCACACTGTCATCAACGGATGACACCGCCCATCCGTTCCATCATTTTTCACAGAATTTTTCTGGTGGGCTCGGATTGGACCCGCCTGCCTTACTCGCGGCTGGGAACCGGCGCCGCAGCCGGGCTGCAGATACCCGATGCCGTACAGGCCCGCACCCCGAAGAACACGTTGTCCTTCGAGACCGGCAGACGCACGCTGTTCGCTTCGGATCCGGGAAACTTGGCGGCGTCGACCCCATACTGCCAGTCATTCACCGCCGTCTCGCGCCATACGATCTGGTATTGGACGGTCGGCGTAGGACTTGCCGGGGGATCCCACTTGAGAATGGTGTCGTTGTCTAGGTTCGACGTCAGCACCCGCACATGCTGCGGAACACCCGGCGAGCTCGCCAGCGTGGCCAGCGTAGCGATATTCAACCGCGCCACCCGTGCAATGTAGTGAAAGTCATCGAACTTCAGCAAGTCGCCGTAGTCCTTGCCATTCTCGACGCGCACGTGCTGATGCTGGTGGTCGTAGTTCTCGCGCCACTCCGTGAAGCGCACCGCCGCGAATCCCTCCTCGCTGAACGACCGATGATCGCCTCCGCGCAGAAAGCGATCGAGGCGCAGTTCCATCACCGGCGCAAGGTCCGCATCCCTGTAAGTCCGCCCGACAGCCAGAATGGCGCGCGCAAGCTGACGCGAAGGCGTCTCGTTCTCCGCACCGATATTCACGATCTGTCGAATCTGCTCCGGTGTCGCCGACGCTGGAATCCCCTCAGAGAACACGCGAACGCGTCGCTTCGATTGCAAGGAATCACCCGGTGTCGTATCGCCGCCGACGATGTCATTGTTCAGCACACCCTCCAGTTCCCAGCCCTCTTTGCGTGCACGCTGCGCCAGGTGACGTGAACCGTTCAGCCCCTGCTCTTCTCCGGCAACCGTCACAAAGACGATCGTCGCGGGAAACTTGAGCTTGCTCAACACCCGCGCCGCCTCCAAAGAAACGGCCGTACCGCTGGCGTCATCGTTGGCCCCCGGCGCCGGGTCGTGGGTGTCCATGACGTCCGTCTCGCGCGTGTCATAGTGCCCCGTCACCAGGTACATCCGCTTGGCTGCGGTCGGATCGGACCCTTTCATCACCGCCACCACGTTGCGCAGCGGCGTCGGCTTCACAATGCGCGGCGCGCCACCGTTAAAGCCCTGCCCCGCCTGCTCGAGCGACTCGTCGAACGACACCTCGAGGCATCCACCGCACTCCTTGCTGTAGCTCTCGAACTGTGCCTTGATCCAGTCGCCAGCCGCCAGCACGCCGGTTCCTGGCTTCAAGTCCGTCTCCGTCGACCCGATCGTCGACCGGTTCGAAAACTCCACCAGCCGCGTGATATTGGCCTGGATGCGGTCTGCGGAGATCTGCCGTAACGCCGCCGCAATCTTCGCGTCCGCAGGATCAGCTTTGAGCGGCGCGCCGACAGCTTCAAAGTCCACGCGAGCACCCGCGCGAGGCGCTTGCTGCGCCTCCATCAAGGCAGGGGGAACAAGGACAAGTGTCAGGGCAAAGAGAGAAGACAACTTCAGCATGGGCGCTCCAGGGAAGGATGTTCGCCCTGCCAGTGTAAGCGAACGCGCGCGACTAATCGCAACCTTGATCGCACGGTCGCCAGGCGGCACCGCTCTATAATCGATGCGACGCTCCCCATGTACACCTGCTTATGCGGAAACGCGGTCGACACCGAAGGCGCTTCGTGTGAGCGTTGCGGTGCCCTGCACATCCTGGGCCTCGACGCCAAGGCAAGCCAGAAGGAGATCGAAAGCACCTATCGCGTCCTGGTCAAGGTCTGGCACCCCGACCGCTTCCAGAACGATCAAAAACTCAGAGACGCAGCCGACGAGAAACTCCGCTCGATCAACGCCGCCTACACCTATCTAAGCTCGGTCGCCCCGCCCAGGACCCGCAAACGCGCCGCAAAGAAGCCCGAAGCCCCCGCAACCTCGCTGCAGACCAAGGGCTCTGCGCGTCGCTCCTTCCTCGATCCATCGCTCGTCACCAGCATGCTGCTGCGCTGCGTCATTCTTCTCGTCGGATTGGCCGTGCCGGTGCTGATGATGGTCGGCCTCGACGGCTGGCTGTCCTCCAATCCCGCCACTTCGGGCTTTTACGCGCAGTACCGTGCCCAAGTGCTGTTTGCGTTGCGCACCAACGTGACGGCAGCCAAACAGAGCATCGCGCGGACTCTCCACCTTCCCGAACCCGCTCCAACAGCTCCCGTCGAGGTACCTCCCGCCGCGTCCGCGTCAACGGCCGATCAGGCTCCGATCCATGTGCCGGTGCCCCACGTGCCCATGCCCTATGTCACCGTCGGCCTTACCCGGGACGAAGTCATCAGCGTGATGGGACCGCCCGCGTCCGCCACCAGCAGCACACTGCGCTATCGCAACGCCGTCTTCTTCTTCGCACATGGAGTAGTCAACGGCTGGACAGTCGATCCCACGCTCATTCCCCTGCACGTCAAACTGTGGCCGAGCGGCCATCCCGATCCCCGCATCACAACTTTTGCCGTCGGGTCATCGAAAAACGATGTCATCGCTGTGCAGGGCACGCCCACAACGCTGGCTGAGAACAAGCTTGTCTATGGCAGCTCTGAAGTCTTTCTTGATGCAGGCCGCGTGATCGGCTGGAACGACAACCACGCCTCCGAACGCCTGCGCGTCGCGCCGCACTAGCCCCGCCGGACCGGCACGGCCGAAGATGCTCGAGGCTCCGGAAAATCCAAGGCAGCATGGCGAGCGCTTGGGTAGCGCACCTTCGAAGCACGGCCTTCTGTGCGCATACGTTGCGCAGCCTCTGGCCACGACGGCAAAACGTTCTCCTCCTGCTCCCAATGCGCGACCGAAGCCTCATCGCACCACGCAAGCAAACGTGGCATGGCCTGCTTGTGCGCGCCCGAATTCATGAAGAGCCGCATGCTCGCCTGCGTGTCCCATGCCGTCATCGTCCAGAACGTCCAGTCGCGGTCGTTCAAAACGGACCCGGTCTGAAACCCCTGCGCCTTCTTGACCTGGCTCGTCGAACGAAACGCATATAAAAGAAAGGGCGGCACGAACCGAAGCGACCGGATTCTCAAGCGTGTGAGGCTCACAAACAGCATCGTTCACCAACTTGGGGTCAACGTGTTGCCTTTGCCCCGCTTTCTGAGAATGACATCTCAGAAGACGAAGGGCAAACGTGGTAAAGTTCCCCAACCAGAGAGTTGTTCGTCAAAACCCTCTTCGAAGTGCGATCCCCATTCTTGATGGAGCTGGAAAGGCTCCTGCTGCGTGCTTATGATCTCGCCATCCGAGCGACAACCGGAAACCAAACCGAGCCCAAAACCGAGCTTTGATCTCTGGCGAGAAACCCCGCGCAAATTAATCGTCGTTCTTCTGCTCTCGGTTTTCTTTCTCTTCACGACGATCGGATTCGCCAACGACATCATTTCGATGGGGCGGCAGCAATGGATCCACTTCGCTCTCGGAATCCTCCTTTCCGGGTTATTCGCTGTTGCCTACGCCATCAGCGGCATCACCCTGCGAAAAAGCTGGTGGAAGGCATTCTTGCCCGTGTTTGCGGTCCAGTTCATCGTTATGGGCCTGGTGGCAAACTGGCTCCCGGATATACCCGCTCCGGTCCCCGTAGGCGATGCGGAGCTGGGGCGCATGCGCCTTCGCTTGACCATCGACAGCATCGCGACCATGGTGGTCGTCAGCCTCGGCTATACAGGCTTTTTTTATGTCTCAGTGAACGAAGCACGTCGGTATGTGAAGACCCGCACCGAAAAAGTGCTGCTCGAAAATGAAATGGCCGCGGCCCGCCAGGTGCAGCAGGTCATCCTGCCTGACCCACACCAGTCGTTTGCCGGGTATGTCGTGGACTCCGCCTACAAGCCTGCGCGCGACGTGGGAGGCGACTTCTTTCAAATCCTGCCGGTGGAAGAGGGCGGCCTGCTCTTTGTCATCGGCGACGTTGCGGGCAAGGGCCTCCCGGCCGCGATGCTGGTGTCGATGCTGATCGGATCCATTCGCGCCACGGCCGAAGATACTCACGATCCCATTGTGCTGCTGCTCAAATTGCACCGCGCGATCGCCGGCCGCACGCCGGATGGATTTGCCACAGCGCTGGCAGCTTTGATCACCAACGAGGGTCGGGTCACCCTTGCCAACGCAGGGCACCTGTCGCCCTACCTCGATGGCAAGGAGATCGAACTCCCAGGCGCGCTGCCTCTGGGCATCGGCGGCGGCGGGGCCTACGAAGCCGTGCAATTGACACTGCAACCAGGCAGCCGCTTGACGTTCGTCTCCGATGGCGTTGTCGAAGCGCAGAAGGCGAGCGGCGAATTGTTCGGGTTCGATCGGACCCAGGCAATGTCGAGAGAATCCGCCGCGAAGATCGTCGAAACCGCAGTCCAGTTCGGGCAATCGGACGATATCACCGTGGTGACAATCGAGCGCCGGACGCATGCCTGACTGAAGTTGTCCCAGATGAAGTGCATCGACTCATTCTTCCTTTCTCACTCTTGAAGCCCGCCAGACCGCGTCCCGCAAACCAACCTCCTCGGAAACCTGGTGCAAGGTTTTCTTTATTTTTCTGAATTTTCTGTTTATACTGAAACTTCAGTAGGGGGAGAATATGACGCTTTCGAAGACGGCGCGCGAATTCATCCTGCACTGGGGCGAGATGGGCAGCCGGTGGGGCGTGAACCGCACCGTGGCCCAGGTGCATGCCCTGCTCTACCTTGCGGCCGAACCGCTCACCGCAGAAGACATCGCCGAAACGTTGTCCGTCGCCCGCTCCAACGTCAGCACCAGCTTGCGTGAGCTACAGGGCTGGGAGCTTGTGCAGGCTACGCATCAAATGGGCGACCGCCGCGACTTCTTCTCAACCTCGCACGATGTGTGGCAGCTCTTTCTCACCGTCGTGCAGCAACGCGTCGAGCGTGAAATTGAGCCCACCCTCGCCGTACTGGGCCGCCTCGTCGCCGAATCCCGCGCAGAAAAACTCCCTCCGGCACTGACGAGCCGCATTGCGGCAATGCACAACTTCCTCAATGAAATGCATGCCTGGTACATGCAAGTGGCCAAGCTGCCCCCGGCTACGCTGCACGGATTGATGAGCCTGGGCGTAGGCGTCACGAAATGGCTGCCCCGCAGCCGCAAAGCGAAGGAGGCGAAATGATCACCGACAGCCTTCCTGCAGTTGGAGACCTGGCGCGACATAACACAGCCCCGCGCGTCGGGCTGGAACAGTACTACAGCGAAGCCGGCCCCGACTATGCGGCGTGGAGCCGCGAGTTCAACATGCACTTTGGATACTATCGCGCCGGCGCAAATCCCCTGCGTCGCGAAGCCATGCTCGAACAGATGAATGCGCAGGTACTCGCGCGGCTGCAGATGGACAACCTTGCCGCCCCGCATCTGCTTGACCTTGGCTGCGGTCTGGGCGCCACGCTGCGTAGCTTCGCGCAGCGTCTACCCGAGGCACATCTCGACGGCCTCACGCGCGTCCCGTGGCAAGTGGAGAAAGCGCAAGCCCTCAATCAAGCGGCGGGTTACGGCGAACAGGTGCACATCCTGCAAGGCGACTACGAAGGCACCGCGTTGCCCTCGAACAGCTACGATGGCGTTTATGCGCTTGAGAGCAGCTGCCACGCACACGGCGCCGACAAAACTGTACTGCTGACGGAAGCTCATCGCCTGCTGCGGCGCGGTGGACGCATCGTGGTGGCAGATGGTTTTCTTGTTAATGATCGCTTCGCTATCGGACTGCAACGCACGATCTACCGCAAGCTATGCCAGTGCTGGGTGATCGAAGAACTGGCGCAGCTTCGGCCCTTCATCGCGCGCATACGGCAACTTGGTTTTGGAAACATTGCGGTTGAACGTTTGCAGCTGCGCGTTGCGCCTTCCGTGGCGCACGTCCCGTGGGTCATTCTGAAGTTTCTGCTCACCGATGTGGTCTTCGGCAAGCAACCGATGACGCGTGCACGCTGGAACAATATTCTCGCGCCGGTTCTGTTGCCCCTGGTCAGTGCGCCACTTGGGCCTATGAACTACTGCATGATTTCTGCAACCAAGCGCTGATCGCGCGGCGACGTCGCAGTCCAAGCGATCGTATCGGTCGCCATTGATCTGCACAATTCTTCGCAAGGGAAGAAGAGTCTGGCCGCTCCAAAGTAAGGCGTCCGTAGGGCGAATTGTTCCACGTGGAACAATTTCAGAGACCGTGGAACACTGCGTGGAAGTCGAACGCGAGGCCGCGCGACACCGAAACAGTCCGGCCCTGACCGCCTAGGCCCCTTCGAGTTGGAGAGTCAGCTCTTCCCACTCTGAAGTGAGTGCCGCGAGTTGCGTGCGCAGTTCCGCTGCCAGGTCGCTGAGGCGTTGCGTCTCTGCAGCCGACACGAAGGTGCCCAGCTGCTGCTCGGTGTGCACAATCGACGCTTCGACACGCGGAATCTCTTCCTCGAGAAAGGCGCACCGCTCCTCCATCTGTTTCTGCTTGATAGGATTCAGGCGGCGACTGCGATTGCCATTCGACGTGGAGCGGCCGTCGGACTCGTCCGCACCGTTTTCGATTGGACCACCTTCGATGACGATCGTGGTTCCGATCAGAGGAGGCGCCGGCTTGGCTGCAGGCACGGGCTTCGTCGCGGGTTCGGGGTTGGCTGCGGCAGCCGCGAGCTGTTCTTTCTTGCGCGCGTAGTCCTCATAGGTGCCCTCGTACATCGTGATCGTGCCGTTCTCCACTTCAAGAACGCGGGTGCTGAGCCGGTCGATGAAATAGCGATCGTGCGAAACAAAAATCACTGTTCCGTTGAACGCATCGAGCGCATCGAGAAGGACATCCTTGGCGCGCATGTCGAGATGGTTCGTCGGCTCATCGAGCAGAAGGAAGTTCGAAGGCGAGACAAGAATGCGCGCCAGCGCGAAGCGATTGCGTTCGCCGCCCGAAAGCACGCCGAGCTTCTTGAAGACATCCTCGCCTGAAAAGAGAAAACAGCCGAGCAGCGAGCGCAGCGCCGACTCGGGAACTTTTACCGCGGCACGGCTGATGTCGTCGAGCATGCGCGCATCAGGGTCGAGGACCTTGTATTGATCCTGCGCGAAGTATTCGCTGACAACGTTGTGGCCCAGTTTGACCGTACCTTCCGAGGCCGACTCGACGCCGGTGAGCAGCTTGATCAATGTCGACTTGCCTGCGCCGTTGACGCCGACCAAGGCCACGCGATCGCCGCGCTCGACGGAGAAGCGGCCGTTGGCGAAGACGCGCTTGGCGCCATAGCTCTTGCCGAGTCCTTCGGCTTCGACAACGATGCGGCCCGATGGCTGGGGCTGCGGGAATTTGAAGTGGATGATCGGCTCTTCTTCAGGGATCTCGATGCGCTCGATCTTCTCCAGCTCCTTGATGCGCGACTGGACCTGTTTGGCCTTGGTGGCCTGCGCGCGAAACCGATTGATGAAGGCTTCAAGGTGCTCGATCTGATCGCGCTGATTTTTATAGGCGGAGACCAGTTGTGCGCGGCGCTCTTCTTTTTGCGAAAGATATTTGGTGTAGTTGCCGTGATAGATAGTGAGTCGCTTGTTCCAGATCTCGACGGTGCGATCGACGGTGACATCGAGGAAGTAGCGATCGTGTGAGATGAGGATGTAGCCGAACGGGTAGCTCTTAAGATAGCCCTCGAGCCAGTTGCGTGTCTCCAGGTCGAGATGGTTCGTGGGCTCGTCGAGCAGCAGCAGGTTCGGTTTGGCGAGCAGCAGCTTGGCAAGTGCGATGCGCATCTGCCAGCCGCCGCTGAACTCATCGGTCTGGCGCGACCAGTCTTCTTTGGTGAAGCCCAGTCCGGTCAGAACGGCGCCCACCTGCGCGTCGAGAGCGTAGCCGTCCATGACGTGAAAGCGCTCTTGCAGCGTGGAGAAGCGTTCGGCAGCGGCGTTGTATTCGGGGCTGGCGTGATCGAGTTCGGCGAGTTGCGCGGCGGTCTTCTCCATCTCGGTTTCCATGGAGCGTAGATCGTCGAAGACGGTGAGGCACTCTTCAAAAATGGTGCGGCCAGCGAGGCGCAGACCTTCTTGCGGAAGGTAGCCGATGCTCATGCCGCGGGTCAGCTGCATCGTGCCATAGTCGAGCGACTCGATGCCGGCGAGCACTTTCATCAAGGTGGACTTGCCGGTGCCGTTGGCGCCCACGAGGGCGGTTTTCTCGGTGCTGCGGATGAGCCAGTCGGCCTCAAGAAAGAGGACGCGCGGACCGAAGCGCTTGCCGGCATTTTGCAGGGAGAGCATGACTCTTCTATTTTCGCAGGCGCCCTTGCAAGGGGCCGCTCTTACGAGACAAATCACAAGCGGCAGTAATTCTACGCAAATCTTTACGACAAAATCGACAGGGGAGGGGGGGAGGGGGGGTCTGCTCTCTCTCGAGTCACATTTGCTTCCGATTTCGATTATGCGTGAAGCAGGAGAATTAATGCGCAAAAGGCATTGACACCCGTGCTGGGCATGGGGCACCAGGGTCGTGCGGGAGTCTCAGGGGAAGGCGACGAAGGATCGGGCTTCGTTGCTGTCCCACCCTTGCTGCGCAAGGATGGGGCACCCAGGGTTGTGCGAGTTGCAATCGCGTAAGAAGCGGCCGCGGATCCTTCGACTCGCTCCGCTCGCTCGGGATGACGGTTCAAAAGATGGCTTATTGCACGGGCGCGGAGAAGCGTGCGGCGATTTCGGCGTTGGCGGCGAGGAGCGGGTCGAGAGCTATGGACGGGACCTTCGCGCCGGCAGCGCGCAGAGTTGCGAGCAGGACTTCGGTAGGAATGTTGCCGACCAGCGTGTCCTGGGCGAAGGGACACCCGCCGAGTCCACCGATGGCCGCGTCGAAGCGACGGCATCCTGCATCGTAGGCGGCGCGAATGCGGGCGGCAGCGTCGTCGGGTCGCGCGTGAAGATGCACACCAATCTCGAAGCCGCGATGCGCGCGGAGCACTGCGCCGACGGTGTCCGCAATTTGCGCGGGCGAAGCGAGACCCACCGTATCAGCGAGCGAGATGGCACGCGCGCCGGCGTCGATCAGCAGTTCGCAGGCGGTAATCACCTCGTCGGCGTTCCAGGCTTCGCCGTAGGGGTTGCCGAAGGCCATGGAGATGTAGGCGACGGTGTCGAGGCCGGCACTCTCGGCGGACGAAACGATGGACTCAAAGGCGTCGAGCGATTCCTCGAGCGTCTGGTGCTGGTTACGCTGCAGGAATTCAGCAGAGATGGAGTAAGGAAAGCCGAGGGTCTGGACGGCGTGGGTAGCGATGGCGCGCTCTGCGCCTTTCTTGTTGACGACGATGCCGATGATCTCGACGTGTGCGGGAGGCGCGAGGATCTCGAGGACCTGTTCGGAGTCGGCCATCTGCGGCACCGCCGCAGGGGAGACGAAGCTGACGGCGTCGATGGCTGTAAAGCCGGCGGCGATGAGCTTGCGCAGGTAATCCGCTTTGTCGGCAGGAGGAATTTGCGTGTGCAGGCCCTGCCAGGCGTCGCGGGGACATTCGATGATTTTGACCGTGTCAGGCATCAAGATCAGGGTACAAGGGAACGAGGGACTAGGGGAACAAGGACCGGGCGGCCACCATGGTCGTCCGGCTTGAGGCATCGCGAAATGCGGGGTGGATGGGTTCGTTGCTTTCCCACCCTTGCCGCGCAAGGATGGGGCACCCAGGGTTGTGGGGATGCTCAGGAGAGAAGACGAAGACCTGAGGATCGTTGCTTTCCCACGTCTCAGAATCGAGACATGGGGCACCCAAGGTTGTGGGGATTGAAACATGAATCCGGGCCTGAAGGCCCCCTTCTGTTGCCGACTCTTTCCGAGGCCTCAAGGCCTCGGCTCCCTCCGTCGGCCTGCGTTCGTTCGTTGCTTTCCCACCCTTAGTACGTGCGGATTGAAACTTCGAAAAGAGCAACCGCAGGTCCTTCGACTCGCTCCGCTCGCTCAGGATGACGGGCAGGTGTCTTGGCGCTGAAGGCGCGTCCGCCCCTAGCGGCCAGCTAGCCGCGGGAGGGGTGGACTCTGAGGATTTCGCGGGCAATGACCATACGCTGAATTTCGCTGGTGCCTTCGCCGATGGTGCAGAGCTTGACGTCGCGGTAATACTTTTCGGCGGGATAGTCTTTGATGAAGCCGTAGCCTCCGAAAAGTTGTACCGCCTCGTCGCAGATGCGGACGGCGACTTCGCTGGCGAAGAGCTTGGCCATCGACGATTCGCGGGTGACTTTGCGGCCTGCATCTTTCAGCACGGCGGCGCGCTGGGTGAGCAGGCGCGCAGCATCGAGCTCGGTGGACATGTCGGCAAGTTTCCACTGGATGCCTTGAAATTCTGCAATGGCTTTGCCAAACTGGCGACGCTCTTTGACGTATTTGAGAGCGGCGTCGAGTGCGCCGCGGCCGATGCCCAGAGACAAAGCTGCGATGGAGATGCGGCCGCCGTCGAGCACGCGCATGGCGTCGACAAAGCCTTCGCCTTCCGCACCGATCAAATTCTCGGCAGGGATTTCACAGTCTTCGAAGATGAGTTCGCTGGTGTCGCTGGCGCGCAGGCCGAGTTTGTTTTCTTTTTTGCCGGGGCGAAAGCCCTTGGTTCCCTTCTCGACGAGGAAGGCGGAGAGGCCGTGCGTGCCCTTGGTCTTGTCAGTGACCGCGATGACGACAGCGACGTCGGCGTAGTGGCCATTGGTGATGAAAGTTTTGTTGCCGTTGAGGATGTAGCGGTCGCCTTTTTTAACGGCGTTGGTGCGGGCGTTGCTGGCATCGGAGCCGGAGCCGGGCTCGGTGAGCGCCCATGCGGCGAGCCATTCGCCGGTGGCAAGTTTGGGAACGTATTTCTGTTTTTGCGCTTCGGAGCCGCAGAGGAAGATGTGGTTGGACCCGAGCGAGTTGTGCGCGGCCACCGTGATTCCAATGGAGCCGTCGACGGCGGAGAGTTCTTCGATGGCGAGCACGTAATCGACATAGCCGAGGCCTGCGCCGCCGTACTCGGGTGGAAAGATGACGCCGAGGAGGCCCATGGCGCCGAGCTTCTTGATGGAAGTGAGGGGGAACTCACTCTTTTCATCCCACTCCATGATGTAGGGTGCGATTTCGCGCGCGGCAAAGGCGCGGATTTCGCGGCGGAGGTGTTCCTGCTCTTCGGTGAGGACGAAGGGGTAGAGGTTGTCGGAGGGTTCGGCCATAGAGGCTCCTGTTCAAGTTGGATGCAAGTGTTTACGACCTGTCGGCATCGATCGATACTGCCTGAACAGCAGATCCTTCGCCCCGCTTACCCCATGAACAACTTGTGTTGTTCACGAAGCCCCCAACGCGCGGGTTCTCAGGATGACAAGTGCGGTGGGAAAGGTTCGTCGCTTTCCCGCCCTTGCTGCGCAAGGATGGGGCACCCAGGGTCGTGCGGATCGGGATTTCGTACGATGCAAGCGCAGGCTCGTTGGTATCGAGGTTCATGTCTGCAAGACTCCGGGGTTGAAGCGCGGGACATCGGGGTTGAGGGCGCAGGTTTCGAGTGCGGTGATCAGTACGTCGCGGGTTTTGGCGGGATCGAGGATGGCATCGATCCA
>DATAVC010000008.1:0-9970 GCA_036267935.1 Occallatibacter sp. | reverse complement strand
CTTGTCGTAGTCGAGCATGTGCAACCGGCCCTCGAGATCGGAGAAGAGCACGGTCACGGCTTTGACACCCTTGGTGTCGGTAAGCCACTTCAAACGCTCTTCCTGCAGCTTGTCGATGGCGACCCGCTTGCGGCGCTGATCTTTGGCCTTCAGGTTCATCTCCTCCAGCTCTTCATACGACAGCTCGAGAAAGTTGCGGTATTCGCTCGACATAGCACTCCTTGCGGCAGTCCTGGCTGCCTGAAGATTTTGTGGGGTGTTCGCTGTGGCTGTGGGGGCGTGGAGACGCCTATTGTGGCCACAAGTAAAAATTAGCAGAAACGAACGTCAAGTACCACGATGGATTCCAGTGAGACGGTTGCCGCGACTGAAGAGCAGTGGGTGAGCACGGCGACATGGAATTCGACACGAAATTCATGGGGGCGAAAAATTCGTTTTGCGGCTAAGCGTGTGATAATTTTCCTTGGGGCGAACTCGCTGTTCGCTATCTCGCCGGGCGGCCGACTCTGGCAAGCGGACACACTCTGGAGGAAATTTCATTGGGAAAGAATATGGTCCCCACACGCCTCTTTTTTACGAAGGGCGTGGGTAAACACAAGGAGCGACTCACCTCCTTCGAATTGGCGCTTCGCGATGCGGGCATCGCGGCGCAAAATCTTGTACGCGTCTCGTCGATCTTTCCGCCGCAATGCAAGCTGGTGACCCGCAAGGAAGGGCTGAAGTATCTGAACCCCGGCGAGGTGGTGTTCGCCGTGGTTGCGGAGAACTCGACGCGCGAGCCGCACCGCCTTGTGGTGAGCTCGATTGGCGTGGCGATCCCGACGGACAAGAACACGTACGGCTACCTGAGCGAGCATCACAGCTTCGGCGAGACCGAAGATCAGGCCGGCGATTACGCCGAGGAACTCGCGGCCGAGATGCTGGCGACGACACTAGATGTCGACTTCGACCCCGATAAGAGCTGGGATGAGAAGAAGGAGATCTACCGTATGTCGGACAAGATTGTGCGCACGGCCAACGTGACGCAGTCCGCGGTCGGCGACAAGAACGGGCGCTGGACGACGACGATCGCTGCCGCAATTCTGATCTTCGACGACAAGTAGAGTTCAGCGCACAAGGAATGAGAAGGCGCTGGTTTCAAGCCAGCGCCTTTTGCATGAGAAAAGAATTCAGGCAAAGTTGCTCTGGATTGAGGAGCTGGCGATGGCGAAGAGTTCGACTCGCGTTGCGTTGATTCAGATGTCGTGCGAGGCCTCGACCGAGGCGAACCTCGCGAAAGCGGCGGCGCGCGTGCGCGAGGCTGCGAAAAATGGCGCCCGGCTGGTGTGTCTTCCGGAATTATTTCGAGCTCAATACTTCTGCCAGCGCGAAGACCACGCGCTGTTCGATATCGCGGAGCCGATCCCAGGGCCTTCCACGAAGGCGCTGAGCGAGGTGGTGCGCGAGCACAAGCTTGTCGTCATTGCGAGCCTGTTCGAGCGGCGTGCGCCAGGTCTATATCACAACACGGCGGCAGTGCTGGATTATGCGGGCGACGCGGCGAAAGATAACATCGTCTCGGTGTATCGCAAGATGCATATCCCGGATGATCCGCTGTACTACGAGAAGTTTTATTTCACGCCGGGCGATCTTGGCTTTCAGGCGCAGAGGACCTCGGCGGGGCCGATCGGTACGCTCGTGTGCTGGGATCAGTGGTACCCGGAGGGCGCACGCGTGACCGCTCTGAAGGGCGCGGAAACGCTGTTCTTCCCTACCGCGATTGGATGGCACCCAAGTGAGAAGGCGGAGTTCGGCGAGCGCCAATACGACGCGTGGCAGACGATTCAGCGTGCGCATGCCATTGCGAATGGCGTGTTCGTCTGCTCGGTGAACCGCGTGGGACATGAGCACGGCGATGTGCAGCTACCGGATGGAACTCTGCTGAAAGGGCCGGAGGGCGCAGGGCTGGAGTTCTGGGGCGGCTCATTCATCGCGGATCCATTTGGACGGATTCTCGCGAAGGCGTCGCATGACAAGGAAGAGATTCTGTACGCGGAGCTCGACCCGAAGGAGGTCGAGGTGACGCGGCAGCACTGGCCGTTCCTGCGCGACCGCAGGATCGATGCGTACGGCGGAATTACCAGCCGGTTTCTGGACTAACTACTGCGGCGGCTTCGAGGGGTCTCCACCCAGAGCTTTATCGACGTCCCGCACCGTCGTTCCCAACGCGTGCCTGGTATTCCGATAACTCTTCTGGAGCGCGTTCCCCGTTTTGTCCGAAGCCAACGCCAACGCCGCATCCGTGTTCTGTCCGCTGCCGGCGATTGCCTCTCCTGTTGTGTAGCTGACCGCAATAACACCCTGAGCCGGATGCCGTCCCACGTTGAACCATCCAATATCTCCCGGCGGCAACGCATTCAATCTTGCAATCGGCTCCGGAGGAAAGTTCGTGTGACTCATCTTCTGCTCGAGCGGCCATGCCGTCGATGCAACGAAGTCCGATCCGTTCATTGGATGTCCGGGCTCGCCAAGGTTGATGATCCGGCTCGTATGCATCGGCTTCATGGCCTCGCACAGATCGGCACCGCAGCCATGATTGCAAAGCGACTTCGCGAGATACGCCGCATGCTTGCCGGGCGAGATCCACACCTTGGCACCTTCCTGCTCGGCTGCCAAATCGGAAGCTCTGGCGAGCTGGCTGACGTCGCAGACGGTGTTCTCATGCGCCGCGGCGTACCAGTAGACAGCCTTCCATTTTGCAGTGCTCAGATCAGGACCAGAGGCCTCCACAAGCACGGCCACATGCTCGGCATCGAATACGTGGCCATGCGCGCCGCAGTCGCGACCCCACAGGTCGTAGAAGTGAATCTCTGCCATCGGCCTGGTCGCTCCGGCAACCTTCACCGGAAACACCTGACCGTATACCGTCCCATCCTCTGCCTGAGGAGTGGGTTGGAGCAGGCCCGGCTGGAACGCCGCGGGAAGCCCGGCGCAATCCTGCTGGCCGATGTAGAACCGTGGCGAAAACTGTGTCAGGAGCGATTGCTCGAGGCCGTCGCCGAGGCCGTCCTTATCCGAATCCAGCTCCGTCGATGCCGCACTCTGCGCCGCCATCGCGAAGGAGTGGAGAAGCAGCAAAACGCATAGCAAACGGCGCGGGCCCATCCGCCGATTGTCTCACTGCGCATCCCGTCTGCCGCCGCCACTTCGGCTTGTCTGCGGCAACATTGACCGTTCCATGGCTCGAGAATTTCGGTGGTTTCCAATACGAAACTATTTCCAAATGACGTTCGTACCATGTATAAAGCGAACGCCCGGTAAAGTTTCGTCTGCGCCGTTGTGAAGGGCGCGGAAAATTTTCCGGGGAATGAGCCTGCCGGAGCGTACTGAACGTGAATATTCCGATTCGCCGATTTGTTATCGCCTTCACCGCCCTCTTCGCACTTTCCGCTGGTAGCCTCGCGCAGCAGGAAGCGCTAAAACCGAGTGCGACCGGCAAGGTTCCGCCGAGAACATGGGTGGATAAGGACACGGGCCACCGCGTGTGGCGGATGACCGATGAGCCGGGCTCGTCGGGCTTTTACTTCAACGTGAATGCGTACACGCCCGACCTGAAGACAATGATCTACTCGGCGCCGGACGGCATTCACGCACTGGATCTGGCGACGAAGAAGACGTGGCTCGTGGTGCCGAATCCGCCGCGTCCCGCAAGTGAGGACAACCAGCAGTTCCGGTTTGGCGGTCTTCACGCGATCATCGCGGGGCGCGTGACGAACTCGGTCTTTTACAGCCAGGCCGACCCGGCGACGCATGTCATCACGCTGTACAAGGCCGATGTCTACACCAAGAAGGTGACCCGGCTGTGCGATCTGCCGAAAGGGATGAACGTCGCGACGATCAATGCCGATGAGACGCTGGGCGCAGGCACGATCAACGACAATCCTGACGCCGTGAACTACGGCCAGAATCGCGTGAATCCGCACGGGCAGGCGGGGCCGCTGGTGCAGCCGCTGAACAAGGGGCAGATGATGGAGCAGCGGCTCGCGGCGCGCATTCCGCTAACGCTGTACACGATCGAGCTGAAGACGGGAAAACTGCATCCGCTGCTGCACTCGACCGATTGGGTCAACCACCTGCTTTTTTCGCCGACCGACCCGACGCTGCTGATGTACTGCCACGAAGGGCCCTGGCAGAAGGTCGACCGCATCTGGATGATCCACACGGACGGCACGCACAACACGCTGATTCACAAGCGGCGGATTGCGATGGAGATCGCCGGGCATGAGTTCTGGGGCCTTGATGGCAAGACCATCTGGTACGACTGGCAGCCCATCAAGGGGCAGGATTTTTATCTTGCCGGCTACGACCTCGCCAACGGCCGGCGAACGGCGTATCACATGGAGCGCAACGACTGGTCCATTCACTTCAACCTGACGAAGGACCTCGATCTCTTCTGCGGCGACGGCGGCGATTCCGGCCAGGTGGCGAAGGCTCCCGATGGCGAGTGGATCGAGCTGTTTCATCCACACCTTGTCAACACCACCGGCGCGCTGAACGATCCGGACTTCTTCCAGCCCGGCTATTTCACCGCGGAGCACATGGTGAACATGGCGTGGCACGACTATCACCTCGAGCCGAATGTGCGCTTCTCTCCGGACAAGAAGATGGTGTTCTTCACCAGCAACATGTTCGGGCCGGCGTACGTGATCGGCGTGGAAGTGGCGAAGGCGCAGAACCCGAAACCGGGCGAGGTGATCTCGACGCCGGAGCTGGCGAAGAAGTACAACCCGCGCGTGCCGGACGATACACACGCGATCGCGAAGTAAGGAAATTTTTACGGATGCGCCGCTCGCCATTGCAGGCGGCGCATCTTTTTGGGGGAGAATGCTCTGCGACAATAGAGGTGAATGTCGCAACTGGAAAACGCACGTTACCGCATGCCCGCCGAATGGGCTCCTCATGCCGCCACATGGATTGCGTGGCCGCATAATCCCGAGGACTGGCCGAACAAGTTTCAGCCGATTCCATGGGTGTACTGCGAGATTGTGCGCTGGCTGTCGAGCGTCGAGGATGTGCACATCCTCGTGAACGATGCGGCGGCAGAAAAACGCACGAGCGGGATGCTGCGACGGCAGGGAGCGAATCTTGCGCGGCTGCACTTTCATGCTTGGCGGACAGATCGCGTGTGGCTGCGGGATTCAGGGCCAATTTTTGTGAAGAATGTCGAGGGCGGCCCCGCGATCACGAATTGGAAATTCAACGCATGGGCTAAGTACGACAACTGGCACAATGATGATTTGATTCCGGAGCAGGTAGCAAAACTGTACGGCATGCGGAGCTTTGAGCCACACGTGAAGCTCGCGGATGGAACCCAGCATCGGCTGGTGCTCGAGGGCGGAAGTATTGATACCAATGGATCGGGCATTCTGCTGACGACCGAGGAGTGTCTGTTGAGCGAGGTGCAGCAGCGTAACCCGGGCCTCGGTTCTCGAGACCAGACGCGCGAGCAGCTAGAGCAGGCATTCGCGAAGTATCTCGGAATCGAGAAGGTGATCTGGCTGAATCGCGGATGCGCGGGCGATGACACGCACGGGCATGTCGACGACATCTCGCGGTTCGTTGGCGAGAACACAATTCTCACCGCCGTGGAAGAGAACACGGCGGACGAGAATCATCTGCCGCTCGCGGAGAATCTGGAACGGCTGCATGCGGCTCGGAATCTGCGCGGCGAGCCGTTTGAGATCAAGACGCTGCCCATGCCTGCGCCCGTCATCTTCGAGGGCCAGCGGCTGCCCGCAAGCTATGCGAACTTCTACATCGCGAATGAGTTGGTGCTGATGCCGACGTTCAACGATCCGAACGACCGGATCGCATTGAACACACTCGCGGAGTGCTTTCCGGGCCGCGTAGTGGCGGGGATTCACTGCACGGACCTCATCTGGGGATTGGGCGCGCTGCATTGCATGACGCAGCAGGAGCCCGCGTGAAATAGCACGGAGGACCGTTGCCGATCTTGAGACCTACCGGCCTTGCACAGGCTTGGCCATCGCTAGACTGACGAGTGATGGCTGGGCTTTCTCGATTTTCGGTGGCGTTGAGTGCGTTGTGTCTTGGCTTGTGCGGCTGCCAGGTTCCGGTGAGCCCGGGATTGCGGACGGATCTGGCGGGCAAAAGCAGTTCAGGCGCGGCGGTGGACACGCATTACTCCCCGACGGAGAACCTTGAGCACTATGACCTCGCGTTACTGCGGGCAGCGCACAAGAGCATCGACCTGTGCGGTTTCAGCTTCACGGACGAGGCGGTGGGCGATGCGATTGAGAGCGCGGCGCGGCGCGGTGTCAGAGTGCGGGTGTACCTGGATCGTGGGCAATCGAGCGACGAGTTGGAGCGCGCCGCGAAACATGATGACGCACCCAAGCCTCGCGCGCGCAAACGCGACGTCCAGTACGCCGATGGGCTCTTCGAGGAGCAGGATCTGCCGGACCCGAGCAGCGAAGCTGTAATTTCGCGCCTGGCAGCAACGCCCAATGTCGAGGTGCGGATCAAGCACTCGCGCGTGCTGATGCACCTGAAGTCCTACGCGGTCGACGGGCAGACACTGCGGTCCGGCAGTGCGAACTTCTCGGCCAGCGCGCTGAAGCATCAGGATAACGACCTGGTGCTGACGCATGATGCGGCGAGCGTGCGGCGGTTCGAGCTGGATTTCAATCAGTTGTGGTCGCGGCCGGATAATGAACGCCTTCAACCTCAGTCGTAGGCTCGCAGTCGTAAGCTAGATTCAACGTGAGTTCCGTTCCCCCATTGAGTGACGCTGCGTTGATGCGGCTGGCGATCGAGCAGGCGCGCGCGGCCGAGGCTGCGGGCGAGGTTCCGGTGGGCGCGGTCGTCGTGGCGCCGGATGGCGTAACGGTTCTCGGGCGCGGATGGAATCGCGTAATCGCCGACAGTGACCCGACAGCCCACTGCGAGATTGTCGCCATGCGCGAGGCGGGGCGCGAGCTGGGCAACTACAGACTTACCGGATGCACACTGGTGTGCACACTGGAACCGTGCGCGATGTGCGCCGGCGCTATTCTGCATGCGCGGATCGGACGGCTGCTGTATGCGGCGCGCGATCCGAAGGCAGGGGCATGCGGCAGCGTGCTGAGCGTGCTGAACCACGCTGCGCTCAACCACCGCGTTGAGGTCGTCGAAGGTGTGCTGGCGGAGGAGTGCGGAGCAATGCTGACCGACTTCTTTCGGCGTCGCCGAGCCAACGCGGGCACCGTCTGATCGGCATCACACTCTGTGATGGAGGCAACACCATGGCAACTAGAAACGCACGCACGGCTCACGCAAAGTCTTCTACAAAGCGATCCTCGACGCGCTCCACGGCGAAGAAGACCTACCCAACCAAATCCGGCAAGCGCTCCACGACGCCGCCATCACGGCGGTGGTCGGCGAAGGTGAAGACAGATTCCACCAAGCCTGCGCCAGGGCTGTTCAAGAAATCTGCGAAGGAAATCGCCGAAGGGCTGGACAAGAAGTCCGTCTCGCCGGAAGGAACCGGACAGGCAATGCGAATGCTCAGTTTCTATGAGAATCGCGGCGGAAAGAATCTTCCGGCGGAGCGCAAGCATACGCTCGAAAACGCGAAGGATATCCTGCGCGAAAAGGAAGGTAAGAGCTCGGCGAAGAGCGGGACTCATGCGAGAAGCCAGAGCACCTCGAGTTCAAAGCCTAAGAGCAGATCCACCGCAAGATCGAGCAGATCGCACTCGCGGCGCTCGTCCAAAAAGGCGAGCTAGCGATGCCCCAACGTTTCGAAGGTAAAGTGGCCGTGGTGACGGGATCGTCCTCCGGCATCGGCCAGGCAATCGCAGTGCGCCTGGCGAGTGAGGGTGCGGCGGTGGTGATCGACTACCGCGGCCACGAAGAAGGCGCGAAGGAGACGCAGGCCAAAATCCAGGCCATCAACGCGCAGGCGAAGTCGATCATCGTGCAGGCCGATGTGACCAGGGTGGCCGACACGACTCACCTGATGGAGCAGGCATGGTCGCAGTTCGGCGGCTGCGACATCCTGGTGAACAACGCCGGCATCGAGAAGGGCGCGGAGTTCTGGGACGTCACCGAAGCCGATTATGACGCGGTGCTGGACACGAACCTGAAGGGCGCGTTCTTCCTCACACAGGCATTCGTGCGCAAGCTGCGCGATGCGAAGAAGCCAGGCCGCGTGATCAACATCTCCTCGGTTCATGAGGACATGGTGTTCCCACACTTCCCGAGCTACTGCGCGGCGAAGGGTGGCCTGCGGATGCTGATGCGCGATCTGGCCGTAGAGCTTGGACCCCTGGGCATCACCGTCAACAACGTGGCGCCGGGCGCGATCATTACGCCTATTAACGAGTCGCTCCTGAACGACAAGAGCAAGCTGGATCCGCTGCTGAGAAACATCCCACTCGGAAGGATGGGAACCTCAGAAGAGGTGGCTGGGCTGGTGGCGTGGCTCGCTTCAGACGAGGCGGCGTACGTGACTGGGTCAACGTACTTTATTGACGGCGGATTGATCCGGAACTACCACGAACAGTAGTGCAGGGCTATGCCGGCGCCGGGTGAATCGGAGAGAATAGACCTATGGGCCTTCTTCTTTACACAGCCAACTGGTGCCGCGACTGCCGCGAGGCCAAGCGGTTTCTCACCAAGCACTCGATCCCGTTTGAGGAGATCGACATCGAGCGCACGCCCGGAGCGGCAGACGAGGTCATCCGCCACACTGGTAAGCGCGCCATCCCCCAGTTCGTCATCGACGGCAAGTGGGTCCAGCCCTATAAGCCGGGGCGTGGATTTCTCCACGCCGAGATGGCGCAGCTTTTTGGTGTCAGCGAAGGATAGCTCAGACAGTGCCAGCGCCCTCGGTTGCGGACTGCAACGGCGTCTGGTCTGCGTGGCTGACGGCTCGCAGCGAGTGCACGATGCGCTCCGCAAGCCGCTCGAGCTCCTGAACGTGTTCAGCGACCAGCATGCGCAGCAGTTGCTCGCCGGTTGGGGTCAGCCTGATGATCGAGCGGCGAAGGTCGCGTTCGTCGGTATGACGGCGCACCAGACCGGCGCGTTCCGCGCGATCCACAAGCTCTACCGTGCTGTTGTGGCGAAGCACCATGCGATCGGCAAGGTAGCTGACCGACGCCGGCTGACCCGAAGGCGCTGCCGCGATGACCTGCAGGAGCTGATACTGCTGGGCCTGAATCCCATGGCGCTCCGAGGAAATCTCACTGAAGCTGAGAAACTGCCGCAATTGGAAGCGGAATTCTGCCAGTTCCCTCAGGCGAGGAATCTCGGTAGCGCCGTTCCCGTGGCCGTTCTCTTCCATGAGAGTGTTCTCCATTCTATCGCGCAACGATCTGCGATTTAATTCTGCAAGTGCAGGTACGGCTACACTGGAAAGGCCGTTCCGATTTTGAAGGACTCTTGTGGCTGCGATGCTAGCCGCGGAGCTCTGAGTTGCTGTTGCCATTGCCTTAGCTTCCATATCATCCCCCTCATCCATTGGAGAACCAATGATTGCCCGTTACACCCGTCCGCAGATGGCCTCGGTCTGGTCCGAGCGCAACCGGTATGAAAACTGGCTGCGCGTGGAGCTTGCGGCGACCGAAACGCTCGCACGTGCGGGGATTGTCCCCGCTGAAGCTGCGGCCGCGCTGCGTGCACGAGCCGGATTTACCGTGGAACGTATCCATGAGCTTGAAACAGAACTGCGTCACGATGTACTGGCATTTACGACAGCGGTAGCCGAAAAAGTTGGACCCGAGGCGAGATGGCTGCATTACGGTCTAACCTCCACCGATGTCGTAGACACCGCGCAGGCCCTGGCTCTAGGTGAGGCTTCTGGCTTGATTCGTGCTCAGATTGTCCGGCTTCGCGACATTTTGCGCAAGCGGGCAATTGAGTTCCAGCACACCCCGACGATCGGCCGAACCCACGGAGTTCACGCAGAACCAACGACTTTCGGGCT
>DATAVC010000007.1:0-66418 GCA_036267935.1 Occallatibacter sp. | reverse complement strand
GCTACGCCGACAACTTTGCCGGCTTCGACCACGACATTGATCTTCATGACAGACCTCCACCGTGCAGGTTGTACCAGCACCATTGAGGACCATTGTTTTTGATGGTCACGAAGTAGGTGATATGGCCGTCGGTCTCCATCTGCTCACCTTCTTCAATCGCCATCATCTGCGCGCCGGGCGTCTTCACGTCCGCCGTGGCATATTGCGCTCCACGGTTGTCGTAGAACGTGTACCACCAGTAGTGCGTGCCACCGGGTGCGAGCCACACTGGAGTCAGGAAATTATTGAAGCTCATTTGAATTTATCCTTTCTGTGACTCCTGCAGCGTGCACTGCCTCGATGCTCCAACGCCGCGAACAGCGCCATCGAATCGAGGTGCCCAGACTTGCAAGGGCGGGGAGAGAGTCACATCAGAATAGTGCGTTTCAACCGCCAATCGTTTCGTCTCGCATGCAAAGAATTCCCGTGCATGAGCGGGGTGCCCGATCCTTGCGCGCTGTTGCGCAAGGGTGGGAGACCACGAACCATGGCCGGATGTGCCTGCGGACACGGATCCTTCCAATTCAACTCAATCAGAATCTCTGGGTGCCCCATCCTTCGCGCACTTGCGAAGGGTGGGGGACCACGACAGCTTCGATCCCACCCTTGACCAAACGAAGGTCAAGGATGGGGCACCCGGCTGCCTGGCCCTCTTTCAGTTCCCTGTCCGCTGCCCCCTCGCGGTTTCTCTGTCTCCCTGATCCCCTGCTTCTCTGCCTCTCTGCTTCTCTCGGCATCCCTCCTGACCCCTGAAACCTGATCCCCCTCTGCCCCCTGTTCACTGTCCACTGCTCACTGTCTTTGTGATTCAATAGAAGAGATGGGAACGCAGCGGAGGTCGACACTGCGCGGGCGCCGCATTGCCGCGCAGCGCAAGGCACGGGAATACGCCATGGTGGCGCGCGCTCTGGCCTCCACCAGCCACCCCGTCCTGGCCCAGATTGTCCCCGCCCGCTTCTGCAACCTGTCGTGCACCTACTGCAACGAGTACGACAAAGTCTCTGAGCCCGTTGAACTTGCCGAGATGCTCCGCCGCATCGACCACCTCGGCCGGCTGGGCACCGCCATGATCGGCATCTCGGGCGGCGAGCCCCTGACCCACCCCGCTCTCGACGACATTATTCGGCGCATGCGTAAGACCGGCGCCATCGCCGGCATGATCACCAACGGCTACCTGCTCAACGTGGAGAGGATCGAACGGCTGAACGCGGCCGGCCTCGACCACATGCAGATCAGCATCGACAACCTCGTCCCTGACGACGTCTCGATGAAGAGCCTCAAGGTCCTCGACAAGAAGCTGCAGATGCTGGCCGATCACGCCGAGTTCCACGTCAACATCAACTCGGTGGTCGGCGGCGGCTTCAAAGATCCCAACGACGCGCTGGTGATCAGCAAACGCGCCCTCGAGCTGGGGTTTGAATCCACCATCGGCATCATTCACGACGGCGATGGGCAGCTCAAGGCCCTCAATCCCGACGAGGCGCGGGTCTACTTCGAGATGCAGAATCGCAAGAAGACCAACTACGCGCAGTTCGACAAATTTCAAGAGGCCATTGCGCAGGGGCGGCCCAACGACTGGCGTTGCCGCGCCGGCTCGCGCTATCTCTACATCTGCGAAGACGGGCTGGTGCACTACTGCTCGCAGCAGCGCGGATTCCCCGGCGTTCCCCTGGCCCAATACACCACCGCCGACGTGAAACGCGAGTTCCTCACCGCCAAAAGCTGCAGTCCCAACTGCACCATCGGCTGCGTGCACCGCATCAGCCACATCGACCACTGGCGCGCGCCGCAAACCAGCGTCATCTCGCCCGGCTCAGGGTCTGCAGAGCCGTCGCTGGTCCACATCCAGACCAGCTAGTCGACAGAAATGAAGAATGTCCGGGGCGCATGCTCCGGCTTTTTTCATGGTGCGGCCGCATTGTCTGACAGCGACTGTTCGCAGCGAGCCTTCAGACCCTGCGCTTCCCGGGTCAGATATTCCCAGTTCAAATGCTTTAGCTGCATAGCCATGAACGGCCCCAGCAGGCCGCCATACGTGAGCGCAAGGGTGAGATAGGTGCTGCCGCCGGGCGCGGGCTTGATGTCGTGGACGGCGATGACTTTTACGCCGGGCCGGCCGGTTCGCCAGACAAAGATGCCGGTGGCAGGGTCGAGTTCCGTCACTTCCCACACGGTCGTCATCAGGCCCGGCTGCCAGATCCGGGTGCGGCTACCCAGGGCCAACGCCCCAGCCTCGAGGCGCTCGACGCGGGTCACGGTGGGCGTCCACTCGGGCCAGCGTTCGACGTCGATCAGGACTTTCCAGACAAACTCAGGAGACGAAAATATCTCTGCGGAATAGCGAAATGTCGACATCGCCAAGGAGCTTGAGAGAAGGCCAGGCTCACTTATGTGAGATGCGCGTCGCGGCTCCCTTGGTGTCTTCCATAGCCTGGTCGATGAGCTGGTAAAGCTTGCTGCGGTCAACCACTTCAACAAAGGGCGCGCCTTTGCTGTTGGCGGTCACCACCCAGATGGTGGGGGTGTGCTCGATGCCGACCCTCTGCCCCAGCGCGTAGTCGGCCTTCACCTCGGCCTGCAGCTTGCCCATGGGATCGATGGCGAAAGGCATCGCGATTTTGCGATCGGCGGCGAACTTGTCGGTAAAGTCGCGCAGCCGGTTCGGATCTTCGCCCAGCGAGACCTGCGCAGCAAACACGGCGTCGCGGTATTCGTCGCCCAGCTTCTTGCTCTTGGTGTCGAAGTAGCGCGCGTTGATGGCTGCCTGCATGCTCCAGGGATGGAAGGGGAGCGGGAAGTCGTGGCGCACCCAGGGAATGCCATACTTGGCGGCGGCTTCGCGCAGCAGAGGATTGGCGTGAGCGCAGTCCGGGCATTCCATGTCTTCGAATTCGACGATGGCCACATGGGCGCCCGGCGGCGGTTTAAGCGCTGCGGGGTCGTGAACCTGGGTTCCCGGTGCGGGCGGGGCAAACTGCGCACGCGCAGTTGGACCTGCAATCAGAAGCAGTCCGGCGGCAACCAGGCCAGCCAAACCGGCACGATGCACTGCGACACGATGGGCAAGGGAAAGAGGCATGAGTCTTAGACGGCTCCGTCTATTCCATTGTAGCGGTTGGGCAGCGCAGGAGTTGCAGTGGATGCCGGTACAAGGGGTGCCGGAGGCGCTACTCGCGGTCGCGCTTGCGGTCCGTCATCCATTTGCGCCATGCGTAGTCGGCGACGACGCTGACCACGACAAGCACGACCACGAGGACGATGAGCGCGAACTTCATGCGATCGATTCGTCCTCAGTGTACCGGGCGAGGCCAGCGAAGTCAGCGGCCGACAACCAGCACCGTAAACGTTCCCGGAATCATCGGCGGACGGCCCCGCGGATTGTCGGGCGTAGGTGTTGGGCGCGGGCCGAACTGCGCGGTCACCAGGTACACGCGGTCGGTGGTTTCGTCGTAGGCCATGGTGCGCGCGCCTTGCTGCGTCGGCAGCGTTTCCACGGTCTTGAAGTCCGGCGTCGCAGCGTCGATCACCGAGAGAACGCCCTCCCCACACGAGGCAAAGGCCAGCTTGTGCGCTGCGCTCCAGCCGGCGGCATCGGGCCGGTCACCAATCGCGGCGGTGCCCAGCGTTTTGCCGGTCGACGCGTCCACAATGCCCATCTTCTTGCCGTCGCATACCGCAAACAGGCGCTTGGCCTCCGGGTCCATCGCGAGACCGCTGGGGCCATCGCACCCCACGACCGGCCACTCGCCGGTAACTTTGCGGGCGCGCGCATCCAGCCGCACTAGTTCGTTCTTGTCTTCGATGTTGTCGTAGACCATGCCTGTGCCATCGACCGCCGGCGCTTCAGGACGCCCGGGAAGGGCGACCGTTGCGACTGCCTTCTGGGTCGTTGCATCGATCACGGTGGCATCCTTACTGCGCCCGTTGAAGGCCCAAACGGTCTGGGTCGCAGGCTCAAACACGATGGCGTCGGGCCCGGTGCCCACGGGAATCGTGGCGACCGTAGCCAGCGTCGAGCGGTCGAAGACCACCACCGCGTTGGCGCCGCCGTCCGAGATGTAACCGAGCTTGCCCGCCGTATCGAGCGCCACGCCATGAATGCCATGCAGACCGGAGATGGTGCCTGCCAGCTTGCCGGTCTGCGTATCCACTACGTCGACATGATCGCCGCGCGTGACATACAAACGATCGCCTGCTCCGTCGACGGTCACGTAGTCCCACCAGCCCGCGTCCGGAAGGCTCCAATGGTCGAGCACACGGTAGGGCTGTTGGGCCCTCAAGGGAATAGAACTGACCAGCCCGCAAACGAGGGCAGCCAAGAAGAGGGCGAGAGCGATGGTGCGATGCGAACGCATGGGCATCTCCGTTTTTCGCGCATGGGCCGCTTGAAGTCCGGCCAGCGCGAGCAGTGTTTCATGCGCGGATGAAGAAAACCTTAAGACGAAGAATCTTTTGCGTCTCACCCACAAACCAAGCCCGGATTGGATCACGGATCGGAGTCCAGACCGGAGCGGCCTTGCCGCCCAAACGCCTATTGCGGGGTGTCGAGCGGGTGCTGCGCATCTTCGAAGAATTTGTTCTGCAGCTTCAAGCTCGCCTGGTCGGCTTTGATGGCCTTCAGTGCCGCGGCGATCTGCCGTGACCATTCCTTCTGATCGAACGCACCAAGCTCCTGGGTGGCCACCGCTCCGTTGCCGGCATAGTGGTTGGGGAACCGCGCATACCACCAGATCCCCGTATAGATCGAGCCGGGCAGCGGGTCGCGATTCTGGCTGGCGCCGGACTCCTGCGTGGCACGATCCTGGTGGACCAGGTCGGGCCGCACGATGAGCATGTTCGATGTTTCCACTTCGCCGGCATGCATATCGAGCGAAGATTTAAGCGCGGGACGGCCCGGGACCTTTTCGTCGGGCAGTCCGAAGACATAAACGACGTAATCGCGCGGCGAGGCAAGCTGGGCCTGCGCGAAAAGCGGCAGCAGCGACTCGTTGCCGCCGTGGCCGTTCACGATCACGACTTTCTTGCAGCCGTTGCGCGCCATCTCCGCAACCGTCTCCTGCAGCAGCGTGAGCTGCGTCGAAAGGCTGTACGCGAGAGTGCCCGGCTGTTGCCTGGCTTCGAAGATCTGGCCGAAATAGTACTCGGGAAAAACGACGGCATACTCCTGCTTCACAGCATTGAGCACAGCGAAGCGGACATCGAGAAGGTCGGTGCCCAGAGGAAGATGCGGACCGTGCTTTTCGACAATGCCGATCGGGAGAACGCAGGTGCCTTGCGACTGATGAATCGCGGTGACAAAGTCAGCAGCTGTCAGCTCTTCCCATTTGGTCGAAAGAGGGGTTTGCGCAGGCAGAATCGTGGACCCCAAGATCAAAACGGCAAGAGAATAAAGCAGGCGCGACGATTGCATGGCGGCACTCCGGCAAGGTGAATGAACACGCGAATCATAGCACCGAGGCAATCTCTCGATGCTCCCGATCAATTACCCTTATCGCTGCACCTCATCGCCCTCTACGGATCGTTCGCGTGCGCATTGTCCTCTCCAACATCGGAACCTTAGGCGACATCAATCCGCTCATCGCCCTTGCTCACGAATTGCGGCGCCGCGGTCATGTCCCGGTGATGGCATTGCCGAATGTCTACCGGCCCAAGATCGAGCCGCTTGGTTTGGAGTTTCGCGCGGTGCGTCCCGATATCGATCCGACCAACAGCAAGCTCGTCGAAATGATCTACGACGTAAAGAAAGGGACGGAGACGGGCCTGCGCGAGTTCCTCTTTCCGGTGCTGCGACAGACCTATGACGATCTGCTGGCCGCTGCCACGCAACCGCAACGCGCTGACTTGCTGCTGCTGGGCGAGTTGAACTATGCGGGTCCGCTGGTCGCGGAGATCACGGGGATTCCCTGGGCCAGCTACGTGCTGGCGCCGCTGTCGTTCTTCTCCGCATTCGATCCGCCGGTGCTGCCGCCGTATCCCAAGCTCGCGCGCGCCGACAAGGTCGCGGGAATGGGCCGCGTCATGAAGCGCCTGGCACGCTTCACAACCCGCGCATGGCCTGAGCCCATCTTCCAGTTGCGCCGTGAGCTGCGTTTGCCGCGCGGCTCCAATCCATTGTTCGACGCCAAGCACTCGCCGAACCTGGTGCTGGCGCTGTTTTCGCACGTCCTCGGCGTCGAACAAAAAGACTGGCCCGCCCATACGCTGATCACTGGATTCTGTTTTTACGACGCGGATGCGGGCAACACCAGCTTGCCGTCCCATCTTGAGCAGTTTCTCGCCGCCGGTGAGCCGCCCATCGTGTTCACGCTTGGATCTGCCGCCGTGCTGGCAGCCGGAAACTTCTACGAAGTCTCGGCCAAGGCTGCCATTCGCCTGGGATCGCGCGCCGTTCTGCTGATCGGCTCCGACAAGCGCAATCGCCCCCCGCAAGATCTGCCTGATTCCATTTGCGTGGCAGAATACGCGCCCTTTTCGCAGCTGTTCTCGCGCTCAGCGTTGGTCGTGCACCAGGGCGGCGTGGGTACGACGGCGCAGTGCCTGCGGGCCGGCAAGCCCATGTGCATCATGCCGTACTCCCACGATCAGCCCGACAATGCGCGGCGCATGAAGCGGCTGCAGGTTTCGCGCACGATTCAGCGCGACGACTACACGCCGGCACGTGTGGCACGCACAGTGCGCGCGATGCTCGATGAGCCGGAATATGCGCAACACGCCTCCCAGGTGGCGCAGCAGATCGCAACAGAAGACGGCGTGAAGACCGCATGCGATGCCCTCGAAGCCCTGCAGGTGAAGATGGCGAGCCTATAAGAGCGCCAGGCCTTACTGAAGATCGTGCCTGGTCTCCCTCGCCCAAATTCCTTCCCTTCGACGCCGTCCCTCGATCCAAAACAGGGCCCGCCATCCATCGTGACCTCAATCGCTTGCGGACATACGCAAGTCACCCCGAAGCTACGTCTTTCGCGAAGGCAACTAGCTCGATGCAGCGTCGCATCGGAGGCAATTGAGATTCAATGCGGGATCGCTCCAGCCAAGGGGGAGGCAGGCGGCCCACGGGAGGAATCCAAATGGCAATACACGGTTCACGAAACCTTCTTCTCTTTTCCGCAACCGCCCTGCTCGCCGTAGCCACGATCCTTGCGCAAAGTCCAGGCAGCGGTTCACCGCAGCAACAGCCGATGCCCAGCCAGCCGTCGAACCCGGGCATGAGCACGCCGGATGCAACCTCAGGCAACGCAACGACCTCGCAGCAATTCAGCGACCAGGCCTTCGTCGCCAAAGCCCTTGCCGGCGGAGATGCCGAGGTCCAACTCGGGCAGCTTGCACAGCAAAAATCGCAGAGCAACGACGTCAAACAATTCGCGCAGAAGATGGTGTCAGATCACTCGCAGATGGGCGACAAATGGTTCAAGCCTGTCGCGCAAAAGATTGGCGCTTCTGTGCCCAAGGGGCCCGACAAGAAAGACAAAAAGCTGATTGCCAAGTTGCAGACGCTGTCGGGACAAGACTTCGACAACCAGTACATTCAGGCCATGCTGAAAGACCACAAACAGGACCTGAAGGATTTCCAGGAAGAAGCCCAGGCAACACAAGATCCCAATCTGAAGCAGGTAGCCCAGCAAGGTGCGACCATCATTCAGCAGCATCTGCAGCTGATTCAGCAGGTGGCCAAGAATCACAACGTAACGGAGAGTGAAGGCAGCATGTAGGGGTGGCTGAATGCGGGGAGGGACACGAGTTCCCTCCCTGTGTTCTTTCAATCGAGGCTTCCTGCCGAATGACTCGGCAATCCGAAGCGCTAGACCCACTCGCCTTGGCGCATCAGGGGCTCGATCGCGCCCGCCGCCGTCTCGCCGTCGATGTCGAGATGGCTCGATCCAATCATCCAATCCACGTGAATCAGGCTGTCATTGGCGCCGCGTGCCGCCAGCTCCGTCGGCGAAAGCTTGTCGCCGTCTTTCAGGCACGACGAATAGGCTTGGCCCAGCGCAATGTGCGAGGCCGCGTTCTCATCAAAGAGCGTGTTGTAGAACAGCATGCCGCTCGAGGCGATCGGTGAGGAGTGCGGCACAAGCGCAACTTCGCCCAGGCGACGCGCGCCTTCGTCGGTATCGATGAGCCTGCGCAAAACCTCTTCGCCGCGGGAGGCATGGGCCTCAACAATGCGGCCGCCTTCAAACTTCACTCGAATGCCTTCGATCATCGTTCCCTGGTGCGACAGCGGCTTGGTTGCCGTCACCGTGCCATCGGCATGATCCTTGTGCGGCGTGGTAAAAACCTCTTCCGTGGGCATGTTGGGAATGCAGTAGTTGCCGTTGCCTGCGGTGGTCCCGCCGCCCAGCCACAGATGACCGTCCGAAAGCCCGAGGCGGAAATCCGTCCCCGGTCCGCGATAGCGCAGCGCCGCATAGCGCTTCTCATTCAAATAGGCCGCACGTTTGTGAAGATTGGCATCGTGCTTCGTCCAGTCCGCCACCGGATCGGCGACGTTGATGCGCGTGGTCTCAAAGATGGCTTCCCAGAGCTTGGCCAACGCAACATCCGGCGCATCGTTGGGGAACATCGAGGCAGCCCATGCAGGCGTCGCGCTGGCCACGATGGTCCAGTTGATCTCGTGCCGCGTGATCAGTTCCAGAGCCGGCCGATAGGCGGTGGACATGGCGCGATTGGCGCGGCCTACCTTGTCGGGATCTTCATTCGACAACAACGACGGGTTCGCCCCGGTGATCGCGAGACGCGCCGCACCGCTCTTGAATGCCGCGCCGAGACCATCATACAGCCACTTGGCTGCATGATCGAAGCTGCCATCGGCAGCGAAGCGATAGCGCATGAGCGACGCGTCTTCGTCGGTATACAGCGTGGTCACCAGCTTTGCGCCGGCGCGATATGCATGCTCGGTAATGCGCCGTGCCAGCGGCACCGCATCCAGCGTGGCCGTCATCACCAGTTCTTGTCCGGCCTTCAGTCCCAGGCCGACCTTCACCGCCACTTCGGCGAGCTGATCGAGCTTTTGTTCATACGTCCGTGCAGTTGTAGCGATCGCGGTAGCGCTCATGCTTCCCCTCTCCGCTTTCAAACGATGCGCGGTCTTGCAGTCCCGCGCATCGCAGGTAGTATCTCAAGTCGCCTCATCAAAAGGCGAATCCAGGAAGGCGAACCGGGCCCGTGATCAGCAGCCGGTTCCGGCCTTGGCCAGTGCATCTTTCAATCCCTGCATGCTCACGCGGCTCGAAGCTTCGGGCGTTCCTGCCCCGCGCCAGTGCGTCTCAAGGCTCACGGCGTAGTGGTAACCATCGCGTGCCAGCGCGCGCAACTGTCCCACCCAGTCCACGACACCGGTACCCACCGGCGCCCACTCCCATTTGCCATCGCCCTTGCGGACGACGTTCTTGGCGTGGCAATGACCGATGCGATGCTTGGGCAGACGATCGTATCCGTCGGGGAACGGCTTGCTGTCAGGGAAAGTCGCTGCGTTGCCGGGATCCCAGTTCAACATGAAATTCGCCTCCCGGATCGCGGCCAGGGTCTGCGCAGCTTCCATACCCGTCGCCGTGTTGCACGACATTTCGTTTTCGAGCAGCAGAATCAAGTTGGCCTTTGCACAACGGCGGGCTGCCTCGCGCAGTTTTTCATTGATAGCCTCGCGGTAGGGCTTCACATCGTCGAGCCGCCAGAAATCGAAACAACGGATGCGGTCGGTTCCGAATGTCCTGGCCAGATCGATGCAGTGATCGAGCAGGGCGTCCTGCTTCTTGAAATCGTCGTTCGCGCCGAACTGGTCGCGCCGTTCGCTCTGCTTCGACAGCGGCGCACCGGGCCAGTCGACTTTGTAAAGAGGGCTGGCAATATCGGTGACGCGCAGGCTGTATTTGGCGAGGATCTTTCGGGCCTCGGCGATCTCAGCCGCGTCGAGCTCTGTAAGATTCTTGTTCCACATGCCGCGCAGCTCGATCCACTGCAAGCCGAAATCATGCGCGGCTACCGAGCAGGCATGGTCGAAGTCTTGGGATATCTCGTCGTTGATGACCGACACCCGAAAGGGGCAGGAGGCCGCGGCGTGCGCGAATCTGGCTACGCTCGCCGCTGCCATTCCCAAGAAAAAATGACGTCGCGATAGATTCATCCCTTGATCCTTTTCCTGTGTATTCGATGCGGAGCCCCTTGAAGCGCTGTTCGATCGATGATCAAGAGACAACTTATTTACCCAGTGCCACGAGAGTCTGCTCTAAAGTTTCAGATGCCCGCACTCACCTCCGGGCATACTCTTTGGTTTGCCCGGTGCGGGAGTTAGTGATCGCAAAGCTGCCATCCGCATGGGCCACAACTTTAAAGTACGCGCCATCGGCCCCACCCTTCAAATTCGCAATCAGCGCATCGGCACTGTTGTGGGCGGCATCGGAGTCTTCGGCCGTGTGCAGCATCCACAAGTCCTCAAGGCCCGGGCTCTCATGCACCGTCTGCCACGCCTCGGGACTGCCCGCCTTGTGTGCTCCGTTATCCATAATGGCCGCGCGGGGATGGATCGCATCCACAAATGCCTTGGTGTTCGACAGGTTGAAGCCATGGTGGTTCACCAGATACAGATCGACATGCCCGATCAGGTTCACCGGGCACACCAGCGGAATCTCTTTGGCCTTGGTCAGGTCGCCGAGATCGAGGAAACGGAACTTGCCGAAACGGATCAGCACTCCCGCGGACCGCGGATTCTCCGTCGTATCCAGGTCCCAGTGCGGCTCGGTGGCGCAATAAGGATTGGGTTCAGGCGTCACGCCGGGCACCTTGGCAATGTGTTCGCCGTCGGCCGTGAGCACGATCGCAGTGAGGCCGGGAATATTGATCGTGTCGCCCGGATGCACAATGCGGCGCGGCGTGTTGCCGATGGCCTTGATGTACGCCGCATAATCGCTGCGCGTAATATCCGCGTCTTCGCGATTGGGTCCGTGATCCAGGAACTCGCCCACCTGGACGCGCGCCACCAGGTTCGGCACGCCGCCCACATGATCGGTGTGGTGATGGGTAATCAGCACGTGATCGATGCGCGTGATGCCCGCATCTTTCATGGCAGCCTGGATGCGCTCGGCGTCGCGGCCATTGTTGCCGCCCCAGCCCGTATCCACCAGCATTGAAGCTTTACTGGGCGACACAAGCAGCGTCGCCTGCCCGCCTTCGACGTCGATGGTGTAAATGGTCAGGTTTCCAGTGGCCTGGGCGTGTGCGGCGGGTGCGAACGCGCCGGCAACAAGGGCCAGCACGCAGAAGGCGGGAAGCAGAGGGTTTCTCATGACCGCCAAAGTGTACCGCGCACAGCGCATGGGGCGAAACTGCCAGCAATTCCGGCCAAAACCACAGAACTGCTAGAATAGGGAGGAACCGCGTTGCGCGGACCTTCAGCGCATCTTCATCTCCCAACCGCCGGCCCAAATCGCCGCATCCATAAGAAAAGGAACACCGCCTCTGTGAGCCAGACGATACGCAATATCGCCATCATCGCCCATGTCGACCACGGCAAGACCACCCTTGTGGACGCCATGCTGCGCCAGGCCGGCACCTTCCGCGCCAACGAGCAGGTGGCCGACCGCGTGATGGACTCAAACGAGCTGGAACGCGAGCGCGGCATCACCATCCTGGCCAAAAATACGGCCATCGTTTTTGAAGGCGGCAAGATCAATATTGTCGACACCCCCGGCCACGCCGATTTCGGCGGCGAGGTGGAACGCGCATTGAAGATGGTCGACGGCGTCATGTTGCTGGTGGACGCAGCCGAAGGCCCCCTGCCCCAGACCCGCTACGTGCTGGCCAAGGCTCTCGAAGCCAAGCTGCCCCCCATCGTCGTGATCAACAAGATCGACCGGCCCGACGCCCGCCCGCAAGAAGTGCTGAACGAGATTTACGATCTGTTCATCGATCTCGACGCCGACGAATCGCAGTTGGAGTTCCCCGTTCTGTACGCCGTGGCTAAGGCAGGCACCGCAACAACCGATCCATCCAAGCCCGGCACCGATCTGCAGCCGCTCTTCGAGTCGATCGTCTCTACCATTCCCGCAGCCACCGGTGATCCCGAAGGCGCGCTGCAGATTCTTGTCACCAACCTCGACTACTCCGACTACTTCGGCCGCATCGCCATCTGCCGTGTCTTTCAGGGCACACTCCGCGCAGGCGATGAAGCGAACATCTCGAAACGAGACGGTTCCCTTTACAAGACACGCATCACCAAGTTGTTTACCTTCTCGGGACTCAAGCGCACCGAAACCACTGAAACAACGGTGGGCGATATCGTTGCCGTGGCGGGCATTGAAGGCATCACCATCGGCGAGACCATCACCGGGATCGAGAATCCGGCGCCCTTGCCGCTCATCGTGATTGACGAGCCGACCATCGCGATTCAATTCAGCGTGAATAACTCGCCGTTTGCCGGACGCGAAGGGCAATACGTCACCAGCCGCAATCTGCGCGAACGCCTGGATAAAGAGCTGCTCACCAACGTCAGCATCCGCGTGGAAGAAACCGGCTCGCCCGATACGTTCAAAGTGCTGGGCCGCGGTGAACTGCAACTGGCAATCTTGATTGAAATGATGCGCCGCGAAGGCTTCGAGTTGATGGTCGGGCGTCCCGAGATCGTGACCAAGACCGTAGATGGCATGCGCATGGAGCCCGTGGAACATCTCACCATCGACGTGCCCGAAGAGCACACGGGTGTGGTGATCGAGAAGCTCGGACCACGCAAAGGCGAGATGACCAAGATGCACAATCATGGCTCGGGTCGCGTGCGCCTGGAATTTCGCGTACCCAGCCGTGGGCTGATCGGATTGCGCAGCGAGATGTTGACCGAGACGCGCGGGACCATCGTGATGAACACACTCTTCGATGGCTATATTCCTTATCAGGGCGAAATTCCTCAGCGGCCCACGGGCGCTCTCATCGCAGATCGCCAGGGCTTGACCACCACTTACTCGCTCAACGGCCTCCAGGAGCGCGGCACTCTGTTCGTCGGCGCCGGCGTCGAAGTGTACGAAGGCATGATCGTCGGGGAACACTCGCGCGACAACGACCTTGACGTGAATGTAGTGCGCGAAAAGAAGCTGACCAACATGCGCGCTTCCAGCGCAGATGACGCCATCCGACTCGTGCCGGTCAGGGCTCTCAACCTTGAACAGACCATCGAGTTCATCGCGGAAGACGAGATGGTAGAAGTGACGCCGAAGTCGCTGCGCCTGCGCAAGAAGGTCCTCCAGGCCAATCGCCGTCCCAAGCGCTGGGAGAAGGCCGCAGTCAGCTAAGGAGCTCATCGTGAGCTATAGCCCGATCAATCTCGCGGAGAAGTTTGCGCTCTTCGCTGAGCAATGGCAGCCCAAGGTCATTGCCGAGATGAACGACTACCAGTTCAAAGTTGTGAAGCTCCAGGGCGATTTTGTCTGGCACAGCCACAAAGACACCGACGAGGCCTTCTTTGTGATCGAGGGCGCGTTGCGCATCGATTTGCGCGATGGAGCTGTGCACATCGGACCCGGCGAAATGTTTGTGGTGCCCAAAGGCGTGGAACACAAACCCTATGCCGAGCGCGAAGTGAAGCTGATGCTGATGGAGCCGCGTGGCGTGAAGAACACCGGCAGTGAACGCGGAGAGCGCACCGCGGCCAACGACGTCTGGATCTAGCTCAGTCCCACTTCTTGACCTGCGGCCAGAATTCCGCGAGCGGCTGCTTCAGTCCGCGGCAATAGTAGATGTTGAAGTGGTTGTAGGGCATCGAGTAGGGATGCGTCACTTGTCCCTTCACCTCCACTGACGTGAAGATTTGCTCCAGCGCCGCGCGATCGTCGTCCATCACGATCATGCTTTCCCCGGTGTACCCGCCCGGTCCCCACAAAAAATGGCTCTGATGTCCGCTCAGCGCCGGTGGCAATCCAAGCCGTGGCCCAAACAAGTCGATTGCGCCGGCCTGCCCATAGGTCTGAGCAAAGATCGCCATACGAGGCCGAACATCCGCGGGCAGGCTGTTGTAGACGCGTGCGACCTCGGCGGCCATCTCGGGCCAGCCAAACTGGTCGGCAAACAGCTGCGGCAGCGGACCCATCCTGTGATTCTCGATGGTCGGCTGCTGCAGGTGAGTGGCGATGGTGTAGCGGATGTAGGTCTGGGGCGGCAGCAGCGGAATGGCCAACGGAGCAAGCAACGCCCCGAACAGGATCATCGCCGTGCACCAGCCCCAGCGCAGCCAGGCCAGGCCAGGCTTATCGGTCCAGCGTTCCCACAGCACGGCGCCGCCCGCGAAGAGTACCGGGAAGGCCGGAAAGAGATAGTAGACGCGCGGATTTTCGACAACGATCACCAGCGCGGTGAGGATCCATGCCCACCCCAGAAAGCAAAACTGCCGGCCTTCTCGCCGGAAAAAGAAAAACCACAGGCCGCCAAGCCAAATGGGAAGGCTGAGGTGCATCATCGCCTCAATCTCCTGCCCCAGAAAGCGTAAGGGCGGCAGCGCCACGTTGCGCCCGTTCCGCTTGATGTTTTGCTGCAGTTCGAGGAACGGAAAGTGGTGCTGGATATTCCAGAGCAGGTTAGGCAAGAAGAGGAGGAGGGCGAGGACGCTTCCAATCCAAAACCATTTGCTGGCCAGCAAGCGGCGCTGGCGGGTCAGCAACAGGCCTGCAACCAGGCCGAATCCGAAGATCCCCATCGAATATTTGTTCTCGAGACCGACACCGGCCAGCACACCAAACCAAAGCCAGAGGCGCGTGTCGCCGGTACGGATGATGCGGACAATCAGCCATGCGCATCCGATCCAAAACAGCGGCTCCATGCAATTCATGCTGAGGAAGTGGTCGATGCCCAGCAGCCCCGGCGCCAACAGGATGCACAACGCGGCAAGGCCCTGGGCAAAGCGGCCGCCGCCGAGTTCGCGTGTCAACAGGCCGGTCAGCAGCACCAGCGCAGCGCCGCAGAACGCGGGCAGCAGGCGAATGGCCGAGAGCGAATCTCCGACCGTTGCGCGCACCAGCCAGGTCACCGCGGCGATCAAAGGCGGCTGATCGACATAGCCCCAGTCGAGGTGCCGCGCGCAATCAAGGTAATAAAGTTCGTCGACAAAATAGCCGTAGCCGCGGCCGGCGTACAGATGCACGGCAAGCTTGATCAGGGCAATCACTGTGACCGCAAGTCCGGTGCCAATCAACCACGGCTTTGCGGAGGAATCACGAACAGCAGCTACCTCTTCGACGCGATCGGGCACAAAGGTCTCTCCCAAGAGTATCTAAGCGAGTACGAGGATCAGAACTGAATGGTTCACCCCAGCCGGCTCTTCGCATCGAGCACGCGCTGCAATGCCTCATCGGCCGTCGCACCCACTGCAGAAAGATGCCCCATCTTTCTCCCCTTGCGCGCAATGTGCTTCTCGTACAGATGCAGGCGCACGCCGGGTATCGCAAGAGCCGAAGCAAAGTCAGGTTCGTTTTCGCGGTCGAGCCACACGTCGCCCAGCAGGTTCACAATCGCACACGGAGTGATGAGGCTCGTATCGCCAAGCGGCAAATTGCAGGCCGTGCGCACCAGCTGTTCAAACTGGCTGGTGACACATCCACGCTCGCTTTGGTGATAGCTGTTGTGCGGTCGCGGCGCCAGCTCGTTCACCACCAGATCGCCCGCTGTGGTTACAAATAGCTCGGCGCATAGCAAGCCCTCAATCCCCAGCTTGGCAATCATCGCTTCAGCCAGCCCCTGGGCGCGCAGCTCAAGGCTCGAAGAGATTTCCGCGGGAAGAACACTCCATGCAAGAATCTGATTCTCGTGATAATTGCGCGCCGCCGGATAGCTTACAACCTCGCCATGCGCATTGCGCGCTGCCATTACGCTGATCTCGCACTCCAGCTCAAGCGCCTGCTCTACCACGCAGGGGCGCTCGCCCAGGTCGCGCCACACTTGTCCCAGATCGATTGAAGTGTCGGCGTTCAAGCGCGCTTGCCCCCGGCCGTCATAGCCGCCGCGACCGGTCTTCACAAACACTCTGCCGCCAAGCGCTGCAACGGCCTCACGCAATTCCGCTTCAGACGCTGCCACGCGAAACGGCCCGACGGGAAACGCACTCTGCGCAAGCCACGCCTTCTGTAACGTCTTGTCCTGGATGATGCGGATCGACTCCACGCCCGGCCGCAGAGGCGCGATCGCAGCCACTTGCTCCAGCGCTTCCACGCCGATCTGTTCAATCTCAAGTGTGACGGCATCGGCGCCCGTAGCCAGTCTGCGCGCCGCGTCCACATCGTCCCAGCGGCCGACCACGATCTCGTCCACAACAAAACTCGCAGGGCACCTTTCTTCGGGATCCATCACGCGCACGCGATAACCCATCGTGCGTGCCGCCATCGCCGTCATGCGGCCCAGTTGTCCGCCGCCAAGAATAGCGAGAGTCCCGCCCGGTCGTACTGATTGCATGGTTGTCGAAAGATCAGCGAGCTTCAACCGCGTGGCTCCTGTTCGAGGCTTTCGCCGAGCACTTCATCGGTGCGCGCCTTGCGCCACGCTGCCAGCCGATCGTAAAGCGCCGCATCGGTCGTCGCCAGCATCTCCGCCGCAAGCAAGGCCGCATTCGCCGCGCCCGGCTTGCCGATCGCGAGAGTCCCCACGGGAACTCCCTTCGGCATCTGCACAATCGAGAGCAGCGAATCCATACCATTGAGCGAAGTGGCCGGCACCGGCACGCCCAGCACAGGCACAAGCGTCTTGGCCGCCAGCATGCCCGGCAGGTGCGCTGCGCCGCCCGCACCCGCAATAATCGCGCGCAGCCCGCGCTCTTTCGCCGTTTCGGCATATTCAAACAGCCAGTCAGGCGTACGATGCGCACTCACAACCTTGGCTTCATGCGGAATCTCAAGCGCGCGGAGAATTTCCACGGCCGCGGAGAGCACCTCATAGTCACTCTTCGAGCCCATCACCACGCCCACCAGCGGCTTGTCACTCATGGGCCGATTATACGGAGCGCACCCTCAACTGCCGCACATCTCGCCGCTTACTTTCGGAACCACGCCTCCACGGCGACTTCAATCACCGCCAGCAACACACTGGCCGCCGCCAGAAATCCCTTCGCCCGCTGCCAATTTTGCTCATGCCGCTCCAGGCGCCGTTCCAGGTCCGCGATACGCCCGCCGTTCCCATCGCCCATCAGCCCGGTCATCTGCGTCTTCAACACGCTCAGATCGCTCAGCACCTGGGCTTCAAATTCGTTCATCATGCGCATCATCCAGACTCCACCGGTTCGCAGTCTTACGATGCGAGCGGCAAATTGAAGATCAGTGCTGCCGAAAATTCAGAGTAGTTCGGCCGCGTCGCACCGTCGAACATCCTTATGTAGAAGCGGTCGCTCGCCGTCGTCCGCGCAAACGTCATCGTGGACTGCGCACCCCGCATCACCAGATCCGCGTCCTCTCCAGGGTTGAACGCCGCGTCCCGGCGTCGTATCTCGAACCCGCCGCCCGCAGCAGCCGTCGTCCCCATATGCACCGTCACCGTGTTCCCGCTCATCGCAGCGATGGTGAGCAAATTCAGATTCGGCGCCGGCATTGCGTTCGCCGTGGCGGGCAGCCAGGCATCGCTTCGCACCGTCCCACTCGTCTTGATGGCCAGATCCTCCGCCCAGTCATTCGCAAACGCCATCGCGTAAGCCACCCGGTCGGGATAACTCGCCGTGTAACTCAACTTCACCGCACGCACCACCATCTGCGTATTCAAACCCAGCGAAGGAGCATGCAGGACGAGTGCATCACCCGGCCACACATCGGCATCCAGAGTCGCATTCGTGCTTTTGTACGTCCCGCCCCACAAAGCGCTCACACCGTTTGCAGCTTCCAGCAGTGCCTGCGCCGCGTTGCGGCAATCCTGCGAACTCCGCGCTGCCGGGCTCGTCACCGAACCGGCCCACGTGCGCACCGGAGACAACCCGGCCTGCATCAATGCTTGCTGGCTCGCGGCGTTCAATGCTCTCCCTACCGCGCGCCCCACACCTCGATAGCTGATCGCAATCTGCTCGCCCACAGGCGGAGCAAATCCCGTATAGAAGACAATGCGGCCGCTGCTCTCCACGTGGCACTCTGCCGACTGTGCCGGCGTCCCCTGCCTGCGCGTACACTGCGTCCCGCCAGCGGACGTGCTCGTCACCCATGCCGAACCAAGGCTCGTCAGGTTCACCCCGCGCATCGTCCCCTGCAGGTTGATGCTGCTCGCCGCAACCAGCACACATGCCGCAGGAAAGTCGCCGACGAAGCCGTCATAGAGTGTCACCGGCATTCCTGCGACTCCATCCACAAACTCCTGAATCTCGAATTGAAGACTCGCGCCCGCAACATAGGACTGGCCGCCACAACTGATCGCGCCACGATCGCCGTACGACCGGTAGGTCGCCAACGTCCGCTGCCCTTCGCTGCAGTGCACGCGCACGCGCAGCGCATACTGATGCGCGGGATTGGTCGCATACGCCGTTCCCTGCGCCGTGCCCAGCAGCATCGGCTGCACGCTGACCGCGCCCGTTCCCTGTTGTGCGGTGACCATGAATCCTGCAGTACAAGCGGCCTGCGTCTGCACACCCGTGGAAAATCCCGCCAGCATCCCACTGCTGCCCGCCGCGAGAGTCACGCCAGTTGCCTCCAGCAGCAGCGTCCCGCCCATCTCGATCGGATCCAGCCACGACACGAGCGAACTTCCATCCAGTCCGCTGCCGCCCTGCATCGTCAGTCCGCCGCCGCCAAGCGAGAAAGAACTTCCCAGCACACTCCACACCCGTGTATCGATCGCGCCCTCATCAAAGAGCTCATGAACGAGGCTGCGCTTGGAGGCCGCCGGAAAGAACGGCTCCTCAGAGAGATCGAACTGCGTCGTCACGCCATCGCCCACAAACAGCTCTGTGACATACGCGGTGGGCTCATGCTCGCCACACACAGTCACATCGTTGGCTAGAGCGCGTTGCACGCTGTTCGTCAGAGTCAAACTTGCCAGGTCCAAACTGCCGTCGGCTTCATCGAACGCGTGAACAGCGCCGGGTATCGCCGTCAGCGTCACAACACCGCTCGCGGCACGATAGGCCGCGCGCGCCTGACTGGCAACCGCCCCCGCGTTCTCGCTCCACGATGTGCCAGCCTGCGAACTGAATTCACCGATGAGCGCATTCAACGACAACCCCGATGTCGCAAGGCTTGTCACCCCTGTCCGCGTCACCAGCGCTGTCATCAACGATCCGGAGGCTTCATTGCTTGCGCCTTTGCCGGCAACAATGCCCGCCTGGTCCAGCAATATCTCGTCGCTGATCGCGTCCAACACCAATCGAGAACGCGATCCCTCCATGGCCGATCCGGCATATTCCGGCATCGGCGTCACAGCAACATAGCCGGTGAAATAAACCGTCCCGTCATCGCCCGTCACTTGCAGCGCCTGGTTCTGCTGCGGCGATGCAAGCGATCCATCGGGCGGCAGCAACAACCAAAGCCTGCACACAGAAGGCTCATTCAGCTTGCGCTCGATCGAAAGCGGACGCTCGGCATCGAGGGCAGTCGTATAGTCCTGTCCCTGAATCGTAATTTTCATGGCACACGCTCTCGTTTCAAAATGGCTTAGATCAAAGCATTGGGCGCCGGCAAGAAGCTGCGATAACACAGCACCCGCTCCCCATCCAGCGCATCCGTCACGGGCAGCGCAACAAATTGGCCGCGCAACAACACGCGCTGCAACGCGCTCTTGCGTTTGCTGTCAAGCGCGGTCATCTCTTCCGACGCGCCGGTCATCGGTTGCAGGCGCGGATACGAGAAGAACATCCGTTCGCCTTGGCTGCCCTCCAGAACAAACAGTGCCGACCACTCCTGGCAAAAGCTGCCGCCCTCGCGATCGACGAATCCAACGATCGGCTGCACTTTGGCGCCGGCCGCCGGAATGCCGCCCGGCAGAGGCTGTGCAAGCGTTAGATTGCTACCGTTCACCTGGCTCACCAGCGCAACATTGAACGTAATGCGGCGAATGTAGTCCACATCGGTCAACGCCCGCCGCACATACGCGCCTGCCACGGGAGACCCGACAAATCCCGTCTGCCCCGTATAGTCGGCATCGATTGCCACCCATGTTCCTGCGGCAAACTTCGTCGCGTCGCTCGCAGCCACCGCAATCGTGGTTGCTGTCGATCCACCGAGGATCGCGGCGGCCGTTACGCCTTGCGCGCCATCCGCGGCAGGCAATGCATTGCTCGCGGGCTTCAGCACGTTCATATGCTGCGACCCTGTCGCCAGTGCCATCGCCAGCTTCGTCCAGCTCAAAAACTCGAAACTCACCTCGGCTTCGAGTGTCGTCTGCACCAGTTCCTGGACTGCCGCTGGTATCCCCGTGAGCAACGCGCTCGATTTGCTACTCGACTTCCGCGTGAACCCCGTAATCCATCCCAGGTCGATCCACGGATTCGGCGGAGCGTCCAGGTTGAATCCGCCCTGCTCTGCTGCGTCAAACAACACCGGCCTCTTCGTGAGCCGTTGCACAGGTGCGAAGTAGGCCCGCACGCGCCGAGTCACTGGCGCCGGAGCTGAAAACCAATGTGCCGCCATTTACTCCCCCTGTTCCTGGTAGCTGTAGACCATCACCCTCACCGACCGGCTCAGGCGATCGCGCTGTGTCACCACCGGAGCGAACGCAGCCTCATCCCAAAACACGCTGGTCAGCAGGGGCGCCGGTGGCTGCACTGTGTAGTTCAACTTCGGCGTCGAGGATGGCTGCAGCATCGCTACCAGTTCAACGTCCATCGCCGTCAAAGCCCGACCGCGATCCAGGCCGCTGAAGCCTTGCGTCCCGCAGCTTTGGTACACCACCTCGCACTCTTCGGCAACCATCAGCGCGGGCAAGTCCGTCTCGACACCCACACCAAGCCAGCGCAGAACGAACACATCGTTCGGCAATTGGCTGAAGGGCGCCTCTGCTTCTTCCAGCAGGATCCCCGGCCGTACCGCACCACGAAGCAACATCGTGCGGTCGGGATTGACACTCGCCAGCCGCGAGCGCAGCGCTGCGTAGAATGAATCCTTTGCGTTTTGCATGCAAACTTCCTTTGGAGACCTGCGCGTAAAACGCAACCCTCACAATGCCTGCGGTCGCGCCTCGCGCAGCAGCAACCGATAGAGATACACCTGTCCAAACACTTCATTCGCGGCCACAGATTCGATCAGATAGTCCTGCCCCGCCACGGTCACGGCAAGTGTCATCGCAAACAGGGCTTGCGCCGAAATCCCATTCGGCAACCCTGCCTGCTGCGCAACGCTGGTCGCAGAAACCATCAGTTCCCACTGCGGTTGCTCGGCTTGGCGCAGCGAAGGCCTGACCTTGCGCATCACCACCGGGCTCAGCACGATCTCGCCCAGCGTCGTTGCCACAATCCCCAGTTCCACTGCGTTGCCATCCGCACCTGCAGTTGGAACACGAAGCAGTGCCGAGGTTCCACCCACACTCCGCAAAAGCGCATCCGCCAACATCCGGGGCGCATCCACCCTATTCCGGGGCGCCGTATCGCTCATCGCTCACCCCAGCCTGTTCGCAACATACGGACGAAGCCACATTTGCACGGTCTCGTCCAGCAGCGAACTTGAGAAATACTGCATCTGCATCGTGTCGATCTTGGTCTTGCTCGCGTTCAACGCCGGCGTCGACTGCGCATTGCGCACAACCTGCGCGCACGCTGCTTTCACGTCATCGCCAATCGTCGCGAGCCCCGCCGTATACGTCACCTTGACCTCGTTGTACGAAAGACCAAACACATTCCATGGAAAGGTCAACTCACCGGTGTCGGCATCGCAGTCCGCCGTCGTGGGATCAAGATCGATCCACGCGCCAGGCAACGAGAAAGCGCGCGCAATGTCGGTCAGCGAGCTATCGATCGCCTCGCCGCGACGCGGCTGCGCATACCTGGCTTGCAGGGCCACAATCGGAGAAGAGGCTGCCCCCAGCGGCGCCAGCGGCAGGTAACTCAGAAGCACCGTTCGTGAGCCGCTCGTCACGCGCAACCGCTCGCTGTACTGCACAACATTCAGGTTCGGTCGCCGGCAAAAGCTGTTGATCAATGCTGTCGCCGCAGTCACCCAATCCGCCGAAGTGCCCATTGGAAGCCCATAGAGCGGATAATCCGCGGGCTGTAGATAGGCCATAGCTCACCCCTTTCTCAAAGAGCCTGCAAAAAAGGGAGGCCTCATGACGAGACCTCCGCTGTCCATCCCTGCGCGCCTATCTGTCCACCAGCACCTGGTAGTGCGCATAGCTTGCGCCCTTCACCACGATGCCGCCGAACTTCACCGCAACATACTGAGACGCCAGAGAGCTCGGCACACCGAGCTGGAAGATGCGCGGCGCAGGGTCACCGAGCCAGTGATACTCAATCAGGTCCTCGGTCACGATGTACGCCGGCAGCACGGCCGATCCCGATCCCGGCGTGCCCGTGTAGCTCAGGCTCCAGTCGGGAATCAAGGGCAGATCCCCAGCTTGCGTCGACAACATCTTCACACGCAGTCCGCCGGTGATCTGGTCTGTGTTTAGAACCACGTTGTACTCGGCCTTCATCTCCTGATCAATCAAATCCAGCAGCACGGGATTGGCATAGATTGCCGTGGGCCGGACATGAAAGCCATTGTTCGCCACCATCTGCGCCACGGTCGTCTTGATCGTGTCCACAATCTTCATCGCTGCGGTCACCGTCACGCTGTTGCCGCCGCCTGCAATTTGCGCACTCGCACCCATGTACTGCGTCGTGGTCGGCGTGCTCAAACTTGTGTCGCTGCCGTTCCACAAAGCCACATCGTGCGCCACCATCACGCCGCTCACGGTGTCCACAAGATCCTTCGCCTGCAGATAGGCAAACTGCTGCTGCTGATTGCCCAGCTCGATATCGAACAGGTTGTAATTGATCTGGGCCACAATCGCCTTCAACGGAACGCTGCGTTCCACGCGCGTGGGATTCACCACGACGGGAGCGATACTGCGCGGATTGACGAACCCTGCACTGCCCGGATTCGGAATCGCCGTCTCCTCAAAAAATCGCGACGGATGACCCGTCGCTGGAACCTGCCGGATGCGCTGCCCGAACGGGCTCGACCGCCTGCAGAGGTCGAAAATCTCAGTCTGGTACAGCGGCACTTCAACCGCGCCCGGCCCCATGTAATCGGCCGCCGCATGAATATCGGTAAAGTTTGCGTTCATATCTTGCTTCTCTCCATTCCACTGAGCCGTAGCTCAGGTCTCATCTGTCGTTGTCACGATTCAGTTGAACGCGCAGGCGCAATCTCCTGCGATCGGTTCGCGCATCCTCCAACTGTGGCTACGGATCTACGCGATCGCTCCGGCGCGCAACAGTTGCGCCTTCACTGCGATTCGCTGCTCCAGGCTCAAGCCCGCAAGCGCCGCATCCAGCGTCTTCACATCCACTGGACCTTCACCGATGCCTCGCTTCGCCAGCATCTCTGCGGTCGACGTCGACATCGTTCTGCGCAACGGCTGCAGGTTGTTGTGCGATGCCGCAGCCGCTTTCAACTCGCCCAGTTCCTGCTCCGCGAGAGCCAGCTTCTCCACCAGCTCGGCTTCGCGGCGACTCTGCTCCACAGTCGCCGAAATCTTTTCCACTTCCCCGGTCAATGCACTCTGCCTCTCTTCAAGCCAGGTCAGTGCCCTCTCCAGCAGCGTCGTCGCAGCCTCGAGCCGCTCCGCAAGTTCCACTTGGTTGTTCTCCATACCGTCCCCTCTCCCAACATCCGTCCCGGCGCAGTTGCGCACCGCACAAATAAAAAAGGCCCCTTGTGAGGACCTCGCATGCACTCCATCGACTGCCGATCCGTGCAACTAGCTCGCCAGTCGAAAACTCGTTCCGCTGTATGCCGCCTTCTCCCGCAGAAGAATTGCCGCGCCCGTGAACGTCACCCGGCTCAGCTTCCACACCTCCGCCCGCATATCTTCGACCCGCGCGTCGGCCAGCTCGTAGCTCATGCCCATGGCTCCGAGCTGGCGCCCCTCAACGGCCTCCACAACCTCCGGAAAATCCCTTGCGTAGATGTAGCCGCGCACCAGCAGAGAACCGCAGCCCGCGATACGCGCTTCCGTCAATAGACCTACTTTCCGCCGCGCATCGTGCCCATCCCATCCCGGGCGATAATCCACCGCCATCCCCAGTAGCGAAGGCAACGCTCGCTCAGCTGCTTCGCGCGTCAGCATCACGCGGTGCCCACGCGCGCCCGCAGGCGCCCGATCGCTCGCCGCATTCACCACCGTCAACACTCCTTCGAACGCAACCTTGTTCGGATGCCCGTCCACCGGAGGAAACTTTACTGCCATCGCTTGCAATCGCATCGGATCTTCGCCCCGTTTCATGCCTCACCCAAATCAGCGCGCATCGGCTCTTGTGCCGGCAGCGGACCCAGCCCGCGCATCGCCCGCACCTCATCCACCGTCAGCACACCGGCCTGCAGCAATTGCACCTGCACCGCCAGTTCCGTGTTTTCGTCCCGCGCATTCAGATCGTTGAAAACGAACTCAAACTCCCGCCAACCGATGCACTTGCCGAATAGATCGCGCGTGATGTGCTCGCCCAGAAGATGCGCCATCGGAGAGATCGCCCCCCGAAACGCCTCGTCCGCCAGCTCCTGCGCCGTCGAACGATTCACATCGCTCTCCAGGCCCAGCAGCAACGGAGGAAGCCCAAACGCATTCGCCACCATGCGAATCAGAAACTCCTGCCATGCCAGGCGAAGATCCGCATCCGTTCCCTGCGCAAAGCGCAGCACCTCGGGCTTCTGCTCGCTCGACAACAGCGGCACACGCCCCGTGCCCTCAATCTCGTCCTGCCACCACCGGATCAGCCGATCGTGCTGCGCCGGCGTCGCCTCGTTCAGCCACAGCGCGTATTGCGCCACCGAGTTCGCCGCCAGCTTTCCCGCAAAACGGTGCGCACTCAAGAACTGGTTCACTGTCTCAAACGCCACTTCCAGCGGCCCTAGACCAAAGGGCGTAAAACTTCGCGGGTTCATCCGGATATACATCAGCTGATCGTCCCGCAGTTCGATTCCGCTCGACTCCAACTGCCCCGTCGTGACCTGCGCATACCGCGGCGACTCCACCTGGCCATCCCACTTCGCATTCACGCGGATCGTCGATCCATCCACCGGCCACAGCAGCGCCGGACGTTCGCCATCGCCCGTCGCCTCCATCTCGATCGCTCCGAAACCGCCCGTCAGCGCATCCTCAATCACTTGCTCGATCAAGGTGCGAAAACTGTCGGTGGCATTCGGCTCTTCAAGCGTGAGACGAAGAGCGCCCAAGCGCCTCGATGTCTCTGACGGATCACCGGGCGCGCAGCCCCGCCGTACCCGCACCTGCCAGTCCATTGCAGCAACGCGATCCTTGATCACATTCATCGCGCGCCGCACCACCGGCGTCTCCGCAAATCGCCGCAGGTTCACCGGTGTTGGCTTCGGCACAAGCCTTCCGCCAAACTGCACCGGGCCTGAAAAGACCGGCAGCGCAAGCGTCCGTCGTTCCGCCGTCTGGTCCGCGCCGCCGGCTGCAATACCGCCGCTGCGCGTCTGCACCATCCCGGACGCCTGACGCCAAATCGCCCGTAATTGCTCCCCTACTTTCACGCGCACCTTCTTTCAAAATGCAAAAGGCGCAACCGCAAAGGTTGCGCCTCGTCTCTTGCTTCCCTGCGTCATACCGCGCGCAGCAAAGCTTTGAATCCTTGTTTTTGACTGTCTAAATCGATCCTACCGCAACGCGAAGTATTGATACGCAAAACCGAAGCAACAAATTTTCGCGTTCTTGAGAAAACGTAATCGACCGCCTACACCCTTAACTCGCGCCGCGCCGTCTCGGCCGCCCGCACCAGGTCCACCGTCGTCAGCACCCGGATCGCGTGCTCCTCCATCGTCTCCACGCCAAAGCGATACGTCTCCAACCGGTCCGGCTCATCCGCGGTCGCGCCCAGCTGCGCCGCAGGTTCAATCACCGCGGTCAACTCCAGCTGCGCCTTCTCCACCCGCTCCACACCCGCGCGCAACGCCGACGCCGAAAACGCCAGCACCTTGGCCGACTCCACACCGGGCTCCAGGCTCACTGCTTGAAACATGCGCACCACACCGTTCGGCCGATAGCCCGCATCAATGCGCAGAGGATCGCCGGGCCGCGTATACTCCGACGCCGCAATGCGCTTGCGCATCAAATCCCAGACTCCCGCCCGCTCAAACTCGGCGCGCATCTTCGCATGCACGCCCGCCCTTCCACTCATGCGCTCCGAGCGCTCGCGCTTCGGCGCATCGACATACAGGCGCATCAATTCGTCCGTACCCGCCGGCAGAGACTCCGCCAGATACGCCCGCTGCTCTGTAATCTGTACATTCAACGAAAGCGCCTCGTTCAAGATGCGCTGCAGCGGCCCATCCGGATCTTCCGTCAGCGTGCGCCGCAACTCGCTCTCCATCCCTTCCAGCTCCGCCGTATCGACACCTGGATCAAGGCACCGCGCCCGCCTCCAGTCATGCGTGAAGCGCACCTCGGTCCGCCCCGGCCCTTCGCCATCCGCCGTGCGCAGAATCACCCCGATGGGCACAAAGTCCTCGCGCAGCGCGTGCGGAGCATACCGCAGCAGCTGGAAACTGCATCGTTGTCGGCCTCGGTCATCCATCGTCATGTCCACGTCCGCTATCTTGCGTTGCTGTCACCCGTCGCACATCGGCGCAGTGCGCCACGATACAAGCATTCCTTCCCCACCCACCTGGCACAAGCTCTCGAAGTGGATGCCTCGATGGCACGTTACTCTGACTCCCACACCCCGCCCACCTCACCCACCATCGGCACACCCACCCCTTACATCAGCCTGCCCCCGATCGTAGCTCCCCAGCGCACATCCTTCCATCCCGCTTCCGGGGGCTCGCCGGTCACCTCGCCCCATTTTGGAAATGGCTTGCGATCCGAAACACGAAACGCCTCGATCAGCTCGCGAATCCGGCTCCGCCTCGCCAACAACTTCTCCACCAGCGCTTCCATCTCGCTCAAGTTGCCGCCATACCACTCCGGCGGAACTTCGCTCGCCGCCGCCCAAACCGCATCCGCAGCCAGTGTCTCCATCCTCTCCAGCCACGGATCAAAAAATTCCCATCCCGCAATCGCGCGATACACGAGATTGCGATAGTAGATCCCGCGCAGCGGGCTGTCCTCAAATCGCCACTCCGCGGCATGAAAGCAATAACCAAAATCGATAAACACGGCGCGATAACGCCGCTCCCGCTGCGTGCGCACAAACACCGCCTGCCGCCCGTTCGCGTTCCCCGTCCACTTATCCAGCGCCAGGATTCCCGCAAACTCCCCCAGATTGCGTACCTCTTCCAGCTGCGGTTCCGGTAGATAATCCATCACGTGCCCCGGCATCATCCCGCCCACAAACCTCGAGCCGAATTGCAACCCCGGCCGGCAGCGTTCACGCGTTCTTCCCAGGTCCATCTCCAGGTCCGGCGAATTCTCCACCAGCCATGGCTCCACTTCAATCAGCTCCACCTCCGGTGCCGGCAGCCCCACTGCCACCGCCAGCCGCGAGGCCAGAAACTCGTTCGCCAGCACCCGCACATGCTGCGGATTGTTCTGGAACTTCACAACATAAGGATGCCCATCGGCGCACAGCATCAGCTGCCCTTGCGCCCCGCCCCGCATGCGACGGATATGCTGCACCGCTCGAACCGCCACGTGCCTTCCTGTCTGCTCCAGGGGCAGATTCTACGCGCGCCCATCCTCCATGCCACTGACGTCCGTCACTGCTTCTTCGTCAGCAGCAGTTCGTCCCGCGCCGACATACCGATCACCATCGCCATCACGCGATCGTCGTGCGTGCCCGCGCGTGCGCCGGTCTTGCCGTTCCGAAACCGCACAAAACACCGGCATTCGGCCAGCATCTTCCGACTCTGAAACAGCCCCGGGTTCTCGACCAGCGCCGCATCCAGGCGGCTCAGCATCGCCGGCCGGTTGATTCGATCCGTCGGCCATCCTGGAATTCCCCGATGCTCGTAAATCCGCCCATAATGGCAGAGTTCCTTGATCAACGCCAGAATGCCGCTCCCCTGATTGTTGCGCTCCACCACAAGCCACGCGTGGTTATACTCCTCGGCCAATCCAGTCACCAGTCGCGCCAGCTCCGCACCCCCCACGTGCCCCGCAAACTCCGCGCACTGCAGCCCCGTCTCCAGGTCCAGCACTTGCGCAGCGGAGTAGTCGCCTTCGCTTCCACCCCCCGCCGGATCCACCGCCACCAGGTAAACCTTGCCCTTCAAAGGAGGCAGCCATATCTCCAGCTGCCCATTATGCCGCGCTTGCAGCGGCGCAGGAGAAGTCGCCAATCGCTCCTCCACAGCTGTCGTTTCAAACACCGAATCTCCACTCGTCATAAAACAGCTCTCGCTGTCCTCGGCATACTCCTGTGCAGCCAGGCCGCGGCTCTCGCGCCAGACGCTCCGCCGAAATCCGATCTGCTCCAGATCGAGTCCCTGCCGCCTCACCAGCGCGCGTTCCTCCTCCGTCAGGCTCGATTCCGCGACCGCCCCCCTCCGGTGCTGCGCCTCCAGCCACCAGTGAAAGAAGTGCTGCACCATCCCCGTCTCGGCCGCCCGCTGCCACTCTTCATAGAAGCACCCGCCAATCCCATCCGGCGTCGACTCCAACACCATCTCGCCCCGCGGCGCAAGTGCGGCGCGCAATCCCGCCAGCGTCTCTGCCGCATTTCCCGGCCAACGCGCCAGCTCCGAACAATGCAGATTCTGCACCGTCAGTCCACGTCCCGCATTCCGTTCCCCCGCCGACACCACCAAATACTGCGCATCGATCTCTGGAAACACAATCGTCCTCACATTCGACCGCGACGTCCGCAACAACCCGCTGCGCAGCGACTCCGGCATGCAGTCCAGAAACCGGTGCACGATGCTGAAGATTTCCTGCGCCGCACCCTGCGTGTCGGCCACTTCCAGCGTCAACGTCCCGGGGTGCGTTATGGTCTTCAGAAAAAACCGCGCCGCAACCCAGGTCGTGATGCCCATCTGCCGTGCCTTCAGCACAATGTTGCTCGACCCGCGCCTTCTCTCAAACGCACTTTGTGCGGCGTTGGCTCGTAGCGGATGCAAACCTCCATCGCGATCTCGAAACCGTAGGAGCACGGCCGCCATCTCGGTCAATACATTGCGCCCACACAAGCTCAACGGCTTGCGGTCGAGGATGAAGCCGAGCCGCAGCATCTCTGCGCAATCCAACTCCTCGGGACGCAACAACGACAGACCAGCTTCCTGCGCTTCAACCTGGGTGCCCGCCGCACTGGCCTCTTCCGCTCTGCTCTCCTCCTCAATTCCCATCGCAGTGGTAGTAAAGCCGGCCCGACATCGAAGGAAACATGAACGTCACCGAAGCGTTGCTGATCGTGCTCACGTACGGCGCCGCATTCAAAGATCCGCTCGCACTCGCTTCACAGCTCGCCCACGAACTCCATCCGCCGTTCGCAAAGGTCAGCGTCACCGCCGTCGCCGCCGTCAGTCCCGACACAAATCCGCCCTCGTTCGTTCCCGTCACCGTGCCCGCATTCGCAGCTGGCGAGCTGCCCGCTCGATGCGTCGTGCCGTTCGTATCCACACCCCAGTTGTTCGCGGACCCCGACAGCATCCACGCCGCCGACCCGTTACCGCCTAACCCCACGTTGTAGTTGAACTGCGTCTTCCCGTTGTTGTTGAACACCACGTTCTGGTAGCCACCCGTCTGCACAAACGTCGCAACATACGGATTGTTGATCCACAAACTCCCGCCGCCCGTTTGCTGCACGTACCCGCCACCCTGATTGTTGTTGGCATACATCTCCACGCCGTTCGATCCGTCCGCGCTCGCAGCCAGCACCGGACTTCCCACCGCCACCTGCGTCTCCGTGGTCGCGCGCGGCGTACTCTGCGGCAGCTGCGTCAGGTCAATCAGCGCGGCATCGCCGTCGTTCGGTGGAGTAGCCCCAACCACCGGCACAGGCACAATCGCCCCCGACGGAAGACTCATCCCGCTGAACATCACCGTCACCGGAAACTGCGACGTGCTCGAAACATAGACATCCACATATTGATTCAAGCCGTTCTTCGAGACTTCGATCTTCGTCACCGATCCCCAGCTGCCGTATTGATACAAGGCGCGCCGTACTGAAAGCGACGAATGTTGCCCATACGTTCCCTCTGCGAAATCCCACAGCGCATCGGCCCCTTGAAACTGGCTCACCTCCAGCGTCCCCGCCAGCACCGCCGGCTGCTGAAACAACCGCGATGTGTCCAGCACCCGATACCACCCCGTCGTCGACGGAGTAAACACGGCCTTCGTCAGCGCTGCATTCGCCTGGTAGGGCGCCGTCTCACCGCCGTTGTCCGCCCGCACCGTCACGCCATAAAACTTGTCCACGATCCCGCCATGACCCGTCAGCGCATCCGTCCCCCACGACGGCGACGTGCCGTAGACGCAGGGCTTCATCGTCTCTCCGTTGTCGGCGCAATTCATCCCATGCAGAAACACTCCGTCCGTCTTCGACCCCACGTACACCATTGGCGTCGTGTTGTCCGGATCTCCATCCTGCTCCACATACAGGTTCGTGAAATCAAGAGCGGTGCTTCCCCCGCCAATCAACACATTGGGCATGCCCGCCGGCGGATCGTTCGCCGTGACATCCATAAAGGTCGACGTCGTCGCGCCGCCGCGGCTCGCTCCTCCGCTCGCTTCCGGGTCAATCTCCAATAGGTTCCCCATCGTTGTATTCGCCGCCGCATGCGACAACGTCAGGGTCGTCGCTGTCGCCGCCGTCACCGTCGTGCCCGCGGCAATCGTCTCGTTCGCTGCATTCGCCCCCGTCGCTGGATTCTGATTGTCGAACGACAACACCGTCTTCCCGATCAGCGCACTCGCACTCCTGGCCGTCGTACCGCTGTACGTCACGAGAGCGCTGCCGGCCGTCGTTAACGCGCCCGTCACAATGTCTTCCTTGCCGATCCGCATCAACCCCTGCACATGATCGAAGCTGTCGCCGCAGCATGTATCGTCGATCTGCCATCCGTACGGCGCCAGCGGTGTACCCCCCGCCATGATGTATGAGAACGACGACTCGTCGAACATGTGCTGCACATGCACCGCACCATTCGCGAATGTCCCCGTCCCCGTTCCCCCGTACGACGCGAACGCCGCAAATCCCCGCGCCCGCACATAGTTGCCGCCTCCCGAACCCGTCGGGTTTGGATCCGTGCAATACAAGCTGTCCATATTCGTCGTCGTGTCATACGGAGCCAGAATCATGCGCACCGCACCGCCGGTCGAGCTCTCGCCTGTCAGGCTGTTGTTCGAAAATTGCTTGATCCCGCACGACGTCCCATCCGTGATGTTGAACTCCCACACCGCCGACACCGGCAACAACAACGCCACGCTGACCGTTCCGCTTGCCGCTTGCGCCTCCGACCCCAGATCAATCTCTTCGTGGATCACCCGCGCTCCGCCCAGTGCCCGCGCATCGCACGTTCCTCCGCCCGCCGCAATCACCGCGGCAACGCATGCGTTCACCTGCGCACCGGCATCCGCTCCGGCAAACTGATCGGCTTCATACTCCGCGCCCAGCTGTAACGCCGTCAGCGGCCCTGTCGCCGCACCGCCTGCCAACGGCAGCGCGGCATCCACGCTCGCATCCACATAGCGTTTGTCCGCAGCCTGCAGCGCCTGCGTGGGATCGCCGTTCAGATACAGCGGCCCCGTCAGCGTGCCGCCTACGGGAGTCAGCGTTCCCGCCTCCAGCGATTCGATCGCCGCATCCACATACGCTTTGCTCACCGCTTGTACTGCCTGCGTCGCTGGCATTACCTGGGCACGCACCTGCGCCAGGCTCGCCTGCGTTCCCACGGGCACAACCCAATACTCCGTGTTCGTCGATCCATCGTTCATGTCGTACACCGCTGTGTAAAACAGGCCCTCCGGTGTCGCGCCCTGGTTCGGCGTCAGACTCACACTCACCAACCCGCCCGTTCCCACCGGCACACTCAATGAACCCGCGGTAATCGCCTGTCCGTTGGCCGTCGTAAACGCGGGCCAGCTCAACCACAACGTTCCCGATCCCGTCTGGCCGTTCGCCAGGTACACCGTTCCCTGCACCAGCGTCGTGCTGACACCCTGCGCCATTCCCACAACTACAGCCATCCATGTCAGACAACCCAGCCACACGCCTGCAGTCAGCCACTTTCTTCCTGTGAGCCTCATCGTGCCTTCCCTCATTTCGTGCGCAACACCGCGCAAACTCCGCGCCCTTCCATCCCCGGCTCTCACCGGGATGTCATCGCTCCGACAGCTTCTCCGTGCTCCTGGGTGGAACCGGCATCCCGACCCTCAATTCTTCTTCCGAATCAACCCACTCCGCCTCATGCGCCCATTGCAGCGCCAGGCTCCGCTTCGGACCGCTCTCCTTCACCGCACTCTGCTCCTTGTGCTCTTTCGAGAGCTGCAGCAGCAGCTTCACCACGCGCTCACTGCCACCAACCGCCTTATCTCCGAGCGCCGACACAATCTCTGGGGCCTTCTCGCATAACAATTCATCCGCGCAAAGACGCACCTGGTCGATTCCATGCTGCTGCTTCTCGTGCGCGCCTGCGGATTCTCCATTCCCCTTCAGCACCGATCGCCGTCCTTCCACGCTTCGCAGCGCTAGTCCCGTCTTCATCTGTCCACCTCTCCCGCTATCCGTCTCATCTGCTCTTCCTCACGGGCATCCCAAGGAATCGCCTAAAACAAAAAGAGGAGAGAGCACTTTGCTCTCCCCTCGCATCACTTCGACTCAACGATTCCAGTCTAGCCAAACGCTGGCAAATTTTTCGCAACACGCTGCGAGCCGCCTCGTCGCTCGTTTTCAGTCACTTACCGCGATCTCGACAACGCGCGCAGTTGACAAGCTCCGCGCTCCGTCATGCACTACCATGTCTGAGTGAGCACGCAGCCGGCCACCCACGATCCAACCCTCCTCGTTCACGGTGGCGCCTGGGCCATCCCCGCGGAATCTGCCGCCGCCCACGAAGCAGGCGTGCGCCACGCCCTCGAGGTCGGTCACGAAATCCTCGCCCGCGGCGGTGCCGCAATCGATGCAGTCGAAGCCGCAGTCGCCATCCTCGAAGACAATCCCACCTTCGACGCCGGTCGCGGCAGCTTCCTCACCTCCGATGGCCGCGTCCAGCTCGACGCGCTCCTCATGGACGGTGGCCGCATGAAAGCCGGTGGCGTCGCCTGCGTCGAACGCATCCGCAATCCCATCCACGCCGCGCGCCTTGTCCTCGAACAAAGCCCCCATGTTTACTTTGTAGGAGAAGGCGCAGAACGATTCGCACACGCCCACGGCATGCCCCTCATCGACAACAGCGAGCTCGTCCTCGATCGCGAACGTGAGCGCCTCGCCCAGGCTCAAGCGCGCCACGCCGCTGGCCTCGCCGATGCCACCTTCTCCGGCCACCGCGACGACAAAGACCCCGCAACCGCGGTTCATCGACACGACGCAAGCTCGGGCGAGTCAGGTCCTGTAAAAGGGCATGGCTTCAGCCGTGCCGATCCATCTCCCAAAAAAGAAGGCGGGGCTTCAGCCCCTGCTGAGAATCCTGCCTCTCCCGATCCTGAGAGCCACGATACGGTGGGCGCTGTCGCCCTCGATGCGCGCGGCAATCTCGCTGCCGCAACCTCCACCGGAGGCACCCTCAACAAAACCCCCGGCCGCGTCGGTGACTCCTCCCTCATCGGTTGCGGATGCTACGCCGACAACCTCGCCGCCGCTGTCTCTCTCACCGGCTGGGGCGAACCCATTATGAAATTGGTGTTGGGCAAGTGGGCCACCGATCGCGTCGCTGCCGGCACCGCACCTGAGATCGCCGCGCGCGAAGCCATCTCGTATCTCTTCAACCGCCTCGGTGGGCACGGCGGCATCATCCTGCTCGGCCCCGATGGACGCTTCGGCCTCGCCCACAACACCCCCGCCATGGCCTGGGGCGTCGCCACTCCCGGCGGCCTCCAAACCGGCCTCACCGTCGATTGCTTCTGAAATCCACGACCCACGAAAACGGCGCAACCTCGATTTGCACGGACCTGGCAAAGCACGGCCTCGCTCCTTCGTCGTCGTTCCCAATCCGCACAAGCCTGGGTGCCCCATCCTTGCGCGCAAGGGTGGGAAAGCAACGAACGCAGTCCGACGGAGGGAGCCTCGGAAGAGTCGGCAACCCCCATCTCTTCTTCAATAACTCTTAGCTTTTCTTCCACTTCATCCGCGTATACGCCACCCTGAAACCCTGCCGCTCCGCGTTCCTCTGCGAATTGCTCCCCGCCCCTGCCACCATCATCGCTAGATCGCATCCGTGTTCATGCGCGTACCGCATCCGCTCTTCCAGCAGCGCTCCCTGCAATCCCTTCCGCCGCATCTCGGGCGCCGTCGCCGCCCCCGCAAACAGCGCCACGCCTTCATAGAGAGACAAACCTCCCGCCGCACCTGCCACTCCGTCCAACTCCGCCAGAAAACACGGGCTCTGTTCCCGCGCCACCATCAGCACCCCCATCTGCTCTACAAAATCCTTCAGCTCGGGATGTTCGTGCGTCCAACCTCGCGCGCTCACGTTGCTCCAAACCTCTGCTTCGTCTTGTCCGACCACGCGCACAGAAATTCCGCCGCCGCTCGCACGTTCCCGCTTCTCTACCGTCCGATACAGCACGTTGCTGATTTCAAGTGGCCGATAGCCGCGCGCACACAGCAAGTCCAGCGTCGCCACGCCCGCCAGTGGACACACCTCGTGCATCGTCGCCGAACCGCGCTCCGCAAAATAGCTCTCAATCTGTTTCAGCGCCTCCGCCGTCGGCTCCTCGAACATTCCCAGCCCGAACGTCTGCGTCGTCGGCGCATCCACGCCGTCGAACACCACATCCGCACCACCGCAGCGCATCCACGCCGAATCGCACACGGGAAATGCCTTCTTCCGCGCCCCAGCAAATTGCACGCAAGCAAAACCCTCCGCACGCTCCAGACGTTGCGCCAGTTCTCGATTCGCAAAGATCATCGCGCCCATCCTACATCGCAACTCCCTTCCTCGCTGCACAACAAGTGCCGGGTGCCCCATCCAAGCTCTGCTTGGGTGGGATCGAACGAACTCTTCCAGCAAGCACCTCCGCGTTACCCTGAAAGAGCGCCATGAACCTCGTCCTCGCTTCCGCCTCGCCCCGCCGCCGCGAACTCCTCGCCCAATGCGGCTTCACGTTCAACGTCCATCCCGCGCACATCCCCGAAGATCCCCTCCCCCACGAAGAACCCATCGCCTACGTCGTCCGCCTCGCCCGCCAAAAAGCCGAAGTGATCTTCCGCGAAAGCACGAATGCGAATGCGAGCGACAAGCGAGCGCCTGCCCCACCGCAGGTGGCCACTTCCTTGGTCGTACTGGGAGCAGACACTACCGTCGTCATCGACAATCAGATCCTCGCCAAACCCGTAGACGCAGCCGACGCCGCGCGCATGCTCCGGCTCCTCTCCGGCCGCACCCATCGCGTCATCACCGGAGTCGCCGTCGTCACTGCACAACGCACCGAGGTCGCCGCTGAAATCACCGGCGTCCGTTTTCTCACCCTGTCTGAAGAAGAAATTGCAGCCTACATCGCCACCGGCGAGCCCATCGACAAGGCCGGCGCCTACGCCATCCAGGGCTACGCCGCCCGCTGGATCCCGCGCATCACCGGCGACTACTTCAACGTGGTTGGCCTGCCGCTCGCCCTCGTCACCACCATGCTCCAGGCCGCCACAAAGTAACGACCCTCTTGTGGTCCTGAGCCCAGGCTTACATAAGCGGGATGACTGTCATCCTGAGCGAATCCTGAGCGCAGCGAGGCACAAGCCGAAGGATCTGCGGTCGCTTTTGTTTTTTGAATTGTCATCCTGAACGAAGCGCTTTCCAGCCGAGGGAAGCACCCGCTTTGTCTTGCGCCGCACCAATCCCCACAAGCCTGGGTGCCCCATCCTTGCGCAGTTTCATCGCGCAAGGGTGGGAAACCACAAACCTCCACCCATACTCAGAACCTCACCGCGACCTTCGGCCCCTCATACATCACCGTCTTGTCTGCCGCGCTCTCCCCGATCCCCACACCATGACCCGCACCCACAACCACCACCTTCAGCGTCCGCTTCGTCAGCATCCCCTCAAAGCTCCCCTCGCGCGCGCCCACCGTCAATGTCTTCGCCGCATCGTCCCAGTGCAGTGCAATCGTTGCGTGCGCGCCCTTCGTGTAGGCGTATCCATCGTTCTCGTCTTCATACAACGTAAAATCGCCATCCGCTCCCGGATACACGCGCACCTCTAAAGGATCGGCCGGTTTCTCCGTCGACCACCCCATCGCCGGTCCCATGGGCACAATCGATCCCGCCCGCACATACAGCGGCAGCTTGCTCAACGGAGCGTCAGCTTCAATCCGTTTGCCCCCATCCACCTTCTCGCCCGTCCAGAAGTCCCACCACGTCGCCTTCGGCAGATACACCGTCCGCGTCGTCGCACCCTCGGTCGTCACCGGGCTCACCAGCACCGCCGGCCCAAACAAATATTCATCGCCCGTGTTTTGCGCTTCCACATCCTCACGCCAATCCATCACCAGCGGCCGCATCAGCGTCCCGTGCTCGCTCGTCACATGCCATGCTTCGGAATAGATATAGGGCATCAGCCTGTAGCGCAGCGTGTCATAGTCCACCAGGATCTTCTGCGCCTCCGGCCCATACGACCACAACTCGTTCTCATCGGGGTTGCGCGTCCCATGCACCCGAAACACCGGCGAAAATGCTCCGAACTGAAACCACCGCACAAACAGTTCGCGAAACTTCGGATCGTTCAGATTCCCGCCCGAGATAAATCCGCCAATATCGGTCGTCCAATACGGCATCCCCGACATCGCATAATTCAATCCCGCAGGAATCTGCCGCCGGAACGTCAGCCAGTCGCTCAACACATCACCCGACCACGCCGTCACTCCATAGCGCTGCGACCCCGCGTACGCCGACCGCGACAGGATAAACACGCGCTTCTTGTCCGACGCCGCCTGCTGCCCCTCGCTCACCCCGCCGGCATGAAATAACGGAAACACATTCGCATAGCGCGCTCCCGAACCAATCGCCAGCGTGTGATCCACAAGGATGTTGTCGCGCTTCCCTTCCGTCTCCGGCTCATCTGTGTCCAGCCACCACGCATCCACACCCTTGCTGAACAACGCCGTATTGATGTTGCTCCAGTACTGCTTCCGCGCCGCGTCGTTGGTCGCGTCATACAACGCCTGTCCCACGGGATGAAAACTCGGCGCAACCGTCTTCGCTACAAACCACCCGTTCTTCTCGAACTGGTCATACACCGCGCTGCCTGGCCTGAAATACGGCCACACCGACACCATCAAATGGAAATGCTCCTTGTGCAGCGTATCGATCATGCCCTGCGCATCGGGATAATTCGGGTTCCACTTCATCTCCCCCATCGTCACCCACCAAAACCAGTCCTGCACAATGTTGTCCACCGGAATATGCAGCTCGCGATATTTTGCCGCCACACCCTCCAGTTCCTTCTGCGATTGATATTTGTTCTTGCACTGCCAGAATCCATACGCCCACCGCCCGAATAGCGGAACCTCGCCCGTCAGCGCGCGATAGTGCCCGATAATGTCATCCGCCTCGGGCCCATAGAAGAAGTAGTAGTCAACTCTGTCCGCAACCTCCGCCGTCAAGTACAGCGAATGCACAAACCGGTTGTTCGCCTCACTGCGCGACGGGTTGTTCCAGAAAATTCCGTAGCCATTGGTCGACACCAGCAGTGGAACTGCAATCTCCGTGTTCTCCTGCGAAAGGTCTACCGTCTCGCCGCGATAGTTCCACACCCCCGCCTGGTGCTGCCCCAGTCCATACAGCCCTTCGTGCGAGCCATAAATCCCAAAGAAAACCTCCGCATGAAACGTCTGCTCGCCATGCACAATGGCCGGATGCAGCGATCGATACGCGTCCGTCGTCAGCACCTTCCCGTCCGCGCTCGCATAATGGATTACCCCAGTCGCACGCTCGATCGACACCTTCACTTTCGCCGTCGTCAGCGTGACCGCCCTCTCTGTCTCCGCCACATCGAAGCTTGCCGCCGGCCAATCCGTCTTCACCACAACATGGTCTGAAGCTCTGCTCACCGCCGGTGCCGCCGGCCCGTACGTCACGTGCAGCACATCCGGCGCGTCCACCACGATGCGCAGCATCCCGTCCTTCTGCCGCACCTCCAGCGCCTGCCCCTTCTTCTCAAAGCGCAGCACCGGGTTCAGAGGATTCCACTGCGCCCGCGCCCCAACCGCCATTCCCAACGTAGCAACAACTCCCAAACACAAAACTGCGATCCGCGAGCTCTTCATGCCGGCGCTTCCTCTGTCTTTCTGATTTGCAAAACAGACCAGTCTACGCCGCGACCCGTGCCATCGCAGCGCGTGCACACTCTTCAAATGACAAAAGGGATCGGGCCGCGCGGCACAGCCTGCGACGAAGGATCACAATCTGATGGGTATCAATGAAGCGCGTCCGCGACACACAACACGTCGCCCGGCAAATGTCAGCGCGTTTTCTCGACCGCCGCTGCTTCGTCGCCGCTTTGCCGAAATTTAAAACGCAGCACCCATTCGCTCGACGCAGCCTGCCCGTTCTTCACCGCCGGCTTGAACTTCCAGTTGCGCGCTGCTTCCATCGCCGTCTTCGCAAAATAGCGGCTCGGGCCTTCCGTCTTGAAAGCCGCATTCCTCACCGTGCCATGCGCATCCACCGAAACTTGTACGGCCACCACCACGGTCCCATGAATCGTCCGCCGCGCCTCCGGTGTAACGCGCGGCATCGCTCGCTCCTGCACCGATCCACCACTCGACGACGGCGAGTTGCTCGCATCCGTACCCGCAGGCGTGCCCTCTGGAGCACCCTCCGTGATCGCAGTCGCCTGCGCATTCGGCTTCGGATGGTGGCGGAGCATCAACGCCGCAAACAGAACAAGCAACGCCGCGATCGCCAGCACCACCGGCAAAAACCGCATTCTCGTCGGAGCGGCATCCTCCGCTTCAAGCGACTCAAGCACACTCCCCGCAAAGACAGGTTCAACCGCCGCAGCTGGCTGCGCTTTCTCGGCCTTCGTCGCAGGAAACGCGATCGGCCGGTTCGGCTCCAGGCGCTCGCGAAGCTCACGCAAGGTGCAGCGCTTCGCTGGGTCATAGCGCAGACAATCGCGCGCAATCTCGGCAAACGCGCGCGGCATCGTCTCCGGTACAAGCGACTCGCGGCTCGCAACTTTCTCGCCGTCCGGCGCCTGCTGCGTCAACGCCTCCACCAGCACCAAGCCCAACGACCACACATCCGCAGCCGACGTGATCGTCCCGGCCGCAATCTCGGGCGCATCATACCCACCCGGCCGGTCAAAGCGGTTTCTCAAGCCGCTGGCCATCACTTCATCTCCCGAGAGCTTCACCCGGTCGTCGACCACCAACACATTCGAAGGCTTCAGATGCCCATGCACGAAACCCTTTTCATGCAGATACCCAAGCGCATCGATCACCGGCACCAGCATCTCGCGCGTTTCATCTGTTGTGAGCACGCGCTGCGGCAGAATTTCCGACAGCAGTTCATCGGCGCACTCCGTCACCACATACACCAGCCCGATCGATCCGAATTGAAAGCGCCCCGACCGAAAGAGACGCGTCAGATGCGGATGCGAAAGAGTGGAAACCCTGGCCCAGCCCGAGGTGTAGGCATCCGCCTCGGCACCCTCCGCAGGAATCAGCTTGAGAGCCGCCCGCTTCGCAAGTGGCGGCGGCACATCCGTCCGAAAGACCCCGCTGTTATTGGATCCGCCCAGAAATTCGTGGAGAGCAAAACGCCCGTCAATCACGCGTCCCACCCATCCTGCGTCGATCACCGGTTTGCCCATGGCCCCTCATTGTAGCCGGGGAACGGAGTGTTCTGCCCCCGGAATCGCCCCTCCCCCGACCGGGTGACATTACCTAAGCCACCCAGCGCCTAGGGCACTCTTGTCCCGCACCTTTGCAACTCTTCGCCTCTTCGCTCATCCATTGGTACAGTCGTAGTGTCCCGCGACAACCCTTTATGAGCCATCCTCTCTTTACGCCCTTTCAGCTCCGCTACGTCACTTTCGCCAACCGCATCGGCGTCTCCCCCATGTGCCAATACTCCGCCGACGACGGCTTTGCCAACGACTGGCATATGGTTCACCTCGGCAGTCGCGCCCAGGGCGGCCCCGCCCTCGTCATGCTCGAGGCCTCCGCCGTAACGCCCGAAGGCCGCATCACCCCAGGCGATCTCGGCATCTACAAAGACGAGCACGTCCCCGGATTGCGCCGCATTGTCGACTTCATCCATAGCCAGGGCGTCCGCGCCGGCATTCAGCTCGCCCATGCCGGACGCAAAGCCTCCATGTCTTCGCCTTTCGCTGCTGAAAAGCTTCTTTCACCCTCCGAGGGCGGATGGCAGCCCGTCGCTCCAAGCCCCATCGCCTTCGCACCCAAGTATGCGGTCCCGCAGGCGCTCGACCAGGCTGGCATCGAGGCCACGGTCAGCGCTTTTGCCCAGGCTGCCCACCGCGCCATCGCCGCAGGGTTCGATTTCGTCGAGATCCACGCCGCCCATGGCTATCTTCTGCACGAATTCCTTTCGCCGCTCTCCAATCAGCGCACCGACGCCTACGGCGGCAGCTTCGACAACCGCACCCGGCTCCTCCTCCAGGTCGTGGACGCAGTCCGCGCAGTCTGGCCTTCCCACCTGCCCCTCTTCGTCCGCATCTCCGCCACTGACTGGGTCGACGCGTCCTCGTCGACGGGGTCGCAAGCCGGCTGGTCCATCGACGAATCGGTTGCCCTCGCCGGTCACCTCCGCTCCCATGGCGTCGACCTCATCGACGTCTCTTCCGGAGGACTGGTCCCCTACGCCAAAATCTCCGTCGGCCCCGCCTTCCAGACCCCTTTCGCCGAACGCATTCGCGCCGAAGCCGCCATCGCCACTGCCGCCGTCGGCATGATCACCGAGCCGCAACAAGCCGACGCCATCATCGCCGCCGGCAAAGCCGACCTCGTCTTCCTGGCCCGCGAAATGTTGCGCGACCCCTACTGGCCTCTCCACGCTGCCGCTGCTTTGGGCGAATCCGTCACCTGGCCCGTCCAATACCTCCGCGCCGCGCCTGCCCATTCCACAGCGCGCACAACCTTCACTTCCCTCCAGCCTCAGTAGCTCCGAGACCGGCGCACGCAGATTTTTTTCGTGCGCCGACGCGTGTCTTCATGGCCTATACTTCGTTTAACGGCGCTGTTCAATGCGCGCCCGCATGTGACTATGGCCACGCAACTGTCCCCCAAGCGCGTCCACGAGCAGCCCACGATCATCCCTGACCGCCTCTACTTCAAAATTGGCGACGTAGCGCGCATCTGCAAAGTCGAAACCTACGTCCTGCGGTTTTGGGAGTCACAGTTCCCTCAACTCAAGCCCGGCAAAAGCGGCACTGGTCAGCGCCTCTATCGCAGACGCGATGTGGAGATGGCCCTCGAAATCAAGCGCCTGGTGCATAGCGAAGGCTATACGCTCTCCGGCGCTCGCCAGGCTTTGGGTGCCGTGCGCCGCACCGAGCAGTCGCGTCTCCCGCTCCCTCCAGGAGAACCCGCCAAGCGCCTCGACAAGGCTGCGTCCGTCATCGGATCCGCGCGCGCCGAGCTCCGCGAAATCGCAGGCATGCTCTCGACTCCCGATCCGCAGTCCGCGCGTCGCCGCCCTCGACTCACCACTCTGCACACTTCTACAGAATCCCTCTTCCCCTCCTGAAGTCGACTCACCGAACGCTTTGGCCTCCGCGCGTGCGTTCATCGCATGTGGAAATACCCGAGGGTACCTTTCTCATCAATAGCAAATCGATTACATTTTTGCCCTCGCGCGACCTGTAGAACACCGCCTCTCACGCAGCATTGGTTACCTCACCCACCGCATGCGCACCGCGCGCGCGTCTCTCGCAGATAGGCTCTCCTCCGCAGATCATTCGTATTCCCAAGCGAATCAAGGGCCAATCATTTCAACGAAATGAAAGGCACGTTGATAGGTGTTACCGCAAGCGCCGCGGTAACTCAACTTCGTTACTGTCTCGCGATTTTCGGTGGTGCCCTACGAGGCACTAAATGTGCCTTTTTTCTACACCTTTGCGCCATTGTTCCCGCAATCCAATCGGGCTACTTTTGATCTCAGCCTTGGGTTCGCAACAACACAGATAAGCAAATAGAGGACAACAAATGTCTGCATCAGAGCAGTACTTCAATCTTGTCAGGACCAGTAAAAGCAGTTGGGTTGCCGTTCCCGCACATCAAACCGCACAGGCTGCCGATGGCACCCTCTACGTGCGTGAGCCCGAAGCAGCCATTCTGCGAAGCTCCTCTTCCCCTCTCCAACGCCTCTTTGCCCAGGCATCGAAGGGCAATTCAAAGTTCTCTGAACGCTTTCCGCGCCTGACGATCTTGATGATCGCGCTTACGCTCTTCACCGTCAGCGTCACGGCCGAAATCGAATTGCTGCGCCACGCCGGCTACTTCTGGCGCTAAATCTTTACTCACTTCCCTTCGTTCATCAGAGATACCCAGCAATCTGCTGAACAACCTGAATCAGCAGGGAAGACGCGGCGGGATCAAACCCGCCGCTTTTTATTGCCCAAAATCCCCCCCCCCCCAACCGCCGAAAGATTGTGTCGGCCAGAAGATTGTGTCGAAGAACCCGCGGTTGTCTCTTCATCCATCACCCAATCCTGAGTGCCCCAGGTCTGGATTCTCAGACCTGCGAAAGCAAATGGTCCTCAACCTCATGTATGTGATCTTGAGTCGGGGTGTCCCATCCTTGCGCGCAAGGGTGGGAAAGCACAATCCTTCCCCCCATGCACAGTCATCCCGAGCGAAGGTACCGTGCCAAAAGATTGTGTCGAAGAATTAGCGGTTGCTGTTGCGACCCGAGAGGGTCGCGTCCGCTCCATGCAATGGTCGGGACGGGGAGATTTGAACTCCCGACCCCTCGCACCCCAAGCGAGTGCTCTACCAGGCTGAGCCACGTCCCGACACAGTCAAGCCGGCTCGAGTGAGCCGGCCTTTTGGGGTCTCCATCAGTTTACACCAGCATTGCAGAGCGGTTCCCGCTCCACTCACCGTGCACCTAAGCTTCTTTCCACTCGCGCAACGCACGCCGCGCCGCATGCACACCGCACATCCCGTGCACTCCTCCGCCCGGCGGCGTCGAAGCCGAGCAGAGATACACACCTGGCGTCCCCGTCGCATAATTTCCTCTTCCCGGACGAAACAGCGTCTGCCCTACCGTCATCGCTCCGCCGCTGATGTCGCCTCCCACCAGGTTCCCATCCATCTGCTCCAGCGCCGCAGGCGATGACACCCGCCGCTCCAACACGCAATCCTTGAATCCCGGAGCAAACCGCTCGATCTGCGCCTCGATTCGCTCCGTCATGTCGACATCTGATCCGTTCGGCACATGACAATAAGTCCACAGCACGTGTTTACCAACAGGTGCGCGCGACGAATCGACCAACGATGGCTGCGCCGCCAGCACAAACGGTTTCTCCGCGCATTGTCCGCGCATCACCGCATGCTCTGACAGGGCAATCTCTTCGAACGCGCCGCCCAGGTGCACAGTAATCGCGCGTTTGCACTCCCACGCCTTCCACGGCACAGGCTCCGACAGTGCGTAATCAATCTTGAAGGCTCCAGGCGCCGGCACAAACTTCTGCGCAACGTCCCGAAACTTCGCCGTCACCTTGTCCCCCACAATCGCCGCAAGCGCGCGCGGAGGCGTATCGAACAGGCTCAGCGTCTTCTCGCCCCCCAGATCCTTCCATGCCGCTGCATCAATGCGCTGCTGCGTGTGTACCGTTCCGCCCAGGCTCTCCAGATGAGCCACCAGCGCCTTCGTCAGGGCGCCCGATCCACCCCTCGGCACCGGCCAACCCACCGCGTGCAGCGATGCTCCCAGCACCAGGCCAACCGCCGAACTCATCCACTGATCGAAGCCCAGAAATGAATGACCCGCGAGCCCCCCAAACAACGCACGCGTACGCGCACCTTCAAACTCATTGCGCGCAATCCACAAAACCGGCTGAAACGCACTCAACCCAAACCGCGCCATGCGCAGCGGATGCCGTGGCACGCGCACCAGCGGACCGAGCGCATCCTGGATAAACGAATCCCAGTTCTCCACCAGCGGCTCCAGCAGCGCACGCCAACGTCGCCCATCCATCCCCAGCACGCGATCAACAGTCTTCAGGTCACGCTCCATCACGACCGCCGTCCCATCGTCCAGCGGATGAGCCAAAGGAGCATCTCCGTGTATCCAATCAAGGCCGTATTGCTCCAGCGGCAGCGATTGGAAAAAGGGCGACGACACCGCCATCGGATGAACCGCAGATCCAAAATCATGCTGGAATCCAGGCAGCGTCAGCTCCAGCGTGCGCGCCCCGCCCCCCGGCACCGCTTCGGCTTCGTACACATCGACAGCCATTCCCGCCTGCACCAGCGTAATCGCCGCCGCCAGCCCATTCGGCCCCGATCCAATCACCATCGCGCGCGATCCGCTCATGCGGTCATCCTACTCTCCGGTAATACTCGCTTCTCATAAACCATCCTGCAAGCCGCGCCAGTCAGTTCAGCATCCAATCCGTCAATCATGCGGACCCAGATCTGCAGGCCATTGCACAACCGCTCCACGCCCATTCTCCGTGCGCATCAACTCCGGCGCATAAAGCCCCAGGTACTTCCTGCGCCACCAGTTCCCCGTCTGCTTCTTCTCCTCCATCGAGGTAAACCAATACCGCCACAGCACGGCGCGCACATACCTGGGCCCCCCCTGCGCAAAGGGATCGGATCGAAACAACGCCACCACATCCGCATCCTGCGCCAGCAGCCGTTCCTCCGTCATGGGAACAATCTGGCCCTGCTGCCAATCGCTCAACGAAGCAAACCACAGGTTCCAATCGAAGCGCGGTTGATACGGCGCATAAATACGCGGAGCTTCATTCAACAACTGTGGCTTGTTGCGGAACAGATACGGCGTCCAGTTCTCCCCGTCGTTCGATCCTTGAAACTCGATGTCATACCGCCCCCGCGTCATCACCGCAAAAAGCCCATACTGATTCGCAATGCGAAAAGGATCAAGAGCCGTGATCGGCGCCGTGGGCAGCGGAATTCCATGCAGCGGCAACCCCACCATCTCCAGCGCTGTGTCATACCCAATCCACGACAGCATCACAACACTCAGCGCAAATCCCAGTGCCCTCCAATGCCGCGTCCAATGCCGCTGCCACTGCGGTCGCAGCTGAACATCAGACAGCGCCGCCGCCTGCACCGCGTCGTCCGAGACAACACTCCCCTCGGTCGCCAGGATCGACAACTTCTCCTCGTCCCGTTCCTCCACCGACGGCAGAATCAGCGGATGCTCCGGCCTCCAACGCCCAGGCACAAACCGGCGCAACGTCCCATCGTCCAGCAGAAGAAATCCCAACGACAGCACCAGGTAATTCAAGAACGTGTAATTCGCCGTCAGGATCACGCCGATCTCCCACGGCGTCACAAGACAGAAGCACACCAGCCGCACCCGCCGCGGAAAAAACAGCATCATCACGATGCCCAACTCCATCACCAGCGTGCCCAGTGCACTCGCCGCATGAAACCAGTGCGGCAAATGCTCCGCATACCAACCGATCCACGTTGGCAGCGGTCCGTTCTGGTAGTACTCGTCCATCGCCGTCATGTTGCGCCACTGCTCATCGCCGCTCAGCAACTTCACCATGCCCGACTCAAAATAGATTCGAAACCACTCCCACTGCAGCAGCCACAAACTTGCCCGCGACGGTGGATCATGCATCCCCCATCCCGGCATCACCCCGCGCGGCACAAAGAAAAGCGCCAGAAACCCCGCCTCCAGCAACATTCCATCCGACTGGTAGCTCGAGAACTCACCCGACGCCGCAACGAACGCCAGAAAGCACAGCCAGCACACCCAAAAATTCAGTCGCGGCCACAGGTTCAAGAACGCGAGCACCGCTGCCGCCAGCCCAATCCACGTCACGGCCATCAACGCCGTCGAGCTCGATGAGATCCAGTAGAGCGACGGCGCATACCAGTACTTCGTCCCCGGCAACGCCCGCCCCACCGCAGCCAGGTATTGCTGCGCAGGCAAAATGCCATCCGGCCCGATCAGACCTTTGATTTGGAAGAGTAAGGAGTAGAACGCCGAAAAATAAATCAGGGCCAGCGCCCGCAGAAAAACCCAGCGCGGAATCAGCCGGTCGGCCAGCCCATAGCGTCCGTCAAACAACCACCGCAGAAAATTGCGCGGACTCGTCATCGCAGCAACAGTCTATGCCGTCCCTCGCGCAGTTGGATGCACCCGCATGCTCGCAAGGCGCGCAAGCGGCATTGAGCCGCACCGCAGGTGCCTATCGTCCACCACGTTCTATCTCCCTCAGCGGTGTCATCCTGAGGACCCGCACGCCGTCGGGGGTCCCCATCGACAGGTCCACGTCGCTGGGGTGGTCGCAAGGGTGGGAGCGAAGGATCTGCTTCTGCGTCTCGTCGAACCGGCTCAATCACCGACAACCTCAGTGAGCCCCACCGCAATTGGCCCCACCGCATGTCGTCAAGTTCTTGATGATCTCCGCCTCGCGTTCCCGATAAGGTTTCCCATCCGGATAGAACACGTCATGCTGCCACACCGCCGGCTGGTCGCTCACATACGGTCGCTGCCACGAGTCCCAAGGAATCCAGGTCTGGCTCTTGCCTGCCACCAGTCCCCAGTTGATTGCCCCCACGTGCTCGCGCTTCGCAATCGGCAGAATCGTATCGAACGTACTCCCGATATTCCGCGCCATATATTCAGTGCAGATCAGCGGACGATGAAACTGCTCCAGCATCTTCACGTGTCCTTCAAATGTTTCCGGCCACCCATAATCATGAAAGCTGATCACATCCGACTGCTCGATCTGGATCTTTGCCACCGGCGTCATCTTCTCCAGCGAACTCCAGTCCCCGTGCCACACGCCGCTCGTCAATGGCTGGCTCGGCCGTGCCGCGCGCGCCCATGCAAACACCTGCGGCAGCAGCTTCGCAATCAGCTCATTCTTATCCTTCGGATCGCCCTTCGCATACGAGCTGTCATTCCCGTTGTCTGGCTCGTTCCACAGATCCCATGCCAGGACCCGTTTGTCATTCGCGAACGTACCCACAACACCCTTCACATAGCGCTCCAGCTTGGGATACTGACTCGCATCGGCCAGCACCACCGCACCCGGCGCCTGCACCCAACCCGAATTGTGCACCCCCGGAATCGGCGGATGCTGCGGTCCAAGCTTGGGAAACGGATCCCAGCATGAATCAAACAACACAAACACGGGCCGAATATGATGCCGCGCCGCAATCGCCAGAAAATCATTCATGCGCTTCTTGAATCCGGCCTCATCCTGCTCCCACAGCAGGTTGTGCAGAAACACGCGCATCGTGTTTATGCCGATCGCTTCAGCCCATCCCAACTCGCGGTCAATCGTCTGCGGATCGTACGTGTCCGCCTGCCACATCTCCAGTTCGTTGATGGCCGTCGACGGCAAAAAGTCCGCACCCACAGGCCACGGTTGTTCCGCATACCAGGCCTTCGCCTGATCCTCGGTCCATCTCTCTTGCCCGTGCGCCTGTCGTTCCGCGGCAATCCATCCCAACCCAATCAGCAGCAACACGACAACACGTGAAAACCGGATCATAACGCTCCCTTCGTCCCCTTCTTCCATCTCTCCACGCCGAACCCACACGCCTGGCCCCATGGCACGACGTCAGTCGAGAATGGAGTAACTGGGGCGATGGATCTGCTTTTCGTCTTTTCGCCTTCAGCTCTGCAAAGACTGCATTCTATCCCGCCGAGCGTACGACGATCCTTCATCCGTTAGCGCGCGTTGGCCCCACCGCAGGTGGTCCAGCACGCCCGATAAATTGCCTCAATCTCCTGCGCCGTCGGCACACGCGGGTTGTTCTGCGGAGAACCAGAGGCCAGCGCCTGCTCCGCCATCCGCGGAATCTTTTCGAAATACGCCGCCTCATCCATTCCGAACTGCTGCGGCGTCGGCACTCCAAGTTCCGCATTTCTCTCGTAGAGCGCCTGGATCAGCAGTCCGACCGCCTTCTCCGTCGAATCGTCTGCCGTGGCAACGCCCATCGCCCGGGCACAATCCGCATAGCGCTCCGGAGCTGCGCCTGCCGAAAACTCCGTGACCGCCGGCAGCAGCATCGCATTCGACAATCCATGCGGCACATGAAAATGCGCGCCCAGCGGACGGCTCATCCCATGCACCAGCGCGACACTCGCGTTTGAAAACGCTATCCCCGCTTGCGTCGCCGCCAGCATCATTGCCTCGCGCGCCTGCCGGTTCCCCGGCGCGCGATACGCCGTCAGAAGCTCCCTCCAGATCACGCGCATCGCCGTCAACGCCAACCCATCACTGAATGCGTTTGCCTTCCGGCTCACATACGACTCGATTGCATGCGTTAACGAATCCGTCCCGGTATCGGCCGTCAACCGTGCCGGCATCGTCAGTGTCAGTTCATAGTCCACCAGCGCCGCCGTCGGAACCAGGACACCGCCCGCAATCAGCATCTTCTCGCCCGTCTCGGCGTCCGTCACCACCGTGAAACGCGTGACCTCCGATCCCGTCCCTGCCGTCGTCGGAATTGCCACATGCACCGGCCCGGCCAGCGGAATCGCGTGCGGCACTTTGTAGTCGCGCACTCTGCCGCCATTCGCCGCCAGCATTCCGATTGCCTTTGCAGTATCGATCGGGCTGCCTCCGCCCAGGCTTACCAGACTGTCATGCTGGGCGTCGCGAAACACCCGCACGCCCGCGTCCACCACTGCCGAAGTCGGATCCGCCACCGTCTCGTGAAAAATGCCTGCACCAAGCCCCGCCTGTTCTATCTGCCCCTTCAGCCGCTCCGCCAGGCCCTGCTTCAGCATGTACGCATCCGTCACAATCAACGGTCGCTTGCATCCGAAGTGCACCAGCACCGACGCCGCGTCGCTGAACGCTCCTCCGCCAATCTTCAGAAGCGACGGAATCCGTATCTCAACGCTCATGAACTCCGCCTCTCGCAAGCGCGCATCTACTAGCGCCCTCGTTCCCTGTCCTATAATTTGTCGTCCGTCCCTCAGCCCCAGTTCTGAGTCCCTGAGTCCCTAGTCCCTAGCCCCTGTCTTTAGTCCCTAGTCCTTCGTCTTTCCCAACTCCCCGGCCTTCGCGCGCTCCGTCTTCGCATCCTCTGCCCGCCCTTGCCGTTCATACGCAATCGCCAGTTGCTCGTGTGGCGCGGCAAACGTCGCATCCGCAGCAATCGCCTCCTGGTATCGCCCGATAGCATCGGCGATCTGCCCGCGCAGCATCAGCTGGTTGCCGGCATTCATGGCAAAGTTTGACTTCTGCCGATTCACCGCACTCCGCGCCAGTTCCGCGCCTTCTTTGCGCAATCCTGCAGCTTCGCTCCGCAGCTCCGCCATCTGTTTGCGCAGATCCGCCGCCTTGGGCGCATCGCCTCCAGCCTCCGCCGCTTCTGCCTGCGATCCCGCATTCGCTGCTTCTTCCGCCAGCACGCCCGCCAGCGTCACGCGCGGCCCCGGCTGCCCGGGCAATAAAGGAATCGCCTTCTTCAGCGCATCTGCCGACTCAGGCAAACGCCCAGCCTGCTTCAGTGTGCTGCCCAGAATGGCCCACGCGTCACCGCTCTCCGGGCGCAGTGCCACTGCTTTCTTCAGTTGCACCACGGCGTCATCCAGCTTGCCGGTCTGCATCAACAAAATGCCCAGCGTATACGGCGGATCCTGCAGCGTCGGATCCATCTCACCCGCGCGGCTCAGCTCGCGCACGGCATCGTCATACCGGTCTTTGAACTTGTAGGCGAGTCCTAGATCGTAGTGCAGCTGCGGATCGTTCGCATCCAGTTCCAGAGCCTTCTCGAAATCTCCAATTGCCTCGTCGAACGCCGACAACTGCACGTGCGCCACGCCCATGTCTTTGTAGACCACGGGGTTCTTCGGATCGAGAGCCTGCGCGCGCTGCAAACTCTCAAGGCCTTCCTTCGCGTTGCCGGTGAGTGTCAGTGCCAGCCCAAGATTTGTCTGCGTCGCCGAACTTTTAGGATCGCGAGTGACCACTTTCCTGAACCAGGGAATTGCATCCTGCTGACGGCCGAGACGCTGCAAACTCATCGCAAGCTCAAGCTCCGCATCCGCCCAATCAGGATTCAACTTCAGCGCGCTCTCAAACTCCGGCACCGCGTCCTCGTCGCGCCCGGCCGCCTCGAGCGTTCGCCCATACTCATACTGCGCGCGTGCGTCCGGTGGATTCGCTTTCGCCGCAGCGTCAAGCGCGCTCAAGGATGCGGCGATGTTACCCTGTTGCCGCAACACAACGCCGAGATGCAGGCGTGCAGGCGCGAAGGACGGATCAAGTTCGATTGCATGCTCGAAGTGCTTCCGCGCCTGGTCCCACCCGGCCTGCTGCGCGTCAAGCGAGCCGATCGCATCTTCCAGGTTGGCGCGCTCGCCGGTCAGTTTCTCCTCGGCTTCGAGCTGCGTGCGCGCATCATCGATCCTGCCTGTTGCCGCGAGGGCATGCGCGTACGCATCAAGCACCCGCGCATCGCCCGGTCCCATCTGCGTCTTCAATGCCCGTTCAAAATGAGGGATCGCCTTGGCCCGATCACCGACCGCAACATAGGCCATGCCAAGATTCGCTTCGTTCACGGCATCGGCAGGCTTTAAGCGCGATGCCGCTTCAAGTTCCCGAATGGCTTCACTCGCTTGATTGGTCTCCAGCAGCACCGCACCCAGCGCCTCGTGCGCCTCTGCGATGTGCGGCGCCAGCTTCACCGCCTCGCCGAATTTTTCTCGCGCCAGATCGAGATTGCCGCTTTGCTGCGCCGCGTATCCTTCGCGAAAAGCAGCATCAGCCCGTTTCAGCCTTGCCTGATCGGTTTGCTGCGCAGAAGCCCGTGCCAACACAAGCGCGAGCAGGACCACGAAACTAACTCGCAGAGGCGAGAGCCGATGCATCATTTACTTCTCCGTGGGCTTGGGATCGTTGCGATGCTGCAGCTCGACTGTGAGATGAAATTCGCGATTGGCGGCGTCCATCTGGCCAGTCGCTCTGTACGCCTGGGCAAGCAGGTTATGCGTGACGTAGTTCGATGGATCCATGTGCACCGCATGATCGAGATAGTGCAGTGCCTGGATGGGCTGATCGAGTTTGAGAAAAGTCTGACCCAGCAGAATGAACGGCCCGGTCGAGGTGGGTTCAAGCAAGACCGCGCGGTTCAAAGCCTCCTGCGCCTTCGTGAAATCTCCCGACCGCAGGTACGCATCGCCCAGCCGGTCGTACAAATCCGGGTCCATCGGATCCAGCGTTCGTTCCAGTTCCAATTCCTTGATCGCCGTTCCTGAATCGCCGTTCGCCAGGGCCACCTCTCCCAGCAACTCATGCGCGAGGGGCAGATGCGGGTCGAGCTCAAGCGCCTTCGTGGCTTCCGCACCGGCCTGTCCGCGCAGCTCTCGCCGCAGAAACATGCGTCCGGCGAGCAGGTGCGCCCGCGCAGAATCCGGCTCAAAGCCAAACTGTACGGCAAAGGCGCGCCGCGAATCGTCGTAACGTTGGACATCGGCATAACACAGCGCGAGAACATAATTTGGATCGATATTCGCGCTCTCCACCGACGCTCGCGCCCGCTCAAGCAATGGAATCGCCTCGGCTACGTGCCCCAATCGAAACAGGCTCACGCCATGCATCTCTACCGATTCGCGATCGGCAGAATCTTGCTGGGCCGCCTTGGTGAACGCCTCAATGGCCTCGGTAAACTGCTCGCGCTGATACAAGATGATGCCGCGCAAACGCTCCACGCCAACAGGCTCTGGCGACTGCTTGGCCAGCGCATCCAGCTCGGTCATCGCCTGGTCCAGCCTGCCTTTGCCTGCCAGAGCACGGGCTGAATCAAGCGTTACAGTCGGAGCGCCGTCGTGTGGAGCTTGCGCGCACGCGACAACAGCGAACAGGAAAAGTGCGGCAATCGATGTGCGATGCATGTTGAATTTCTTCCCGTAGTCTACTCTCGATCGACACCGCGTCGCGCATGGTTCCGTCGGCTTGGCACCGCATCGAAAGACTTGCAGCAAAAATCGAGGGGAGCCGAAGCTCCCCTCGAGGGTGTGAATCGCCTTCGCAGATTAGAACTGTACGCGAAGAGCGAATTCGAGTTGACGCGTCGAACCCGGCAAAGCAAGTCCGGTGATGTCGCCTTCCGACTCCACGTTGCCGCCCGGGTTGCCTGGATTGATGTGATTGAACGCGTTGAACGCATCCATGCGGAACTTCGTAACGATGTTCTCGTGGATGGTAAACGCCTTCGTGACTGCCAGGTCGGTGTTGAAGAACCCCGGTCCAAAGTAGGTGTTGCGACCTACGTTGCCGATTGTGTCCAGCCCTGGATTGATAAAGACGCCCGTGCCGGCAGCAACCGCTGTCGGATCGGTCAACTTGCCAGGGACCTGTTTCGCATAGAACACCCGATGCTTCGCTGCTGCATCGAATCCTCCGAGGCTCGTCTTCATGTGCCGGCCGCTCACAGCGCTCGGATAGTTTGGCGCGCTGCTCGGGATGTTGGTGCTCGCTTCGTTGTAGTTGAGCGTGAAGGGCAAACCACCCGACCAGCTCAGGACTCCGCTCAACTGGAAACCACCGATGAACAGATCTTCTAACCCGTTCGCATTCGGGGTAAACTGCTTCCCCTTGCCGAAGGGCAGATCGTAGCTTCCGTAGGCGGTCAGCTGTTGGTCGCGCGTGTTGCTGTCGCGCCCGTGAGTAACCGTATGATCCCAGGTGTAGAAGCCGGTTTGCTCGTCGAACGCAGCATCCCACTGGTAGTTCCCCGTGATCGCAACTCCATTTTTGAACTGCTGCGCCAAGGTGACTTGCAGAGCATCGAACTCGGTGTTCTGGTTGTCGCCTTGATAGTTGACGCCGCTCGTCCATCCGCACATGCCGGGCGTTACATCTTGTTCGACAGGCGTTGTGTAATTGGCATCCTTGCAGGCAGGCAAGCTGTAGCCGTAGTACCGCTGCAGCAGGTTTTGGACATCGGTGCCGCCATTGGCCGCAATACCTGTGCCCGTGGTGGCGACCGAAGGATCATAGTGCAGAGCCTGTCCGTTGACGCTGAACATGCCCGGCAGGTTAATCGCCGCTTCGTTCGGGTTGGTCGTGTTTCCGTCGCCGTCACCCAGTGTGTGCGTTCCCTTGTTGCCTACGTACGCCACGGTCAGGGTCATGGTCGGAGTAATGGCACGTTGAACCGCCAAATTCCAGGCATCGATCGTCGGGAAAGTCAGCGGGTTGTTGCGCGCTCTCGAGCTCACAACCGAGCCCGGATTGGGCAACAGGCCGTTCGCAGGAACCGGAAGAATAGTCGGTGTCGCGGGTCCGTTATCCAACGTAAATACGCTGGAGGTGGCGGTGGCCGCTACAAGCTCCTGGTTGCCGAGCACGGGAAGATTCTGCGTGACCGTGTGTCCGAAGATCGAGCCAAAGACGCCTGTATCAAAGCTGCGTCCGTAACCCGCGCGGATCACAGTTTTGTCGTCGATCTGGTAGGCAGCACCAATACGCGGAGCAAACTGCTTCGCCTTCTTGATGCCCCAGCCAAGGTTCGATCCCGTTCCACCGACGCCGGCAACGTGCAGATAGCCGTCTTCGATGTTCAGCAACGCGCCGTTTTGCGCTGCGTTCACAGTCTCTGGGAAGTAGATCTCCCAGCGCAGACCAAGATTCAGGGTCAGTTTGCGGGTCGGACGCCAGGTGTCCTGCGCATAGAAGAACGTGCGCTTCTGGAATTCCTTGGCGTTGGTTGACGTGGAGTAGTACCGGCCAAAAGCGGACGCATCGCCCAGCATGAAGCTGGCGAAACCAAGACCACCTGCCGCAGACGTGTTCGCTGGATCGGACGTGGGGCCCGTGCCAAACGTGATCTGTCCAGCGCGATCCGTATCGGATGGAACACGCAGGTTCCGTCCATAACGCAGGTCGGCGCCGACCTTCACCGTGTGGTTGCCCAATACCTTGGTCCAGTTGTTCACGATCTGGAACTGGTCTTCGCGTTCGGTCAGCGGGCAGTTGCAACGGTTGATACCGAGGCCCGCGCCGTACTCCCAGTTGGTATTGCCGAACACCGGGTTGTTAACGCCGCCAGGCAAGCCGCTGATCAGGAAGCCAGGAGCGCCCGACGTGAAATTGCTGCCGGTGTTGATTCCAGGAATGCCCAGGGTATCCGCAAAGTTCGTTCCCTGGTCATACTTGGTGTCGATCACGTTGTAGCGGTAGTAGCCCAGACGGAAATCCGTAATCAACTTCGGATTGATCGCGATGTCCATACCCGTCGCCAGGCTGTCGTTCGCGCCGTTCGAGTTGCCGCCGTAGTTGTTGATGCCGAATCCAGAACCACCGGCATCGCCGAACATGACTGCACCCGAAAGCGTGTCCCAGAACCGCGAGAAGCGCTCGAAGGCGTGCATCTTTTCGTTGATCGTGTAGTCCAGGCGCTCGGTGTACTGGTTGCTGTTAAACAAGCCGGTGCCCGATGCGTTGTAGTTGTCATCCAATCCATTCAGTGCGCCCGTGCCGCCCGGGTGAATTCCCGTCGTGTACGGTTCCAGGATCTTCAGCAGCGCCAGTGCGGGAGCAGAAGGGGTACCCGCCAGTTTTGCCCTGGGGATGATGTTGTTTGCATAAGCCACGGGCGTAGTGCCCGAGTTGTCGTAGATCTGACCGGCAGCTCCGAGCTGAGTCAGATACTCGCTCAGATCGCAGCCCGTTCCGCCCGTGGAGTCGGGTTGATTGCCAAGGCAGGTCTCGGTCGCGAAAGTCGTCGGCAGCGTGTCTTTTGCTGCTGTACCTACCTTCTGCCGCTGCGCTTCATAGTTGCCGAAGAAGAAGAACTTGTCCTTCAGCACCGGTCCGCCAATCGAACCGCCAAAGCGATTCTTCAAGCCCGGAGGCATGCCCGAAGGGTTGGTCAGGCTGACCGATCCAGGCGTTTGCGAGAAAGGATCGCGCGCCAGGTTGGCATTGCCAGTACGGAAGTCGTACACATCACCGTGGAACTGGTTCGTTCCCGAGCGAGTCTGCGCCGTAACGACTGCCGAAACAGCCTTACCCAATTCAGCGTCGAAGTTCTGCGTCGTGATCTTGGTTTCCGTCACCGCGTCCATCGTGGGGTTGATGACGATGATTCCAAGAATTGGATCCTGGTTGTCGGTGCCGTCCAACTCAAATGCGGTTCCGCCGAATGCCTGCCCGTCCACCTGGATCTGGGCTGAGCCCTGCGGGTTTTCATCGGCTGCATGCGACCATCCGAGCTTCTGTGCGCCCGGCAGCAACAATTGCAGGTTGGTAAAGTTCTGGTCGCCCACCGGCAGGCTCGAAACCTGCTGCTGGTCGAATACGGTCGAAACGTCCGCGCGGTCAGTCTTCAACTCCGGCTGCGAATCCGCGTTCACTTCAACAGTGGTGTTTTCCGCGCCCACTTCCAGCGTCGGATCGATGCGAGGCGCCGTATCGGCGAGCACCGAAATGCCCTTGGTCTCAAAAATCTTGAAGCCCTTGGCCGTGACCTTGAGGTCATAGACGTCGGGGATGAGGTGAGGAACGGTGTAATCGCCCGAAGCGTTGGCCGTCGCAGTCACGACGGTGCCCTTCGATTCGTCCTTCACAGTGATGATGGCGTTGGGAATTGCTGCCCCAGAGGAATCGGTCACAGTGCCGAAAATCGATCCGTAAACCGATTGCGCACTGGCCGACACATGGATGAGCAGGCAAGCGCAGGCTAAAAACGCCAGCGCAAGCGCTGTACGCAGGTTTCTGTTCATGCGGTCTCCTGAAAGTGTCAAACCTTGGTTCTTCTGTTAACTTCTCGTGAGTCTGCCGGCTGGCAGGGTGTGTTGCGGCTAGTCGGCTTGCAAGGCTCACCCGCCACAATAGCGGGATCGCTAAGTGTTCTGGTGCCGCCGCCCTCGAAGCACAGATTATGAGAGCGAATAAAAACGGTCCCGGAAGCAACTCGAAACAATACTCAACCCTGCGATCGACTGTCAATGTCGAAACACACAATTGCAGGCCGCTGTTCCCAACCGGCTTAATTGGATCGTAACTCTCTATAATTAAACCGATTTACTGGATTTTCCGCTTGTTTCTAGAAGAGTTTCCCCAACTCCGCCCGTCGCCCTGAAATTGCGGAGAGCAGACGCCCACCGCCCCGACCGGCGGTTCGTTCAGACTTTCCCTAACGCACCCCGCAGCTCCGCTTTCCCGACCGAATCTGCTCGGCGAAATCCTTTGCCGCCGTCTCGTCAGGCGAAAACTCCAGCGTGCGCTCCAGCGTTTCCAGCGCCGCGTCCTTCTCGCCCAGGGCACATTCCACAACCGCCATGTTCATTGCAGCCGCCACCTGCGTCGGGTCATGCTCGTCCACGGTGCGCCACAAGCGAAGCGCTTCCTCCGCCCGGTGCCGCTTCGCCTCGATCAATGCCAGGTCACCTGCAGCCAGTGCGTTTTGCGGATCGGCATCGAGAGCCAGCCGATACTCCTCCGCAGCCTCATCCGTCTTCCCATCCACTTGCTCCAGAAATCCCAATTGCGCGTGCAGTCCCGAATCCTTCGCCGCTTCCGGGTCCGACTTCTCCGCCCTTCGCAAGAACTCAACAGCGCGCATACCCGCCGACTCATCGCCGCGCACCGCCATCTGCGCATACGCCAATCCCAGATCGCGATCGCTTGCCGTTCCACCGCCCACCGTCACCAGCTCACCTGAAGTCGCAAGAGGCAGTCGCTCCTGGCTCACTCTCTTTCTGATCCAGTGATCCGTCACCTGTTCATGCGCAATATCGTTTGAAGGCGGACGCGCCATATGACATTCCGTACAGTCTGGATTTTCCGCATGATGACCCGCCGCAAACCCCGCGCCGTTATGGCACGCCAGGCAACGCTGCCGGTAGAACGCCACCCGCTCCTCCGGTGCCGGCGAGCCATGCGGATCGTGGCAGCTCGTACACGTCAACTTGTCTCCCGACTTCTTTTTGCACGCGCTCTTCAGCAACGCTTCCCACTGGCTCGTCGCGCGTCCACCCGAACCGTTCTCCGTCTTGTACGTAAAGAACAAGGTGTAATCCGAAAGCTCATCGCCCGGCTTGAAGTTCTCAATCCGCTTTCCCAGCCGGTCCACCCCAACCTGCCCCTCAAGATGGCAGTTCAAACACACTGAGTCGCGCCGATTCGCTTCCAGCTCGTCCACTCGCAACATCGGTGTCTTCCCGCCCGACCCCACATGCGCACTCGCATCGCCATGACACGCTTCGCACGTGATCCCACCCGCAGCGAAAGGCTCGCCGGCGTAGCGGTTCCGCGCATCTTCAAGCGGCGACGCAGCCCCCGACGCATGGCAATGCAGACACCCCGGATCCACCGGCAGCGTCAGTGGCATCTCCCGCGTCGTCTGAAAATTGGGCGCCATGTCCCACACGCGCTTCTTCGCGTACCAGTTGATCGGCGCCTCGAACCAGTACCCGTGTTGCTCAAAAAGATAGGTGCGCCCGCGCAGCCCCGACCCGAGAAAATAACGAAGCTCCTGCCGCCCGCGCAACGCACCCACCGCCCCGCGCGTCAACGCATCGCGCTCGTAGCTGAGCCAGACCTTTCCGTCCTCTTCGGTAATGCGGTAGTGAACACCCGAATTCGCATGCTCGAAATCAGCAGGCAGAAACCCTTCGGCAGCTGTCCCGCTCGCATGCGCCATCGGCGTTTTTTCATAGCGCGCGTAAATCGATCGATGGCACGAGGCACAGGCCGCATCGGGATCGTGCCCCGCTGCATGCCCCGCTGCTACCATCACGGGCGCCCGCGCAATCAGCCACAACAGGAACAGGCAGATCACTCCAGGGCACACCCACAACAAACGGGTCTGGCGCGGCACATGCAAGTACGGCCTTTCGTGGCGTTCTATGTCTCTAAAGACGAAACAAAACCCACTACGGCCGACAGCTCTTTCTTCGCGCCTGCCCTTCCGGCTCCGCGGCCTCAAGGCACAGCGCCAAAACCCGCACAGACTCTCCACAAGCAGCCCAAAGGTCAATGCTCTTCAACGCAAACTGAAACGGCATCGCTGCCAACCCATCCAGTCCATGCCGAAGAAAAGCGCGGGCCTCCATAATCCGTGCCTGGGCAGACTTCACCCCAGCGAGCCGTTTTCGAATGTGACTCCGGCTTACGTTTTTTTCAAGCCAAAGCTCTGCCCGCCCGTCCCGAGCCAAACCGGCATTTTTTCGTTCACTGAAAATACGAGACTTAACAAATGGTCTTAAGACTTTCGTCATGCCTCAAAACGAGTTTTTCCTGACCCTAACCCCTTTTTACTTGACGCTTTAGTAGCATTGTTCCAGCAGGAGTTCGGACTTACTCTTCTTGGTGTAAGTGGGACTCCAGCTTCACTCAGCTCCGTCCCGGCATTGGTCGATATGAGCCTTACGGTTCTCCAAATCGTCGCAGTCTCTCTCGTAGTCGGATACCTCGGCTTCCTGAGAGTTTCCATGGCCCGCCGCAATAAGCGGTCATGGGAATCGCTGATCGCCCGCTTGCAGACGGGCTGGAGCGGACGCAGCTTGAGCGAGCACTTCCTCTGGAAAGAAGGCGTCAGCTCAACTCCCGACGAAACCTGGGTCCACATCCAGGGAAAACGTGGCCTCTGGGCCATGTTCAAAAACGCCGGCATCATGCTGCAGATGGCCGACTACGCAGGACGCCACGCCGAAAACGTCGATCCCGAACTGCTCCGCACCCTGCGGTCCGATGCAGTCCAGCTTCGTATGTGCGCCCTGATGACAATCGCGCAATGCGTCATGAGCGAGGCCAGCGACGGCGTTCGTTACAACGCTTTCCGCGCCGCCTCGATGTACACAGGCATGGCGGCCCGCATGACACAGCTCCTCGAGAACAGCGCCTCCAACGCGCTGCCCAGCTTTGTCGCTGCAATGTAAGCGGCTTCCGCCACCCACATTCTCTACATCCATTCGTTGTGAATACGCCCGGTCGATCAATAGGCCCTGACTGGTTAGAAGGCCCTGCTTGGTCCAGACCGAGATGAGTCCGTATGGGCCACCTCGGCGGCTTCCGGCCTGATCGCAAGCCCCGCGTGCTCCATCGCTTCCAGGTAAGTATGCGCAAGCTGATCCCAGGCGCACACCTTGCAACCCACCATATGCTCGATGTACGCGCTGCGGGCTCGGTCGTGTTCCGTCTTGGCTTCTTCCGCGCTCCGCGCCACCGCCCGCCATTCGTCTCGTGTGGCAAGCGCAACCGCGATTCGCTTCTCCCCATCGGCCACAACTAGATCAAGGGATTTTTGCTGGTAGACCTCGTAAAGCTTCATTCCTTGTCCGCAATGATCTCGTTGCATGGGGCCCTCCTGCAAGTTGCAACGTGCGCGTGCAAATTCCCTTTTAAAGCATGTTGAGTGGGATGCCGTCCGCCCCGCGGAGAGACCGGATCTCCATTACCAAAGTTAGGCCGACGCGCTGCGAGCTATCCTTTAGGGCCCTGCGCAGCCAGACCGCTCCCCTACCGCCCACGCATCCACGCGCCGTGCGCAACAATTAGCCGTACAATCGCTGCCAGGCGCTCCATGGCTCTCGAACTCACGCGTGCCCTCTCCTTCTTCCTCAGCATCCTGTCTCTCTACTGGGTCGCGATCAGTGCCTTCTTCGTCCCCGGCAGTCGTTGGCAAGATCGCCTCCTGCTCGCCCTCGTGCGCCTCGCCTTCGCTGCCTGCGTCTGCTTCTTCAGCGGACTCCTCTTCTCCTGGCCGTCGCGCACCCAGCGCCGCTCCCATCAACCCATCGTCTCTACCCTTCCCGTCCAGCTCTTCTTCTGGACGCTCGCTGGCGTCGCGCTTCTTTTCATCGGCTCCTGGTACCTGGCCTCCTACCCCTGCAGCATCAACCCCACAGCGGACTGCAACTTCTAGCGGCTAAAAGCTAGAGGCGTCCTTCGTCCCTCGTCCACTGCCCTTCGGAGGGAGCAGCCGGGTGCCCCATCCTTGTGCGCCGTTGCGCAAGGGTGGGAAAGCTAGAAGCTGGAAGCCCGCGGCTGATCCGTCCCGCGTCTCTCGCGCGATTTGAAAGCTAGCGGCTAGAAGCTAGAAGCTTCCCTCATCCCGCGTCCACTGCCCTTCGGAGGGAGCAACGGCCTTCCGGCCGCTGAAAGTCCGAATCAGGAAAAAGGGGCTTTAGCCCCGGCCGTCCCATCGTCTCACGCAAGCTAGCGGCTTCCCTCCCTTCGCATTGACAACCGTCCACTCCCCACTGCCCACTAGCATCGATGGCCCAAGCCCTCCACCTCTTCCTCGATCGCCTGCCCACTCCCATCGGCCAGATGCTGCTCGTCGCCGATACCGCGGGCCGCCTGCGCGTCGCCTTCTTCGCCGAAAACGAAGATCCGGTCCATCGCTATCTCGTGTCGCACTTTGGATCCGGCAAGTTCCATCTCGAACCCGCTTCCAATCCCCATGGGCTCACCGCAGCAATAGGCCGCTACTTCGCCGGCGATCTCCACGCCATCGACGATCTTGCCGTGGAAACAGGCGGCACCGCCTTCCAGCGCGAAGTCTGGCAAGCCCTCCGCGCCATCCCCTGCGGAACCACGACCTCCTACGGCAAACTCGCGCAGGTCATCGGCCATCCCGCCGCAGTGCGCGCCGTCGGCACCGCCAACGGATCCAATCCCGTCGCCGTCATCATCCCCTGTCATCGTGTCATTGGATCGGATGGGTCGCTCACCGGCTACGGCGGCGGCATCGAACGCAAACGCTGGCTCCTCAATCACGAGAGAACGCCAACACTCTTCTAGAACGCACGTTCCCGCGCAACGCGCAGTCGTCACGGAACAATTGCATCCGATAGAAAGAAAGGAATCTGGCCGAAGAACCCGGCTTAGAGATCGGAAGGGTGATCTTCTGAGAAGCCCGACTTGGCAATCGAGATCCAGCTGATCACAACCACCATCGAACAGCCCACCAACCCGGTGAAGAAGAGGCCTTCGAGAATATCGAAGCCCACAATCACTGCCTTGTCCAGCATCGTCATGGAGTCACGCACAACCCGGAACACCTTCGCCGAAGCGCAACCGCTTGCGTTTCCAATCAGGCAGGCCGGGGTGGCCTCACAGTAAATTTCAAGCTGGCCAAGAATAGGAGCACCGCATTGGGTTCGAATAGCTATACAAAGGTATAGTCAGGGCCGAATGCCCCCCAAAAGGGCCAAGTGCCGCATCCGAGGGTTCCGCTCCCCACCCCTGCCCAGAACCACATCCCGCTCTACGAACCAATCACTCACATCCCTCTTCCCTGGCTTCCCAAGCCCTTTTTTGCGCCCGCGATTTTAACTTGGATTCAAATCCGCCCCTTGCTACACTGCGCCATCGAGCAACCTGCGGGAGCGTGCCATGGCCTTCAAGACCGCAAGCAAGAATGCGTTCACCGTCAAGGCGTATCAGGGCGACAGCAAGACTCTCCTCGCCTTCAACTTTCAGAGCAAGGCAGACGCCGCCAACCTCGCCGGATTCACCATCCAGTGCCAGCCGCCAGGCGTTCCCGCCTACTATCTATGGAACGCCCTCCAGTTCCAGAACCCGTCCCAGCACGCCCAAATTGCGACCGAGCCGCCCTACTCCAGCGCGAATGCGCCCATCCAGAAATATCGCTGGACGCATGTGCTCGGCAGCAATCACCAGGGCACATCGCCCGTGACCGGCAACTATACCTACACGGTCACTCCACGCTTCTTCGATCCCAATGGAAAAATGCTCGCCCTCGACAGCTCCCAGAGCGTCACCGTCGTGGTCCCCGTCGGTCCGTTCCAGAAAGGCGCGCTCTCCCTCGGCTTCACGCGCGGATACATGCAGTCGCAAGCCTTTGCAACCCACTTCGGCACCAAGACCCCCGTTGAACCGAGAGGCCGCGCGCTCCAGTTCCCTACCAGTTCCGTCGCAGGCACAAACCAGGCCGGTCAGAGCGTCACCTTCGCCGACATCTACGAGTGGATGGGATGGTCCGCACGCGTACAGGTCTTCGACGTTCTCAACCAGGTGCTCGCCGACTCCTCCCTCACCCTCGACGTGTTCGCCTACGATCTCGATGAGCCCGACATCGTCGCCATCCTCTTCCAGCTCGCGGCCGCCGGCCGAATCCGCATCATCCTCGACAACGCCAGCCTCCACATCCAGCACACCGACTCAACAACCAAGAAGACCGTGACACCCCTTGAGGTCCCTTTCGCGCAGCAATTCCAGCAACTGGCCAAGGGCGGTTCTCAGCTCCTCCTCGGCCACTTCGCGCGCTACTCGCACGACAAGATCCTCATCGTTTCCAAAAATGGCAACCCCGTAAAAGTCCTTACCGGATCGACTAACTTCTCCGTCACCGGCCTTTACGTCAACGCCAATCACACCCTCGTCTTCGACGACCCCGCCCTCGCGACCGAATACAAGAACGTCTTCGACCAAAGCTGGACCGCTCTCTCGACTCCCAAAACGGCAGCTGCATCCTTTGCCAAATCCACCTTTGCCACCGCGCCCTACACGCCCGCACTTGCAGGAATCAGCAAACTCATCATCAACTTCTCGCCGCATAGCGCGGCCTATGTGACGACCCTGCTCGGCAATCTCGTCAATCGCATCAATGGCGAGGTCGGCCAACCCAACGGCAGCGTCATCTTCGCCGTCATGCAGATCGACGACCCCAAGATGCAGAATCCCGTCTACACCGCGCTCAACAACATCTACAAAAAAGGAACGATCTTCAGCTACGGCATCTCCGACGCCCCCAACGCCGTCATTCTCTATCAGCCGGCCACGCCGCAAGGCGTTCTCGTCAGCGGAAAACCCAGCAACGTGCAATTGCCGCCGCCCTTCAATCAGGTCCCCTCGCCCCCCGGCCACGAGATCCACGACAAGTTCGTGGTCTGCGGCCTCAATGGCCCCGACCCCGTCGTCTATTGCGGCTCCTCCAATCTCGCCAACGGAGGCGAACAACAAAACGGCGACAACCTTCTCGAAATTCACGATGCCGACGTAGCCATGGCCTTCGCCATCGAAGCCCTCGATCTCATCGATCACTACAACTTCCTCGATCGCTGGGCACAAACCAAGGCCACCAAAACCCCGGCAAAAAAGACCACGCCATCGGCTGCAACAAAATCCCCCGCCAAGCCTCCGGCGAAGAAATCCGCGGCCAATCCACCCAAAGCGACCAAAAAAGCTGTAAAGAAAAGCGCAACCCGCAAACCTGCGCCCAAAAAGAAAGCAAAGAAGAGCTCCACGCGCAAACCCACACCGACAGCGCCAAAAAAATCGTCGAAGGCCTCCACGCGCACCAAACCCGCCGCCAAGTCTAGGACCGCAAAGAAGCGTTGATCTCTTACCCAACAAAAAGAGGAGCAGCGAAGAGAAGGAGCAGAAAAATGGCGACCACGAAAAAGAAGCCGGCACAGCCCACCCAAGCACCCGTCCAGCAGCAGCCTCAATCCAAAGAACTGGCCGCCAAGCTGGCTGGCATGTTCCTGCATACCGACAGCGCCTGGTCCGACGCCTATTGGGCCAACGGCGATCTCCACTGCGAAGAACGCCAGCTCTTCGGCTAGTCTTCCGATCTGCGTTGCCCGACGTCCGTCAAGCGCACCAGCCCACATGCCAGAGGGCAGAACTATACTGGGACGTCCCATGGCTTCCACGCGACTAAACAACGAGATCCGACAACACTTCTTGACGCGCGCTTCGAACCCATGGACACCGGGGATCGCCATGATTCGCTTTTGTGTCGTCAGGATTCGCTTCCTTGTGTTGACGTGTGCGCTGGCAATCAACGGCGCCGCCTTCGCCCAGGGAACATCGGCCGTTCGTCCCGCCATCACGGGCATAGCCCACGTCACGTTCTATGCCGACGACCTCGAGAAGTCCCAGGCATTCTACGGTGGCTTGCTCGGCTGGGAACAAGTGCCCGCTGGAGCCCCGCAACCGGGCGTGCGGTTCTATGCCAACCACCTGCAATACATTGCGCTCAAGCCCGCACCCAGCGTGGGACTGTCCGACCGATTCGACAGTGTTGGCTTCTCCACCCGGAACGCTGAGCAGTTGCGCAAATTCCTTGCGGCACGCGGCATCGCTGTTCCCCCCTCCACACGCGTCGACACAGAGGGAGACACCTCCTTCGAGGTGAAAGATCCAGAAGGCAATAAGATCGAATTCATCCAGCAGGGAGAGCATGCGCCGAAAGGCGAGAGAGCTGCGCAAGACCGTGTGAGCACCCACATCATCCATGCAGGCATCGTGGCGCACGACCGCGCCAAGCTCGACCGGTTCTACAAAGACATCCTGGGATTTCATCTTTACTGGGAAGGCGGTTCAGGCCCCGGCCATACCGATTGGGTCATGATGCAGGTGCCGGAGGGCACAGATTGGCTCGAATATATGTTGTACCTCCCCACCCATCCCACGCGAGAACAGTTGGCGAGCGCCTACCACTTCGCACCAGGCGTCGTGAGCGTGACCGAACTAAACACGAAGCTCAGACAAAGAGGATGGATCCCCTCGTCGAACGAACGTCCGCCCTTGCTGGGAGTCGACGCAAAATGGCAACTCGATCTCTTTGACCCCGATGGAACCAGGGCCGAGTTCATGGAATTCCTTCCCGTAAAAGAGCCCTGTTGCTCCCGATACACCGGCGCCCAACCCAGCCCCAGCACGGAATGGTAAACGCCTCGGCGGAGGCAAACTTTCCGCAGCAAAGCAATCTCGCGCGCATTTCTAACCAATCGCCATTTCGATTCTGTGTGCCAAAAAGTAATTGACAGTGTTGGGCCACGATCCGATCGGTACGAATCAATACTTCCGCGAGATATCGTCCGACACCGCCCCGAAGAGATATCTTCGAATGAGATGAGCAGAGGATTGCAGGTTCTTCAACTCGGTCTGCTTCCGCTTGCGCTTGTCACGACGCATCTATCGTGCCAGCAGCCTGTGGCATTGCAAAGAAGCACAGAGCAGAGCGGACTGCCATCCTCGGGAGGCTACCATTCTCCTGCCTTGTCGCTTATACAGTTGCTGGAAAACGATCACGTCATGAATCAGGCGCTGATGACGTTTGCGCGGACTGGTGACAGCACCGCATACAAAGCTGTTGTTCTCCAGGCGGCGCAGGAAGGCGAACTGACCGCAGAACTGTTTCTAGCCGAACAGTACATTCCGGAACCGTGCACCTTCGAGCCCAACCAAGATGTGCCTCATTGCGGAAAAGATGGCAATGAGGCGCCGCATTTGGTCTTCCGCACTAACGCGCTTGGAATCGAGGCATCCTACGAAGAGGCAGCGAAATGGCTAGAGAAGGCAAGTGCCCAGGGGTCAGGTGAAGCGAGCGAAGTATTGGCTCAATTGATCACACGGATGCACTCAAATGGTCACGGCACACCTTACGCTGTCGCGGAGTCTACTCGCCTCCATGCACTCGCACGCTCTCAGGGCTTCGACGTAGAGGCCATTTCGGTGAGTTGCTACAAACTCTCGTCTGGAGGGCACGGGATCACAGTGAAAAGACCGCCTGGCAGAGGAACAGATGAGCCTTCTCGCGCGCCGTTTACACAGGAGGAGCTTCGGGCGCTGAGCGACGCGGGGTTTGCGGGTTCTTTGTTATTCGGAGGATTCACTGGGGGCGGCGATTCGGTTTTGCTCATGCGACCTGAGGGTCCTGTTGTCCGGGTCCGTATCATCCTGGATCATGACCCTGGCGCCGAGATTTTGCTGCCCATGCCAGCTCATCACGACGAGATATACATTCAGCGCGGAGATGAGTTCTTAGGGTTTCCGAGCGGCGGGAGTTCCCTGCCCAGGTTCATCACGATCGAATCGCGCAAGGAGCCGCCTCAGGTTTCTGTATTGAAGCAATTGATTGATGGAGCCTACTCGGGCGGATTCTGTACCACTTTTCCCTGAAAAGCGACGAGGGTGAAGTCCAATGAATATAGAGTGGGTTCAGATTCCGTTCCCGATCCGACGAGTAAGTCACCCTCCACCCGTCATCACCAGTCCAACACCACCTACTTCTTCACTCCCGCCATCTCCATCGTCTTCAAAATCTTCCCGCCCTCTTCCACCACATACAGCTTCTTCACATC
>DATAVC010000006.1:0-9952 GCA_036267935.1 Occallatibacter sp. | reverse complement strand
GCCGCGTTTGGCGGAGCAGCAGAGTTGGAGAAGTCGAACATCGGATTCAGCTGACCGGCAATGCTGTCGAAGGAGCCATTTCCAATGCGCTGGTTTGAGAGGAAGGTGTCCTCGATGAAGCGCAGGATGGAGGACTGGTCGGTCACGGTATGATCGATGAAGTTCTTCCTCGCCCAGGGTGAAATGACAAGCAAGGGCTGACGAGGGCCATAGCCGCAGCGGCCTTGGGCATGAGGTTTGCCATCGGCGCCAGGCAGTGCGCTTTGAGAACCGGCGGCGCTGATGCAGATACCGGCGCCATTGACCGTGTCGGCGGTGGTGGCGGAGCCGTTGACGAGGTTTGAGACGTGATCATACCAACCGTCAGAGTCGTCGTAGGCGAGGATGACGACGGTGGAAGACCACAACGATGAATTCTGCAGCGCATTGATTGTATTTGCGATGAAGACGCCTTCATCGAGAGGGTCCGAATTACCGGGGTGTCCGTCCTGCAGAGCGGGCGCTTTTAGAAAACTGACCGCAGGAAGGTTGCCGGCGGCCAGGGCATCGGTGAAGTCGTGGGTGTCGTACTGATGGTTGGCAGCGTCGGTAGTGCCGATTGCTGCGATCGAAGAGGGCCGTGCATGGGTGGGGTTAGCTGTGCTGGCATAGTACTGGAAGGGCTGGTGGTGGGGAACGTAATCCGGAACAGCTCCGGATTGCCCGGAGACTGACAGTAGCGTCGAACGCCCGCAGCCTGTGGTGCCATTCGGGTTGGTGACGGTCAGGTCAAAGCCCCCTTGAAACCATCCCCAGGTCATCTTGGCCGCGTTCAGCAGATCGCCCACATTTTTGCCGCTCAGGCCGGTGTATTTGCTGGTCGAGGAGCATACGTCGGCGAAGGGATCGGCGTCGCTGATGAGCGTCATCCCGCCGTTGCCATCGGCCACCGCTGAGCTTCCGAGGTTGAGGCTGTTGACAAGCCCGTTGGTTTGGCCGGAGATGAGGTTGACGGCACCGGGAGTGGAGGGGCCGAAGTTGGTGCTGAAGGAGCTATCGCTCATGGCGTAATGCTGGGCGTAGTTCCACATGGCTGTGACCGAGTTGCCGTCGAAGTAGCCCATGGTTTCACCCTTCGTCGAACTGATCGTAGGCGCGCCGCTGGTTTGCGCAAGCGCTGCGCTGTCTGCACTTCCGACCGAGACCGGGAAAAGGTCCATCTTGCCGTTGTCGTACGCTGATTGCTCACTGGTGTAGCCGTGGCTCTGGTCGGAGGTGAGAGCCTGTGCCGGGGACAGGCGAAAGGGATTCGTCGCTCCGGTCAGATTGAGAGCATTCGTGTTGGGATTGTTGAAGAGGAGAGTGGGGGTCTTGATGTAGTTGTTCGGAATCGGTGTGCCGGCAGCGGCGGTGAAGGTGGTCTCGCCCGGCAGATTGAGGGCGTTTGGATAAGTGCCAAAGTAGTGATCGAAGGAGATGTTTTCGCCGAAGATGATGACCACGTGCTTGATGGCTGCAGATGCGGTAGTAGGCGTCGGCGGCGCGGGAGGTGGAGTTGTGTTGCTATTGCCGTTGCCTGCGGGGTTGCTGACGATGCCCTGGCCGCAGCCGCTGAGGATGAGGGTCAAGGACATCGAAAGGGCGAGAAGTTTCCTGATCATTTTTGAAGGCCTCTCAAGTTTGGGAAGATGCTTTGCGCCTTATTGTTAGGCTTCGATATGGCTCAGTATGTGAATCGGAGTTTAACGTCAGATGAATTAATGCTGATGTGATCATGCGGTCGATGATTTCGGGTGACCTGAGGATGGCGGGCCGGGTGTCCTCATACAATTCAGAAGATGGCATTTTCCTTTGAGGTTCACAGGACGGCGGAGGGTGGCGGTCGTCGCGGGCGATTGACATTGCCGCACGGAGCGGTGGAGACGCCGGTGTTCATGCCGGTAGGGACGGCGGCCAGCGTGAAGGCGGTGCCGCAGAGTCTGCTGGAGGAGATCGGCGCCGGCGGCAAGGGCGCGCAGATCATCCTGGCGAATACCTACCATCTCTATCTGCGGCCGGGGCACGAGCTGGTGCGGCGCATGGGCGGAGTGCACCGGTTTATGAGTTGGGAACGGCCGATGCTGACGGACTCGGGCGGATTCCAGGTGTTCAGTCTGAGCGGATTGCGCAAGGTGACCGCGGAGGGAGTGGAGTTTCGCTCGCACCTCGATGGGAGCAGGCACTTCTTCTCGCCGGAGCACTCGATCGATGTGCAGATTGCGCTGGGGGCGGATATTGCCATGGTGTTCGATGAGTGTGTCGAAACTCCGGCAAGCTGGGAGCGGACAAGGGAGTCGATGGGCCTGACCCATGCCTGGGCGCGACGATCCAAAGATCATTTTGAGAACCATAAGCATCTGGTGCCGTGGTCGCAAGCCACGGGCGATGCATTTGAGGGAAAGACGCAGAGTTTGTTTGGAATTGTGCAGGGTGGCATGTATGCGGATCTGCGGAAGGAGTCGGCGGAGCGGCTGGTGGAGATGGACCTGCCGGGGTATGCGATTGGTGGCCTCGCGGTGGGAGAGCCGCGCGAGATGACCCGGGAGATGATTGCGCGGACGCTGGAATCTCTGCCGAAGGAGAAGCCGCGCTATGTGATGGGGGTCGGATATCCGGATGAGATCGAGGAGTACGCGAAGATGGGCGTCGACATGATGGATTGCGTGCTGCCGACGCGGGCGGGGCGGCATGGTTTGCTGTTTACGTCCCAGGGCCGCCTCAATATCAAGAAGCTGGAGTACGCGGAGGACCAGGGACCGATCGACGCGACGTGCGGATGCATGGTCTGCAGGCGGTATACGCGGGCTTATCTGCGGCATCTTTTTGCGAGTGGAGAGCCGCTGAGCGGAGTGTTGAACAGCGTGCACAATCTGGCGTTCTACCTGGATACCATGGAGCGGGTGCGCGCGGGTCTGGCGAGCACCGGGAGCCAGGCAAATTTGTAACCATTACAGGAGCTTGATCGTGAGAGTGATTGGCGGCAGACTGGCGAAGATTTTGCTTCGTGTTGGCGGCTTTCTCTTGATTGCGCAACTTGGTATTGCGCAGCAGGTCAGTTTCCAAATCACGCCGCTGCGCCCGGTGGAGGAGTTGCGAACCGAAGCGCTCAAGGCACGGCCGCCACATGAGCAGGGAAATTTCCGTGCACCGGACCTTGTCGAACTGGTCAAGCTTGATCCGACGATCAAGCTCGATATCAGGTATGCCAGCGCCAATAATTTTCTGGGAACCGCGGTCTATACCCAGGCTCGCGCTTTCCTGCAGCGGCCCGCAGCCGAGGCCCTGGTTCGCGCGCAGCACGAGCTCGAAGCCAGCGGATATGGCTTGATCGTTCACGACGGTTATCGTCCGTGGTATATCACCAGGATCTTCTGGGACGCGACGCCGCGGGCGCAAAAGATCTTCGTGGCCAATCCGGCACAGGGTTCAAAGCACAATCGTGGATGCGCTGTTGACCTGTCTCTTTACGACTTGAAGACGGGTCAGGAGGTCGAGATGCCCAGCGGTTATGACGAGATGACCAAAAGAGCCTATGCCAACTATCGCGGGGGCACTCCCGAGGAACGCGCCCGCCGCTTGCTTCTACGCCGAGCCATGGTGAAGCAGCATTTCAGTGTGAATCCGGCCGAATGGTGGCACTTCGATTATGTGGACTGGAAGCACTACCCCATCCTGAATACGAAGTTTGAAGATCTTGGCCAGTAGAGACCATGCGGGCTGCGTTGCGTGGCGTCTGCATCCGAGTCACTCGACCTTGTAGGCGAGCAGCCAGTCCTGCCTTTTGGCGCGAGTGAGTGGGACGAAGATGCGGATCATTTGTTGCTGGATCCAGAAGGCGAAGGCTGGCATCTTTTCTTTGTAGCGGCCATTGCGGCGGCCTAGGGCGATAACCTTATCGGTGCGCGGGCGGCGGTGCTGCTCGAATTCGGCGAAGACGCGTTCGAGCGGAAGGCCGTTGGATTCGCGCAGGAGTTTAGCGAGATATTGGGCGTCTTCGAGCGCCATCGAGGCTCCCTGACCCGAGTGCGGAGCTACGGCGTGGGCCGCGTCGCCGATGAGAATAGTGCGGCCGGAGCTCCAGCGCAGGAGGCTGGGAATGTCGTGGATAGCCACGTTAAGGGTGTCGGTGGCGGACTGGATGAGTTGCGGGACGGGCGCGGCCCAGTCGCCGTGAAGGGTTATTAGGCGTCGCTGTAGTTCGGCTTTGGGTGTGGCAGACCTCTGTTCCTTGTCTTCCAGCGGTGCAACCGCGGTGCTCCACCAAAGAGTGCGCGGCCCTTCGGGGGTGACGGTGTTGAAGTAGCCGAAGAAGCCGTTCTGGCCGAAGATGAAGTGGACGCGCTGGTTGGAGCGTGGGGTGACGTTGGGATCGAGGCAGGGACTGAAGCCGCCGGGCGCAAGCAGGCCGGAATAGACAGGTTTGGGGGCCTCGGGCATAACGGCGCGGCGGACCTGGGAGCGAATGCCGTCCGCTCCAACGATGAAGTCGCCTTCAATACGGGTGCCGTCGTCGAAGTGCGCGACGATGGGCTGGCCGGGGTGGTCGTCGATGGCGGTGAGGCGTTTGTTGTAGGTGATGGAGATGCCGTCGGCCTTGGCCTGCTCGACGAGGACGCAGTGGAGTGCGGCGCGGGTGATCATGACTCCCGCTTCACCGTAGCGCCCGGGATCACCCGCGCTTTGGCAGGCAAGAAGTTTTCCGTGCTGGTTTTCGAAGGCCCATTCGTGAGCGGTGACGCTGGCATTGCGGATCTGCTCGATAACGCCGGCTGCGGCGAGGACGTTCATGCCATTGGGAGCGAGGCCCAGGGCTCCACCAGCCTCGCTGGGGCCGTCGGAGGCCTCGAAGATGTGGACGCAGAAGCCGGACTGTTTGAGGAAGAGGCCGAGAACCGGGCCGGCGATCCCACCGCCGATGATAAGGACGCATTTTGGATTTGCCATACAGAATTACCTCACGAATCAATTATCTCATTAATTGAGATAATGATACGATAAGCGATATGGCGGATTCGCGCAAGCACAGGGAATTGGTTCGGCAGGTTGGGTTAGAGATGGGCCGCGAGATTGGCGCGCGCACAATCCTGTTTCACCAGGCGATTGCGACGATCGTCGGCGTGTCGGTAACCGACATGAAATGTCTGGCCTATGTGGAACGCAGCGGAGATGCGACCGCGGGGGACCTGGCGCGGCTGACGGGGCTGACCACGGGAGCGATTACGGCGGCGATCGACCGCCTGGAGAAGGCTGGGCTGGCGCGCAGGGAGCGCAGCGAAACGGACCGGCGAAAGGTGTTTATCCGGACGACGCGGTCGGCGGCGACGGGCCGGATTGTGCCGATCTTCGATGAGCTTGGCAAAGAGATGTCGGCATTGGCTGCAGGTTATTCGACGCGAGAGCTCGAGACCATCAAAAACTTCGGCGACCGGTGTATTGACATTATGCGGCGGCAGACCGAGAAGGTGATGGGCTTGAAGAAGTAAGGAGTAAAAATAAGAAGCACGTCGGCGCCGCCGATTGGTCCGATCCTTCCGTGATCGCCTTCCTCGACCGGCTCAAACACAGCAGTGACTTCCCGCCCGTGCTATAACAAAGCGTCGATGAAATGCGCAGCCCAAGTCCCCGGCCCGCTCCTCAAGACAGTGGCCTTCCTACTTCTGTGTGCCGCTCCGGCCGGCTCGCAAGTCCGCGAGATCGACCGCGCTAAACTTCCCCAGACCAAGACCATGCAGCAGGTCTACACCGATTTGCTGCCCATCGATCACTTCGCGCGAAGCCCGGTCAGCGCCCCCACCTGGCGCTATCCCGTTCCCAAGGCCGAGATCGAGTCGCAATTTCTTCTCGCCTTCCAGACCCTTGAGAAACAGCAGAAGCTCGAGCCCGAAAATAAGGAGCTTCAACTCTTCATCGGCCTGGTCGCCCATCTCGCCTACAATCTCGGCATCGACGAGGACTACCGGTACGCCCTCAGCCTTCTTCAGTCGCTTGCCGCCGAGGACTATCGCGCCGCCTGGTTTCTCGGCATGCAGCAATGTCAATCCGGCGATCCCGTTCGCGGCATGCAGCGGCTCCTGCGCGTTGAAGTCACATCCCCGGTTATCCCCGGCGGTTTCTGGGACGACTACGCCAACTGCGCCGGCATCGCCAACATGCCCGTCCACGCGGTTCGTGCTTACGACTTGGAACGAAGGATTGCGCAGGCCGTGCCCACGGACGAGCAGCTCGAGCAAAGCGCACGCGACCGCATCAAACCCGGCAGCGTCATCACCACCTACCCCTCCAAACAAGCCTGGATCAATGAAAAAGCTCCCGACGGCAATCGTCTTACCAGCAAAGTCTGCGGAGAGTCGTTCCTCGTCAAGCCGACCTTCCACCTCAACGTCGCCGACGTCATCCACGGCACCTGCATCGTCACCATTGATACTGAACAATATCCCAGCCGTTACGGCCCCAGCTCCGGCTCGCTCCTCCTGCTCACCCAGGCTGCCCGGCAAGGGGAATCGCTCTCAGCCTTCGCGCGGCGAATCCTCCAGGCGTTCACGCAAAACGTGGTGAAAGACCCAGGCGAAGGCAGCACCGCTCCCCTGGACGGAATGCATTGTCCAGTCGCCAGCTGCCAGTCCTTCGAGATCAGCACCAAAAAGCTCTACAAATCCGAAGGTGGCGCGCATCTCATCGCCGTCTTCTTCCAGGTCGATCAGCCCGAATATCCCGGCCTCCGGTTCGAATCCCCGCAGCCTCTGCCCAAGCTCCCCGTCAACGCGGTCAGGCCAGCCCCCGGTTCCGACGAAGCTCCGCAACGCTTCGAGGGTCCCCTCTACACCTTCGTCACCCTCGACGCGAACCAGGACATCTACCCCCGCGCCCGAATCGACTTCGACGACCTCCTCAAATCGCTGATCGTCGACTCCAAACCCATCGATTCGAAGCCTATCGATTCGAAATGAGCGCTCTTGCTTGATACCCTGACTTCAACTTCCCATGAAACGTTCAATCCGGGTCACCGCCCCACTTCTAGCCGCCGCGCTCAGATTCTCAAGCGCACTGCAATCATCCTGATCTCACTTACCCTGCTTGCCGCCTTCTCAGGCCTGGCCCTCTTCAAGCTGGTGCAGCATAAAGTGGCAAGAGACCTCCATCCGCCCCACCTGAAGCTCAGCCCGGAATCCGCGAGCGAACTTCCCTACCGCACGCTCGAGGGCACGCCGCAGCAGCTCTCGGCAGCGAAAGGCCAGGTCGTCTTTCTCGACCTTTGGGGAACATGGTGCGTGCAATGCGTGGCTGAGATGCCCACCGTCCAGAGGCTCTACGACCATTACAAGGGTGACCCTAGCGTCAGGTTCCTGATCGTCTCCCGAATGGATTCGCCCTTGGCCGTCCGCTCCTACGCGCGCCGCAACCATCTCGATCTGCCGTTCTACATCACCCACGACGACGAGATCCCACCCGGCATGCAGCTCAATCAGTTTCCCGCGACGTTTCTCTACGCGAAGGATGGCAGCCTCGTCGCGAAGCACGTCGGAGCCGCCGACTGGTCGGATCGCTCCGTCATCGCGTTTATCGATCGGCTGAAGCAGCAGTGAAAGACCTAAGCGTTCGGAAAGATTTCCTTGAATTTCTCATTTGGCTCAAGAATCATTCTGTCGCGGACATAGTCCAGGATCAGCGTAAATCTTCTGAGCACCTCCGTCCCTATCTTGTGCTGGTCGCCTGGATTGCTCGAGCAACATGACGTAATCGGTCCCTCCAAACGGTACCGCCCCAGTTGCAGATACAACGCGCGTCCCAGTACGCCCTCACCGGGCTGCCCTAACCCAACCCCCGTCTTGACCTTTCGGACAGGGGCTGTCGTCTTCAGAATCGCGGGATCGTCCACCGCGTCTCCCGACCCGCTGTCGACCAGAAACTCTTCTTTCGAAGGCTTTACTCCTGGGACCGCGATCGTGCCCTCGATGTAAGGCCACTTCCCCTGGAATTGAATCGGAAAAATTTCGCCCGAACCCGCATACGAGTATCCCATCGCCTCCGCGATCGTCATCTTTCCCGCCGCATAATCAACCGTGATGACATAGCGGCTGATAAAGTCGTGTCCCAGAAATCCATCCATCGGATGATGCCCTTGCAACCCGCTCAGGTCGGTCGTGTTCACGCGATGCCCCGACGAGATCAATCCCGGAAGTTCAAACGTCACCCCTTCGATAAAGCTGACCGGCACAGATCCTGAGCCTGCACCATGCACCGTCCCGCCTCCCGCAGTCTTCAAACCCAGGCGCTTCGCAACCTTGCTGTCGAGATAGCTCGATCCCGATCCCGTATCGAGTGAAAACCACAGTGGCTCGCTCGACCCTGCAATCTGCAAACGAAAGAATATGCCGTCCTGGTTGAGCTCGAACGGAACGACGGTGCGCTTCTCAGCGGAAGAGAACTTGTAAGCTGCGGGCGCAGGGGCAGCCTGGAGCGCCTGCGCTTTCAAGCTTGCGCTCGTCATGAGCAGAAGCAGTGGAATAGTGAAGCATCGTATTTTCATCTTCGACCTCTCCAGCCGTACAGAGCCGTAAGACTAGCAGCACGCGACGATTTCCTTGCATGGATAGTAGCCATGTGGCATATTCACAACGTGAATATCGGAGAGTTGAACCTAAATCTGCTCGTCGGGTTTGAAGCCCTGATCATTGAAAGAAGCGTCAGTGGCGCGGCCCGCCGCGCCCACCTCAGCCAACCGGCAATGAGCAACCTTCTTGCGCGTTTACGGAGGACCTTCGACGATCCCTTGTTCGAGAGAGCAGGCCAGCGCATGATGCCCACCGAACGCGCTCGCGAACTGGCCGGGCCCATCGGCGCTGCTCTGCACATCATTAGGCAGGCGATCGATGAAAAGCCATCCTTCAACCCCGCCACCGCCAATATCCGCTACAGCATCGCTACAACCGACTACGCTGAAGTAGTCGTCTTGCCTAATTTGCTGCGAACAATGAAGCGCCACGCTCCAATGGTTACGTTCCAGGTCAAGAGGCTCAAGACCATCTTCGATCTTCCGATCGAAGAACTGGATGTTTGCGACTTCGCCCTCGGATTCTTTCCGCTGCCGTTGCGGCCCGGAACCGGACTCAATGGCACGACATTATTCCAGGAGCGATTCGTGGGAATGCTACGCAAACGACATCCGATGGCCCGCCAGAAGTTTGGGCTTCGCCAATTCCTCTCCCTCGAACACATTCGGGTGAACTACAGCGAGGAAGGGCCCGGTTTGATCGGCGACGCCATGCAGAAGATCGGCCATAAACGAAAGGTCGGCCTCGTCGTTCCCCATCTCGCTACAGTGCCTTTCCTGACCGCGCACTCCGACATGCTGGGCATCACGCCTCTCCGGCTGGCGCGAGCCTTCAGCCCCTCGCTGGAACTGCGGATCCTCGAACTCCCCCTCGAAGTACCACCCGTGACGATGTCGATTATCTGGCATGAGCGGCATCAGAATCATCAAGCCCATCGGTGGTTTCGAGAAGTTGTTGTCCCAAACGCGATGCGTCTCTGACAATTGCTCCAGCTTGCCATTTCCCTGATACTCTCTCCTCACACAATCCTTATCCATGAAACGCTCAACCCATGTCACCGCCCCACTCCTGGCCGCCGCCGCGCTCGCTCTTCTCACCGGCTGCAACAAACAGATGCAACGCTGCGTCGACGAGCACAACAACGTCGTCGACGACAGCCTCTGCAAGAACCAGCCCAACCAGCCGCAGCAGCGTCCCGACGGCCACGGCGGCTTCATCTTTGTTCCCCTGCTCTACCACAACTATTACGGTGGCAGCGGGACCTTCGGCATCGGCACTCACGCCGACGGGGGCTCCTTTAGTCCATCCGCCGGCGCCAGCTACACCACCCGCGGCGGATTCGGCAGCTCCTTCGCCGAAGGCGGCAGCCACTCCAGCAGCAG
>DATAVC010000005.1:0-84509 GCA_036267935.1 Occallatibacter sp. | reverse complement strand
GTAGTCGATTCTGTAGCGGTCAGTGCATTCAGAATGTAGCTGAAACAACAGAGCTCAACAGGGCGATTGATTCCAAACGAGTTCTATATCGCTGATTCCGCTTGAAAAGGTTCAATTGCGTAGCCCTGGTTCGGGACCAGGGGGTCGGAGGTTCAAATCCTCTCTCCCCGACCAATTTTTCTCCTGAAAATTGAATCGATCATCGGGTTGTCCTGGATCGATTCGGGCAAAAAACGGAAAATGCTCGACTTGGTAGCGCCCGCATATTACCATCGCTGCTGTTCCCCCTTCGTCATCCTTGGAAAGTCAATTGCCCCAGCGCTTTATCGCTTTTCGGCATATCGCTCTTCCCGTGCTTGCCGCACTGGGTTCAGTCGCGCTCGCCTCTCCGCCGGCGTCGTCGACCAGCGCGCCGCACCCTGCAGAAGTCGGCACGCCGATCCTCGAGTCGCATTCCATTAAGGAGTTCAACTCTGCGCCGCAGGTGTGGACCATCCTGCAGGATCGCCGCGGAGTGGTCTATCTAGGGGTTTCGAGCCGGCAGCTGGTTGAATACGACGGCTTCTCGTACCGCAAGATCGATGTCGGCATGGACAATGTCCGTTCGCTGGCGCTCGATGATTCCGGCAGGGTGTGGGTTGGTGGGAACGGCGGGTTCGGCTACCTGGCGCCCGACGGCAAGGGGACCGAGGCCTATGTCTCTCTTCTGGAGAAGATCCCGGAGAAGGACCGCGATTTTACCGATGTGTGGCAGACGCTTGCCACGCCGCAGGGTCTGTTCTTCCGCAGTTATGAGGAACTCTTTCGGTGGGACGGAACAACGATGCACGTGTGGCATGCGCGGCCACAATCCCGGATGCAGGCGTTATCGGCGGTGCGCGGCCACATCTATACAGCCGAGACTGGAATTGGCCTCGAAGAAATTGTGGGTGACGAACTGCGTCCCGTGCCTGGCGGCGAGGCCTACGCAAAGAGCTCGAAGCTGTTTCTTTATCCCTACGACGATGACCGAATCATCGTTTCAGAACGCGAAGGGCTGCTGACGCTTTATGACGGCCAGAAGGTCAGGCCCTTTCCAACCGCGGCCGATTCGTATCTGAAGGCGCACAAGCTCTACACATCCACCTTGCTGCGCGACGGCAGCATTTGTTTGACCACGCTCAGCGGCGGCGCGGTGATCCTGATGCATGACGGCAGCCTGCGTCAGATTCTCGACGTGCCAGACGGCTTGCTCGATCCCGGCGCCCTCAGCGCCTACCAGGACCGTGATGGCGCGCTCTTGATTGGCACGGGAGGAGGGTTTTCGCGGGTAGACATCTCTTCCCCGATCTCGATCTTCTGGTCAGAAGGCCCGCTCGATGCCGTACGTTTCCAGGGTTCTATTTATGTCGCAGATGGCAACGGCTCCCATCCTGCCCTGAAGCTGACCTCAGACCCGAAGACCAACCGGCCTTCCATGATTCCAATTCAGGGAGCCAACCAGGGGTTCTCGCTTCTCAAATTCAAGGATCATTCGGGTAAAACTCCCGATCAGCTGCTGGTTTCGTCAAGCGAGGGCGTGCTTCGTCTCATGGGCGACAAGCTGGTTTCCACATTGCCCGCTATTCAAACACTCGATAAGCAGGCATACCTCGCGCTTCAGTCGCGCAAGAATCCGAATCGCGTCTTTGTTGGACATGGCGATGGTGTCAGCTCGATGCGCTGGGATGGCAGCAAGTGGATTGACGAGGGGCGACTGCCCAACACCGTTTTTGTGGCACACTCCCTGGCCGAGGACGGAGATGGAGACCTTTGGGCGGGCGGTGGCAAGGATCATCTGCTGCGCATCAAGGTTGCGCCGACGGGCATGCGCGACTCGACGGCCGAGAGCGTATCCACGAACTACGGTATCCCTGCCGACATTGGTGGTGTGGCCTCGTTGTTCGGCGACGTGTACGTCGGCTTTGGAGACAGTCAGAACATTTATCGCTGGGACCGGGGTACGCACAGGTTTGTCTTGGACAACCGTATGCAGTTGCCGCTCGATGAGCCGGACGCTTCGCCCATTGCTTTCGAAGCCGAAGACGGCAGCGCGTGGTCCCTCATGGTCAGCTCCGCGAGACGCCGCATCGCACGCGTTACTCGCACTGCAGATGGAAGCCTCCATCTGGATGAGGACACTTACAAACCGCTCACGCGCTTCAAGGTTTACCCATCGTTCGTCGACACAGATGGGACGGTCTGGTCTACCGGCGAGTCGCTCCTTCGCTTCGATCCGCGTTTGCGCGCGGGCACAATAGATCTGCTTCCCACGCTGGTTCGGCAGGTGAACGCTGGAACCAACCTGCTTTTTGGAGGCGCAGCGGCGCTGGATCGCTCGGAGTTGCGCTTGCCGCCCGGCTCCAGCAGTGTGCGATTCCAGTTTGCCGCTCCCATCTTCAGCAACTCAGCCGACGTGGATTACCAATATTTTCTGGACGGAGCGGATAAGGACTGGTCGGCGTGGGGCAAGCAAAAGGAAGCCAACTATAGCGGCCTGGGACCGGGAAAATATCGTTTCAGGGTTCATGCACGCGGCGACGATGGGCGCGTAAGCCCCGAGGGTACGTATGCCTTCGTTATTCTGCCGCCTTGGTATCGCACTACGCTGTCGTATGTTCTTTATGGCCTGCTGCTGATCATCGTGGCCCTTGCGGGCTGGCGCTACATCAGCATGTACGAGCGTGAGAAGGCACGTCGCAAAACGGATGCGCTCGAAGCCCAGGCCCGCACCCTCGAAGCCACGGTGAGTGAGCGGACAGAAGAGATTCGCGCTCAGGCGTCCGAGATCTCCGCGCAGAAAGACTCTATCGAACTGCTCAGCGACATCGGCAAAGAGATCACCGCGTCTCTCGATCTCAATACCATTCTTTTCAAGCTCTACGAGCGCGTGAACCAGATCATGGACGCGAGCATCTTTGGCGTCGGCCTGCACAAGCCGGAGAAGCGCGTCATCGAGTACAGCCTGGCCATTGAAAACGGCAAACGCTATGCGCCATATACGCGCAGCACCGACGACAAGAATCAGTTCTCCGTATGGTGCATCGATCATAGCCACGCGATTCTTATCAATGATGTCGAGAAGGAATCGTCGAAGTACGTTGCCAATTATCAGCACACCGGCCACACGCTGGATGACGGTAGCAAGGCTCAACCGCCCGCATCGATGATCTACCTGCCGCTGGTGGCGCAGGAGCGGGTGTTGGGCGTGCTCACGGTGCAGAGCTTTAAAAAGAATGCTTATACGGAGCGTAACCTGAGCCTGCTCGAGAACCTCGCAGCGTACACCACGATTGCGCTCGACAACGCCAACGCCTACCTGGTGATCAATCAGCGCGAGCAGGAGGTGCGTGAGCGTGCCGCCGAGCTGGTGACCATCAATCGCATCAGCCAGGCGCTGGCCATGCAACTGGACAAGACCCGTCTGATTGAATTCGTCGGCGATCAAGTGCGGGACATGTTCCACGCGCCGATCGCTTATGTTGCTCTGCTCGATCGGGCTTCGATGATGCTGCATTTTCCCTATGCCCATGGCGAAGAAGCGCAGCCGCGGCCCTATGGGTCCGGTTTGACGTCGCAGATTATCCGCACCGGCGAACCCTTGCTGATCAACGAGGACATGGAGGGAAATCGCACCCGGCTTGGCATCGAGCAAATCGGTCGTCTGACCGCGTCGTATCTCGGCGTGCCGATTCCCTCGGGCGGCCAGGTCATCGGTGTTATCAGCGTTCAATCCGTCGATCAGGAAGGCCGTTTTACGGAAGCCGATCAGCGCCTGCTCTCGACGGTGGCCACCGCGGTTGGCGTGGCCTTCCACAATGCGAAGCTCTTTGAAGAAGCGGGCTATGCACGCGCCGCCGCCGAACAGGCCGACGCTGCCAAGAGCTCATTCCTCTCCACCGTCAGCCACGAACTACGCACGCCACTCACGTCGGTCCTCGGTTTTGCGAAGATCATTCGCCGCCGTCTTGAGGAACGTCTTTTCCCGATGATTCCTGAAGACGACCGCAAAGTGCAGCAGGCGAAGCACCAGGTAATTGAGAATCTTGGCATTGTCGTCAGCGAAGGCGAACGGCTGACCAAGCTCATCGACGACGTTCTCGATCTGGCGAAAATCGAGGCCGGCAAGTTTACCTGGAACATGGCGAGTCTTTCGATCAAGGATGTGATCGACCGCGCCGTCTCAGCGACGGCATCGCTCTTCGAGGCGAAGAGGCTCGAGCTTGTCCGCGACATTGCGCCCGATCTGCCCGCGATTACCGGCGATCAGGACCGCCTGATTCAGGTGGTCATCAATCTGATTTCGAACGCCGTGAAGTTTACGGATGCCGGATCCATTACCTGCTCGGCACACAGGCAAGGGTCCGAGCTGATGATCGGTGTGAAGGATTCCGGCATCGGTATCGCTCCGGACGACCAGCCCAAGGTCTTCGAGAAGTTCAAGCAAGTGGGCGATACGCTGACCGATAAGCCCAAGGGTACGGGCCTCGGCTTGCCCATCTGCAAGGAGATTGTGGAATATCACGGCGGCCGCATCTGGGTGGAAAGCGAACCCGGCCACGGCAGCACGTTTTCTTTCACGCTGCCCATCCTTGAAGAGTCGGCGAAGCCAGAGCTGCCGCCGAAGCGCCGCTCGATCGATATTGAGTCTCTGGTTAAACAACTGCGCGCACGCGTGCCGGCGCACGACACGCGCGACAAATCGGTGCTCGTGGTCGATGACGACTCGAACATCCGTTCTCTGCTGCAACAGGAGCTGACCGAAGCGGGCTATAAGGTGCGGCTTGCCGAAGACGGCCGCAAAGCACTGACCCTGATTCGCGAAGAGACCCCCGGGCTGGTGATTCTCGACGTGATGATGCCGGAGATGAATGGATTCGATGTGGCTGCAGTCCTGAAGAACGACCCGGCCACCATGGATATTCCCATCATCATCCTGTCGATTCTGGAAGACAAGGAGCGCGGCTTCAGGCTGGGTGTCGATCGCTACCTGACTAAGCCGATCGACACCGCGTCGCTCTTCCACGAAGTAGACACGTTGCTCGACCAGGGCAAGTCGCGCAAGAAGGTCATGGTGGTCGATGAGGACGCCTCTACCGTGCGCACACTGACGGACGCGCTGGAAACGCGCGGTTACCAGGTGGTGGAGTCAAAGGGCGCAGAGCTGGTTTCGCGCGCCGTTGATTCCAAGCCAGACATCATCATCCTGAATTCTTTGCTTTCCAGTGAAGAAGCGGTTCGATCGCTCCGCTTCGAGAAAGGAATGGAGAACGTTCTTTTCCTCATCTACCAATGACGCCTATGAAGATTCTGATTGTTGACGACGAAGCTCACTTGCGCACGCTTATCCAGCAGACTCTGGAGGAGCTGGAAGACGATGGTGTGGAAATTCTCACGGCGACGAACGGGGAAGAGGCACTCGAAACCATCCGCGCGGAGGAGCCGAATCTTGTCTTTCTCGATGTCATGATGCCCAAGAAGAACGGCTTTGACGTATGCCATGCCGTGAAGAGCGAACTGGGCATGAGTCACGTTCACATCATTCTGCTGACCGCGAAGGGCCAGGAATTTGATCGTCAACGCGGCCAGGAAGTGGGCGCGGATCTGTACATGACCAAACCCTTCGATCCTGACGCCCTTGTCGCCAAAGCTCGCTCCGTTCTCGGTTTGTCTGCGCCCGGAGCGTAAGAATGCCGCCGGTCACTCTTAAATCTCTGCTCAGGCCCACATCGAGCGGCGCACCGGTCGTCGCGGCGCTGTTGAAGGCCGGTGGTTCAAGTATCTGTATTGTCGATGCGCAGGGTAAGACTCTGATGGGAGATGCCCTGGTGGGCGGGACGTCCGCTGATGGGCGCGTGCCGGTTGAGTTTGAAGGCGCGGTTCTCGGCTATGTCATGGGGCCGGCGGAATCCGCGCACGCTACGGCGCTGCTGCTCACGCATTTTGCGGCGCGTGAGTCTGAAGGGCGCGCACTGGCTGCAGAGGTTCTTCATCTCTATCGCGAAGTGCATCTGATCGAGCAACTCTCCGAGCAGCTGGTTGCGGTGCTCAACTCGACTGCAGTTGCCGAGTCCGCGCTCGCGCAGGCACAGCGGCTGATTAGCGCCACGCATGGCAGCGTTCTCATCCTGCGAGAGCAGCAGGGCGAGCTTGAACTTGCTGCGTCGTTTGGGGGGCTGGCCGGAAAGCCCGATCCACTCGGACCGGATTCGCGCTTCGCCGCATCCGTCCTTGAGCGGGGCATCGGCGAGGTCGTCAACGGCTGCGCCGCCGATCAGCGTGCGCTTGATAGCGAATGCCGGCTCCACGCCTTGATCTGCGTGCCTTTGCGCGCCGGCCAGAGAAATGTCGGGACCCTTGCGCTGGGCAGCGGCGATCCCGCCGCGTCTTATTCGGCCGGCGATCTCAAATTGTTGAACACCATTGCTCTGCAGGCAGCAGCTGCGATCGAGAACGCGTTTCTCTGCGCGGAGATGGTGGAAACAGCGCGCGAACGAGCGGCCTATGCGGCCGAATTGCAGGCGGCCAGTACCGTGCAGCAACTACTTCTCCAGAGCGCGTCGCGAGAGACTCCCGGCTTTGGAGTCGAGTCAGTCTATCTGCCCGCGAGTGAAGTCGGAGGCGATTTCTTTTTCGTCGCACCCGCGCCCGATGGGGCGATCCTCGCCGTGGTCGGCGATGTTTCAGGGAAGGGTCTGACTGCGGCGATGCGAGTGGCCATGATTCTCGGCGCTCTGCGGCGCGAGACATCGTACGATCCCAGCGACATCCTCGCCGGGCTCAATAACGTTCTTATCGCGCAGGGTCAGCTTGGCTTTACCACCGCGTGCTGCGTCCGCATCGCGCTTTCGGGCGACTACGTACTTGCGAACGCTGGTCATGTGTCTCCCTATCAATCCGGCCGCGAAGTGAGCACGCCTCCGGCGCTTCCTCTCGGGCTTGTTCCTGACCAGGTCTTTCCTCCGGTTCGCGGGAGACTCTCCTCCTCCGAGCGCCTTGTTCTGCTCTCGGATGGCGTGCTCGAAGCGCGCGCACCCGATGGGGAACTGTACGGTTTCGAACGACTGCCGCAGCTTACCCTCCAGTCTGCTCAGCAGATCGCCGATACCGCCCAGCGATTTGGCCAGGAAGACGACATTACGGTGCTCACGCTGAGCCTGGCTGGGTAGATCGCCTCGACTCCGGTGTGTCCATCATCGCCACACTGCGTACCGGGCGCTCCCGACCGAGATGTCTCAAAATCTGCACAATAGAGAGAACCCTCGCCTCCCGCCGCCGGATCGGAGAGGGAAGAGAGTGACGGATGCGTTACCTTTTCTCCTTGACAGTTTTGAAGTGGCGGCGTAAAACTTTTCCCTGCTGGAGAAAACGCTTACTTCGGGGTGTGAACGTCCTGCCCTCCAGGTTTAACTCCAGTTGTTCGAATCGCAAGTCCTCTCCAGGCACGAGGTGGGGGAGACAGTCGGCAGATGAGACCGGACGAATATTTTCAGTAAGCCGGCGACATCCAGAAACTTGGTCTGCTGATTTCAGGGGTTTCAAGCGAAGCGACACGCAAGTCCAAAACCCAAAAATCGAGGCTAGGTCGGAGCATTTGCACGACCTCAGGTCATCGGGTCAGCTATCTCACGTTCGAAGAAGTGCGCACCCGATTCCTGAGCTGCACAACAAACAATCAAAGATCAGTCCATTGAATTGGTAAACGTTTGCTCAGGAGGCAAGCAATGAACCAAGTCAGAATGCACAATTCCGGCGCGGCGGTGCTGCGCTTTGGAAGAGGATCCATCGCGCGATCCTGGTTCTTGTGGTTCGCGGTTGTGGCGATTTTCACAGCAGCGCCGCGGACGTGGGCGCAAGACAATGCAACCATCAACGGCACGGTTGTAGACCCCAGCGGAGCAGTGGTACCGAATACTCAAGTCAACCTTACGAACCCCGCGACAGGCGAAGTCAGACAGGCTACGTCGAACGGAGCCGGAGCTTATCGGTTTGCCAACGTGGGCGTTGGCAGCTACACCCTCAGCGCATCGGTCGCAGGCTTCGAGAAATACTCCAAGACAAATATCGTGGTGCACGTGGCTCAGTCTCTGGAGGAAAACATCACACTCGCGGTTGGCAGCCAGGGACAGACAGTCACCGTCCAAGCCGATTCCTTGCAGGTACAGACAGAGACCAGCGACGTCAGCACTCTGATCAGCGGTCAGCAGGTTTCAGAGCTTTCAACCAACGGACGCAACATCACCTCGCTTGCAGCCCTGGGGCTCGGTGTCTCGAACAACCTGCCGGAGTACGGCGGCATCGATGCCCTCACGTCTTCGAACGCCATCACCTTCAATGGAACGCGGCAGACGCACAACATTTACATGCTTGATGGAGCGGAGCAGAACGATCGCGGCTGCGGCGGGTGTTTCATGAACCTGCCTTCACAGGATGCGATCGCCGAATTCCAGACCCTGGACAGCAACTACAGCCCCGACTATGGCGTGGGTTCGGGTGGAACCATCCTCATGGTGCTCAAGTCGGGCACCCACAATTACCACGGCGAGCTCTACGAGTTCAATCGCAACACGGACTACGACGCCGCCGATTATTTCAGCAAAAGCGTCAGCGAGTTCAAGTTGAACGAGCCCGGCGGTAATATCAGCGGTCCCCTGTGGATTCCTCACGTCTACAACGAGAACAGGAACCGGACATTCTTTTTCTGGAATGAAGAATGGCGGAAGCTTGTTCAAGGGAGTTCGCCCTTGGTGATCAACACCATTGAGTCCCAGAACTTCCCCACCGCCGGCCAGGATCTGGCCTATGCAGTCCCTGCCAGTCAATTGGCTTCTCCTACGCCCTATCCACTGGTCCCCGTGACCACGGACCCGGGCAAATTGGCGCTCTACGCCATGGACGGACTCACTGCCGGGCAGCCGTTCCCCCACACCGCGACCACGAGCACCATCCCTGCAAACCTGTTCGATCCCAACTCAGTGCTTGAGGTCAACGCGGGAACTTTTCCGAAGCCGAACGATGGTCCAAGTCAATACATCGCTTCGATCCCGGCACCGGAAAACATTCGTGAAGACGTGGTGCGCATCGACCACTCGATCAACAGCAAATATCAGCTGATGGGTCATTACCTTCACGATGCAATGACCAAGACGTTCTTCCCTCCGCTCTGGGGTCCGGGCGGCGACTATCCCACCGTCGGCACGGCGATGACCAATCCGTCGTATACGGCGGCGATCAAACTGACGCAGACGTACACCCCCAACCTGCTGAACGAGACCGCCTTCCTTTATAGCGGCAACAAGATCACCCTCACTCCCATTGCAGGGGCGGGTGGCTCGTTCAAACTGCCGAGCGGATGGACAGCAACCAGCTTCTTCCCGGTCTCTGACAACGCCGGTGGGGATATGCCGGAAATCGATATCCAGGGCACCCCGTTCCAGACGGAATGGACGGAATCTTACTATCCCTGGAAGAACGGCTATGAAGGGTTCGACTATCGCGACGACTTGTCGTGGACCAAGGGCCGGCACCAGTTCAAGTTCGGGTTCAGCTGGCTGCACGACTACAAGAACCAGCAGCTGCAGGCAAATACCCAGGGGACCGCGGTTTTCAACTCCAGCGTGTTTTCAGGGGACGCGTATATCAACTTCATCCTCGGTGACGCGTCCAACTTTAACCAGCTGCAGTTTCTGGCGGGCAAGCACTGGGTCAACAACAACTACGGCTTCTACGGGAACGACAACTGGCACGTCACTCCGCGGCTGACGCTCAATTTAGGGCTTCGGTTTGACGGATTGCCGCACGCCTACGAACGGTACAACCTGTTCGCCAACTTCGTTCCGGCGGATTACGACGTATCGTTGGGCAATCCGGTGACGACGGCCGGCACCCTGAACCCCGCGGCGCTTTCGACGTTCAGCGGCACGGGCAGCGAGCAGTTCTATCTCAACGGCATCAGAGAAGCTGGTGTGGATGGCTTCCCCCGTGGCAATGTCCAGAACAAGTACGACACGTGGGAACCGCGCGTTGGTTTCGCTTACGACCTCGCGGGGAACGGAAAGACCGTGGTTCGTGCGGGCTTTGGAATGTTCTTTGAGCGCGTTCAAGGCAACGACGTGTATAACGCCGCTTTGAATCCGCCTTTCGCCTATATTCCTTCGGCTAACAACGTCTACTTCTCGAATCCCAACACGAGCGCGCTCACGGGCGTCACAACCTCGCAGTCGTTTCCCTCGAACCTGACCAACATCAAGTACAACTATCCTCCCCCGGGGACAGCGGACTACAGCTTCGGTTTGCAGCACCAGCTTGCGCCGTCGGTCGTTGCCGTTTTGCAATACGTAGGTTCAGACGGGTGGGATCAGAACAATGACAGGCAGATCAATACCTTGCCGCTGGTGGATGCAGCCGGAAGTTACGCGACACGTCAAGGCGTTTCCAATGGCACGTTGAATCCGAACCAGTATCGAAATTTCCCCGGATTCAGCAACATCAATCAGGAAGAAAACGAGACCAACTTCAACTACAACTCGCTCCAGGCCGGCGTCCGCATGGAAAACCGACATGGGCTGACTACGCAAGTCGCTTACACCTGGTCGCACAACATCAGTGAGGTCACCAACGATCTCGGCGGGCTCTCCAATCCGTACAACGCGAAATATGATCGCGCGTCGGATACGGGTTTTGACCGCCGTCACGTATTCAATGTCAGCTACGTGTATGCCATCCCGTTCTTCCAGAAGAGTTCGAATCTTGCTGCGCGAGAAGTTCTTGGAGGTTGGGAGATTTCAGGCATAACCGCGGCTTCTTCGGGGCTGCCTCAATATGTCTATTACACCGGCACCGACACGCTTGGGCTGGGCGGCGGCACTACCAATCGTCCGGACAAAATTGCAGCCGTCACCTATCCCAAAAAGGTGGGGGCCTGGTTCAGCACCAGCTCATTCGCAAATCCGACCGCTCCATGGAATGGCGGCTCGAACCAGGGCTTCGGCAGTGCGGGAAGAGATTCGGTCGTAGGGCCGGGAATCTTCAACTGGAACCTTTCTTTGTTCAAGACAATCCCACTCACCAGCCGCGAAGGACCGAGAATCGAATTGCGCTTCGAGTCCTTCAACACCTTCAACCATGTCGAGTTCCAGAATCTGGATACGAATACGGGCGACGGGAACTTTGGCGCCGTGACAGGCGACTATGGTCCTCGGTTGCTTGAACTCGGCGGCAAGTTCGTGTTTTGAGAATGTGCATTTTGCTTCCGGGCGCGGCGGGCTTCCACCTGCCGCGCCTTTCTTTTTGCCGATACGTTGTCATAGCCGCGTTGCACGCGAGAAAATGCCGGAAGTGATGCGTTCGAAGTTCATGCTTAAGGGACTTGTCGCCGGTCTACTCGCCGTTGTGAGTACGCCCTGTCTTGGGCAGGATCCGCCCGCTGCTGTCGATCAGAAGCAGGCTGCCTACCTGCTCGAGCAACAAGGCAAATTGGCGGAAGCCGAGAGTGCCTGGCAAGCGGTTGTGCATGCCCATCCTGCCGATGGAGAAGCCTATGCACATCTCGGTCTACTCGCGGCTCATCAAGAGCACTACAAGCAGGCGATTCCTCTCTATCGCAACGCTCTCGCGTTAAATCCTGCCATGCCCGGGCTGCGGCTCAACATGGCGCTCGCGCAGTTCAAGGGCGGGGAATTGAAAGATTCGATCCAGACCTTCGAATTCCTTCTGAAGAGGACTCCAAAATCGTCGCCGGAGAGGCTGCGCCTGGTGACGCTGGCGGGTATGGCGCATTATGGCGTGGGTGACTACGCAGCAGCGGTCCCCTATCTGAAAGAGGCGACGGCAGCCGACCCTCAGAACCTGCCTTTCCGTCTCACGCTGGCGCAGAGCTGCCTCTGGTCGAAGCAATACCAGTGTGTGCTCGATGTGTATCACGAGATTGTGACGTTGAATGCGGATTCGGCAGAGGCCGACATGCTGGCCGGTGAAGCTCTCGATGAGATGAACGACAAACCGGGCGCTGCGCAGCAATTTCGAGCGGCGGTCAAAGCTGATCCCAAGGAGCCCAACGTGCATTTTGGGCTGGGCTATCTGTTGTGGGGATTGTTGCAATTCGATGAGGCAGCCAAAGAGTTCCAGGCGGAGCTCGACAACAATCCAGAGCAGGCGCAGGCACTCACCTATCTAGCCGATTGCGAAATTCAACTGAGTCATCCGGAGGCGGCTCCGGCGCTGCTGGAGAAGGCGGTGCGGATTGACCCGAAGATCGAATTGGCGCACCTGGATCTCGGCATTCTCTACAGCAACGACGGGCGGAAAGAGGACGCATTGCGTGAACTCAAGCGCGCGGAGCAGCTGAATCCCAATGACCAGACTGTCCATTGGCGTCTCGCGCGCTTCTATAAGACCATAGGAAAGAGCGAAGAAGCGAAGATCGAATTCGACAAGACACGCAGCCTGCAGAAGGCGGCGGATCAATCGGTCTTTACCAAGCTTCATCAGGCCCAGGCGAATGGCAATGCGGCCCAGCCCTCGTCGTCTGTAACCAAGTAGAAGGCCGAGCGCGTTACGGCTTCTTCGTGCTTCCAAATCCCGGCGGATTGGCCGCGATCACGCCCTCCCCTTCGCGGACCGAGTAGAAGCGATCAGCGGTGAGGTTGGTCAGGGTCTCGACCTTCCCGCTCGGCCAGATAATTTCAGCTTTGTCGAGATGGTCGTGGCTGCCAAGGCCGAAATGGATGCGGAGATCGTGCTGCGACAAGTAGCTTCCTCCGCTAAGCACTTCGCCCAATTGAACCAAGTCTCCGGCGGTGGCACGGATGCGCGCGTTGAGGGCGAGGCGATTGCTCTTGACGCCTTCCAACTGGAAACTGATCCAGTGGTTGTGCGGTCCTCCCACGGGGCGCAGGATCGTCGGTTGGCCTTTCAGATTCTCGATGACAGCTTCGAGGCTGCCGTCGTTGAAGAGATCGCCAATCGCCATGCCGCGGCTCACTTGCGGAGTCTGGATCGCATCGCCTGCTTGCTTGCTGATGTCGTTGAATCGGCCGTTGCGAAGGTTCTCCAACAGCAGCTTCGGCTCAAGGTAGTGCAGGTCCGAGCGCATCTGGTCCACTTGCGGATAGACGTGCCCATTGACGATGAAGATGTCTTGCCATCCGTCGTTGTCGAAATCGACAAAGGCATCGCCCCATCCAACATAGCCCCGCGTGCCGCGCGCAATGCCAGAAGGAATCGCCACGTCGGCAAAGTTCATCTCTCCGTCGTTGCGATAGAAAGCCGCATATTCATTGTCGAAGTGCGAGATGAGCAGCGACATGCGTCCTGTATGCAGGTAGTCTCCGCATGCGATGCCCATGTTGGCCTGGCGCGCGCCGCTTTCGCTGAGGCCAACGCCCGACGCAAACCCAATCTCCTCGAACATGCCTTTGCCATTGCCTTGATAGAGATAGTTCGGCTCGCCGTCGTTGGTGACAAAGAGATCGAGTTTGCCGTCGTTCGCAAAGTCAGACCAGATGGACGTCAGGCCGTAGCGATGTTCTTCATCGCTCACGCCCGCTTTCTTCGAGACATCGGTGAATGTGCCGTCCCGATTATTGTGATAGAGATTGTCGGGTGCTCCTCTCAGGCCGCGCGGGCCGCACTGCACATCGATGCCCATGTATTTGCAGATGTCACTGGAGCCGAAGGCGGCCATGTTCCGTATATCCAGATCGACATAGTGCGCAACGAACAGATCCGCCCATCCATCCTTGTCGTAGTCGCCAAACGCTGCGCCGGTCGCCCATAGATGATCGTTCGCCAGGCCAGCTTTTTTGGTCGCGTCGGTAAAGGTGCCGTTGCCATTGTTGCGGTAAAGCACCACGCCGCCGAAGCACGTTACAAGCAGGTCGGGCCAGCCATCATTGTTGTAGTCGCCCACGGTGGCTCCCATCGCCCAGCATGGAAAACCGACGCCTGCCGTGTCGGTGACATCGGTGAAGGTTCCGTCGCGATTGTTGTGGAACAGGGCACTGCGCGCCTTCACGCCCCGTTGAGCCATCTCAACCGTCTGTGCGTTCGTGAAATAAATGTCGGGCCAGCCGTCGCGATCGTAGTCGATCAGGGCTACGCCTCCGCTCATCGATTCAACGATGAAACGCTGCTCCGAACTGGAGTTGTGCTCGAAACGAATCCCGGTGGAGGCAGTAATGTCGTTCAGCTGGGGATACGCGGCGTGCTCCGGGACCGCGCGGGAGTCGAGTGCGGGCGAGGCAGTCCTGGCCGGCTGCGCGTGTACGAATGTGGCGACGAGCCCGACCAGGGCGAAAAGAAGGAAGGATTTTCGCCAGGCGAGATTCTGGTGTTGCTTCGGTTTCAAGGATCGACACGGCCGCAGCCAATCACGCACATCCGGATTCTAAACGGTTTGTGAAAACGTTTGCCCAGTGCAGTGCCTGAAGCGATATCCAAGCGAGAATCGGGGAAGTGGGCGTCGTGCTGTAGCGGCTTATGCCAACGCCAATTTCGGAGCAAAGGCGCCTTTTCTTCGGGCTCAACGCATGCAACCTCCGGCAACGCCCCTGTTTCTCAAAGGAGAGTGGAGGGTTAAAGATGTCCATCGTCGGATTGGTTGCTGCAGTACAAACGAACAGCCCTCAAATCGAATCCAGCCATCCAGTTGCGGCAGGCTATTTTGTGATCGCGCTGGTCGTCCCGGTGCTCGCACTGGTGGTGATGATGTTTATCCGTACGACTTGGAGCGGTCATCGCAAAGGCGATGGCACGACCGGAGACCATGCCGGGAATGCCGCCCATAGTTCGAGATAAAGAGAGAGTGTCTGCCTCGCGCGGCCCGATGCTCGTCTGGTTCGCGAAGATATTTGTCGGCGTCCGTGTCTGAATCGGTCTTCCGCGCCGATTCGGCTCAGGAACGCGTGTGCAAAGCCCCCCGTACTGTTCATATTCGGACATATACTCGCGCGGAATGGACAGAACTGTCCGTGCATCTCCGATCGGCTAGGCAAGAAGTCATTGATTTCAATAGGCAATCCCTGCGCCAGAGAGTGGCATAAGACCTGCATGATCCACTTCAATCATTTTTCACTCTGACTCACGGGCCCCCCTCGCACTTCAAAACCTAGGCGGACAAGATGGCGATTCAGGCACTGATTGCAGACGACGAAGTTCTCGCACGACGCAAACTACGCTACCTGCTGGATGGCGAGCCGGATGTTCAGGTCATTGGGGAGGGATCGAACGCGTCCGAAGTGATCGATCTCGTGGGCGCCACTACTCCTCAGCTCCTGTTTCTCGACGTGAAAATGCCGGGGATGAATGGTCTCGAAGTCGTCGAGCATCTGTCGCGGAACTCGGATCGTCCCGTACCGCACGTCATTTTCACGACAGCCTACGATCAATACGCCCTGCAGGCGTTCGAGATTCGAGCCATCGACTACCTGTTGAAACCCTTCACTGCGGAGAGGCTGCAGATGGCCGTCCAGCGTGTACGGGAGCAGATCGAGTTCACGTCGCTGTCTGCTGTGCGGTCGCAAAAGAACCAAAAAGAAAAGAGTGACTATACCACGCGCCTGGTCTTCAAATCGCGGGGGCGCATCTTGTTCTTGTCGGTCACGGATGTGCGCTGGATCGGGGCTGAGGAAAATTACGTGCGCATCTGCACTGCCAACGAGACGCACCTGCTGCGCGAAACCATGGCCTCGATGGAACAGAAGCTTGACCCGCAATCCTTCCTGCGGGTACACCGTTCGGCGATGGTCAATCTGAAGTATGTGCGCGAAGTGCGGACCGAGCCCCAAGGCGAATTCGTCGTGCAATTGATCGACGGGCAGAAGGTGCCGATGAGCCGGAGTTATCACTCGCGCATTCGAGAACTGCTGGCCAAAGCCTGATCGCCTAGGCGAGAAAATCTGCAACGGATCGTTAAACAGTCGATGGCCTCGCCTCCTTCTGAGAGACGAGGCCATTGCCCTTAGAAGTCGAATCGCAGAGAGAACTGCGTCACCCTGGGCAGGCTCAAGGTAGAAGCGTAGGCCCCCAGGGACCCACCGGTGAGGCCGTTGGTCAGAGATGAGTTGTAGGTCGTCGTACCGTTCGTATCCGTATCGAAGCGAACGGAGTTCGACACGTTGAACATCTCGACTGCGAGTTTGACGGCCCGCTGCTCGCCCAGGCTCCAGCGCTTCGATACGCCGGAGTCGATATCGAAATAACCATCTCCGCGGAACGCATTGCGCTGTCCGGCTTCGCCCGGATAGGGCAGCCGGATGGGCGACCCCCCGCTCACAATTCCTTCGTTGATGCCATTGGGATCGTTAAGCGCCTGAGGAATGCCGTTGACCACATGGGTATGGGCACCGACCTTTGCGGTGTTGACGCCATAGGACTGCACCTGCCAGTCGGTGGCCCAGCCTGGTGCGATCAAGCTGAAGGGAAGGCCGCTGGTCCAGCGATTCAGACCCGACCACTGCCAGCCTCCGACGAGCGCGTCGGCGAAGCGTCCGGAGTTGCCGAGAAAATGCCTGCCCCGGCCGATGGGAAGCGTGTAGACCCAATCCCCGGTGATGAGGTGGGTGGTGTCGAAGTCCGAAACCGATCGATTCAAGGCTGGGTTCCATGAGTTGATGATGTTGCTGAAAGAGCCATTGGTGCCGATCTCGCTGGCGCGCTCCGTATCCGAGCCCATATCAATCGATCTCGACAGCGTGTAGCTGACGTCGAGCTGCAACCCATTCTTCATGGGATGGCGGACGACCAGTTGTCCCGCGTTGTAGTAACTCATGCCGATCGAGGCCCAGGCATAGAGCGATGAGAATTGTCCCTGCCAGAACTGGGTGCCGTTGGGGCAGCCGTAGTAGCAATAGAAATCCAGGTCCGCAAGAGCACTTGTCTCGCCGTAGGTATAGCGATAGGGCGCCCACTCGTTGGTGTAGATGGCTTGGGTCGCGCTCTCGCCCATGTAGTCGTAGTTCACCATCTGGGGAAAGACGTCTTCGAAGAACGGAATGGTTGGGACGTTGGCATCGGGATCGCCGTGATTCGAGTCGACCAGCGCCGAAAGTTGGCGGCCGGCTGCGAAGTAGTTGCTTCCGGATTGCGGATCGGCGAGGTTGACCGGCTCCGCGATATCCAACGCCTGCAGCAAATGCCGGCCCAGGCGGCCTACGTAGTTTGCTTCGACGGTGAAGCCGCCCGGCAGCTCGTGCTGTACCGAGAAATCGAAGGCCTCGGAGTACGGAGTCTTGAGATGATTGTCCGCTCCCCACGTGATGGCGAAGCCGCAACTCGATCCGGAAGGCGGCGCGTAGGGATACGTCTCGGTTTGGGGCTGCGTGCACTGCGTGTTGCTGGTGATGTTGTGAATGCTGGTGAAGCGAGGTGCGTTCTCGTTGGTGTAGACGCCGGCAGGGTTGGTAAGCGCCGTGGTCAGGCCAAACGATCCATATTCGTCGAACGACTTTACGATGCCCTGGCCATAGTGATCGAAGTACATGCCGAAGCCTGCCCGAATCGATGTTCGGCTGTCGGGCGAATAGGCAATGGCCAGCCGCGGAGCGAGGTTTAATTTTTGTTTCGACCAATAGCCCGGCGCGTGATTCGCTGGACCGTTGGGATAAAACGTAAGATTTGGTTCGAAGACTTGCCCGGTCTTCGCCGCCTCCCCGCGCTGGAGAAACCATTCGTGCGTATCCACAGTGGGCGTCACCTGCTGGCCGTGGACCTCATAGGGTGTCTGCAGGATCGTGTGCCGCAGGCCGAAGGTGATGTTCAAATTTCTGCGTGCACGCCAGGAGTCTTGAACGTAATACTCAAATTCGTTGGCCTTGAAGTTGCGCTCGATGAGCGCCCCATCCCCTTGCAGCTGTCCAGTCGATCCACCATTGACAAGGTTGTAATTAAAAACGCTGTCGGCCTCGGGAATGCCGCCGACGAGGTTGCCATAGTCGATCTGGTACGAATTGCTGAACCCCGCATCGATCCCGGGCAGGCCGAGTGCGTCAGGGGTGGGAGGATATCCGTTGTACCAGTAGGGATTGGTGGAAGCGGCGTTGTAGGAGTTGAGGTCGGTGCCTCGGTTGTTGTAAATCAGGCGCCAGTTCCCGCCCACCTGGATCGTGTGCGAGCCTTTGGTCACGCTCAGGTTATCCACGACGTTGTGGACCGGAATGTTCACGATGAGCGTACGGCTTTCAGCAATCGGCTGCGAAAGAAAGCGGAACTGAACGTAGTCTCCCTGGCCGGTACCCCGCTGGCTGTTGCCCTCGCGGGTGAAGCCATAGCGCACATCATTCACGATGTTCGGAGAGATGGTCCATGTGTCGCCGGCGGCAATGCCCTTGGTGTTGTCGATGTACTGCGACGAGGGACCCTGTCCGGGGAATTGGAGCGCGCCGGTCTGCGTATCCTTTTGGAAATTTCCGCGGACGAACAGACTGTGATGCGCGTTCGGCACGTAGTCCAGCTTCAGAATGCTCGTGTTCAACGTAGCTGGATAGGGGGAAGAGAAGCTATACGAGAGTATGTTTACGCCGTCGCCGGTGACCGAACCGTTGGGAAGCGGGTAGCCTTGGAAGGTTGAAAGCACGTTGGGATCGGCACCCGGACCCCAGGGGCAAACAGCCGCAGTCGCGCAGTCCGCATCGAGTGCGGAAAGCTGGGCCGCAGTCAGCATGGTTGGCGTGGCGCAACTGGAATCGCTGCAATAGCCCAGCAGGCCATTCCGATAGGTCATCGAGGGCACGGCCTGGGTAATCTGCACGTTCTCTGACGTGCGCTGAGCCTCGTAGTTGCCAAAGAAGAATAGCTTATCTTTGACAAGCGGGCCACCGAACGATGCGCCGTAGGTATTGCGAATCAGTTTGCCGGGCTTGTTGGGCAGGCCCGATTCAAGCTCCGCCGATTTGTTGAACCAGTCATTCGCATGGCCCAAGCCCGAGCGGTTGTATTCGTAGGCTGCGCCGTGGAACTGATTGGTCCCCGATTTCGTGATGAGGGAGATTTGCGCGCCAGAACTGCGTCCTGCGTCGGCATTGCCCGCCGTGGTGGTGACGCGGAACTCTTCAGTGGAATCGAGCGTGGAGCGCAGGATGCCGGTAAAGGCGAGTCCACTTTCCTGGTCATTGTCGTCGAGGCCATCGAGCATCACGTTGCTTTGATCGGAGCGCGCGCCAGCCACTGACCCGCTGCGGCTGTCCTGATTGCCGTTGATGTTGCGACCCAGGTAGAGGACACCAGGCTGAAGGCTGAGAAGGTCGGGCACGTTGCGGCCTTCCATGGGCAACGACTCGATGACCAGATGGCTGACCGAGTTTCCGATCGTGGCGTCGGTGTCATTGAGGGTCTGCGCTTCGCCGCTTACGTCGACGGTAGTGGCCATCTGCTGAATGGTGAGCGTAAAGTCGATGGTCGCCGGCTGATTGATTAGCAGGGTGGCAATTTTGGTTTGTGCGCCAAAGCCCGTGCTCGTGACAACGATGGTGTAGCGGCCCGGGGCAATCTGGGCGAAGACGTACGCGCCGTTCTGTTCCGCAGTCTGCTCGGTATTCAACCCGGTGGACTGATTGGAGATCGTGATGGTCGCACCGGGAATGACCGCGCCGGCCGGATCGGTGATGGTTCCGCGCAGAGAGGTGAAGGCGCTCTGTGCCGGAGCCACGATCGAGGTCGCGGTCGCAGTGAGAATGAGCAGAAATGCAAGGCGAAAGAAGCGCATGGAGTGTCGTCCCCCGAGAGAGTGTCATTCGCTGACAGTGGGAAGGCGAGGAAGCGTCAGAGAATGGAGAACCATGCTGTTGCACGCACGACGCCATCGGTGCCGCAGGTCGTGACGATGTGATGAACCGGCTTACAGCAGCGGTGGACCGCCGAAACGCGGGAGGAGAGTTGTTCTCGGTTCATACCGTTCATTGCAGACCGCGCCATAATATGCAGAAACTGGGAATTCGACGAAAGAGAATGGGAGGGCCGTCGGCGTGGGATGAAGCGCCGGCGTAGCGCTGCGAAGTACACGCTGCGCGTTGTGAACGGCGGATGTGCCGGCCCGCGCGGAGAACGTCTCCTATGGTTTTCTGGATCGACTGCGAGGTCTTCTGCAGCGTTCAACACTGCACGCAGGGCATGCGGCGAAACACTGAAACTCGCGCATGAAGAAAGCGGCGCGGTCGGCTCAGGAGCAGCACCTTCAGACCGCATCCGCCGGCGAACGGAGTCTGGCGCGATGGCTGCTGCTGGTCCGCCCAACAAACCAAGTGAGAGATGAACCTAGCCACGCCCGTCTGAATCAAAAAAGCAACTGCAATTTTCGGAGTGAGTTTTCCCACAAGTCCTGGTGCCATGCCTGCTCGCTCGAACTCAAGAGGGTGTGTCTGAGCACGACGGTGGTCCGTCCGAAATCACCGCAGAGGCGGATCAGAACAAGGCTGGAAGCACTGCCATGCCCGCAGTCTTTTCGCCACGAGAACTGTATTTTGCCGCGACGGCACATCCGATACTGGGCGGTGATGCTGAAGTCAGCTTGCCTTGAACGAAAGTGGTCGATGCGAAAGCAATCGGGCGCGCTGGTCACGGTCACGTGGCTGTCCGTGGACAGCTCAGGCACCGCGAGCCACGCCTCCATATACTCGGCGACGGTGAGCATCTGAAACAGACGCTGGCGATCGGTCGCCACGCTTACGCTGACTTGAACGCTGGGCAACAAATGCGGCAGCGTGGGCACAGGCCGCGCTTCAACAGGCGCAAGAACTCCGGCTGACATCGAAGGAACCTCCGCCCTCATTCCTTGCACCTAGAGCGCCGTATCCAAGGCCCATCCGGATTCTGTGACGGATGCCGCGTTGCAGGGATAGGCAGACCGATTTGCGGGGAGAGGCAAACTGCGGCGCATTGCGTATCAAGCTGTCGGGTGGCGCGATATTCCGCGGATTGGAATTTGCGATCATCCCGCTTCAGTTTTTTGGAACCTGGGACCGGCATCGAAGCGCGGGGACGGAACGACGCGATCTGCGGATGAAATGGGAGAGAAGTGTTCCTTGCGGTCATGAAGCGAGGCCCCGCTCTACGGAATCTGGAAGATCCTAGTGATGCAGAAGCTTGTAAATCCGTGCCCGATAGCTGCGGCTCATGGCGACTTGTTCGCCGCTCTTGAGCACCACGAGCGATTCTCCGTCCGACTGATTCTTGACTTCTTTCACGTAGTGCAAATTCACGATCGACGAGCGGTGCACGCGGAGAAAAACATTCGGATCGAGCCGCGTTTCGAGGCGGGCCATGGTGTCACGCAGCAGGTGCGACTCATTGCCAGCGCAGATGCGCACGTAATTCTCTTCGGCAGCGATCCAGCGAATCTCATCGACAGGCAGAAAAAGAATGCGGCCCCTGGACTTGAAGACCATCCGCGTCGTGTAGGTAGAACCTTCCTGGTTGAGAGCGGTGTTGGTTTTGAGTCCGACGAGCGCCGCGTGATCGCGCACGCGTTGTACGGCCGAACGCAGGCGTTCCGCAGTAAAAGGTTTCAGCAGGTAGTCGACCGCATGAATTTCGAAGGCGCGCACCGCGTACTGATCGTAGGCAGTGGTGAGAATGATCTGAGGCAAAACCGAACTCTGGTCAAGAGCCAGAGACCCTGCGATGTCGAAGCCGTCCATGTCGGGCATGCGGATGTCGAGAAAAAGCAGGTCGGGGCCGGTGGCACGCACCAGCTGAATTGTTTCGGCAGCGGTGGCACATTCACCTACGATGTCCACGTCAGATTCAGCGCGCAGCAGCAGGCGCAGCTTCTGGCGCGCCAGCACTTCATCGTCGGCGATGACGGCCCGAATCATGATAAAAGGCTGGGGGCTTCGAACAGGGCGCCCTGGGTTGAGAACCGAAGAGGCAAATCGATCGTGACCCGTACCCGGCGCGGATCCACTTGTTCGATAGAAAACGATGAGCTGTCGCCGTAGTGCAATTTGAGCCGGCTCTTGATGTTGGCCAGGCCCAGGCCGTGGCCGTTGGTCTTGGTCTCCAGCATTGAGTCGAGGCCGACGCCGCTATTTAGTACCGAGAGGTTCATGCGGTCGCCCGCGCGGGTCACGTGCAATGTGAGTTCGCCGGCATCGATTTTGGAAAGGCCGTGCATGAAGGCGTTCTCCACAATAGGTTGAAGGAGCATCGACGGCACCAGCGCGTCGTAGAGTTCTGGATCAACGGTCAACGACGGATTAACGCGACCCGCATAGCGCTGCGCCTGCATTGCCAGATACGTTTCGATGAACTCGATCTCGTCGCGCAGAGAAATGAATTGTGCGTCTCCGCGTTGCAGGGTGATACGCATCAGGCAACTCAGTTGTTCCAGCATGGCGTCTGCCGCGTCGATGTCTGATCGCATCAGGCTCGAAATGCTATTCATGGTGTTGAACAAAAAATGCGGATTCAGCTGCATGCGAAGCGCCGAGAGCTGTGCGTGGGCAAGCTCGATGGCGAGCCGCGAAGCTGCCTTCTCGTTTTCCCTCGAACGCTGGTAGTATCCGATCCCGCGAAAGAGAAAAAACGCGCACCAGAAGATCACCATGTTGTCGATGAATTCGCTGTCGAGGTAAAGCGTGACCCGCTGCCAATACGGCATGTTTGGATGGTTGGTCGGCAACCGGTAGAACACGAAGAGGAAAGCCATCTCTTCTGCCACGCTGAGAACCATGCTCAAGGGAAGGAACCCGGCAAGAATAGGAACGATTCCAGAGTGCTCGATCGAGGGGCGCAAAAGAGCGCCGAGAGTCCAGCAGATGGCTCCCCAGAGAAAGAAATGGAAGCCCCACGCTGCAACGAGAAGAGCGGGGTTCGCATGCGAACCCATGCGATGCACCTCGGCCCATTCCTGCAGCGCAAACAGCTCACCAAGAAGAACCATGGCTCCGATGAACAGCGCGGGGTGCATGAAGGGAGTCGCGATTCGTTTGTCTTGCCACGTCATGAGATTTGCAGAATAGTGATCACCTTTCGTAGTGTTTTGAAAAACTGACCTCGAGCATACATCGAAAGCGAAATTCAATTGTCAGTCGGGATGGGCACCAGGCGTCCCGCGTGGATCTGTTGGTTGGGCGCCGTGAGCGCGAACGTGGGCGCTGCTCCCTTGTAAACAAATTCGAGAACAGCCGGGTGCTTCTGGACCCATGTGGCTGCCTCCTGATCCAGTGCTTGTACATCACCGGACGATAACTTTGCTTTCAGCAACGACACATCCACATCAACCAGGGCGCGTCCTTCTTCGCCGCCCTCGGTTTGGGCGATTCTGAAGTACCGATACGCGGCCTTGGGATCGGCGGTCATGCCGTGGCCATCGCGTGCCAGTGCCCCCAGAGCAGCGGAGGACTTCCATGTGCCCGCATCCGCGGATTCTTGCAGTGCGTGCAGACCTTCGTTGGGAACGGTGGCGAGTTCAGGGTGATTGACCAGCAGCAGGCCCAGCGCATGTTTGGCCGGCACATATCCCTTGCCGCCTGAATCACGCAGAAGTGCGGCAGCTTTGTGAAGGTCTTGGGAGGATCCTGTTCCGCTGGAAACTAGAGCCGCGAGGCGAAACTGAGAACGCGGATCGTGCATCTTTGCTCCGACCGCGAACCAGTGTTCGGCCGTCGAAAGGTCTTTCGGCACGGCGAAACCAAGTGCGTAGGCATCGCCCAGATAGGCCGCAGCCATACCGCAACCTTTGTCGACGGCCTCATGAAACAGCTGCAAGGCGAGAGGTTTATTTTCCGGAACTCCCGTGCCCCAGAGATAGGCGACGCCTAGATTCATCTTGGCAGTCGCCGACCCACCGGCCGACGCCAGCTGATACCAGTGCGCGGCTCGACTCGGGTCGCGGGCCACGCCGATGCCCACCTGGTAGAAAAAGCCGATCTGCAATTGCGCCTGGGGATCGCCGGCGTTCGCCGCCTTCTCGTACCAGTAGGCAGCGGACTGTTCGCTGCGCTGTACTCCGTGGCCAAGAAAGTAATCGTCTCCGAGTTGCATCTGCTTGCGGGTCGATCCTCGTCCGGCTCCTGTTTCCAGTTGCGGGATGTCTACGGCCATAGCTGCAAGCGGGGGAAGAACCAGGCAGGTTAAAGCGAAAGAGAAGGCAGTTCTGGCGGAGGCTCGATGAGAAAGGAGGTGCATGGTGATCCCTTTCGGAGTTGCAAAGAGCTTGTCCCTATGATTCTCTTGGGGCGTTGAAGGGGAAGTACTTTCAATGCAGATAGACAGGGCGCCTGTCCGGACGTTATCAGTGGTCTAAGCGCGGTTTGACCGGGTTTGTTGCGAGGGATTGAGGGAGTGGCCGGTGTTTTCGACGGCTCATCCTCGATGGACGAAGGTTCGTCACAAAATGATGAAGCACCAAGATGCCCGGCGGAATGTGATGAGCCGGCGCCGCAGAGTGACGAAACGGGTGACGCGGGGCTCGGTGCCAACGAACGAATCGTGAACACCGAGTCGGTGCTCGCAGTCGTTCGCGATACTAGGCATCACTGGCCGCCGCGACGGGCTATTGGAAGGAGTCTTATGGAAGCGATTCTGCGGGATATTGGGTACGCCGCGCGACAGCTGCGCAGATCGCCGGGCTTCGCGCTGGCGGCCATCGTCACCATGGCGCTAGGCATCGGCGCGAACACCGCGATCTTCAGCGTGGTTTATGGGCTGTTGCTCGAGTCGCTTCCATTTCACGACGCGGAGCATATTGTGAGCCTGCTTGAGACCCATCCGCGTACTCCAGAAGCGATGGAGGCGACCTATCCCGACTACCAGGACTGGCAGTCGCAGCAGAAAAGCTTTGAGCAGCTTGCTGCTTATTCCATCGTGAATCCAGATACCGTCTCCCTCCGGTTGAACGACCGCGCCGAACAGGTGCACCGCGTCCTCGCTTCAGGAAATTTCTTTTCGGTTCTCGGGGTCTCGCCCCTGATTGGCCGGACATTGAATCCGCAGGATGACTTGGGCGGTGGCAATCATGTTGCTGTTCTCAGCTCTGTTACGTGGCAGCGCTATTTCGGCGCCGATCGTACGATCATCGGCCGCAGCATCGAGCTGAACGGCAGCGCTTACACCGTCGTCGGCGTGCTTCCGGCCCGCGCTGGATTTCCGGCAACCGGAGAGATTTGGATCCCCCTTGCTTTCCTCGACCAGCCCACGCAGGCATCGCACGTGTGGCATTCGGTGCGTGTTCTCGGCAGGTTGAAAGCGGGAGTCAGCCTTTCTGCTGCGCGGGTTGAGATGCGCACCATCGCGAATCGCCTGGCCCTGGCCAGCCCGGCCACCAATCGCGACGAAAGCGTCGAGCTGAGCCCGTTGCGCGACCAGCTGGTGGGACCGCTGCGCCCGGCGTTGTTGTGCGTCATGGGCTGCGTCGTGCTGGTCCTCTTGATCGCGTGCGCGAACGTGGCAAATCTGTTGCTGGTGCGCGCCGCACGTCTGCAGCATGACACGATGGTGCGCGAGGCGCTTGGTGCAAGCCGCGGGCGTCTGTTCGCGCAGCATCTGGCGCAGACTGCCGTGATCTGCACGATCGGCGGTACGCTGGGCGTTGTCCTCGCGTTTGCGTCGCTGCCACTTATCCGGCTTGGCTTGTCGCATGCGGCCGGGATCGATGCCTCGGTGATGCCATCGATCCGTTTGAGCTTGCCCGCCATGGGTTTGGCCCTGGCGGTCTGCGCACTGACAGCCGTCGTCTTCGGCTTGCTGCCCGTTTACAATCGTCGCCTTTCGTTTGGTGCGAAGATCTCGATGGCGGGAAGCGCGCACACAGCCCGTCAGACCTTTTCGCAGAGCATGCTGGTCATCGCGGAGATTGCCATTGCCGTGGTGGTTTCATTTCTGAGCCTGCTCATGATTCGGAGCTTTCAAAAGGTGCTCGCTATCGACTCCGGCTATCGCACTGACCATCTGCTGAGCCTCGAAATCACCTTGCCCCAGCCGCGCTATTCCGATTACGGTCCAGAAACGCCGCAGTTCTACCAGCAGCTTCTGAACAAGATCAAGGCAGCACCCGGCGTGCGGGCAGCCTCCACCACAACGCAGCTGCCGTTGCATCCGTCGCTGGTGATGACAAGATTTCTCATTCAAGGCGCGCCGCCGGTGAGTCCCGGCAACTACCCCCTGGCGCAAATTCGTTTTGTGACGCCCGACTTCTTCAGCACCATGGGCCTCGGATTCGAGGCGGGCCGCACGTACACGCAGGACGAGCTCAATAACAATGCCTCGCTCTTTATCGTCAACCACACCTTCGCCAAGCGCTACCTGCACGACCGAAACCCTATCGGCGCCAAGGTCACTCTCGGGGTCTTGAGCGCGCAGCCGACCAGCATTCCAGTCATTGGGGTCGTTGCGGACGCGCACGAGGTGGGAATCGATGCGGATGCACCTGCAGAAATCTTCCTGCCCGGCTTTGGTGTGCACGAAGTCCTGTTGATTCGCACCGATTCTGATCCACGGGCTTTCATCCCGTCCATTGAGGGCATGGTGAAGCAGATTGATCCGGCACAACCTATCTACAACGTGCAGTCGATGGACGAGGTGGTTTCTGACTCGCTTGCCCTTCGGCGCATCACCACACTTCTGATTTCCGCGTTTGCGCTTCTGGCGCTTATTCTGGCGACCATCGGCATTTATGGCGTGCTTGCCTATTCGGTGGCGCAACGGACGCGGGAGATCGGCGTACGCATGGCTGTAGGCGCGCAGCGAGAAGATATCGTGGCCCTATTCCTGAAGCGCGTCATCGGATTTGCGGGCATCGGTGCATTCGTTGGCCTGCTTGTGGCCATCGTGTTTGCGCGCGCGATGAACAGCTTGTTGTTTCGGACCAGCGCAATCGACTCGATCTCTGCACTGGAGACTTGCGCGGTGCTGGCCGCGACCATTACCATCGCCGTGGCCATTCCCGTTCGACGGGCGGCGAGCCTGAACCCGACCGACGCATTACGCACCGAGTGAGTTCGCTGAGAGACTCGGCCGTATGCGCCGGCTTGGCCTACGATTGCGGGGGACGCATGGTCGCGCGCAGCTTGGCAGAAACTTCGGTGCAGCAGCGCATCACATGCTCCGCAATGCTGGGGACGCAGTGGGCGGCAAGTCTCACCGCCGAACCGGAGACGCTGAGGGCGGCAATCGGTCGTTGATCCGCGTCAAAGATGGGCGCCCCTACGCAGCGCGTTCCGATCTCCATTTCTTCGTCATCGATGGCGTAGCCGCGGCTGCGGACCCGCTCCAGCGCTTGCATGAGCTCTTCCCGGGTGGTCAAGGTCTTGGAGGTGAAAGCCTTGAAACGAATGCCCGCGATGATCGGACTGGCTTCGGTGTCGGGCATAAAGGCGAGAATCGCTTTGCCCAGCGACGTGCTGTAGACGGGGTTCGACGTGCCGGTGCGCGAACTGATGCAGACGCGCCGATTGATTGGTTCCATCTTGTCGATGTAGACCACGCGCGTCTTATGCAGAACGCCCAGGTGGACGGTCTCCCCGATCCGCAAGGCGAGCTTATGCAGAAACGGATGGATGCGTTCGCGGAGATCGATTTGTTCCACGGCGCGATTGCCCATGTCATAGAGCTTGAGGCCCAGGCGATAGCGATGTCCTGGGGCGCGCTCGATCAGTCCAGTCCGTTCGAGGGCCATCAGTGCCCGGTGCGCGGTGCTCTTGCGCAGTTCCATCCGATTGCAAATCTCGGCCAGGCTGAGCGAATCATCACTCTCGCCCAGAACGTCGAGAATCGCGACCACGCGATCGAGTCCTTCGAGCTTGTAAGGATCCTCGGCTTTGTTGGCGACGGTCTTCGCGCTACGCGAGATTCGGCGGATCGTGGGCCGTGCAACTGTCGCTGTTCCGTTCTTTGAAGCGGATGCGAGACGGAATGAACCAGGCATGTGCGGCTTCCCTCCAATCTCCTTGCAAGAGCCGGCTAGCGAAGAGCCCGCGGAGATCGGGTCATTCCGGCGAAGCAGAGCGGGAGAGAGCCTCTCCCGCTGGGGACGAGTCAGTATAACTTTTGGGCACTCCAGGTTCCAGTTGCTTGCAGCAGGCGCCAAACCTTCGAGGGTAGGGCGCCTGCTTTTCTCTTGGTGTCAGAACGTGAAGCGCGCTCCAACCTGAAGCAGACGTGGGCTGGCCGCCGCAGTGATCTTGCCATTGAGCGACGAAGCCAGGTTGGCCGTGGGAGCGTTGAGGCTTACGAGATTAAGGACGTTGGTAGCCTCGCCGCGAATCTGGAACACCGTTCCGCCTTCGAACTTGAAGTCGCGGAAGATTCCAAGGTCGACGTCCCTGTACCCCGGAGCGCGCAGAGAGTCGCGCGGTGTATTGCCATCGGCCCCGGCTGGGCCAATGCCGCCCGCCACACCGGGTCCGTTGGGTGTGAACGCGGCTGTATTGAACCAGGCCGCAGCTGCAGCCGCTCGCGGGCGATGCGCATCGAAGAACGGATTTACGCCTGCCACCATGTCAGGACGGTTGTGGTTCGCGCTGTCGAAGTTCTTGTTCGAACCTGTTGTGATTTCGAATGGCTGGCCGCTCTGGATGTAATAGATGGGCGAGATTGTCCAGCCATTCACCACCTGCCGGGCCAGAAGACTGGATCCATGAAGGTAGTCCAGCTTCCAAATTCCCGAGATCGCCGCTACGTGACGCCGGTCGTCGTCCATGGGTCCGCGCTCTTCCCATAGATTGGCGAAGTCTTGCGCGGTCATCTGGCCGATTGCCGATTCGTTCGAGCTTTGCAGGGCGTGGCTCCAGACGTAGAAGCCATTCACCATCAAATTTCGCGTCAAGGGCCGGTTCGCCGATACCTGCAGCGAGTGGTACGACGCCGTCTGGTTCGAGATCAGGAAAATGTTCTGGCCAAGAATGCCCGGATCATAGGGCCGCCGTGCGTTGATGCTGGTCTGCGACGTGCTTGCGCCCGCAGTATACGGCGCGTAGTTGTCGTCGATCATGGTTGGGACATCGCGCGACAAGGTTCCCACATAGGCAGTGGTCAAGCTGATTTGCCCAGGCAGTTGTCGTTGTATTGCGAAGTTGAACTGATAGATGTACGGCCACTGCACCTGCGGGTCGATGGACTCGATGGTCGCGGGCTTCAGGAAGCGCGGGCTGCTGGGGTTGTAGATGTAAGGGAACGGATTCCCGTTCGGAAATGACGCTGGGTTGTCGTAAGGATGGGTGAGCGAGGCGATGGAGTTAAACGTCTGGCGGATGGCATAGGGCTGGGCATTGCCAGGCTGGTTCCACTCATTGCCGCTTGTCGCACCGTAGAAAACTCCGGCGCCGGCGCGCACCGCGGTCTTTCCGTCGCCATAGGGATCCCATGCAAACCCGATGCGAGGCGACACGTGATGCCAACGGGTGGCCACGATGCCCCGCGTCACACCTTTATCGCCGGGGAAGAGCATGCCCTGCGGCGCAGAGGGAACAACGGTAGACTGCTGTCCCGGAACGAATGCCGCTGTATAGTTCGACGATTCAACTGGCGGGGTGTCGACGTCCCAGCGCAACCCCAGGTTCGCTGTGAACCGCGGCGTCACGCGGAAGTTGTCTTGGACAAACACCGCGGTGTGCCAGGCGCTGGTCAGCGTGTGATAAGGCGTGTCCTGCTCCATCGTGCTTACCTGGCCGGTTACAAAATCCGACAGGGCATTGCCGGTTGTGGTGGGTGCGGAGTTCTGAAAGGCGAAGACGCCGAAGTTATCCAGATTGCCTGCGAACATCCCCTTGTCCAGCGCCAATTCGCCGCCGAAGACAAGGGTGTGTTTGCCCTTGGTCATCGTGACCATATCGCGCAGAGAGTAGAAGTCCGAGGTCGTCACCGGCCCGGCCAGCGCGCCGCCCGCATTAAAGTAGCCCGACACATTGATCTGAGGCAGTGCCGGAGGTCCCTGAACCGTGAAATCCGAGCCAAACTTGCCGAGATCAGTGGCCGGCAGATTCACGCGGCCACCCGCAGCGCGCGTGAAGCTCACCCACGCCTGGTTGGCAGTGGACGCGTTGAAGGTGTGCACGTCGCTGATGTTCGCGTTGGTTTGATTGGTGGCTGACTGGTTGACGTCCCAGGGAATAGGGCCGTTTCCGAAGGCGTTCTGTGTGGTGCGGACAAAAAAGTAGGTGACTGCGACGTGATCCTTGTCTCCGAGCACCTGGTCGTATTTGCCGAGATATTCGTTCTCTTGCGTGGGGCCGGTAAAGAAGCCCACATACGTGTTGCCCGTGCTGTTTGGCAAGGGGATCAGCTTGGCCGTGTTGAGCAAGTTGCCGGCCGTCGTGTCGAGCAGGCTGGCGGGTATGCAGTTTGGCGTCGGAGTTCCGCAGTTGGGTCCGCTATTGGTTCCGATCACCTGCGTCTTGGTGCCGGGCATATTTACAGCGAATGTATCTGCCGTGAAGTCGCCGAGACGTTCGGCCGCCGAGGGCATCACGCCGCCCGTCAATTGCTGGCCAACCACCTGCCGCAGTCCTGCATAGCTGAAGAAAAAGAACGCACGGTCATGCTTGAGTGGACCGCCAACCACGCCGCCGAAATTATTGCGGTGATAGGGAGCCTTTGACTTCGAATTCCATGGTGTCGCATTGAAATCTGTATTGCGATTGAACTCAAACAACGATCCGTGGAAGTGGTTCGTACCGGACTTGGTCACCGCCGTGACAACCGCCGAGGACATGTGCCCATATTGCGCTGCGAAGTCGCTGGTTTCGACGCGAAACTCCTCCAGTGCGTCCGGATTCGGCAGCTGGTTGCCATAGTTGCGGATGCCCGTAACGTTGCTGCCTCCATCCAGGTAGAACGCGACTTCGGGATTGCCGCCGTCGATTGAGCCGTTGATCTGCACGTCCGCCGATGGCAAGCCGATGACAAAGTTCGGCGTGCCATTCGGGTTGGAACTCGGGCTTGCACTGTTGGACTGCACGCCGGGGGTAAGAGAGAGTTCCGCGTACGCATTGCGGTTTACCAGGGGCAGGCCGATGATCTCCGCGGGCTGAATGGTTCTGCCCAATTCTGCATCGCTGGTATCCACGAGTGGGGGAGCCTCCGTCACCATCACCGTTTCAGTCTGAGCGCCGATGGTGAGAGTGACCGCCAAGGCCGCGGTCTGATCAACGGTCAGAGTGAGATTTTCTTGCAGAAAGCGCTTGAATCCCTTGGCGTCCACCTGCACCGTGTAATTTCCTACCGGCAGATAGTCGATGCGGTAGTCGCCATAGCCATTCACGGTGGCCGTGCGCGAGAAGCCTGTGTTCAGGTTGGTGGCTTTCACCGTGGCAGTCGACACGACGGCGCCCTGTTCATCTTTTACAGTGCCCACAATGGAACCGGTGATCTGCTGCGCCGATGCCGGCAACAGGAAGATGCACAGAAGAAAAACGAGGGGTATCGATCTGCAAACCATCCCGATCTTCCGTGCGCACTGGGTACGCATATGCCTCCAAACGATGCTGCTCATGTGTTGCTCCTTCTACCTGTTCGGAGTGTGATCCCCGATTGGTTTGTACCGCGACGTGCCCAGGCAGTTCCTCTGCTGCGCTTGGGTAGGTCATGCGCAGCGGAGGCCCGCGGGGGAAGTACATCGCCGTGTATTCTGCGAATTCGCGGAAACGAGTGTCAACGCGGTCGGCATTTGCACGTTCCGCTCACAGGGACACATGCAGAATTCGAGGAGCGAAAGAGCTTCACGCTAAATGAAAGCAGCGACTTCATTTGGCTGCGAAATCCTGCCGAATCATTCAGTGAGTCGATTTACTGAAAGTGTCGATTGCGCACTCTCGCGGTCGTCACAATTTAGGTTCCTCAAGGGCACCAAAAATCCCGCTGTAAGGGACGCGTGCGGTGTTAGACGTGGACAGAAGCACGCTCCCTTTCTGTATAAAGAGAAGCGGCCGGGCAAGCCGGTCGGCGCCTACTCTTCGACGAGGGATTCCCCATGACCTCTATTTCACGGCGCAGCATGTTGCAGGCAACCGGATCGTCTCTTCTTGCAATGGCTGCCAATCCAGCACTCGCGCAATCGCCCATCTCCGCCGCACCTTCACCGCCTGCAGGCCCCCTGCCTGGAGACGCCAATCGCGCCGGCCGCATGAAGTGGTGGAAAGCAGCGCGTTTCGGAATGTTCATCCACTTCGGCGTCTACTCCACGATCGGCCGCCACGAATGGGTTATGGAAGATGAAGGGATTCCCGTTGCGGAATACGCGCCGCGCGCCGCTGACTTTCGTCCCCAGCAAGGATCTCCGCGCGCCTGGGCGCGACTCGCCAAGCAGGCAGGCATGAAGTACATGGTGATGACCACCAAGCATCATGAAGGATTTTGCAATTTTGACACCAGGCTCACCAACTATTGCGCGCCGAAGCAAGGTCCCGGCCGTGACGTTGTGCGGGAGTATGTAGAAGCGGCTCGCGCTGAGGGATTACGTGTCGGGTTCTACTACTCCCTCATGGATTGGCATCACCCGGATGGCGCTCGCTGTACCTCTGATCCCGATGCGAGGCGCAGGTTTGTTGACTACACGCACGGGCTGATCCGCGACTTGATGACCAACTATGGAAAGATCGATGTCTTGTGGTACGACGTGGCTTGGCCGCTCGACGCCGACGGCTGGGAGTCTGTACGTATGAATGAGATGGTGTTTCGGCTGCAACCGGATATCATCGTCAACAATCGCAACAAGCTTCCCGGCGATTTTTCAACTCCTGAGCAGCACATCACCGCCGAGACTGGCGGTCGAGCATGGGAAGCCTGCATGACCCTGAACGATAGTTGGGGATACCAGGCAGCCGACGATAACTGGAAGACCTCGAAGACCGTGATTCGCAACCTGATCAGCTGCGTACGCGATTCAGGGAACTACCTGCTGAACATCGGCCCGCGCGGCGATGGATCGATCCCTGAACCGTCGCAGCAGGTGTTGCGCGAAGTGGGTCAGTGGATGACGGTCAATGGTCACACGATCTACGACGCAGACCCTTGCCAGGTGCGCCGCTCGAACTACGCCAGCTTCACCCGTGTCGGCAATACGCTCTACATGCATGTGCATTTCTGGCCCGGGAACAATCTCGCGTTCGCTGGCCTGATGACGAAAGTGAAATCGGCGCGGCTTGTGAAGACGGGCGAACCGGTTCCTTTCAAGCAGGATGAATATCGCGTTCGGTTCACTGATCTACCCACCGCTGCTCCCGATGATCCAATTACTACGCTTGCGATTGAATGCGCATCGGAACCGACGCAAGACACCGACTTTGCCCGCAAGAACAAACCGCGCATGGGTGTCTAAGGGGAGGGAAGGCAATGTCGATCGTAAGTGGGCTGATCCTTCCTGATGCCGCCAGGGCCGGCGTCACCGCACCCGAGCCAGGAATGAAACGCGAGATCCTGGTGTCCTCGGCCGCGATGACGCTGGTACGCCACCGCATGGTCCAGGGTTGGCGCGGTACGGCCCATAGCCATCCGCATGAGCAGATGGTGTACATCGTCAGCGGATCGATTGAGGTCAACGTCGGTGGGACGTCGCATCGCGTTCAAGCCGGCGACAGTTTCATCGTTGCGTCGAATGTGGTTCATCAAGCTACCGCACTCGAGGACTCCGTGGTTCTCGATATCTTCACTCCGGCCCGCGAAGAGTATCTGTAGACTTTGCGAATATTGTCTGGAAACACTATGAGCCGTGTCCTTTCGATCTTGGTTGCATGCCTCGCTGCCGCGACATTTTCGGCGCCGTTGCTCTCGCAGCAACCTCTTCGCTCGCCGTGGGATCTGAAGCAGGTCCCACTCACAGCTGCTCCCTATGATTGTCCGGGCCTTGTTCATTTCACGCCTGATTTGACCACCGACGGTTTTTATTCCGATGGCAAGTCGTCCGTGATCGATCCGGTCAAGTGGCAGGCGTATGTCGCGTCCGCGGGGCCCATCAAGAATCTTGGAAACCAGGCGGTGGATGCGGCGGACGCCTATCGCACTACGGGCAGTCGCGCCGCAGCTGAATGCACGCTGCATATGCTGCAAGCGGCCGCCGCGGACGGCACGCTGACCGGCAAGATGTCATCGCGCCAGGCTTATTACGTGCAGGGCTGGGTGATCGGCGCATTGGCGATCGCGTATCTTAAGATTCGCGCAAGTGGCGTCACTCATCCCGAAGACGACGCCTCTCTGTCGCAATGGATGAAGGCAGTCTCGCACCAAACGATGGACTACTACGACACGGCGCAGGCCAAGCCCGGCGGCGAGGCACAGAACAATCATCTCTATTGGGCAGGCGTAGAGATAGGCGCTGTGGCCATCGTCGCCAATGATCGGGCGATGTTTGACTGGGCCATGGCAACCTACAAAAACGGTGTCTCCCAAATCACCCCGGAGGGAACGCTGCCTTTGGAGATGCGTCGCGGCCAGCGCGCCCTTCACTATCATCTCTATGCGATTGCGCCGCTGGTCTATCTCGCCGAATTCGGGCAGGTCAATGGTCTCAACCTTTACTCAGAAAACCACAGTGCACTGCAGAAGCTCGTGGACCTCTCGATTGCGGGCCTTGCCGGCAGCGGCTACTTTGATCACGCAGCGGGGATTCAGCAAGACACGCCGCACGGTCCACCGACAGCCGAGGAGATTTCGTGGGCCAAGGTCTACATCAAACACTTCCCGAGTCCGCAGATTTCCGGACTGCTCGGTCAGGCCGCGTCGCTGTCGTATATGTATCTCGGCGGCCTGCCGCCGGACTAACTGATCGCCGTCGTTCCGGGGCGTGCGTCGCGCCGAATTTCGGTCTTTGCCGGCACCGCGAAAATGACAATCTGTTCATCTCTTGCTTTGCCGTTCTAAACACCTACTTGGACACCGACATCGAGTGCTTGCATGCACTAAGATGCGAGCATGCGTCTGCTGTTCGTTGAGGACGAGCACGATATTCAGTCCTTTTTGACCCAGGCTCTCACCGAGGCTGGTTATCAGGTGGATTTGGCGCCTGACGGAAAAACCGCACGGACATTCGCGAGCGCACATGCCTACGACATTCTTATCGTCGATCTGGGTCTGCCTGACCAGGACGGCATCAGCCTGATCACGCAGCTTCGAGAAGCAGGGTTGAACGCGCCGGTGCTCATCCTGTCTGCGCGGCGCTCGGTCGACGATCGCGTGCAAGGCTTGGAACTGGGCGGCGACGATTATATGACCAAGCCGTTTGCCCTGGCTGAACTGCTGGCGCGGTTGCGCAATCTACTCAAAAGAAATGCTCCGCAACATGGCGAGGTCACGCGTCTTCGCGTCCACGATCTCGAGCTTGATTTGCTGCGTCGCGAGGCCACGCGGGGTGGCCAGTCGTTGCAACTGACCCCGCAGGAATTCGTGCTGCTCGAGTTCTTGTGCCGCAACGCGGGGCGGGTCGTCACGCGCTCGATGATTCTCGACAAGGTGTGGGGCATGCGGATTCAGCCGGACACGAACGTGGTGGACGTGCACATCTATCGGCTGCGCGGCAAAGTCGACGGCAATCGGCAGCTCCCCTTGATTCGCACTCTGCGCGGAGTGGGCTATGTCCTCAAAGACCGATAGGTCCATCCTGCGCAGCGCGGCATGGCGCATCTCGCTGTGGGCTGCGCTGGCTTTCACATGCGGCACCATGGTCGTCTTCATCTTTATTGACCGATTCGTGGCCAGCGACATTCAGCGCCGCAGTGATGCCTGGCTGTCTGGAGAACTTGAGGTTCTCAGAGATGTTGCGGAGCACACGCCCAACGACGCCCTCTACAACCGCGTTGTGGGTGAAGTGGCCGAACTGGCTTCGCGCGAGGTCCCGAACCGGATGCCGCAGCAGGAGGATGCCAACGATTCGGTTTTCTTTCTGCAAACCGGGCGAGACGGAAGCCTCAAGCTCTGGGTGGGCAGCGGAGACGGCGCCGCGCAATTGGAAGCGATCCAGGCCCGCCCACTCGTATTCGACCGGCCATCAAGCATTCGCATTCGCGGCTTCGCGCTTCCCTACCGTGTCGCTTCGGTGGCGATGAATGATGGAGGCCGCGTCTACCTGGGCCTGTCAGAGCGCGACGAATTGCGTGTGTTGCGCAATCTGCGCACGCGCTTCTTTGTCTTGTGGCTTTCGCTGGTGCTGCTTGGCTTCACTATCGTGTTCTTCACCTCGCGCCGCACATTGCGCCACGTGCGCGGAATTACGGAGGCAGCGTCGAGAATTGGCCAGTCCGATCTGAAGACGCGCGTACCCACAAGTCTCCGGCATGACGAAATCTCGCAACTCGCGGTCACATTGAATCGCATGCTCGACCGCATCGAGAGCACGGTGCATCAGCTGCACACGATCACTGATTCGCTGGCTCACGATCTGCGCAGTCCACTGACAGCCATTCGTGGCAAACTCGAGTCGTCGCTCGCGCACACCGAGAATGATCAGCAAATGGAGCCAATTGTTGCGGCGATTGATGAACTCGATCGTCTGACCGACTTTCTCAACAAGTCGCTTGATGTCGCCGAAGCCAAGGCGGATGCGCTGCGCCTCTCTCCGAAGGAGATCGACCTCGACGAGTTGTTGCGCGCCATGGCCGCCCTCTATGAGCCATCCATGACCGAGAAAGGTCTTCGCATCCGCGTCGAGAGCCGGGGCCCTGTCTGCATCACAGGTGATGAAGGCCTGATCCATCGCATGATTGCGAACCTGTTCGACAACGAGCTCAAGCATCTGCCCGCCTCGTCCAGCGTGAACGTGCGGCTGGAGCCATCGGAGGATGAGGTGCGCCTGATTCTGCGGGATGACGGAAACGGCTTCGACCCCGAAGTGCGACCCTATCTGTTTGCCAGAAGAGTGAAGGGGAGAAACTCGAGCGGGCATGGCCTCGGCCTGGCCTTCGTCGATGCGGTGGTACGCGCACATGCAGGCACGATCGTTGCCCAGAACGTTGAGCCCAGGGGAGCGCAAATCATAATTACGCTGCCGCTTGCCCTTGTGGATGTGGCACGCTCTCGAGCCGCCGCCGCAGGTTAAGGCACCCCGGCGAGCGACCGCAGGTTCTTGCGCAAAGCATCGGGCCCGCCAGCGGGCAGCGCTGTCTCGATTTCGTTGTGGATGCTCTGCCACATCGGCAAAGCGCGAGCCAGTACGTGGCGTCCCTGGGTAGTCAAAATCAAAATACGGCTGCGTTGGTCCGAAGGGTCCTTCGCGATCTTCACCAGGCCCCGGCGCTCGAGCGGCTTAAGGGCGGCGGTCAGTGTCGTGCGATCCATCGCCAGCAAGGCAGCCACAGGCCCCATCGGGGGCGGTTCGGGGCGGTTGAGCGACATCAGCAAAGAGAATTGCCCATTGGTGAGGTCGAAGGGGCGTAGCGCAACATCAAAGCGGCGCGCCAATGCGCGCGCGGCGCGCTGCACATGCAGGCAAAGGCAACAATCCCGTACTAGAAGCGTGGTCTCGTAGGGAAGGACATTTGCACTTGACACACAGCGAGTTTAGTTGATATCAACGTAATCGTCAACCAAATGGCTGGGCGGGCACTTTGCGCGGACCGCTTTTCCACTTTTTCATTGATCAGTTTTGTGACGAACGAGATTGACGATTGGAAACCAAATGGTTACGCTAATCGCAATTGGTTGAATGCCGCAAGAGAGCGGACTGCAGCAAGCGCGACTTTCCCCAGATTGCATCGCGGCGCGGTCCAACGGAGGCCTGGCAATGTCCTTTTTCCACGATCTGAAGATTGCGATTCGCTCCCTCGCCCGAGTGCCTTCACTCTGGATCACGGTCGGGCTCACGCTTGCGCTCGGCATTGGCGCCAATGCGGCCATCTTCACCGTGGTGCGTGCTGTGCTTTTGCGGCCGCTCGCCAATCGTGACGAAGACAAGCTTCTCTACGTGCGGCAAAGTGCCCCCGGCATCGGCGTTCCTAACGAGACGTTTTCGGTGCCCGAGATTCGAGACATCGGATCAGGGCTGAAAACGATCAAAGAGCTGGGCACCTTCTCCGAGATCGACTTCACGGTTGTCGGCCTGGGCACGCCACGCGAGATTCCAGCCGGCGTGGTCGACGGAAATTATTTCGACGTCATGGGGCTGCATCCTGTTCTTGGCCGGCTGCTCGGCCCTTCAGACGACGGACGCAATGCTGCGGGTGCGGTAGTCCTGACCTACAAATTCTGGCGCAACGAGCTGCACTCCGATCCGAGCGTGCTGGGTAAAAGGGTTCGCCTCGAAGGCGGCCTCGGTGCTACCTCGGCCACGATCGTCGGCGTTCTCGAGCCCTCGGTGCCGTATCCGGTCGAAACCGAGATCATCGCCAACGTCGTGACCAGCCCTCACCATCTCTCGGCTACGATGGTCACGGGCCGCGAGCACCGCATGACGGAGGTCTTTGCCCGGCTAGCGCCTGGGGCAACCCTCGAAGCCGCCCAGGCTGAACTCCGCACGGTCTATTCCAACATGCTGAGCGAGCATCCCGATGTCTACAAGCCTGAAGATCATTTCACGATCAACGCCACGCGGATGCATGAGCAGATCAATTCCCGAGCCAACACGATCCTGTGGATTCTGTTCGCAGCTTCCGGCTTGCTTTTCATCATTGCCTGCTCGAACGTGGCCAATCTCGTGCTGGCGCGCACCGTTCGCCGCGAATCGGAGTTGGCGGTGCGCTCAGCGCTCGGCGCGAGTACCGCGGTGTTGCGCCGCTCATTGCTGGCAGAAAGCATTGTCTTATGCGGCAGTGGAGCCATTGCCGCGGTTCTGCTGGCGGTGCCCATGGTGTCTGTGCTGGGCCGCTATGCATCGCGCTTCTCGGTGCGCGCCAACGACCTGAATCTTGACTTCAGTCTGGTCTGGTTCGGCATTGTGCTGGCGCTGGTGGCCGCCGTCTTTCTCGCCTACCTCCCCAAGCTGCCTTCGTCCAACTCGCCGCAAGGCGGTCTCACCGGCAGGGGTACGCGCGTCGCAGGATCGAGCACGCGCAAACTCCGCGTCTTCGCCGTCACACAGATTGCTGCATCCTTCCTGCTGCTTGCCGGCGCGTGCGTTCTCATGAAAACGCTTTTCGTCCTTGAGCAGACAAGGCCGCCTTTCAACTCTTCGAATGTGCTGGCTGTCAATCTTCCGGTGATGTCGTACGGCAAGACCCCGCAGCAGATCAGCGACTTCTACCGCGACGTGAAGAACCGCATCGCGGCGCTGCCCGGTGTCGAAAACGTAGCCGAGGGGTTCAGTGTGCCCTGGCGATCCGATCGGGCAAGCACGCTCAGCTTTTCATTCGCCGCACAGGGAGCACATCGCAAAGACAACGGCAAGGATGATTTCCGCGCGAACTTCCGATCCATCTCGCCGGGCTTCTTCGCCACCCTGGGCGTTCCTGTGATGGAGGGACGCGACTTCAACGACGGCGATAAAGATGGGGCGGAGCGCGTGGTCATCATCAGCCAGAGCCTTGCCCAGCAACTCTACCCCGGTCAGGACGCGGTCAATCGCAAGATGTGGTGGACCGATGGCGTGATGAAGTTTATCGGTATCAGCACCGAGCCGCGCCGTATCATTGCAGTCGTCCCTGACTTCGACGATGAAAATATTATTCCCGCGCCCGCGATGACGATTTATCAGCCCATCGATCAGGAAGGATGGAGCGGCCGTCTCTTTGTGCGCGCGCATCAGGATCCTTACGCGCTCGTGCCGGCGATTACGCGGACGATCCATGAAATGTCTGCTGACCAGCCCGTTGAGCGCGCCAGCACGCTGAACGATGTACGCACAGAGGTCCTCACACCTGATCGCCTGAACGCGATTGTCTTTGGAGGATTCGCGGCCGTCGCGCTCTTGATCTCGGTGGTCGGCGTGGCCGGTGTTCTGGCGTTTTCGGTCAGCGGCCGCACGCGCGAATTCGGCATTCGCATGGCCCTGGGCGCCCAGCCGCGGAATATTCTCAGCAATGTTCTTGTGGAGGGCTTTGTGATGGCGGGTATCGGCGTCGCTTCAGGAGTTCTGATTGGCTTTATCCTGGCGCGCGTTGCCAGCAGCTACCTGCCGGTGATTCAGCAGCCCGGTGTGCTCGCCTTTGTCGCTTCAGCGGGCGTTATTCTGACTGCGGCGATCATTGCCTCGGCCGTGCCGGCAGCGCGGGCAGCCCGCATCAATGCTGTGGAGGCTCTGCGCGCCGAATGACCGGGCCATGTCTGGCTTAGGGTTGCGTATCTTCTGGCTCGGTTCCTGGAACTCCGAGAGCGAAGTCCGCATCCTCTGAACTTTTGTGCATCACCGGGTGCTGGCGCATGCCACCTGCCGCAACGCGCTGCGAGACGTGCTGCGCTACGGTCGCAAAGACCTGGCTCAAGGGCGTCACGCCTTTGCCAGTCTTGAGCGCATCGAGCAGATAGTAAGTAAAGTAACCGTGCCGCAATTCGCCGCTTTCCAGTGACTCTTCATCGGCCTGACTGGCGGTGAGAACAATGCGGCCCGTGCCCTGGCTCATACGCGCAAGCATCTCCTGCGACGGAGGCTTGTCGTGTACCGAGGCGGCGGCAGACGATTTGATCGATCCACCGCTATAGCAGGTGTCAAGAATCACTGCTGTTCGCAGGGCCCGCATGCGCGTGGCAACAGCGTCGGCAAGCTCCACCATGGGATATGCCGTGGCATACATCGCGTCTTCGTTGAATCCATCCGCGTTTGAAATTTCGGTATCGTAGGTGACCAGGTAGTTCGCACCACCGGCAGAGTCCAGCGTACGCGGCGTTCCGTGGGTTGCCACGTAGATGACGACGATGTCGTTGGGCTTTGCGCGTCGCGCAATCCAGTTCAGACTCTCTTTGATGTTGCGAGTCGTTGCCTGCTCGTCGGTCAGCACGTGGACATGACTGGCGGGGAACCGGCCGATCGTCGGATCCTGCAACTCCGCGGCAAACGCATTGGCATCGGCCGTGGTGTACTTCAGCGGCGGAACTTTGACGTCGGTAAACCGGCCGATGCCGATCACCATCGCCCACTTCTGCTGCACGGGGCCGGCTTTTGTGGGAGCAGTGGGCATCGTCGCGTGGGTCGTATCCGCTTCCACTGCGAAGCCGCGGGATGCGGGCGTTGAAAGAACCAGCGGATTCAACTCCTGCTGCAGAGCGTCTGAGCCAAGGAACCGCGCCTTGTCCATCGCATAGTGCGCCAGCGAATCGTGGCCAAGTTTTTGTTCGACGAGGCCGCGGTAATACCAGGCGTCGCCCAGTTCACCGCACTCCGAGACGGCATGCTTCAGTAGCTGCAGAGCGTCTTCATAGGTGCCTCGATCGCTCTGCGGAGAGATGCGCTCGAGCGCCTGCACAACCAGATCCTGACCTGCGCCGCAGCGTCCTGCCTGGCAGTTCGCGGGCAGACAATTGGAAACAACAAGTGCACCGGTCAGGGCGACGAGGACGGGAACTTTCATCTCGCCGCCGAAGGGTTCCGTCCGGCGCGCGCCTTCATGGCGGCGATCACTGGCGGGCTTACGCCATTGCTTGCCAATTCTTCTTGTGCCCCCGCGGTCAGGTCGAACGTCGCAGACTTTGCATTGCGCACGGCCTGCACGATGGTGTCATCCGCGATACCCGACTTCGCCATGGCGACGACCTGGGCATTCGTGAGCCCTTTTGGCTGCACAGTGCTGGCAACGGGTTTGGATACGGTGACGGCATCGCTCGCCGCAACGTGAGGGCGCTTCTGCTCTTCGAGTTCCTTGTAGTGTGCAATTGCCGTCTCGATCCGTTTTTGTGGTTCGAGGAAATATTTCTCGGCGGGCTTGGCATCGATGGCCTTGCCGTAGTTGATGGCGGCCTCGTCGAGAAACTTCATGGCCGAGTTCTCATCCTCGGCGGCGTACGCAAGCGCTTCGTAGGCCACGCCAATGTCGTACATGCGATAGGCGTCGTCGGTTGGCTTGGCCATCTGCGGAGCGGTCTCATAGGTCTCGAGGGCACGCTGCCAAAGGCCGGCAACCGCCTGCTTGTTGCCTTCGTCAAGCGGCTTCTTGCCCTTGGCCAGATAAACTTCGACGGTCTCGTTGGTCGTCACCAGATGCTGGGCAATCTGGTGGACGGCCTGGTTCATCAACTTCGATCGCAGCTCCTGTTCTGTCGGCGGATTCAGGTCTTCGCTGCTTGCGCCGCCGGTAATGCGATGCCAGGCGCTGGTCATCGATCCCTTCACCCCGTGCGAGGCATCGTTGCCTGCGCTGTCAAATTCTTCATCGTATTTGGCAGTAATGTTGTTCGACGCCAGCGTCTGGCCGCCCGCGCGGGCTTGAAAGGCCACGCTCAGCGCGCCGGTGATCCGCAGGTAGGGAAGAGTCTTCGGGGCGTTCTTGGCATTCGACAAGTTGGGGCGCTGCGTTACGGTTGGCTGCGGATGCGAGTATTCGGTAATCTGACACGAAATCAAAAGCGAGGGATTGCTCTCCGCCGCGCGAAGGTGCGAGTCATCTTTCATGATCTCGGTTTCCAATTGTGCGGATAAGTCGCGCGATAAGTCGACCTGGCTTTCTCGTCCGGATACCTTGACCCTGAAGCTGCCCCCATTGAGATGGACGAGAGGCGGAAGTTTGCGTTGGAGATAGACCTTGGTCTTTGGCGTTCCGAAGCCGAGGCCCTCCGGGATGCCCGGCAGGCCCATCCCGAGTGCAGCGATGAGAATCGATGCGATGAACGGATTCACCCAACCCCCCTGGCCGAAGTCCGTTGTTTTGGCTCGGCTGTAGCCCTCGCGGGACTAACTAGTACTTCGCCTAATAATCAGGACTCCCGGCGATCGGAGTCATCGGTAACTTACCAAAGGGGGAGACGAACCCGCGTCGGTTCAAACTTGAACCCGTACGCAGACCTCCATAGTCGCACGCACCTGAAGTGCTTGCCAAGAGGCGTGTGAGACGGGGCGCGAGGGGAGGAGGGATGCTGCGTCCATTCAGTCTCGTCGATGAGGCGGGGCCCTATCTCTTAGAAGTGGCGCAGGGTTTCGCCGGGGGCGGAGCTTCCTGGAGGCGGAGGTTCGATGTTTCTGTCGGCACGCTCCACTCTGTTTTCGAGCGAGCGGCTGACTAGATCGCGCGATCCGAGGCCGATCGCCAGCGATAGGGTGAGGACGATCCCGCCAAACAGGATGCCGAAGGCCAGTTCCACAACCACCCCACCAATTTCGAGATGATCGAGCACCATCGCAGCTGTTAATACCAGCACCAGCCACTTCACACCCAGCGAGAGGAATCGCGCGTACTGCAATTGCGCATTCACGGCGCCGATCAGCACCGACCGTGCCAGGAAGCGCGCAACGAGTGTGCCCGCAATCAGCAGGAGAATGGCGCCGACGGCGTGGGTCAGATACGGTACCAGCGAGATGGGCAGCGATGCGGCTGTGGCGTACGATGCGTCGAAGGCCGACACGCCGATGATGAGGCCGAGCAACACGCAGGCCCAGAACGATCCACGCGCGACGATTGCGGTTGGAGAATTGGTGGGCGTCCAGTCGACGCCGCTTCCTCGATACCGGGTCAGGCGGTCGTCGAACTTGACCCAGCCGAGGCCATGGCGCAGGACTGCTGAAATCGCCATGCCGAGGAACGTGAACACCGCCAACGAGACGAAGAACGCCAGCAGCCCAGGCAACACCGCGATCAGGAGAGACAATACGCGATACAGCGACTGGTGCAGAGCATCCGACATGTGATGCAGGATCGAGGCATTGTCGGTATACAACGGCTCACTCGATCCGATCGCTTGCGTTTCAATGATCATGGCAAGGATGTTGAACATGGATTCACTCCTTGAACGCTTCTCGCGCCAGGTCCCACACTAGGGGTTGAACCGATCTGGCCAGCGCCAACGCGCGACCAGGTAGGGCTTCTCGGTTTCGAACGCAGTAGCGTACGTTTCGATGTGCCGTTCGGGGTCCTGGCCCGAGCCAATCGCATTGATGTGGCTCGCCACCCAGGCAAGATAGAGCGGAATCAGCGCTCCCAGCAAATGACCGCGGTTCAAGGTACGCAACCGGTAAGCAATCAGAAAATCGAAAACGATGCGTGCCCACAGGTTCTCGGGCATGCGGAAGGCTGCTTCATCAATCAGCGACAGACGCTTGAGGCCGAGCAGGGTATTCGGCGGCAAAACCATTCCCCAGATCTCGCGCAGGTTGGTATAGGCAAGGCGAAATCCCTGCAGCATCGATGCAACTTCGGCAGAACTGTCTGTCAACGCGGACGGCACGGTTGGTAGCGTGCGGCGCAAGGGTGTCGAAACCCGTGCTCGTTGCCAGAAGGCGGCCTTAGCTTCGATATCGAAGAACAGGGAACCGGTCACAAAGGGAAGAACCGCGTTCAAGTCAGGATCGGCAGGTTGAGGGAGAGCCCGCTCACCGGCATCGACCTCGTCGATGCGCATCCCGGCAATCATGGCTTCGCTGACCACCCACAGAGGAACATCTCCCTGGTTCAGCCCGACGAAGCGTTGCGCGGCAAGACTCAGCCGTTCTGCCATGCGAAGCGATAACCCCAGATCGATGGCCAGCGGAAAGCGCGTGCGGGTTGCGAACAGAGCACGACTCAAGGGATAGAGGATTGAAGAATTCACCAGGCCGGCGCGTGCCGGCAGCTCGTAGCAGGGAATGGCCAGATCAGAAGACGAAAGTACCGATTGGGCCAGCGCAACAATTCCAGTTGCCGAAAGCGACCCAGCCAGCGGGCCGAGCATCAGGATGGCTTGCGCCTCGTGCTTTTGCGCGAGTCCGTAGGCGTTGGCAAAGTCGGCCGCGGTCAATGTCCACGACGCCTTCGATGCGGGAAGATCGACAAAATGAACGTGGGGCTGCGGCTCTGATGCGGATTCGCCTGCCGCCGCAATCACCAGCTCTGCATTGGGCAGCGCGGCTGTCAGGCGGGCGAGAATCGTTTCGGTCTCCGTCGGAGACGCGGCGGGCAGCATAACGAGCAAGCTGCTCGTTCGTCTCTCCTCGTGTGTACTCGCGTCGACCATCGGATTCGTAGTTGCCATGCTTGGTTCCGTCAATCTTTCGTAGCTCTACAACGCCAGAATTCCTGCGAAGGGAATGCGCAGCCACTGGGGCCGATTGTTCAACTCATACAGCAGTTCATACAGCGCCTTCTCGAGGATGTAGGCATCGAGCAGGGGCTCCGCTTGCTCCAGCGAAGGCAAAAGCTCCGGCTTGGCCGCCATAGTTCCAGTGTAAGACCGCAGGAACTCCACGGTGGCCAGGTTTTCCCAACAACGGGCCCACGACCGTGCGCGCTCGGCATCGCTTCCGGCGTTGTCCGTGAGATACCGATCGAGCCCGGAATAGGCTGCATAGGAAAAGGACCGGATCATGCCCGCTACATCCTTCAAGGGAGATTGCTTTTGACGCCGCTCCACCAGCGAGCGGGCCGGCTCGCCCTCAAAATCCAGGATCACGAAGTCGCCCGCGCTTTTTTTGCCGTCGGCCGGGGTGCGCAGTGTCTGTCCCAGATGGTAATCGCCATGAATACGAATGCGTTTGCCGGTGGCATTCAGTTGTCCAAGTGCGCGGGCACGATTTGAAAGCTCACGTCGCCGCGCAAGCAACTGGATGGCGAGATCGGCGTTTGACTCGTCGAGCGAAGAGACTTTGGCCTTGAGCGTTTCAATCACCTGGGCCAGTTGTGCCTCCACGCGCAGTCCATCCCGTGCCAGATCGTCCGCGCGCATCTCTTCGGCGCAGAATGCCTGGTCCTGTGTCGACGTTGCCAGAGCCAGATGCATCTCTGCCGTACGCCGGCCCAGAAGCGCAGCCGCTTCGAGAGAGCCGCCCATTTTCTTGCGAACTCCAGGATCAGGCAGGGGAAGATGCAGGAGAGAAATCTTCGCCGTTGCAGGTGCATCGACGTCCGCGAAAGCAGGGAAGAAAACGGCCAATTGCTCGCGGAACCAGGACCAGCCATCGCCTTCGTTGGCAACCAGTTGCTGCAGCATGGCGGTGGTTGTTGCTTCTCCTGCCGCAGTGGTCAGCGTGATCTCACCCATGAAAGGCGCGATGCGCGGAAAGCGCGCAACCTCGGTGAGAAAGCGTCCGATCTCCACGTCGGGGTTCTCTCCCGGCTGCAGGCGGCGGAAGAGTTTCAGGATCAACCTCTGTCCATACAAGATCGACGTGTTGGATTGCTCGGCCGATCCCACGCGAGATTCCAGATGGAGATCGCGCGGCACCGATTGCTGCAGTAGCGATGAGTGCGCATCGAGCCGGCCGCCTTGCGGCGCAGGATTGCCTGCGGAAGGCGATTCGCGGGGCTGCATACGCTGCGCGGACGAAGGGGCGGGCGAAGTTGATCGTGGAGGTGCGGCAGCTTCTCCCGGTTGCGCGCTGATGGGAACGGGTGCGACCGGTAATCCCGCTGCTGCGCCTGGATCGTTGCTGAGCGGCGTAGGAGTGTCTGGACCGGCGTCGCCTGCGACAAGGTGCGTTGCCTCGCGCTCCGTCGACAAGCCTAACGTCGCGTTGGTCTGGATCAGTGCCAACAGAGACTGGCGCGTTTCTTCGCGTATTGTCGCGTCATGCAGAACCGTGGTGCCTGCCGATGAGTGGAAGGTTGCGACAACACTCTGCGGGAAGCGCACAACAATTTCTTCCCCGTCCACCCCGGTGCTGATCGCGAGGGGGATCTGGTAGAGGTCGCTGGTGCCGGAGCTATACGTGATCTCGATAAACAGCAGCGCGGGAGGAATCTTTCCTGCCGCTGCTGAATCGTGCGCGTGCTGCGCCCCTTCGTGCGGTGCGGCGGCAGGAATCTCCACCCAATCCATGATGTGCACCGATTGAATGCTGCGCGATTTGGCGCCGAACCAGCGCTGGCGCGGCAGCCATTCGGGCAGAGCCTGGGCGAGCAGAGACGAGCCTTGCCCGGCCAGCCATGCCGACCAGCCATGCGCGAGCAGGCTCAGGGCCTCGATCTGCTCCACCGCGAACGGGTCGGCCGATTCAAGAAGCGGTTCGGGCAATGCCTCGATCGGCTCACTAGCTGGCTGCAGTTCGAGCCACAAGAAAGAATAGGGAGCCAGGGTGAGCGAGTAGGGCCCGTCGGTGATCGCAGGAAACGACACGTAACCGAGCATCTCTACCGGCTGCAGGCCGACGAAGAGCGCGAGGTCAAGCGAGACAGGCTGCGCAAATCGGCTCAGGTTGGCCACGCACAGCACCGTTTCGTGCGATCCGTCGGGGCGTTCCATGTCGCGCAAATAGGCCAGCACCTTGCGATTGGCTGGATTGAGAAACGTCAGCGATCCGCGCCCGAACACCTGGAACAGCTTGCGCAGCGCGATCATGTTGCGCGTCCAATGCAGCAAGCTCGATTGATCGCTGAGCTGTGCTTCGACGTTCACCACCTGGTATCCGTAGATGGGATCCATGATGACCGGGAAATAAAGCCGCGCCGGATCGCAGCGGGAGAATCCTGCGTTGCGGTCCGAGGTCCACTGCATGGGAGTGCGCACGCCGTTGCGATCGCCCAGATAGATGTTGTCGCCCATGCCGATTTCGTCACCGTAGTAGAGAATCGGCGTGCCGGGAAAACTGAGCAGAATGGAATTCAGCAGTTCGATGCGTCGCCGGTTGTTGTCGACTAGCGGCGCGAGTCTGCGTCGAATGCCCACGTTGACGCGCATGCGGGGGTCGCCGGAATACGCGAAGTACATGTAATCGCGCTCGTCGTCGGTCACCATCTCCAGCGTCAGCTCGTCGTGGTTGCGCAGAAACAGCCCCCATTGGCAGCTGTCAGGAATGGGCGGCGTCTGGGCCATGATGTCGGTAATCGGCAGGCGGTCTTCCTGGCGCAGGGCCATGTAGATGCGCGGCATCAGCGGGAAATGAAAAGCCATGTGGCACTCGTCACCCTCGCCGAAGTAGGGGCGCACATCGGCCGGCCATTGATTGGCTTCTGCCAGCACCAGCCGATTGGCATAATCCTCGTCAATGGCGGCGCGAATGCCCTTGATGATCAGATGCGTTTCGGGGAGGTTTTCGCAGTTGGTTCCATCCCGCTCGCGGAGGTAGGGAATGGCGTCCATGCGCATCGCGTCCACGCCCATGTCGAGCCAGAACCGCATGGCCTTCAGCACTTCTTCGATGACCATCGGGTTGTCGAAGTTCAGATCCGGCTGGTGCGAGAAAAAGCGATGCCAGTAGAACGCCTTCGCCGTGTCGTCCCAGGTCCAATTGGATTTCTCGGTGTCGGTGAAGATGATGCGTGCTTCCTTGTACAGATGGTCGGTATCGGACCAGACGTACATGTCGCGCTGCGGAGAACCGGGGGGCGCCAGTCGAGCCGCCTTGAACCACGGATGCTGATCGCTGGTGTGGTTGATGACCAGCTCGATCATCACCTGCATGTTGCGCTGGTGAGCCGCGTCTAAGAAGGCTTTGAAATCGTTCAGGGTCCCGTACGAGGGATTGACGTCGACATAGTTCGCGATGTCGTATCCATCGTCGCGCAGCGGAGAAGGGAAGAACGGGAGAAGCCAGATGCAGGTGACGCCAAGTTCCTGCAGGTAGTCAAGCCTGGAAAGCAAACCGGGAAAGTCGCCGATTCCGTCGCCGTTGGAGTCGGCAAAGGCCCGCACGTGCAGCTCATAGATGATCGCATCCTTATACCAAAGGGGATCGGTTGCGCTTGCCAGCTTCTTCACGCGTTCGCTCTCCACAGAGGTTGGATGCTCGCTGCCGGGAACCAAAAGGCGGGGCCGCTCAAACGAACGGCACTTCAGTCAAGTTGACACAAACAGGCACCGCTGCTCAATGGCAGGGCAGGTACCTTCTGTCTGCGAAGGCCGGCCCGGGGAGCTCTCCGACCTGCTTTGCGGCTCAGAGAAAGTATTCGAAGTCGGTTTCCACCTTCAGCCGCCTGTGGATTTTGAGGATATGGCCCGAACGCTGGGCTGGATTGAGCTCCACGTAATTCCTGGCACCCTGCCAGAGGTAGCGCTCCCCGCTGAGCAGGTCTTCTGCCTCAAATCCTCGATCCTCCGGGATCTCGAGTTCATGGAGCGGAAGGGTGACCATTCCACTCTGGGTGTGGTGCGGATCGAGGTTGACAATCGTCAGCAGCAGATTCGAGCGGTCGTCCGATTCCTTCGTATAGCAAATGATTTGTTCGTTTTCGCAGAAGTGGAAACGCAGCGACCAATCGTTTTGCAGGGCCGGATTGCTGTTCCGAACCTGATTGACCCGCGTGATCAGAGGCCGCAGGCTCTCCGGCTGGTCGAGCGTCCAATGCCGGATCTCATACTTCTCCGAGTCGAGATACTCCTCGCTGCCATGACGCACCGGCTGGTATTCCATCAGCTCGAAGGCCGGACCATAGATGCCGTAGTTCGCGCCGAGAGTCGCCGCCAGCAGCATGCGGATCGAGAAGGCCGGCTTGCCGCCCATCTGCAGAAATTCGGTCAGGATGTCGGGCGTATTGGGCCACTGGTTCGGGCGGAAGAATTCGCGTATCGGCGTTTGCGTCAACTCTGTCAGATAAGCCGTGATCTCCTGCTTGCCATTCCGCCATGGAAAGTAGGTGTAGGACTGGCCGAATCCGATTTTCGCGAGCCGACACATGATTTTGGGGCGGGTGAAGGCTTCGGCCAGAAAGAAGACCTGGGGATGCGCGCTCTTGATTTCGGCGATGACCCATTCCCAGAAAGGAAAGGCCTTGGTATGCGGGTTATCGACGCGAAAGATGGTGATGCCCAGCCCGATCCAATAGAGGAAGACGCTCTTCAGCTCTTCCCACATGCCGGCCCAGTCTTCGCTCTCGAAATCGAAAGGATAGATATCCTGATACTTCTTGGGCGGATTCTCCGCGTACTGGATCGTTCCGTCTGGCCGCATGCGGAACCATGCTTCGTGTGCCCGCACGTAGGGGTGATCGGGCGCTGCCTGGAAGGCAATGTCGAGCGCAACGTCGAGCTTGAGGCGCTTCGCTTTGGCCACGAAACGCTTGAAGTCGTCGACCGTGCCCAGGTCGCTCAGGATCGACTTGTGTCCACCCTCTGCAGCGCCAATGGCCCACGGACTGCCATGATCGCCAACCTGCGCCTCGGGTGAATTGTTATGCCCTTTGCGAAAGCTGCGTCCGATGGGATGGATGGGCGGCAGGTACACCACGTTGAAACCCATGTCGGCCGCGTATTCGAGCCGCTTTTCGCAATCGGCAAACGTCCCGTGCTGGCCTGCTTCCGCCGCGGTCGAGCGTGGAAAGAATTCATACCAGGAACTGAATCGTGCGCGCACCGGATCGACCACGATGCGCAACGGGTCGGACTCACTTGCAAGGCTCTTGTCTGGATAGCGCAACGCGAGCTCGTGCAGCATGGGGTCGGTTGCATGGATGCGTAGCGCGGCCGGTGCTCTCTTCGATCGCAGAACACGCGCACGTTCCTGCAGCCAAATATGATCGGAAGCCGTGGCGCGTTGGGCCGCCGCGTCCACCAGGTCCGCGCCAATCAGGTAATCCACTGCAGCATCGGTTTCTGCTGCGATGCGTTTCAGCAGATCGCGGCGCCACGTCTCGAAGTGGTCGACCCATCCCTGCACTTTGAATTCATAGGGGCCCAGTTCACTTACACGAAATGTTCCGAACCAGCGGTCGTTGACCAGTGCCTGCATGGGAATTTCGGTCCATTCGCCCGATCCCCCGCGCCGCGCTTGCAGCACAACGGCGATGGCATCATGCCCGTCGGTAAAGGCGTCCGCTTCGACGCGGACCTGGTCTCCTGCCGTGCGTTTGGCCGGAAACCGCCCGCCATCCACCTGCGGCGTGATGCCCTCGATTACGACTCTTCTGCGTCCGTCGAATTCAGTCAGCTTCATTGTTCTTCCATAGGATCGCCGGTCGTGTTGCCCGTGAAACATTCCGATTGTTCAGCGGGCCGCAACGATTTTTTGCCGGTCAATCAATCTCTGATAAAGGTCGATGGTTTGATGCGCAATCGCAGTCCAGCTGAAGGTCTCTTCTACGCGCCGCCGCCCGGCGTCCCCGAATCGCCGGCAAAGCTCTGGGTCGTTGTAGAGTTTCGTGACCCGTTCTCCGAGTTCGCGCGCAAACTTCTCCGGGTCGCGCGGAAAGCTCGTCACCGGGTCCTGATCGAACGGCACAAGGTAGCCCGTCTGTTCGTCGACAACGACTTCTTTGATGCCGCCCGTGGCACTGGCAACCACCGGCGCCCGGCAGGCCATCGCTTCGAGGTTGATAATCCCAAATGGTTCGTAAACGGAAGGGCAGCAGAAGACGCGGGCGTGGCTGTAGAGCTGAATCGTTTCTTGCCGCGTGACCATTTTTTCGATCCACACAATGTGGGGATGATCGTGCCGCGCCCGCTCCACTTTCTCACGCAATTCGGTGGCAATCTCCGGCGTGTCGGGAGCGCCCGCGCACAACACCACCTGCGTCTCCGGGGGCATGTAGCGGATTGCATCCACCAGGTGAGTTACGCCTTTTTGCCGCGTGATGCGTCCGACGAACAAGACATAGGGCCGCGATGGATCCACGCCATACTTTTTGAGCGCAGTCATGTCTTCGGTCTTCTGGTATTCGGCAAGATCGATGCCGTTGTAGATCACGTGAATGCGCTGCGGATCGACGCCTGGATAGGCACGCAGAATGTCGGCTTTCGTTCCCTGCGAGACGGCGATGATCGCATCGGCATCGAGGACTGCGGTCTGCTCCATCCACGAGCTCATGGCATAGCCGCTGCCCAGCTGCTCAGCCTTCCATGCGCGTAGCGGTTCGAGGGAGTGCGTCGTGAGTACAAACGGCACCCCGTAGAGTTTCTTGGCCAGGTAGCCGGCCATCGAGACATACCAGGTGTGCGTGTGGACAATATCGATGCCTTCGAGCGCCTTGATCTGCGTCAGATTCAAGCTCAAGGCTTCAAGTGCACCTTTGAATTTTCCCTCGGTGCCGTTGGAGATTTCGGGCCACGGCTCGGCTCCGCGCACACGCAGACGGCCTGCGTCACTTTTCTGCGGCCCCCAGCAGTGCACCTCGACGTCGATCTGTTTCGCCAGCTCGCGGCTCAGGTAATCCACGTGCACGCCGGCGCCGCCATAGACCTGAGGGGGATACTCACGCGTAAACAGCCCAGCTCGCAAGACGTTTGCCTCCCGCTCGTACCGGAGCGCCCGTCAAGTATAGCCGCTGCCTATGAACTGCGGGGACATCCGCCGACGGGGAACGATGACCTCAGGCGGGTGCCTTCGTTCGGACGTAGATCTGCTTTGCAACCTCGGCCAGCCGTTGGTACGAATCGAGCCGATCCGCGGGATCGTAGGTGTCCGTTACCGCGATCACTTCGTCGGCGGCTGTGGTCGCGATCAGTTGCTCGAGGCCTGCCTGGACTGTCTTCTGAGACCCAACAATTGCGGCGCGCAGTTTGCTCTCGACCAGCGGTCGCTCCCAATCGGCCCATATCCCATCCATAGAGTCGACGGTGGGCAACAGCTCCACGGGCTGATTCCGAATCAGCCGCAGGAATCGTTGTTGAGGCGTCGTGAAGAGACGTCGTGCGGCCGCGTCGGTTTCCGCAGCAACGACGGCGACGCCCACCATCAGCCACGGTTCCTTGAGGGTGGCGCTCGGCTTGAAGTTTTCGCGATAAAGGCGCGAAGAGATCTCGAGCATGTCGGGGGCAAAGTGGGCGGCAAAGGCAAACGGCAGACCCAAGGCTGCTGCCAGCTGCGCGCTGAAATCGCTTGACCCCAGCAGCGTAATCGGCACGTTGCTTCCGCGCCCGGGAATGGCCTTCACAGCCTGCCCCGGCCTGTCTGGTCCCAGGTAAGTGTGCAGCTCTTCGAGCAGCTCTGGGAAATCGTCGCCCGTCTGGCGCAGGTCGCGCCGCAGTGCACGCATGGTGAGGAAGTCGCCGCCGGGGGCCCGGCCGAGTCCAAGATCGATGCGGCCCGGGAAGAGCGCTTCGAGGGTGCCGAACTGCTCGGCCACGATGAGGGGCGCGTGATTGGGCAACATGACGCCGCCGCTGCCTACGCGGATGGTCTGCGTGGCTGAGGCGACCCGTTCAATCAGCAGAGCGGTCGCCGAACAAGCTAGCCCTTCGATCGCGTGATGCTCGGCGAGCCAGAAGCGACGGTAGCCCCAGGTTTCCGCGTGTTGGGCCAGCTCAACCGAGCGCGCAATCGCGGAGCCCGCGGATTCTTCCGGGCGCATGCTGACGAGATCAAGTATTGAAACAGGCAAGCTCATGGTTGATTAGATGAGCGGGACGCGACTCCGATGCAAGCGGGTGCTCCCTTCCTGACGGCGGGCTGTGCGCGTTGTTCCACGGTCCACAAATTGTTCCACGTGGAACAATTGTGGCAATTGCCACACCTGTTGGCGCGACTTTGCAGAGAATATGCCTGCGTCGGCGTAGACTGCGCGATTTAGCCAAATTGCTGCCGGATCCTCGGCGTGTCGGCTAGATGGTCGCGGCCTTCTCGCGCATGGCCAGGGTGATCACGACTCCCAGCGAGAGGAGCACGGAGGTAAGCGCAAAGAGGAAGACGCTGGCGTACCCAAAGGCCCCGATCACTGCGCCGGCGACGGGCCCGACGAGAAAGAACGAGACATCGGCGAAGACTGTGTAGACCCCCAGCGCGGTGCCGCGGCTTCGTTCGGGGACATGTTTGACTGCTTCAACGCCCAGAGCGGGAAACACGAGGGAGAATCCGAAGCCGGCCAGTGCTGCTCCCCCCACCGCCATCGAGGGCGAAACCGCCTGCCACAACAGCAATACGCCGAGCGATTCGACGATCAGGCAGGTGATGCCAACGGGAAATCCGCCATAGTGGCTGATGGTGCGGATGAATAACAGGCGCGCAACGATGAAAGCCACGCCGAAACTGGTCAGGCACAGCGCTGCGCCGTGCCAGTTGCGGCTGGCATAGAACAGGGTGACGAACGTTGCCAGCACACTGTAGCCAACGCCGCCCAGGGCCAGTGCCATGCCGTGCGGCGTAACGCGGCCCAGCACTTCTCGGAACGGCAAATGCTCTCCATGGATAACGGGGACGGGCTTCTTGAACCGCGCAAAAACGAAGCTTGCGCCGCACGCAATTACGGTGAGAATGCCGATGGAGGCGAGTCCCCAGCGTTCTTCCATGACGACCCCGAGCGGGGCGCCCAGCGCGAGCGCACCATAGGTCGCAACGCCGTTGTAGGCGATGACCTTCGCGGTGTGCTCGTGTCCCACAGCGGTTACGCCCCATAACGTGGCGCCCGTCGACCCCAGGCTTTCGCCCACTCCCAGCACCAGCCGGCTCGCAAACAGGCAGAACAGGCTGAGCCACGCAGGATTTCGATGCAGTCCTGCTGCGCCCACCACGAGCAATCCGCTGCCCGTGCACGCCGCCATGCCCCACAGCACCGATACCTTGGCGCCCGTGCGATCGCTGATGCGGCCTGCCCATGGCCGGCTTAAGAAGGTCGCAATGTATTGAATGCTGATGACGAGGCCGGCCAGAGACGCGTTGTAGTCCATGCGCAGGTGGACATAGGCCGGCAGAATCGCGAGCGGGAGCCCGATAGCGAGATAGCAGATGAAGGTAAAGAAGACGTAGCCAAGAATGCGTTGCACGTCCGCGTGCGTCGTGTGCGGAGGTTGCAGCGAGGGGCTGTCGATGGAGGGTCTTTCCATGCGGGGAGCAGGCGAGCAGGCCGAAGCCGATCGCTCTTTAAAGTATAGCGAACAGCTGCTTGCGCGAGTGTGGCGAAGAGCGGCCTGTGCGCCGTTGTCTCCTCGTTGTGCTTTTGCCTGCGGGCCTCTCCGTTTACTGCGCGCCCGTGGATTTCGCTGGCTCGACTCCGAAGGCCTGGTTCAAAAACTCGATCACGTGCTGGCGGGCATCGTAGCCGTGCCATGGTTCTATCGAAGGCCGCCCGAACATTCCGATGGCCAGCGGTCCATGATCTTCGCGCGGATAGGTGACCAGTTCGACCGGCACGCCTTCCTGTCGCAGGGCGCGATACATCTCTTCGGCCTGCCCTAGTGGATCGGTTGTATCGCTTTGCCCTTGCAGGATGAGGAAGGGTGTTTTGGCCTTCGCGGCGCCCGACAGAGGGCTTTGCTTCCATGCGTCTTCAAGATGCTCCCACGGCTTGCCGAAATACCAGCGGTCGTACCACGAACCGCGCTCAGTACCGTATTCGCTGAATTGGTCGATCACGGGCGCGCCGCTGATGATGGCCTTGAAGCGATCCGTTTTGCCTTCAACAAAGCCGGCCATCTCGCCGCCGTAGCTATAGCCCATCAACGCCATCTTTGAGGCGTCCAGCGGATACTTGGCCAGTACAGCATCCACGCCCGTCATGATGTCGCGATAGTCGCCACCCCCCAGATCGTTCTTGTTGGCAGCTGCAAACTTGACGCCGTAGTTGGATGAGCCGCGCGGATTGGGCCGGAACACTGCCCATCCATGTCCCACGAAAAATGCAGCGAACGGATCGTTGCGGTTTTCGAATGCGCCCAACGGTCCGCCGTGTACATCCACGATCAAGGGCACCTTCGCGGCGCCGTGATCGGGGGGCAGGTAGAGCAACCCTTCGATGGTGAACCCTTCGTTTTTCCACTGCACCAGTTCTGGTTCGACGGAGCGCAAACCCGCCGGCGCAAGGTCAGGAATGGCGAGAGCGGTGCATCCCTCTCCGAGATGCTGCGCGTAGCAGAGCTTGTCTGGCTGCGAACCGCTTTCGGCCAGCCAGAGCCAGCCGGTTTGGGCGCGATTGGTGCTCAACCCTGAAACGACCGGCGCCCCGAGATCGAGGGGCGCGGGCGCCGTTTTGCCATCGAGGGCAATCCGCACGGCGATCGCATGGGTTCCCACCGCGGCCGATGTGATGACTGATCCATCCGACGTGAAGAACAAGGTGGAGGCGTTCAGCGAGCCCGCAAATCCGGCTGTCAGCCGGACAGGTTTTGCGCTGGGCTCACTTGCTTTCAATGCGAAGAGCTCGTCGTATCCGGGAGGCGCATCTTCAGGCGTTGCTGCACTGAATACCACGACGCTTCCGTCGGCGCTGAACGCTCCGCCGCCCACCGTGGGCGGAATGGTGTCGAGCTTCGTGGCCTTGTCGGGCGCGTCGGCATGGACCACCCAAGCCGATCCCGCCGGTCCAAGATCAGATAAATCGTTAGGCGGTTCGGTGACGACGAACAGCTCGTCTGCGGCTTGCGACCAGACTGCGCCGCGGACATCCGGGGCAATCGCAACCGCCTTGAGCGCGCCGTCGATCTTGCCATCCGCCTTGAGCGCTGCCAGGTACAGCCGTGAACCATGCTTCTCGTGGTTGACCCACGACGCATCGGCCTTGGCATCCTTCTGTTTTTTCTCGCCGGGCGTTTCGGGGTCGTGTGCCCAGATCGCCAGCCACTTTCCATCGTCGGAGAGCGCGAACCCGGACGGCTCCAGCACTACCTGCTCCGCCGTGGCCTCCTTCTTGGCCTTGTCGTCGGCAGGCTTCGCCGCGGGCTTGTCATCGGACTTCTTTTCATCCTTCTTGTCGGCGCCCGCGGGAGGAATTGCGTTCTTGTCTTTTGACTCATCGACAACGGGCACGATCTTCAGCTCGTAGGGCGCTGCCTCGCCGCCGCGCAGATCGAGCCGGAATAATTCTGAATGTTCTCCCCGATGCGCGAGAAAGAGGATTGCCGATCCATCGGGCGCCCACTGAGGATTGTGTTCGCCGCGTTTGTCCCCTGGAGGCGAAAAAGTCAGTTGGCGCGCCTTCTCGGGCCCACTGACCGGCGCGACCCAGATGTGTGCTTTGCCGTCGTCGGCCGTGGCATCGACCACCGTGAAGAGCGCCATCCTGCCGTCCGGCGAAAGCTGCGGTCCGCCAATCGACTTCATGTGGCGCAGGTCGTCAGTCGAAGGGAAGTGCGGGGACGGTGCTGATTCTGCCGGGACGAAAACCGTGAGCGAACCAATGGTGAGAAGGCACGAAAGCAGAACAGGAAAACCTTGGCGCAGGGAAGAGAACATGCGCCCAGCATACACAACGGAATTCAGGACTTGTTTGCAAAGAGAAAGGCCGCCCGATTTCGAGCGGCCTCTGGGATGGGATCGGATGCTTATTGTGCCTGTTGGGCCGGGGGACGCGGAGCGGGCGGCGCTACCTGCGGGACAGGCTTGGGCTTCGGGCCATCTTTCTTGGTCGGCGCCAGAATTGCGTGGAGGATCGTGCCTTCCATGCGCGGCATAAACTCCACTATGCCGGCTTCGCCGATGTCGAGGATAAGCCGGTTGATGATGGCATAGCCCAGCTCGCGGTGCGCCATCTGGCGGCCACGGAAACGCAGGCTGGCCTTTACCTTGTCGCCGTCATTCAAAAAGCGCACAGCCTGATTCTTCTTGGTCTGGTAGTCGTGCTCGTCCACCGTGACCGAAAACTTGACTTCTTTGAGGGTAATAATCTTTTGCTTCTTGCGCGCGGCTCGCTCGCTCTTTTCCTTCTCGTAGAGAAAGCGACCGTAGTCCTGGATCTTGCAAACCGGCGGGACAGCAGTGGGAGAAACTTCCACCAGATCAAGTCCGCGCTCGCGGGCAATCTTCAGGGCCTCAAAAGGGGCCAGGACGCCAAGTTGTTCGCCGTTTTCGTCGATGACGCGGATTTCGCGGGCGCGAATGCGATCGTTGATGCGGATAAAGGACTTTGCTGAACGTTTGTCGAGTGCGATGTGCTCCTCCAACTGAGGTCCGCTGCTCTTCTCCGGCTTGAAATCCGGAACGGCAATGAGCCTGCGAACGCACCCTGAGTATACCATTGGTCCGGCTGCGGAAAGCCGCGTTTCCGCGGGATTAGTCGGCTGCGAAGGGCGCGGCAGAAGCGCTTTGGCGAGGCCGGAATGAGGCGGTGAGATCGCCCTTGGCGGTTACGCCAGTGACCTCGATCTGCAGGGCCCCGTTAGCCTCCGACGCGCCCTCGATTTCGACAGGCAAAAAATTCTCGGTCAGGGCTGTAGTTCGCCGATCCGGTGCAAGGCCCCGGATGAGTGCAGCGTTGGCGCCTCGATCGTCCGTCCGATGAATTGCTTTCGGTGCGCGGCACTCTTTTCTGCGGCCAGGGTTCGTAACTCGCTGATGCGTTCGGCCATTGCGCCGGCAGCAACGGGGTTGGCAGCGCGCAACGCCGGGGGGCGCGGGTTTCGGGCCGCGGCGAGAATCCGATGGCCTCGCCATCGGCGCGTGAGGCGCGGCAACCGAAGTTCTCAATATGGAACGATGAACGCGCGCCTCAGTCTAGCCAAATGCCCGCGCACTGCCCCGTTCTCCAATCACGATCCGCACGCACACCCTGTGCTAGACTCCGTTCCGTCATGCGATCCAGCCTGGTTTCGTTTTCAATTCTGATGCCGTTCGTCGCGCTCAGCGCATCGATGCTCACCGCGCAAACCAGTTCCATGCCCCACCTTGAAAAACGAGGCGCCGCGACCCAGCTTATCGTCGATGGCAAGCCGTTCCTGATCCTGGGTGGCGAACTGCACAACTCCTCGTCGTCGAGCCTCGACTATATGAAGCCCATCTGGCCCGGACTGGCCGGCATGAACCTCAATACGGTTGTGACGCCGCTGAGCTGGGAGTTGATCGAGCCGACGGAAGGGAAGTACGATTTCGCGCTCGTGGATGGTCTTCTCGAGCAAGCGCGCCATGAGCACCTTCGGATCGTCTTTCTGTGGCTGGCGTCGTGGAAAAACAGTATGTCGAGCTATGCGCCGGTATGGGTGAAGCAGGATACACATCGTTTTCCGCGCGTCGTCGAAAACGGCGCCGAAGTCGAGATCCTGAGCCCACGCGGCACCGCGACACAGGATGCAGACGCACGCGCCTTTGCGGCGACCATGCAGCACATTAAAGAAGTGGACAGCCGCGATCACACCGTGGTGATGATGCAGGTGGAGAACGAGGTCGGCGTTCTTGGCGATACGCGCGACCACTCCGACGCTGCCAATCGCGCCTTCGCGTCCGCGGTCCCAGCCGAACTCACACGCTATCTCGCCGCCCATCGCGATGCGCTGTATCCGAGCCTGCGCGCGCTGTGGGACGCAAACGGAGACAAGACTTCTGGAACATGGCCTGAGGTGTTTGGCGACACCGTGCGCGCCGATGAGATCTTCATGGCCTGGCACTATGCCGGCTTCATCCAGGCGGTGACGGCGCGGGGCAAAGCTGCCTACGACCTGCCCATGTACGTCAACACATGGCTCGCGGGCGACGACACCACGCCAGGCGACTATCCCAGCGGCGGACCCGAGCCTTGGGTGGTGGACATCTGGAGAGCGGCCGGTTCGGCCATCGATGTCTATTCGCCCGATCTCTACGACCCGAATTTCACCCTCTGGTCCACGCGCTATCACCGCGCCGACAATCCGCTGTTCATGCCTGAAACGCGCGGAGGGTCAGCCGGCGCTGCCAACGTTTTCTATGCCTTGGGAGAGCAGGCCGGGGTTGGCTTTTCGCCGTTTGCCATCGAGAGCGAGATTGATCCCAAAGGCGACCTGGCCCTGAGCTACGGCCTTCTTGCCAGGCTGGAGCCCATGATCGCGCAGCATCAAGCCGACCGCACGATCCACGGTTTCGTTCTCACCCATGAGCATCCTTCCGTCGATCTGAACCTGGGCGACTACACCCTGCATGTGACGCTCGATGAGATTTTCGGCAGCCACGCCGAGACCGGCTACGGCCTTGTTATGGCCACCGGGCCCGAAGAGTTCACGGGCGCAGGGGTGGGTTTCCGCGTCTCGTTCATCGCACGCACCGGCAAGCAGGTCGGAATCGCCTCGGTGGATGAGGGTGTCATCGGAGATGGGGGCCAATGGATTCCCGGCCGGCGGCTCAATGGCGACGAAAACGATCAAGGCAAGGGTTGGCGGTTCGATTGGCACCAGCTGCAGGTGGAAAAGGCCAAAGTCTATCGATTTGACTAGGCTGAAGATAGCGGCAGACGGGGTCTGTGGCGTCCGCATCAAGGTTGGGGTATACTGAAACGAGCCTCCCAAGCCAGGGATACCTCTGTGCCGGGAGTTTCTGGATCGAGCCAATCGGTCCGAAGTCGAGAAGAAAATGCCCAAATTGAAGACACACAAGGGCGCGGCCAAGCGCTTCAAAAAGACTGGCACCGGCAAAATTGTCCGGCACCAGACGAAGACGCGGCACATCCTTTCGTCGAAGTCTCCCAAAGTGAAGCGCAAGCTCGGCAAGAGCATGATCGTTTCTGATGGAGATCATCTTAAGGTCGCGCGCATGATTCCCTACGCCTGAGCCATTGCATGGAGCGGACTTTTGGACTTGGTCCGTGCCACACATACGATCTGGGCCGTTGATTGGCCCCCGCCTCCTGCGAAAGCGTTCGCACCGGCGAGAGATTCAGGCTTGATAAGCGAGTGAAGAGGTTCAAGGCCGATTCGGCCCTCCTACCTCCAGCCGCAAACCGTAACGCAAAAGGAGCAACACGCAATGCCTCGCGTCAAACGTAGTACCAAGCGCAACGACCGCCGCAAAAAGATCCTTGATCGGGCAAGCGGCTATTTCCTCACCAAATCGAAGCTCTACCAGGCAGCGCAAGAAGCCGTCGAGCGCGGACTGAAGTTTGCCTATTCGGGCCGTCGCCAGAAGAAGCGCCAATTCCGCTCCCTCTGGATTGTGCGTATCGCCGCCGGAGCCAAGCTGAATGGCACGAGCTACTCGCAGTTGATCAACGGCCTCAAGAAGGCCGGCATCGAACTCGACCGCAAGATCCTGGCTGACATTGCCGTGCACGATGCCGCCGGCTTTACCAAGCTCGTGGATCAAGCCAAGTCTGCCCTCGCTGCCGAGAAGGCCAAAGCTGCCTAAGCACATTTGATCGCGACAACACCCGGACTGGGCTCCCCATCGACAAATCTTCGTCGAGAAGGAGTGGACGGTGGAAGTCACTCGAACGGCTCGGAGCTTGACGCTCCGGGCCGTTTGGCTTTTCGAGACCTGTTGGCCCTCGACGCGGGTTGACGCTCATGGCTCTAGCGCTCTTGTAGTGCAAGGAGTGATTTATTCTGAGAGTTCGCAATGACCACTGAAATGACAACTCCGTCGTCGTTCGAGGACGATGCGCTCGACAAGGCATTTGGCCAGGTGGCCGATGAGGCGCGCAAAGAAGCTGCTGCGCTCACGAATCCCGAGGCGGTGGAGGGATTTCGTCTGCGCTGGCTTGGCCGCAAGCAGGGCCGGCTCAATGACGTCTCGGCATGGCTGAAGGCCGCTCCCCCTGCGGCGAAGAAATCGGTCGGCGAGCGTTTCAAAGTTCTCAAAGATCTTGTCGAAAGCCTTCTTGAAGAAGCTGCCGGATCGGGTCCCAGCGATGCTGCGCTCGCTGCCGAGGCCATCGATATCACCCTGCCCGGTTCGCGGCGCCTCACCGGTGCGGAACACCCCATCACGCGGACGTGGAACGAAATCGTCGGTGTCTTCGCGGCGCTCGGCTACTCCGTCGGTGTGGGTCCTGAAGTCGAAACCGATTTCTACAACTTCGAATCGATGAACTTCCCGCCGGGTCACCCCGCGCGCGACACACAGGACACGCTCGTGATTGCGAACCAGGAGCGGCGTCCGCTGCGCGATCGCCTTCTGCTGCGCACGCACACGTCGCCGGTCCAGATGAGGACGATGGAGTCGCAGCCGCCGCCGATCCGGATCGTGATTCCCGGCAAGGTGCATCGCAACGAAGCCGACGACGCGACGCACTCGTCGATCTTCCACCAGGTCGAGGGCCTGTGCGTCGACACCAACATCACGTTCAGCGATCTGAAGGGTACGCTCGACCACGCGATGAAGGCGCTATTCGGATCGTCGGTGAAGACACGCTTCTTTCCGTCGTTCTTTCCCTTCACCGAACCGTCGGCCGATGTGCAGATCAGCTGCATCTTCTGTGGCGGCAAAGGCTGTCGCAAGTGCAAGCACTCCGGCTGGATTGAACTGCTGGGATGCGGCATGGTTGACCCCGCGGTGTTCGCGTTCGCGGCAGAGAAGCAGCGGGGGTACGACTCGAAGAAGATCTCCGGCTTCGCCTTCGGTATGGGCATCGAACGCATCGCCATGATGAAGTACGGCGTCAGCGATATCGGACAGTTCTATTCGGGAGATATGCGGTTCCTGGGGCAGTTTGGTTGAGGCAGCACGTGAGCGGCGTTAGCCGCCCTGCGCGGAGTTAGCGGAGTTAGGAACGTGAGCGGTGCCGGCAATTTGAACGGAGTCAGCCATGTTTACTGCGCCGCATGTAGGTAGGGGAGTCAAGAATGGCGAGGCCGAAGAGTTATCGTGAGCTGATCGTATGGCAGAGGGCGATGGGCTTGGCGCGGCAAGCTTATAAGCTCACAGCCGACTTGCCAGCGAGGGAAGCCTATGGTTTGCTTGCCCAGATGAGGCGAGCGGCGGTTTCGATTCCGAGCAATATCGCAGAGGGACACGGCAGGCTTACCGATTTGCAATTCCGACACTTCCTGGGTAATGCGCGGGGATCGCTGAATGAATTACAAACTCAAATCGAATTGGCGGCAGACCTCGGCTATCTCGACAAGCAACAAGCGCAGGCTCTCATGGACCAAGGTTCAGAGGTAGCTCGTTTGCTCAATGGATTGATTAGCTCTTTGAGGCGATATGGCGCCCAGGAGGAAACGAACGCCGCCAACATCGCTAACCCCGCTCAACACGGTTCGTATACATGAAGATTCTGACGAAATGGCTTCGAAGCTACCTCCCGGAACTCCCGGTTAGCGACGCCCAACTCGCCGAAGACCTGACCTTGCGCGGCATCGCTGTCGAAGGCATCTTCGATCTTGGCCCGGGCAACGGTTCTGTCTACGAGATGGACCTGACGACCAATCGCGTCGATGCGATGAACCATTACGGTATTGCGCGCGAGGCGGCCATCATCTATGGCGTCGCACTCAAGCCACTTGCAATATCGCTTCCCAAGCATGCGCCGGCCGCACAGGACTATCCGGTCCAAATCGAGGCCCAGGAAGCCTGTGGCCGTTTTACCGCGCGCGTTCTGCGCGGCATCAACATTGGCGAATCACGGGACTGGTTCACGGGTGCCGAAGTGGCTACGTATTTCGGCCTGCTCGAGCAGAAAAAGATTTCGAACGCTGTTGATGCAACCAACTTCGCGTGGCTCGCCATGGGCCAGCCCACCCATGCTTTCGACCTCGACAAGGTTGAAGGCGGCATTGTGGTGCGCCGTGCACGCAAGGGCGAGAAGTTGAAGACGCTCGACGGAGTCGAACGGACTCTCGATCCAGAAGATCTGATCGTCGCGGACCATGCCAAGCCTCTCGGCCTTGCCGGAGTGATGGGCGGCTGGGACACGATGATCACGTCGGGCACGAAAAATGTATTGGTCGAAGCAGCGTGGTTCGATCCCATGGCCGTACGCCGCACCGCGCGCCGTCATGGCCTGCATACGGACGCCAGCCATCGTTTTGAACGAGGCGCCGACTTCAATGCAGCGCCGGTTGCCTCCGCGATGGTGTCGAGCATTTTGCTGGCCAACGGCGGATCAAGCGATGGCGATCTCGTCGATGTGCGCGTGGCAGCAGTGGAAGCGCGCACGGCGCAACGCAAGCCTGTGCTGCTGGCCCTGAGAGAAGTGCATCGACACCTCGGTACAACGCAGGAGAAGGAAGGCATTACCGCGGCGATGGTCGAGCGCATTCTGACCGGTCTTGGATGCGGGCTTTCTGCGGTTGTTTCGGGGGCGTCGGCGTGGAATGCCACTCTGCCCAGTTGGCGTCTCGATCTGGAGCGCGAGATCGACCTGATTGAAGAGGTGGCGCGCGTCTACGGCTACAACCGTTTTGCGAACACGCTGCCTGCATTCGGCGGCGGTGTACAGGAGCTGCCCTGGGCCGAGGCCGAAGCTGGTGTCCGGCGCACGATGCTTGTAGCCGGTTTCCACGAGGCCATCGCCAGCACTTTCTGCTCGGCCGCCGATGCGGCTCTTACCGCGCCGCAGCCGGCCTCGGTTGTACCGCTCGGCAATCCTCTCAGCGAAGAAGCGGGAGTGATGCGTCCGTCGCTCATTCCTGGCATGCTCACCATGGTTGCGGGCAATCTGCATCGCGACGTCGGCGATGTGCGCCTGTTCGAACTCGGTACAGTCTTCAGCGGCACCACGGAAAAAGTTGAAGAGCGTCCCGCGCTGGCCTTCTGTGCTGCCGGCAGGGTTCCCGCGCTGTCCGCGCTGCATCCTGCGCGCGGCATTGAGTTCTACGACATCAAGGGCATTGTCGAACAGATTCTCGATCGCTTTCAGATCCGCACCATTTATTTCGATCGCTTTCCGCCCGAAGCCGGCCTGATGCCTGCGTGGATCCATCCGTATCGCGCGGCGCGCATCAACGCGGATGGCATCACGGTGGGATGGTTTGGCCAGCTGCGCCCCGCGGAAGCGGCCGCACGAAAAATCAAGGAGCAGGTGCTGCTCGGCGAGCTTTTTCTCGACCGCCTCTACAAACTGCCGCTGCGTCAACCGGTAGCGCGCGATCTTTCGCGCTTCCAGCCGGTGCACCGCGACTTCTCCCTGATCCTTGACGAGAACATTCCCTGGGAGAAGATCGACCAGTCTCTCGAGCTGTTGCATCTGCCTGAACTGGTCGATTGGAGAGCCCGCGAGGTTTTCCGCGATGCCAAACTTGGCGCCCACGACTATTCCTTGCTGCTGGGGGTTACTTTCCAGGCGCCTGATCGTACGTTGCGCGAAGAAGAGCTGCAAAACTTCCAAGCGATGATTGTGGCTGCGGTTAACGGCGCCGGCGCACGTTTGCGCGCTTAAAAACGGCCCTCTAATCCACATTCAGCTCCCTTAACGCGGAGCAAAGCTGGCGCTATACTTGCACGAAGCGTGAACCCACGGAGGGCGTCTTTGATGTCGCAGACATTTTTTGAACCAGAAATCGCCGAACAGCCAAGAACCGGGCAGCACGTTCTGCAGTCTGAGCCCCCCGCGCTCACGATGAGTGTCGACGATTTCTCAGCGCTTGAAGAGCGTGTGGTCCGCGCAGTGGAACTGGTGAAGCGGGAGCGCATGGGCCGCCTCGCAGCCGAAGAGCGCGCCACCAGAGCCGAAGCCCAGCTTGCCGAACAGGGTCCGGCCGCCGATCAGTTGAAGCAAGAAGTCCGCTCGTTGCGCGCAGAGCGGGACCAGGTGCGTCAGCGTGTTGAACGTTTGCTCACGCAACTGGATGCGCTCGAACTCTGAGGGGATCTATGGCAAAGAATGACGTTGTGCCCCCGGGCTACACGACAGTCACCATCTACGACCAGTCCTATCACCTCACCGGCCAGAATCCGGCGCACATCCATCGTCTGGCCGAATTGGTCGATTCCAAAATGCGCGCGGTAGCGCAGCAGGGCCGCACGGTTGATTCCCTGCGCGTTGCGGTGCTGGCAGCGCTGAACCTTGCTGATGAGCTGAATCGCGCTGGCGGCGTGCCCGCGCACGATGGTCACACGCGCGCGCTCACCCTGCGCGGCATGCTCGACGAAGTGCTTGAAGAGCAACTCAAGGAGGGCTGAAAGCCCTGTGCTGACTGCGTGATTGTGGAATTGCGCGCTGCATTCCCACTTTGAACTGGTCGTTCCCAAACCGAAAAGCGGAAACCGTATCACACCTTGGTTACACCGCACAAGACTTGCAATTCTCCGCAACAGCACCTACTATCCGCAATAGAAACCGGCCTGCAAAGCAGGTGGGTGGTCAACGCTGGATGAACCAACATTCATTGAACAGGGGCTCTACTCGTACATAACGGTTCTGTGTGCCGTGTCCGCCAGTCCGGAATGCCTAATGAACCGCGGGGAGCTCCGCCGTCTTAGGACGGGTTCACCAGCGCATCACTTACGGCCCCGTGGGCCGGGTTCTACCTACCTCGCTCGACCCTAGCTCGAGAAGATATCCTTCTCTTACGTGTATCCCGTCCTCTTCCACGCCGGTCCTCTCGTTGTCCCGTCGTACGGCGTTCTGGCCGCACTGGGCGTCTTGCTCGCGCTCGGCTTGTTGTTGCGCACTGCGCGTCTCGTGCATCTGAATCCCAATCCACTCTGGAATCTGTGCATCATCGCTCTCTTTGCAGCGCTGGCGGGCTCCCGTGTCCTTCTGCTTGGGCTCAACTGGTCGGTGGTGCGGACGCATCCTGCCTGGTTGCTTGGCCTGGCGATGATCCATCATCCGTTGCTCGCGGGCGTCGGTATGGTGTTCGCGGTCGCCGTTGCGGTGCCGTATGCGCGGAAGGAGGGCCTGCCGTTGTGTCCCACTCTCGATGCACTGGCTGCACCCCTTGCGCTGGCCCTGGCGTGCGAGGAATTCGGCGCGCTGCTCTCGGGGTCTGGCTACGGCAATGAAACGGACGTGCGCTGGGCTGTGGTCTACACGTCGCCGTTTGCGATGCGCTGGAGCGGTACGCCGCTGTTCGATCCCGTGCACCCCGTGCAGGCCTATCTGGCTCTCGCGTTCGTTGTGCTCTGCGCGGGACTCTTCGTTTCCATGGGACGCATGCATCGTCCAGGCGATATCGCCGGTGTATTTCTTGGCGGTGCCGGCGCGGCCATTTATTTCACTGAGTTCTTCCGCGATCCGGAAGGGCGCGGCTCATTCTTCCATGGAGCGCTCGACGGTCCGCAGCTTGCTTCGATTGTCCTGGTCTTGTGTGGGGCCCTGCTGCTGTTTGATCGCGCGCGCGCCGCTGCATCCCCTACAGAGCCAGACCATTTCGAGGTCGCCCATGACTGACGAGCGCAGCTTCATCGTTCCTGTGGAAGCCGCCGGCCAGCGGCTAGATCATTTCGTCGCGTCGCAGCTTGCGCCGGTGAGCCGTTCGCGGGTGCAGGCCCTGGTGGAGCAGGGCAGTCTGCTCGTCAATGGCGCGTCCTGCAAGGCGTCGCTCAAACTCCGCGGAGGCGAGCAGATCGCGGTCACCGTCGATCCGCTCCCGGCCCCCTTGAAAGCCACACCCGAAGCGATCCCGCTCGACGTTGTGTACGAAGATGCCGACCTTGCCGTCGTCAACAAACCTGCGGGCATGATGGTGCACGCAGGCGCGGGTGCAACCGACGATGAGCGTAACCGTGGCACCCTCGTGAATGCGCTGCTGCATCGTCTCAACTCGCTTTCTTCCACGGGCGGCGAACTTCGTCCAGGCATCGTGCATCGGCTCGACAAAGATACGAGCGGGCTGATCATCGTGGCGAAGAACGATGTGACCCATGCAGCGCTGGCTCGCCTCTTCTCTGGCCGCCAGATCAGCAAGACCTACATCGCCCTCGTGCAGGGCGCAGTGGAGCGCGACAAAGGCACCGTCAACGCTCTCATCGGGCGCGATCCGGTGCGGCGGACCCGCATGACCACCCGCGCTACCGAAAACGCCCGCTCCGCAGTCTCTCACTACGAAGTGATCCGTCGCCTGATAACGCGCTTTGGCAAGTTCACGCTGCTCCGGGTGAGCATTGAGACGGGCCGTACCCACCAGATTCGCGTCCACATGGCATCGCTGGGGCATCCCGTGGTGGGGGACACGCTCTACGGGGCCGCGGGGCAACTCTCGGAACAGGAAAGCACACGCAAGCGTCCGGCCAAGAAGCTCCGCCTGGGCCGCAACTTTCTTCACGCCGCCCGCCTCGAGTTCAAACATCCCGGTTCTGGCAAGCCCATGAACCTAGAAGCTCCTATGCCTCGTGAGCTTGAGGCCTTCCTGACTCGTCTTGAAGAGGCTTCCAGAACCTGAAATATCAATGCCATCGGTAACTTGCGTTCAATCCAAGGTTGGTAGAATTTGGAACATATGAGTCGAAAGTTGTTGGGACTGGTTTGTGCGGCGTGTCTCTGCGTCGTCGTTTCGCATGCGCAGCAACCTGCCGCGCCTTCTGGCGCGCCGGCAACCCAGGCGGCCGCGTCCACTCCGGCAACTCCAGCTCCAACGCAGACCCAGGCTCCCGCCACGTCCCAGCCTGCGGACGGTGCCGCTCCGCCGCAAGGGCAGGATGCGGATTCTCCGACGCTGAGGATTGTCACCAACGAAGTCAACTTGATTTTTACCGTGACCGACAAGCACGGCCATTACATTCCCAACCTCAAGTTGAACGATTTCGCGCTGCTCGACGATCAACGCGCCCCGGAAAAAGTGACTTCGTTCCGCCAGCAGATCAATCTGCCTTTGCGCGTGGGTATCGTGGTTGACGCCAGCACCTCGATTCGCAGCCGCTTTCAGTTTGAACAACAGTCTGCCACCGAATTTCTCATCAACATTCTGAAAGCCAAGAGCGATCGCGCCTTCGTGATGGGTTTCGACGTGACGCCCAATGTCGAGGCCGATTGGACCAACAATCTCGACGCTCTTGAGACGGGCATCAACCGCATGCGGCCCGGAGGCGGAACGGCCCTGTTTGACGCGGTCTACACCGCGTGCCGCGACAAACTGCTCGACGCATCGCGCGGCCAGGAGCCGGTACGCAAGGCCATGATCCTGATCTCGGACGGCGATGACAACCAGAGCCGCGTTCATCTCGACGAAGCTATCAAGATGTGTCAGCGCTCCGAGACCATCATCTACGCCATCAGCACCAACTGGACTCCAAGCCGCGGCAAGGGTGACCAGGTCCTGACCGACATGGCGGGGGATACCGGCGGCGAGGTCTTCTTCCCTCCTTCGGTGGAAGAGATGTCGACCAGCTTCAAAAATATCGAAGAGGAACTGCGCAGCCAATATGCGCTGACCTATGTTCCAGCCGATTTCAAGGCCGACGGCTCGTTCCGACCTATTTATCTCTACTGCCATGATCGGCACTACGAAGTGCGTGCCCGTAAAGGTTACTTCGCGCCGCGCCAGTAGAGACGCATCCGCTTCCCAGTGCGAACCGGCCGGACGGAATGGCGCTCCCTCGCCGCCGTTCCATTTCAGGAATCAGCCTCTCGAACCGTTCGCGTTTGAGTCTTCCTCTGATTCTTTTGCCCATGTGCCCGGCCATTGGGTTCGTCCGCGACGACAATGGGTGCAGGCGACCATGCCCCGGAGAAGAGAGATTCCGTGATTCGCCAGGCCATTTCCTGCGATGTCTGCGGAAGAGACAAGCAGCAGACCAACCATTGGTTCGTGGTGTACGAACATGGCGCGGAGTTGCGCATCAGCGGCTGGACGGCGCAGGCTCGCACCAGCACCAGGGCTAAGCATCTGTGCGGGCAAACCTGCCTGCACAAGCTGGTGGATGACTTTATGGCACGCACCATCCGTGCACGGAACGTCGCAGAGGACGAGCAGTCGTTCGCTCTTGCCGAAGAGCGTGTGCCTTTAGCAGGCAGGACCGACGCCAGCTTGACCTCGGCGCTCGCGCATGCGATGCCGGCGCGGGCCGTTTCCATGCCTCTGCCCGTCCCTCTTCAGGAGGAGCCAGCTTCGTCGGCACGCCTTATCTCAGCAGACAAACCGACAAGCAGCGTCGAAGGATTCCTTCCTCCCGCGCGTCCGGCCAACAATTCGCTTGCGCGGCGTGCTGAAGCATGGCGCCGCGAGCAGGAGCGCGAAAAGCGCAATACCCAAAAAGCATCGGCGCGGCAGCAGCGTTCGATTGCCTGACCGAAGGCCGCTCTACTTCTCCAGAAGCTTCAACAAGCCTGCTTCATCCAGCACCGGCACCTTAAGCTCCTGCGCCTTTTCCAGCTTCGATCCCGCTTCTTCGCCGGCAATCACGTAGCTGGTCTTTTTGCTCACCGAGCCGGACACCTTGCCCCCCGCGGCCTCGATCATCGCCTTGGTCTGATCACGCGAAAGATTGGGCAGAGTTCCGGTCAGCACCAGCGTGAGTCCCGCAAGCTGCGTGGTCCGCTGTTTCTTTTCCGCAGTCATGTGTACGCCCGCGGTCTTCAGGTGTTCAATCAGTTCGCGATTGGCGGGACGGGCAAAGAACTCGGTGATCGATTTGGAAATCCGCGGTCCAACTTCTTCTACGCGTTCCAGCTCTTCTGCGCCGGCCTCGACGATGGCGTCCATCGAGCCAAATTCCTGGGCCAGCTGCTCTGCGGTGCGCTCGCCGATGAACCGAATGCTCAACCCCATCAGAACGCGGGCAAGGCCGGCTTTCTTCGAGTTCTCGATCTGGTTGAGCAGCTTCTTGATCTCGACGGGCCCAAAGACGCGCTGCTCTTTTTTGACGCCGTTGCGTTCGACTTCCTGCGTGAGAGAGGCGAGCCTCTCTTCGGTCAGCGAGTAGAGGCCCGCTACGCTCCGCACCGCGCCGCTCTCAGTCAACGCGGCCACCGATGCTTCGCCCAGGCCTTCAATGTTCATCACGCCGCGGCTGCCCCAATGCTCCAGCGTTCCGCGGATCAGGGCAGGGCAGTCCACGTTGACGCAGCGATAGTCCGCCTCGCCCTCTTCTCGGACGACGTCGTTTCCACATTCGGGGCACTTCGAGGGATAGACAAATCTCTTCTTGCCACGCGGGTGTTCCGCATTCTCCACAATGCCGGCCACTTTGGGAATCACGTCGCCGCCGCGTTCCACCTTGACCCAGTCGCCGATGCGCAGCCCCATGCGTTCGATCCAGTCGGCATTGTGCAGAGTGGCGCGGCTGATGGTGACGCCGCCGACAAATACGGGGTTCAGCATTGCTGTCGGCGTCAGCTTGCCGCTGCGGCCCACGGTGATCATGATGTCGACCATCTGGGTTACAGCTTGTTCCGCAGAGAATTTGTAGGCGATTGCCCAGCGCGGCGCCCGGCCGGTGTAGCCGAGCCTCTGTTGCGTCGCGTGCGAATCCACCTTCAACACCACGCCGTCAATTTCGTAGCCCAATGTCTCGCGCTGTTCACCGGCCTTTTCGATGAACTGCATCATCTGATTTACGGAGTGCACGCGCCCGCGATGCGGGTTGACACGAAAGCCAAGTGCGGTCAGCGCGTCGAGGGTTGCGTCCTGGCCCGCCGCAAAATACTCGCCGTCGATCAGCAGGAAATAGGCAAAGAAGGCCAAGCCGCGCTTCGCCACGATGCTTGGGTCCATCGTGCGCACCGTGCCTGCGGCCGAATTACGGGGATTCACGAATGCCGCCAACCCTTCCCGTTCCCGTTCCTCGTTGGTGCGGAGAAAGGCTTTTTCGGGCATCACCACTTCGCCGCGCACCTCAAATGCCTGGGGCAGACGGAACTTCTTCAGCTCAGTGGCCGAGATAGCGATAGGCACGCTGCGGATGGTTCGCACATTGGTGGTTACGTCTTCGCCAATTTGTCCATCGCCGCGCGTCACGCCGGTGACGAGAATCGCACCGCCCCCGGCCGCGGGACCGTAGGCCAGGGCCACGCTTAAGCCATCGAGCTTCAGTTCCGTCGTGTATTCCACGGGTAGGCTGCCGGCCAGCTCGTGCACGCGCCGATCCCAGTCGGCCAGTTCCTCTTCGCTGTAGGCGTTGTCGAGGCTCAGCATCGGACGCGAGTGCGCCAACTTCTTGAATCCCTCTGCCGGCTTGCCTCCCACGCGCTGGGTCGGCGAGTCAGGTGTCACCAGATCAGGATGTTCCCGCTCAAGCTTCTTCAGCTCGTTCATCAACGCGTCATAGGCGGCGTCGGAGATCTCCGGCGCGTCCATTACGTGATAGAGGTGTTCGTGTCGTCGCAACTCCGCGCGCAACTCCTCTACGCGCTTGACCACTTTGGTTGAGGGGCTCTTCCCGTCCATGCCGGGATTATAGCCACCTGCGGTTGGGGGCCAAATGCCGCTGAACAGCTGCAGAGATTTGAGGCACAGGATTATGCCGCTCGCCTCTGTCTCTGCTCAGTTGCTCCGTCCATGCAGTTACCATGGAGCCAGCGCTATGGAGCCTCTCACGCACTTTCTTACCGGCGCATGCATTGGGCGCGCCGGCTTCAACCGAAAGACGGCTTACGCCACACTGGCCGCTACGCTGGCCGCCGAGGCTCCCGACCTCGACATCCTCTGGTCGTTTGCCGGGCCCGTCGAGGAGCTGAAGCATCATCGCGGCATCACGCACACGTTCATCGCAGTTCCGTTTGTTGCCGCTGCGGCGACGGGTGTTGCGTGGCTCATTGATCGCTGGCGCGCGCGCCGGGCCCTACGCGCAGGCAAGACTCCACACGAGGACGCGCAACGCCCCGCGCCCGTCCGTTGGGGATGGGTCTACCTCACCGCGTTCATCGCTGCTTCGTCGCACATTCTGCTCGACTGGACCAACAACTACGGCGTCCGTCCGTTTTTCCCTTTCAATCCGCGCTGGTATGCGGGGAGTTTCGTCTTCATCGCCGAACCGATCCTGTGGGCGCTTCTGCTTTCGGCATTCATCTTTCCCTGGCTGCTTGGCCTTACCGACTCAGAAATCGGCGCGCGCCGCCCACGCTTTCGCGGCCGCGGCTGGGTCATCTTCGCGTTGATCGGAATGGTCGTTGTCTGGTGCTGGCGCTGGTCTGAACATGCACAGGCGGAGGCGATGCTGGGGAACACCCAGGTCGCTTTAGCGCCCGTCCGCCGGGTTGCGCTGGAGCCCTATCCTGTGAATCCGTTCCGGTGGCACGCCATCCTTGAGACGCGGGATTATTTTCAGACGGCGGAAGTGAATACCCACACAAATTCCATCGACAGTGAAGCGCCGCGCGACGTGATCTACAAGCCCACCGACACGGCGGCTGTCGAAGCAGCGAAGCGCACCCTGCTAGGCCAGGTGTATCTCGACTGGGGAAGCTGGGCCGTTGTGCGCGATGTCGGCCAATATCCCGAACCGGGAGCCGATCCTCCGCAACTGGTGCCGGGCCGCACGTGGACTACGGTGGAGTTCAGCGACCTGCGCTTTGACTATGCGTTTCGCGGCACGGGCCGCTCTTCGGGGACCGCACCCCTGGGCGCTTGGACCTACATCATCGATGGCCGCGAAGAAGCGGCTGAGGGCATGGGCAGCCACGTGCAGAAGTGACCGCAACAAGCAGCCGGCGAGCAGTGCTCAGTCTTCAGACGATCCGGGATGAGGAGAAACAGATGACTATTCTCCAGCATCCCTCGCTTTGGTCATTGCGCCCCGGTGAAGTTTCCGGCATTGTCATACTAGAAACGCTTTTCGCATGCGTCTTGCTCTGCCGCAACTCGTTGTCGCGATCGCCGCAGCTCTCTGTGTAGGGCAGGCGGCTGGCCAGGATGCGGACCTTCCGACTTCACAAGCTTCCAGTCAGACATCTCAACCAGTTCAGGCGGTCCCAGAAGCGCAGACGCAACCGGCGTCTGTTGTAGAGGCTGCGCCTGTGCCGGTGGTTTCTGATTCCGCCGCGGTGCAGATCCTCGAGAGCTTCAAGGATTCCGACATCAAGTTCGACATCCGCGACCTGATGGAGACTTTGCGCGACAAGCGCCATGAGGGGTGGGTGCTGGCGGCCTATCCTGACCCCAAGACCGGCCATCCGCTGATTGGCGCAGGCTTCACCCTTGATCTTCCTGAACGTGCGCACGCGCAACCCGACGCGCTCAATGCCCACCAGTTTCTAGAGCCTTCGTCGGCTGATCTGTGGCGAGCCGCCGGCCTTCCGCCTGACCGCCTCGATGCGATGCTCGATCAGTACGGTACCCGGTTCGCTGCCTGGCACAAGAAAGGATTTCGCCGGCGCATTCCCACGCTGGCCCCGCAGATCACTGACGACGAGGCCACGCTGCTTCTCCGTATCTCGGCAATCCAGGCTGTCTACAACGCCAAGGCCTACTGCCGGAACTTCGATCGCCTGACGGGTCCGCAGCAGATGGCATTGAGCCAGCTCGTTTACCAGATAGGCGTGAATCTTGTCCGCTTCGACGACTTTTTGTCGCAGATCAACGATGGTGCTCCGGCAACGGCCCTCGCTGCCGATGCACCAGCCGAGGCCCTGGGTTCCGATCGCGGCTATTGGCAGTCCGTGCAGCATACTCTGATGCAGACGCAGTGGGCCCGGCTCTATCGCACGCGGGCCATTGCCGTCATCGCCATGCTCGACCCCACGTATGACGACAGCCCTGCCGCGGCGGAACACCTCATCAGCGCATCGCTTCGTCCTGCAGCCTCGCATCGTCGCCACACCGCGAGCGTCAATCGCTTCGCCACCACGCACAGAGGCAGCCGCGCCGGCAGCCACAAACGCAAGACCCGCGCCAAGCGCAAAGCCTAGAAATCCGTCGCCGAGCCCAAGCTTCGCTCTACCGCACACTCTTCTTCGAACCTTCATCCTTTCCTGCTAGACTGCCCCACGACACATGAAAATTCTCTTCGCGCTCGTCTTGCTCGCAGCCATTCCAGCCAACGCACAGAGAGGACAGACCATGCAGGCCAAGGGAACCTTCGACGTGAAAATTCAGCCTCTGCCCGAAGGCGGCGGCATTCCGCAACGGCTCTCGCTCGACAAGCACTATCACGGTGCATTGGAGGCATCCGCCAAAGGCGAAATGCTGGCCGGCGGCAACCAGAAGGCGGGTTCTGCGGGATACGTGGCCATGGAAACCATCACGGGAACCCTCGAGGGCCATGCCGGCAGCTTCTGCCTGATGCAGTTCGGCATGATGTCGAATGGCAAGCTCGAAATGCGTGTGGAGGTGGTTCCGGGCAGCGGGGTAGGCGCCCTGGCGGGCATCGAAGGCACGATGAAGATCGACTTCGGGGCCCAGGGCGAGCACATCTACACCCTGGAGTACAGCCTGCCCGCGCACTGACCTTTCCGGGGCCCTGAACAGCAAGGTGGTTGACCGCGTCGCGCGCGACCGTCAGAATGGAAGGAGCACTTTCCAGCCCTGACAAATTTACAGGGACCTTGCAAATTTGGAGGCGTCCATGCCCGCTTATCTGTTGATTCTGGTGGCGATTTTGAGCCGCATTTTCCTGGCTGCGTATCCGCACCCAGAGTGGTTCAACTTTGCCGCTGTGGGCGGTGCGCTCCTCTTCTTCGGCGCCCGGCGCTCATGGCGCGAAATGCTCGCGCCCCTGGCTGTTTTGATAGCCACCGACTACTTCCTGACCACTCAGATCTACGCCTATCCCTTCCGCTGGCAGAACTACCTGATCACATGGAGCTGGTACGGGATGGCCATGGCCCTGGGCTGGATCCTTCTGCATACCCGCACGACATTTTTGCGTGTCGCCGCCGGTGTCGTTCTCGGGCCCACATCGTTCTTCGTTGCCTCGAACTACGCAGTTTGGCTCGGCAGCCTCTATCCGCACACGGTAGCCGGACTGCGTGATTGCTACCTTGCAGCGTTGCCGTTCTATCGCAACGATTTGATCTCGACGGGCATCGTGGCCGGACTTGCGTTTGGCATCCCTGTGCTGGTCCGCAGGACGCAAGAGGACCAGGCCACAGCAGTGATTCGCTAAAGCGGGCGTTCTACCCGCTACGCCGCGGTACAATCTTCCCGGGAGTGGATTGGGGCCGCTTTAGCCCCTTAGTGTGGGTCTTCACGTCTCGGTACCTGTCCACGCCTGATCGAAATCATTGCCAAGCTGTGACTTCGTCCTTGCTGCCTGCAAGGGTGCATTGTTCACGCCGGCTTCAGCGTAGGATGATCGTTCGCGGAATCTCCTGAACCACGCCCCTCGCCGGTCTTCGCTCCAGCGAACCCTTCGGTATGGCTGGACTCCAGGGGACTCATTGACCAGTGAGTGAGAAGCCGACTCCGCGGATCGACGCCTACGAGTTCATTCTCGAGAACATTGACAGCGTGCCGCATCTTGAGGCGCTGATCTTGTTCTGGAATAGCCGGCCCGTGGGATGGGCTGCGGAGGAGATGTCTTCGCGGCTTTATGTTGCGCGCGACCAGGCCGATGCGATTGTGCGCGACCTTGTGCGCATACAGCTCGTGCAGCAAATTGCCGCGACGCCCGCCAAGTTCTCCTATCACTCTCGCTCGCCGGAGCAGGATGACATGATGCACCGCGTGGATGAGGCCTATCGTCGCGATCTGGTTCGCATTTCGACCATGGTACATTCGAAAGCGTCTTCGCCGGTGCGCGAATTTGCCCGCGCGTTTCGGCTCAGAAAGGATCGCGACTCGTGAACGCCGCTCTGTATATTCTTACCGCCTTCACGACTCTTCTTTGCGCTGTCCTGCTCTTGCGGGCTTTCACGCGGGTGCGCAAGAAGCTGCTGTTGTGGAGCGGGCTCTGCTTCGTCGGGCTCACCCTCTCCAATATGTTCAAAGTCGCTGATCTGCTCGTCTTCCCACAGATTGATCTTTATACCTATCGGGTGGGAGCCGCAGGTCTCGCGATGGCGTTGTTGATCTACGGGCTTGTCTGGGAGAGTCAATGACCATGTTGGCTGCTTCCGCCTCTACGATTGCTCCGATCGCTCATCCCACCGCCGACGCATTCTTGCTTGGCTTCGCCTCGGCCTGTTCTTTCATCGCCGCGCTGTTCTTTCTCAAATTCTGGCGGTCGACGCGCGATACCCTCTTCCTGGCCTTCGTGCTTTTTTTCGTCATCCAGGCGGTCAGCAACGCCGCGCTTCTTGGGGCTCAGCATCCCAATGAAGGCGTGGCCTGGAACACCGTGATTCGCTTCCTGGCGGTCATCGGTTTGCTGGTGGCGATTCTGCGCAAGAATCTAGCTGAAAAATAACGGCCTCAAGCGAGCTTCGGCTTGCGCCGGATCCACCAGACCCCGAATCCGATCACGGCGAGCCCTCCCACCACCAGCAGCGCCGTCAGCGCGTGATGCTGCACCAGGCCTACGGCGCCGGGACCCAGCTTCAGCACCAGGAGCGACAGAATCATCCAGCGCACAAATCGCCCCACGGCCACCGCAGCCATGTAGGGCAGGACGCGCATCTCGAAGACTCCAGCGGCGAACACGAAGATCTTCCACGGGGTCGGCGGCGGCAACATCGAAGGGATCATGACGGCGAGAAACTCCTGCCGCTCGAACCTCAGGCGCATCCGATCGAATCGGTCCCGGTTGATCCGCTTCAGCAGGAAGAGCTCGCCGCCGGCACGGCCGAGGCCATAGGGGACCAGACCTCCGATCGCCGATCCAACGGCGCCCATCACGCAATAGAGCCAGAAGTGGCCCTTATCGTTCCACACCCAGCCCGCGATGAGGATATCCATCGGAATGGGGATCGAGCAGGAGTCGAAGAGCGCCGCAGCACCGGCGCCCCAAAAACCCAGCTTGAGCAGCGCCGGCAGGACCACGAATTGCCATTTCGCCGCAAGTTTTAGAAAAAACTGCTTCAAGCAGGTCTCTTTCTCCCTTGAAATGCGTCCATTCCAAAAGACTTATTGTACGGTTTGCGGGTCGACCGCAAGTCATTGGCGGCCCGTCTCAATGAATGAGAAAATAGGCAGGAAGGATTCGAAAGGGAATTGCTGAACTTATCCGTGATTCCCGCCGTCTGAATGCCCATCACCGAAACCCCAACCCAGGCCAACGACCCGGGCGAGCCGGCCGAGAGCGCTACCGGGCGGCAGGCCGAGACCGCCGAAGACGAGTCACGCTCCAAGGATCTCTCCACCTCTCGTTGGGTCGACTACGATACGCACGAACTGCTCGAGATGATCAGCGATCTCGAGGACGAGCGTCGGTGGGCGCGTTTGCGCGAAGGCATCTGGATTGCAATCCTGATCCACGTGGTGCTGTTGTCGGCCATCACCTGGATTCCCAAATACGTATTCCGCGTGCCGCCGGTCATCGATCCTTTCGACGCGATCAATAAGCGTAAAGACCTGAGTTATCTTGATTTACCTCCAGATTTGCTGCGCAAATACCAGCCTAAAGTCGCGATCAAGCCCGTGCCAGAGAAGCAGCCGCAGATCGACAAGAAGACCCTGGAGGCGATGAGCAAGCCGACGACCCCGCCGCGGCCCGAGTCCGTCACGCCCCCCAAGATTGAGACTCCACCGCAGCCCCAGGTCACGCAGGCCCCGGTTCCTTCGACTCCCAAGACGGATGCGCAGGTGGATGCTCCGCACCCACCCGCCGTGCCAGCCAAGCCGAATTTCGCGATGGGTTCCCAGAATCCCGCAGATCAGCTGCGCGAGGCGATGCGGGGGGCGGCGCGTGGCGGCAGTGCCGATTCCGGTGCGCAGCCGACGGGAGGTCTGTCGCGCCATCCCGGAGCCGGTGCGGGCGGCGTCCAGATCCTGTCCGATACCCAGGGTGTCGATTTCAGTTCATGGCTGCATCGCTGGTATTACGAGACCGAGCACACCTGGGATCCGCTGATTCCCGACGAAGTGAACGCGCCCATTCTCAAACAGGGCGCCGTGCAGATCCGGTTCAAGGTGCTTCCCAACGGCCAGGTCACCGATATGCAGCTCGAAGGCCGGTCTGGCGACACGGGCCTTGACCGCGCCGCGTGGGGCGCCATCACGGGGTCAAACTATCCACCCCTGCCACGCGAATTCCACGGTAAATACCTGGAACTGCGCGCCCTGTTTCTCTATAACGAGCAGCAGCACTGAGTCAGCGCCTGGGGCCTCGGGTCTGCACGCCTGCTCGTTAAAGCGTGATGGAGCTTGAGATGGGCGAGGTAGCGTCGCCTGATTTTCTGACCCCTCGCACCCGATCCCTTATTCCACAAACGTGCCCTTATCCTTTGCGTCGGCAAAGAGCGGTGTCTCCGCTGGATCGCGCTCTGCAATCGCCTCGCTCACCGCATGCGGTTCGTCGAGATAGATTCCGTCCTGCTCCAGCAGGGCATCGTAGACAGGCGTTTTCCGCCAATGCCGCGCCAAGGCAAACGCGCTCATGTTGGCGATCATCATGGGGAGTACCAGGCCGTAGCCTCCTGTCATCTCGAAGATGATGAGGATCGACGTCATCGGCGCGCGCACAATACCCGCGAACACTGCGCCCATGCCAACCACTGCGAAGGCCCCGATGGAGTCCGCCGTGTGATGAAAGATAGCGACATCGAGATAGCCAACTGCTCCGCCGAGCATGCCGCCCATGAAAAGAGCAGGAGCAAAGATGCCGCCCGCTCCGCCGCTCGAGTAGGACGTAACGGTAGCCGCCAGCTTCAGCACGCACAAGACGATCATCGCTGTCACCGGGATTGTCCCTGAGAAGGCCTGCGTCAGGGTTTTATACGGATCGCCGGCGATGCCGCCCAGGTGAAACATCCAAAGTGCCACCACCGCAAAGCTGCCGGTCGCCGCGCCGCCCAGGGCTGGTTGCAGCCATTTGGGAATCCGCTGCAGTCGTTTGAACCAGGCGCGCAAACCCAGAAGAGAATCGGTGAATGCCACCGAAACAATGGCCGCCAGAAGCCCCAGCAGCGCATACCAGACGAGCGACGATGCCTTGCCGAACTCAAAGGCACGCGGCACATGAAAGATGGGATTTGCCCCCATGAACAGGTGCTCGACGACCGCTGCCAGCGCTGCCGCCACGATCACGCCCGAGAGCATCGTCTGGTCGAGATCGCCAATCAGCTCCTCCAGCGTGAACGTCACCGCCGCAATCGGCGCGTTGAAGGCCGCGGCGATGCCGGCTGCCATGCCTACCGATGCCATGCGCCGCCGGTTCTCAGGATTGAGCCGCGCCGCTCTCGCCAGAATATTGCTGACTCCGGCGCAGATGTGCACAGTCGGCCCCTCAACGCCCAGCGACCCGCCGGATCCGATCTGCATCACGCAAAGAACAAACTTGCCGACGGTCTCCCGTGCAGAGATGAAGCCCGAGCGGAAGGTAAAGGCAACCTTCACCTGGGGAATGCCGCTGCCCGCCGCAGCTGGAACGAAGTAATAGAGGCCCAAACCGCAGATGAGCCCGCCCAGGGCCGGAGACAGAACCGTCCACACCATCCACGCATGATCGCCGGTCGTCGCGTGTCCCGCCGCCGCCCGGTCGATCAAGAAGCCTTCGACCCAGGCCACGCTCATGTGGAACGCGACTGCGGCCAGCCCGCAGAGGCCGCCGGCCAGAATCGTGAATGCCAGCAGCCGCTGCCGCTCGTTGGGCATACGGCGGATCAGCCACGCCGTGAGGCGCGTATAAAGTCCTGCCAACCACACCCAGAAGCTCAAAAGGGAATTGACCTCGCTCGGAAACCTGCTACCTCCAGTATAGGAGCTGTATCCTCTTGATCAGGTTGTCAGCTTGGTGCGGCCATCGATGCTACTGTTGCGGTTCGGTGTTCTGCATGAATACCGCCAGGTCGTCCTTCCACACCGCGGCCATTGTGTGGGTCCCATGTCCGCGCGTGGCATCGGAGATCGGAATCAAAATAAACTGCGCGTGGGGCATGCGCTTGACCATCTTTTCTGCGATGCCCAGCTCGGGCGGATTGATGTAGTCGTCGGCCGAGTTGATCCACAGCACCGGCACTTTGATCTCGCCCAGTCGCATGCTCGGATCGTAGTTGCGGCTCGCGTCGATGTAATAGATCATGTTGTTCGCATCGGGAGTCGGACGTGCCCAGTACTTGTCCGCAAACTGCTCCGCCGCCTCGCGCGTGGGATAGTTCTTCTGCATCTGCAGAGGGCTTGAGCCCATTACAAAAAGGAGGGTGTCGGCCAGCCGCAAACCCTGCGCCGGCTCTTCCTTGTATGCGCCGCCCATCCATGCTGGATCCTGTTTGATGGCCTGGATCGACATGTAGCGCATCACCCGGTTGCGTCCCGCAATCTGCACCGGCAGGCAGGCGAATGGCGCCAGCGCATCCATAAAGTTGGGATAGGTCTCGCCCCACACAAAACTCTGCATGCAGCCCATCGAGGTTCCCAGAATCAGCCGCAGATGATCGACCTTCATCTCGTCGAGCATCCGGCGCTGGCTGCGCACCATGTCGTCGTAGTCGTACGCCGGGAACTGCATGTGCAGCCCGTCGGAAGGTTTCGAGCTCTGCCCATGCCCAATGTCGTCGGGAAGAATAATGAAGTACTTCTGGATATCCAGGACACCGCCCGGTACAAACAGCACGTCGGAAAATACCGGATTCATGAGTGAATGCGCATCGCCCCCGGTTCCATGCAGCAGCAGGATCGCGTTGTCGACGTGTCCGGCCTCATTGCGATGCGGCGTCCCGAGCGTGATGTAGTGCAGCTTCAACGCGGGCAAGGTGTCGCCTGTGCCGAACTTGAAGTCGTGCAGTACGGCGGCGCCATCCGCCGGATGCCACTGGCTTGCCGGGATGCTGGCTGACTGGCTCCCCAGGGGAAGGCTCGAAAGAAGCAACGTCGCAAGTGCAAGGCGCGCGCGGCGCAGATGCATGGAACGACCTCCGGATGAATCTGGTTGCAATCAGTTTAGCCTCAGCCAATCTCTTTGCTTCCAGGCCAAGAGCCCCACGCGATAAAATCTTGGTCGTCATCGATGCGCTGCCCATCAGCCCATCCCGAGCCCCTTCTCAAGCGCTTTCGCCGCGGCCGACCCGACCGGGGGCGCTGACCACCTTGCGCTGAGGTATCAATTGCCGAATGAAAGGCTCGTCTGTTCCGCGTCGTCGCCGGGCAGGGGAACTCTCGCGGCGTAATGTCGGAAATGTACCGTGTGAGCCCATCCGCTCGATGTGCGGATAGAAAGGTTTCTCAATGAATAGCTTTGCCAGTCGTGCCAAGCTCACTTCAGGCCAGCGCAGCTATACGATCTATCGTCTGCCGGCCCTCACCGCGCGCGGCTTCAATCTCAGCCGGCTTCCGTTCAGCCTTAAGATCCTGCTCGAGAATCTGCTGCGCCGCGAAGACGGCGTCAACGTGACCGCCTCTGACATCGAGTTCCTCGCCCAGTGGGATGCCAAGGCCTTGCCCAGCCGCGAAATCGCTTACATGCCCGCGCGCGTCCTCATGCAGGACTTCACCGGCGTTCCGGCGATCGTCGATCTTGCGGCGATGCGCGATGCCATCAAGACCCTCGGCGGCGATCCGGCCCGTGTCAATCCACTGATTCCGGCGGAGCTCGTAATTGATCACTCCGTGCAGGTGGATGAGTTCGGCACGTCCGCGGCATACGACGCCAATTCGCTTCTCGAGTTCCAGCGCAACCGCGAACGCTATGCCTTCCTGAAGTGGGGGCAGACCGCATTCCGCAACTTCAGTGCCGTTCCTCCGGGGATGGGCATCTGTCACCAGGTCAATCTCGAATATCTCGCCCGCGTTGTTTTTACGGCTGAAGTGGACGGCGAGAGCGCGGCCTACCCCGACACACTCGTTGGCACTGATTCGCACACCACGATGATCAACGGACTCGGCGTGTTGGGCTGGGGCGTTGGCGGCATTGAAGCCGAAGCGGCCATGCTGGGACAGGCAGTATCCATGCTGGTCCCGCAGGTTGTGGGCTACAAACTCACCGGCAAGTTGCGCGAAGGTGCCACCGCCACCGACCTCGTGCTTACCGTGACGCAGGCGCTGCGTAAACTGGGAGTCGTCGGCAAGTTCGTCGAGTTCTATGGCCCAGGAGTCGCCGAACTCCCGCTCGCGGACCGCGCGACCATCAGCAACATGGCGCCGGAGTACGGTGCCACCTGCGGCATCTTCCCCGTCGACGCCGAAACGCTCCGCTACCTGCGTCTCACCGGCCGCAGCGAAGAGCAGATTGCCCTCGTCGAGGCCTACTACAAAGAGCAGGGACTCTTTCATACGGCGAGCTCGCCTGAAGCCGAGTACTCGCAGACTCTTGCACTCGACCTTGGCGCCGTCGAGCCAAGTGTCGCTGGACCCAAGCGCCCCCAGGATCGCGTGCTTCTGAAGGATACTGCCGCCAGTTTTGCGCAGCAGTTGCCGTCGCTGCTTGCGCCTACCGCCAAGCCCCTTGGAACCCGCACAGCATCGGCTTGGGAGCGGACGACTGCCGTGACGGACACGGCCGTTGCTGCCGAGGAAAACGAAGGCTCGGCTGCATCCACAACGCCGCTTCACGTCACCACGACGGTGAAAGAGCGGTTCAACGTCGATCCGGATCAATATCTCGACCACGGTTCGGTTGTCATCGCCGCCATCACAAGCTGCACCAACACTTCGAATCCTTCGGTCATGATTGCGGCCGGCCTGCTGGCGAAAAAAGCTGTCGAGAAGGGCCTCACCGTTCCTCCGTGGGTCAAGACCTCGCTTGCACCGGGGTCGCGCGTGGTGACGGACTACTACCAGAAGTCTGGCCTGCTGCCGTACCTCGAGAAGCTGCGCTTCAACGTCGTCGGCTACGGCTGCACCACGTGCATCGGCAACTCGGGGCCGCTACCTGCCGACGTATCGAAATCGATCGACGAGCACGGTCTGGTGGCGGTGAGCGTGCTCAGCGGCAATCGAAACTTCGAAGGCCGCGTCAATGTCGACGTGCGCGCAAATTACCTCATGTCTCCGCCGCTCGTTGTCGCGTATGCACTCGCGGGCAAAATCGGCCACAACTTCGACAGTGATCCGCTCGGCAAAGACAAGGCTGGTCAGCCCGTCTTTCTCAAGGACATTTGGCCCACGCAGGCCGAAGTTGCTGCCGCCATCGAGAAAGGCCTCTCCAGCGAAAGCTTCCGCAAGGAGTACGCCACGGTTGCCGATGGCGATGCCAGCTGGCAGGGTCTCAGCTTTCCCACGGGCGATGTTTACAAGTGGGAACCCGACTCCACCTACATCCGCAAAGCGCCTTACTTCGACGGCATGACCAAGACGCCAGCTCCAGTGACCGATATTCTCGGCGCACGCGTGCTGGCGGTGCTCGGCGACTCAGTCACCACCGACCACATCTCGCCCGCCGGCTCGATTAAAGCTGCCGGACCGGCAGGGAAGTACCTCACCGAGCATGCCGTCAAGACGCCCGACTTCAACTCCTACGGCTCACGGCGCGGCAATCACGAAGTCATGGTGCGGGGCACCTTCGCTAACGTGCGCCTGCGCAACAAGCTCGCGCCCGGCACTGAAGGTGGAGTGACACGTCTCTTGCCGGAAGGGGAGCCGATGTCGATCTTCGATGCCAGCGTGAAGTATGCCGAACGCAAAGTGCCACTCGTCATTCTCGCGGGCAAGGAGTACGGCTCCGGTTCGTCGCGCGACTGGGCTGCCAAGGGACCGAATCTTCTCGGCGTCCGCGCAGTGATCGCCGAAAGCTTCGAGCGGATTCATCGCTCGAATCTTGTCGGCATGGGCATCTTGCCGTTGCAGTTTGAAGACGGCCAGAATGCGGAATCGCTTGGTCTCACCGGCGAAGAGGTCTACGACTTCCCGGGCCTGACCAGGTTGCTGAAGGAGAAGCTGGCCAACGGCCGCACGCTCGAAGTGATTGCCACCAGCCCGCACGGCGGCAAAAAGACGCTTCACGCAGTGGTTCGCATCGATACGCCGCAGGAGATCGAGTACTACGAGCACGGCGGCATTTTGCTCTACGTGCTCCGCCAGTTGGCCGCAAAGTAGCGCCCTGCGGATGCCGTTAAACTGAGCCCGGGTCGCCCCTGCGGCGGTTCGGGCTCAAATATTTAGAAGCATTTTGTCGCGCTCGCGCTGAACTTAGAGCATTTCTCCACTAGGTGTACACTATAGTAGCTCTGGACTTCGCAGCATGAGCTATGGCGAAGGCCTATTCGGATGATCTTCGTTGCAAACTGTTGACGGCCTACGATCGCGGGCAGGGGTCGTTGCGCGAGTTG
>DATAVC010000004.1:0-86354 GCA_036267935.1 Occallatibacter sp. | reverse complement strand
AGGTGAGACCCGAACCATAATTCGAGCAGCCGCTATTCGCGCTGTCGTAGAACCAGCAGGTCTGTTTCTTTGGATAGTGAACGGATGCGGCCTGGTTAGGAACCGATGTCGCAAATCCGTAAGGATCGAGCAAGCTGCTTTCGCTCGACCAGGTGGCCTGGAAAGGATGACCGGCGTAGTAGGTGTAGACGCCGGAGGTCGTCCAGTTGCCCAGAGCCCATGCTGCGGGCCCAGATTGCAGCATCGGTTTGCCATGCCCGAACGGTAGTTCATAGACATAGCTGGCCGACAGCCGATTGCGCACATCAAAATCGCTGTTGCCATACCAGCTGTTGTAGTTGAGGCCGTTGGGGGCATCACCGGAGTTGGTCTCGAGTTCCTCTGGCGTGTTGTCGAGTGAGTGGGAATATGTGTAGGCGACCCGAGCGCTGACACCGTTCCGCATTTGCCGCGTAAGGGCAGCCTGCAAGCCGCTGTAGTTACTAAAGCCCACGGGATCCATATACTCCACTTCACCGAAATCGGGGTAAGGCAGAACGCCCGCAGGAAAAGTGGTATTCGTGAGCACTTGATTGCCAGAGAACTCGACTTGGTTGTAGTTACGCAGCACATCAAGATTGTCTGAGTGTGTCCCTACGTAATCGGCCTCCGCCAGCCACGCAGGAGTGATCTGGCGCTGAACGCCAAAGCTCCACTGCTGGATGGTAGGTACCGAAATGGATGGATTGACTGCGCGCAGATGGAAAGGTTTGAGCACGCCCTGCGCAATGCTTTGATCATTGACCGTGGGAGCCGACAGAAAGCCGGTGGGGAATCCTGTGGCAGGTGTCAGCACCGGTGCGACGTTGCTCGCGATGGTCTTATTGATCAGGTTGGGCGGATTGAGGGCCAGTTCGTCCTCGCTACCAATGCGTTCGAGGACGGTGTAGTAGATGCCGTATCCGCCCCGCACGACAGTCTTGTCGTCGACGGCATAAGAAGCCCCGACGCGCGGTGCAAAATTCGTGTCGTTCGGTTGAACCAGGGCTCGATCCTGTAGCGAACCCCCTCGGGCAAAGACCAAAGATCCATTTCCGGCTGGATTAAAGTTCGCCATACGGTTTGATGCTTCCACAGCCGGGGTCGCGAAGTCGTAACGAAGGCCTAGGTTCAGCGTCAGCTTGGGCGTGACCTTCCAGTCATCTTCGCCAAAACCCGAGACCATCCACAGCCGCTGGTCAGTGATGAAGGTGTTGGTCAGGGTCGCCGTCTCAGTTGCACCGATCAAAGCATCCGCGTAGGAGAGATTCGTAAAGACGCCCGTGAAGCCTAGATCGCCGCGCATGCTTGGTTCATCCTGGAATATGTTGCGCATGGGGAGGAACATCGTTCCGCCGAATTTTAGAGTCTGCCTACCCAGCGTCCATGAGAAGGTGTCGTTGTATTGATACAGCATCGGGACTTGCTGCTTGGGCAAGAAGTCGGGCGAGCCGATGAACGTCTTGTTGGTGAAGTTGATTTGCGGTAGTCCGCCACCGATGGATGGATTGGCTGGAACTCCAGGGATGAATTGGCCCGCGATCTGGGTCAAGCTGAAAGGCTGCTGCACAGCATGCGAATAGTCACGCACCCAGCCGAAACGAAAGTCATTCACCATATGCGAGTTCAGGACGCGCGTCCATCCCAGCACAACACTCGCACCCTTCATGGTCTCGTTGCCCCATGCCGAAGTTGACGTGCCGTCCGCCAGGCCGCCGAAGTAGCCCGGAATATCGCGCTGACGATTGAAATAATTGAAGCGCGCAAAGATCGTGTCATTGGGAGTGGGCGTCCAATCCACGCGGGCGTCATAGCTCGCGTTGAAATCGGTCAATGCTCCGGTGCGAGCGAAGTTATTCAGCTCGGGGTAGTTTGCGCCACCCGCTTTGAAGTTCGGCTCCGGAAACAACGCCATCACGGCTTGCATGGCGGTATCGAGCCTGGTGGTCGGAATTTGATTGTTGGCGAACGCGGTGCAGCCTGCACTTTTCAGGTTGTAGGGAATAGAGCACGTCGTCGGATCGAGAATCGTCGGATAGGTGACGCCCAGTGCGGCCGCCGTTGCAGGGCTGAAGTCGCCAATGCGCTCATTGTCAAGCGGAACCGTGTTGAGGCGAGAGACTCCCTGCTTGACGCGCGTGTCTTCGTAATTGAAGAAGAAGAACGCATGGTCGTGAATGATGGGACCGCCGATGCTGCCGCCAAACTGGTTCTGATTGTCCTGGGCCTTCTTGGCCAGTGTCTGCTTCGAGAAATAGTCGAACGCATCGAAGGATTGGTTGCGCACGAACTCATACGCAGTCCCGTGAAACTTGTTTGAACCGCCTTTGCTATTAACCGATACAACCGCCCCCGGGGCGCGCCCGTACTCTGCCGAATAAGGATTGGTGATCACGTTAAATTCGGCGATGACATCAACCGAGGGATGCGCAGCTTCGGTGCTGAGTTCCTGCACATTCTCAGAAAAGGTATTGTTATCGATGCCATCGAGGATGAAGTTGTTCTGTAAGGAATGGATGCCATTTACGTTGAAACTGCCCGTCCGGCCCGATGACGTCGCTCCGCTCTGGTTGGTATAACGATTGATTTGCACACCGGGAACCGTCCGCAACAGGTCATCCCAATTGCGCAGAAAGAGGGGCGTATCAGCGATTGTCTCGTTGGTGATCAGGGTGCTGATGGACGCGTCATCTCTCGACAGAGCATCCGTCGTAGCCGCGACTTCAACAGTTTCAGCTGCAGACCCGACCCGAAGATGGAAATCGGCGCGCGAATGGAATCCGACGCTGATGGTCTCGGTTTCCTTTTCGGTCGTGAACCCAGCGGCTTCAACCGTCAGCGCGTACTGGCCGATTGGAAGATCGGGAAAAACGAAGTTTCCGTCGGCGGCGCTTTTCACTACGCGACTATAGCCCGTCGATTCATCCTTCACCGTGAGAGTGGCTTCTGGTACGACCGCTCCCGAACCGTCTGTGACCTGGCCGCTTAACGCTCCGGTGTTGACCTGTGCTTGGGCTGCATGCCCTGCGGACAGCCAAATCACCACTGCCGCTAGCAACAGCGATAGGGTTGTCCTGAGCCCACGTGCCGGGCTCGCAGTCGCTGCGGCCAATCTTCTTGCCGTCTTCATAATGAGGCGCTCCTTTGCATAGCTCTTTCTGTTCCGTTGGGGGGAGGGGAGAAGAAACCTCGATCATGCTAGGAGAGGCCCATTGGTCAAGAAAGCGTGTAAAAGTGAATTCACCCGTGTATACACGGGCACGACTCTTCCCTATCGCATTGAGCAGCAGCAACTTTTACGAACATGAAAATCTGATACACAACTCCGTGTACGCGCATCGACAAGCCTGAAATTCATCGCTGGTTCACAAATGAGCTCTATGCTCAGCTTGAGAGTTTCATCGCTCGACAGTCCCATTCCGAGCCATTCAGATGAAATCAGGCAACGCCCTTCAGCAAAGCCGGCAGCCGCTCGGGATATTGGATCCTGACGACGGCTCACTCCTGCCTGATCCTCGCTGGGTTCTCACGCAGAGGGTCGTTGCGGGACCTCAATTTGCACGGTCCGCGCTGCTCTGCAATTTTCTGTCGTATGTTGTCTCGGAGACGCTCGCGGGACGATCTGCAGCCATCAGCGAGCACAAAATTGGTGTGGCGGTTTTTGGCCGTTCGCCTTCATATCGCACCGACGATGACAACATCGTTCGCAACTATGCGCGCCAGTTGCGCAAACGACTGGCCGAGCATTTTTCTGGTGTCGGCAGCGACGAAACTGTCCGGATCGATATTCCCGTCGGCGGCTACGTTCCCTCTTTCGTGACCGCTCCAATAGATGATCTTTCGGAACGAGGTATTTCTCAGTCCGAAACGCGGGCGTTCCCCGAAGCGGCAACAGGCGAGCGCCCCGCTCCTGCTTCCGCGAAGCTAAGCTTTCGACGAGCGCTCGTAGCTTTCGGCGGTGTCGTTGCGTTTGTGACCTTGGCCTGCTTTATAGGAAGCCGCATCCTCCTTCGGGCGCCGGCGGAAGACATGAGTCACACACTATGGCGCGCTATTCTAGCTGACTCCTCGAGCACGTTTATTGTGCCGTCCGATGTGGGATTCAATTTGCTCGAAGATATGGCACATCAGGCGTTCCCACTCTCCAGCTATATCAAAGGAGCATTCGCCGAGAGTCCCAACGGGCACGTCAATAACCACACCGACTCCGACCTGCGGACGCAAGAGTATACCGACTTTGTCAGTACGCAAATTATCGCGATGATTACGCGGCGGCCGGAGTATGACCCCAAACGCGTTTTTCTTCGTTTTCCACGGGACCTCCGGATCAACGACCTGAAGACCGGCGACGCCCTCATTATTGGCTCAGTGAGCGCCAATCCGTGGGCAGGTCTGATAGATTCGAACGCGAATTTCCATATCCTTCCCAGTCGAGATATGGAGAGCGCATCGATCGTCAACACGCGGCCTGTTGCAGGCGAAGCGAAGACCTACGCCAGCCGTTGGAATGAGCCGGCGCATGATACGTATGCTCTGATCCTTTTCCTCCCCAACCTGAGTGGCAGCGGGCACGTATTAGCGGTGGAAGGACTTGATGTGGCAGGTACCCAGGCAGCCGCGGAGGTATTGTTCCATCCCGATTCGATTGCCTCGATTCTCAAGAGCGCGCAACAAACCGATGGCAGCCTCCGTCCATTCGAAATCCTGATTCGCGCAACCAGTATTGAATCCAATGCAGCCGGCACGCAGATTATTGCGAGCAGAATTCATTGAGCGGGGGTTGATTCGTTCGCGCGGGACAAAGGACAGAGTTAGCTGGTCTGATGCAGTGTTGCATCGGCCCATTGAGCTGCTTCGGCAGCGATTCTGGCAAGCTTCGCCTCGTCGGCACGGTGAAATTCTTCGACGGCATGACAGGTAGACCAATCCCCGCGCTCACTCGCTTCCATCCAGCAAAGCAAGCTTCTTTCCCGCGTTTTTTGGCCGAGCAGCGCGTCGAGAACCTGCTGCCGCAGTTCGATCGTCGCAAGCGCCTGATCCATTGGAATGCGCAACATGGCGGGTAAGAGGCTGAACAACCCAAGAAGGTATTGCTCTGTCTCGTCGAGCCCGCAAAGTGGAGCGGCGAGTTCGCAGAAACGCGCCCGTACAAGAGCCATCCGCAGCAGTTCCGGCGTACCGTCGCGGCCGAGTGCCGACGCGATCGCTAGAGTCGCAATGCGCCGAAAAGCTTTCTCGCCCACAACCATCAGGGCGGTCTCAACAGTTCGAACCTTGCGCCGGTAAGCGAAGAGGGGTGAGTTCACAAGGCGCAACAATCGATAGGTAAGCGCGGCATCCTGCTCGACGAGCTTGCTGATCCGCAACAAGTCGAAGTCGCCGCACTGCAGGTCGCGCAGCAGTTCAAGTTGCACCATCTTGTTGGGCGGAATGTCGTTTTTCTTCACCAGGGTTGGGCGGCAGAAGTAGTAGCCCTGAAAGAGCGTGAACCCTTCTTTGCGTGCCAACTTGAACTCTTCGCTGGTTTCGATCTTCTCCGCAAGCCGCTGCACAGAATGGTGTTTCAACCTGTCGATGAGAGCCAATCGCTCCCTGCGGTCCGACTGCTTGAAATCGACCTTGATAAAGTCTGCGATGTCGACCAGCGGCGCCCATTGAGGCTTCCAGATAAAGTCATCGAGGGCCAGGCGAAAACCACGCGCTTTGAGAGCGCGACACGCTTGCACCAATTGCTCGGTGGGCTCCAACGTCTCTAGAATTTCAAGCACGGTCAATGCGGGTGGCAGAAGCTCGACCAACTTCGTGGTCAGGGCTTCGAGCGTGCAGTTGATGAAAGCCGGCAGACCTCCGGTAAGCTTTTCCAAGCCAAACACGATCGTGTTATCAAGCATCGTGCGAGTCGCTAAATCGCCGTCCCCGCGGAATTGCTCCTCGGGTGCGCTGCGAAACAGCAATTCGTAAGCGAATGCTTTTCCGCTGGCTGTGAGAATAGGCTGGCGGGCGTAATAACGGGTGCCGCCGTCGCCCGCCCCCTGCACAGGGTCGGCGCTACAGGAAACGGCCGAGTTGTTAGGGGGAGGGACCACGCTATTCCGTAGGATAATTCTGAACTGAGCGGCGTCAGTGATGTGAATCACGACTCACCGCAAAGTATTCTCAGGACAAGACTAAGCAGCTTCGCGACAAGATCGCCCGAATGGCGACTGTGCGGCACGACGATAGCTTCGCAATCGGTTGCGAAGACGATGAACGAATCTGCTGCTTTCCGGGACAATGGTCTCGCTGCTTCCCGGCGGAGTGCCTCAAAGAATCGTCCTGCGGCTGCCCGAGACACGGTCTCTGTTCTAAACTTTCAGCGTTAGAAGTGCCGGCGTCAGACGGGAGCATCGACCTTGTCTTCACGAAAACCGATCGTAGTCGTGGGCAGCATCAATTTGGACCTCGTCGCCGTCGCTCCCAAGATCCCCGCAGTGGGCGAAACCTTGATCGGCACCGATTTTCAGATTCATCCAGGAGGCAAAGGGGCGAATCAGGCAGTCGCTGTTGCGCTGCTGGGATATCCAGTGCACATGATTGGCCGCCTCGGGACCGATTCTTTTGGTGCGCAGCTGCGCGCGCATCTGGAACAGACGGGAGTCGACACGGCGGGCGTTCTCTCTTCCGATGGCGCTTCCGGGGTAGCCGTGATCGTGGTATCAAGCACTGGCGAGAACAGTATCGTGGTTGCGCCGGGAGCGAATTCAAAGTTGACTCCACAAGACCTTGACTCGAACCTTCCGATAATTCGCTCCGCAGGAATCGTATTGGCGCAATTGGAAATCCCCCTCGAAACGGTGGAGCGACTTTCCGAGATCTGCGCACGCGAAAAGGTTCCTCTCGTCCTCGATCCAGCACCCGCACGCAGTCTGCCCGCTACGCTGCTCAAGAATGTCGCGTGGCTGACGCCCAATGAGTCGGAGGCTTCGTTCTACGTCGGCGACGAGCACGACAACTCGGCATCGCGCGATGTCGGCGACACCGCCAGCCGCCTATTCGACCTTGGCTGCCGCGGCGTCATCCTCAAGATGGGTGCGCAGGGCGTCTATCTTGCGGAGAACCGCATGAATGGTCTTGCCATTCCGGCATTCAAGGTCGTATCCGTGGATTCGACCGCTGCCGGAGATGCTTTCAATGGCGCCTTCGGTGTAGCGCTTATGCTGGGTAAATCTCCGGGCGAGAGCGCCCGGTTTGCAGCTGCGGCAGCCGCCGTCTCCGTCACCCGCGCCGGCGCCCAACCCTCGATGCCCACCATGGCTGAGGTCGAATCCCTTCTCAGCCGTTAATTGTGGCATTCGTCATCTTCCATTGCAGGAAGGTACGGCTCATCACGGCAATGATCCAACTGCACTGATCTCTAGAAAGAGCACTATGAAGAACCTTCGCCACATGATTCATACAACTCTTTATCCTGCTGTGATCCTGACGGCGTTGGCCGCTCCAGGTGCGGGAGCACAGGACTCACGCTTTGTCCCCTACACATTCTCCGACCAATTGCTTAAATCTCCTCCGTGCCTCACGCCACGCGCCGCCTGGGAGGGAGGCAGTGTGCCGTGCACTCCAGCAACGCACCAGGAATGGCTTACTGACCTTACACATTGGCGTGCCGAGCGGCGAATTCGGATCGGCTACGATCCCGCGCGCTATACTCTTCCCGCTCTGCAATGGACTCAATCGAGTTTCATTCAGCCGCAGATGATGGTACAGGACCGCGATCTTTACGATCCGGCGCAAGGTAAGTACACGGTGGATCGCTATCTCGACGACCTTGAGAAGCGCTACGGCGGGATCGACAGCGTCCTCATCTGGGGTACCTATCCAAATATGGGCATCGATGATCGCAATCAACTGGATATGGTCCGCTCGATGCCAGATGGAGTCGAGGGCGTGAGGAAAATGGTAGCCGACTTTCATCGGCGCGGCGTGCGCGTGCTTTTTCCCATGATGATGTGGGATCAGGGAACGGGAAATCCGGGTGAGCAGTGGCCGGACGCTATCGCCAAATTGATGAAGCAAGTCGACGCCGATGGCATTAACGGAGATACCCAGGATGGAGTGCCACTCGCTTTCTCTCTCGCAACGGAGAAAATAGGTCACCCGCTTGCCTTCGAGCCCGAAGTCGGGTTGAGCGACGAAGCTTTGGCATGGGACGTCATGTCGTGGGGCTATTACTCCCACTTTCCGTTCGTTCCTGAGGTCGACCGATTCCGCTGGCTCGAACCACGCCACATGGTCAACGTGTGTGATCGCTGGAACCGCACCAAGACTGACAATCTCCAGTTCGCCTTCTTCAATGGGGAGGGTTGGGAAAGCTGGGAGAACATCTGGGGCATCTGGAACGGTATCTCCCCGCGGGACAGCGAGGCGACCCGGCGAATTGCTACGATCGAGCGCGGCTTCGCTTCCTTCCTCGCCAGTCAGGACTGGGAACCTTACTACCCGATGCACCTTTACGGCCTCTTTGCCAGTCGTTGGCCCAACGGCGGCGACTCGCTCTGGACCATCGTCAACCGCAACGAATACGACGTCGATGGGCGACAGATGACGGTGCCCTTCACTGCTGGAACGCGCTACTTTGATGTGTACCACGGGACTGAACTCCATCCGGAAAGAGACGGAGACAGTGTGATCCTCTCTTTCCCAATCGAGGCGCACGGATTCGGCTCAATTCTGGCAGCATCCAACGAGCTGGATCCCAAAACGCTGTCTCTGTTCGCCAAGATGAAAGCGATGACAACGAAGCCGCTTTCAAGCTTTGACGGTTCCTGGCAAAAGGCCAACCAGATGCTGGTCGACATTCGGCCTACATCTCCGGCCCGCGCCACGCCGCAGGGCATGATCCGAATCGAAGGAGCGGACTATCTGTTTGTCGTTCACGGAATCGAGATTGAAGGAAACAATGATGTCGGCGTTGACGTTCAATATCCCTGGGAGGATAGCCCGCGACGTTATCACGAGCACAGAATCGCAATCAAACCCTTCTACATTGATAAGTACCCAGTAACGAATGCCGATTTCAAAAGGTTTCTCGACGCGACACGCTACCGCCCTCAAGATGCTCTGAATTTCCTGAAGAATTGGAAGGACGGATCCTATCCGGAAGGATCTGCGAACCAGCCGGTGACATGGGTCTCGCTTGAAGACGCACGCGCCTATGCGCAATGGGCCGGCAAGCGTCTTCCCCATGAGTGGGAGTGGCAATACACCGCACAGGGCAACGATGGCCGAACCTATCCGTGGGGCAATTGCGACGGCGTGGCCGCCTCGCCTGCTGTGCCGGCTACGACATGCGAAGGCATGGCCCCTCTGCCAGATCAGGGACGCGCCATGCTTGCCCCGAGTGACGTCGATGCACATCCCCGCGGCGCGAGCCCGTTTGGGGTGATGGATATGGTTGGCAATGTCTGGCAATGGACCGACGAATTCGAAGATCCTCACACCCGGGCCGCCATTCTCCGCGGCGGGAGCCATTACCAGCCGCAAGGCTCAATCTGGTATTTCCCACAGGCGTATAAGAACTTCGAGCACGGAAAATTGCTGCTGATGGCGCCGAGTTATGATCGGTCCGGCGCAATCGGCTTTCGCTGCGTGAAAGACAGCGAGCAATGATCTAGTCTCCTTGCCAGAGCTCGCCGCAACCTGCGTGTCGCCACACTATTTTCCGAAGCATGAAAGATCAGGGCAAGATCTCTCGAAGAATTCTCGCACCCTCCTTGAGCACGGGTAGGAAAGTCTTCACCAAAGTGTGGTGGTCCGCACGCGAAACATGCGTTCCGATATTGATCGCGGCCACAACCCGGTGGCTGCGGCTGAAAACAGGAACCGCGACCGATCGCAGACCCACTTCGAGCTCTTCGTTCACAATTGCATAGCCTCGCTGGCGCGCATCCAATACGGCCTTCTTCAGCGCCGCGATCTTGACGATTGTCTTGGACGTATAAGCTTTCGGCTTCAAGGTACAGAAGTATGCATCAAGATCTGCGTCAGAAAGAGACGCGAGCAGGACCCGGCCCATCGACGTGCAATACGCCGGCAGCCTGCTTCCGACCGAGAGACCTGCAGCCAGAACTCGACTGGCGGCAGACCGGGCGACATAAACAATTTCGCCATCATCCAGCATGCTCATCGAGGATGATTCATGAAGCGACTCGGTGACGCGCTCCAGCACTGGCTGAGCCGCTTCAACAACCGATGACGCCGAAAGAAACGAAAAGCCCAGGCGCAGGATTTGAGCCTTCAGCCGAAACACTTGCCTAGACCGTTCGACATACCCGAGCAGTTCAAGCGTTAACAGAATGCGCCGGATCGAGGCGCGCGATAGTCCCGTGGACTGCGACACCTCCGCGATGCTGCGTCCGTCCTTGTAGCCCGCAAAGCTCTCAATCACGCGCAGACCACGCGCCAGAGATAAAACGAAATCGGGATTTCCAACTTGAGGAGCAAATCCGTCGTCTTTGACGGGACGGGATGGATTCAAAGCTTGCTTCCGTGTTGGCATGAGGTTCCTTTATGTGGGCGATTATCGCACGTTATATACAAAATTCTCGATTTGCGTAATAATTCTCCTCTCAAGAAGGGGAGGGTGGAATGGCGGAGTGGATGCCCCTGACCGATGCCGTTGCCGCCCATGTGCGCGACGGCGACGTTTTGGCCATGGAGGGCTTCACCCATCTCATTCCCTTTGCCGCAGGACACGAAATCATTCGTCAGCGGAAGCGGAACTTGTCGCTGATTCGCATGACACCCGATTTGATCTACGACCAACTCATCGGTGCCGGATGTGCTCGCAAGCTCACCTTCTCCTGGGGTGGCAACCCCGGGGTGGGCTCACTCCACAGGTTCCGCGACGCGGTCGAGAACGAATGGCCTGGACCGTTGGAGATCGAAGAGCGGAGCCACAGTGATCTGGCCAATGCCTACGTTGCCGGCGCATCCGGCCTTCCCTTCGCCGTGCTCCGCGGGTATACCGGATCCGATTTTCCACGCGTCAATCCCAACATTCGCTCCATCACCTGTCCGTTCACCGGCGAGACTCTTGCGGCCACGCCTGCGGTACGGCCTACTGTCACCGTGATTCACGCACAGGAGGCAGATTGGCAAGGCAACGTGCATCTTTGGGGGATTCTCGGCGTACAGAAAGAAGCTGCCTTGGCTTCTGAACGCGTGATTATTACTGTTGAACGGCGTGTGCATTCGCTCAATGCGGCGCCCAATGCTTGCATTTTGCCTCATTGGGTGGTGAGCGCGGTGTGCGAAGTGCCGCGCGGTGCAACGCCTTCTTATGCACACGGATTCTATGAGCGCGATAATGCTTTCTACCGCGCCTGGGATCAAATCGCTCGCGAGCGCGAACGTTTCAGGTCCTGGATCGAACAGCACATCCTGCACACGGAAGGCTTCGACGAATATCTCTCGTTGCAACGCGATCCACGGATACAGGCGGCCTACCAATGACCACCGCGTGCACAGCCGATGAGAGGATGACAGTTGCCGCCGCACGCATGCTCCGCAATGGCGCGGTCTGCTTCGTGGGCATCGGCCTTCCTTCTACGGCTGCGAATCTCGCCCGTCTCACGCATGCGCCAGAAGCTGTCCTCGTCTACGAATCAGGACCCATCGGGGCTAAGCCGAGCATCTTGCCGCTATCCATCGGAGACGGCAACCTGGCCGAAACCGCCGATACGGTTGTCTCGACACCTGAAATCTTCCGCTACTGGTTGCAAGGTGGCCGCGTCGACGTAGGTTTCTTGGGAGCGGCGCAACTTGACCGCTTCGCAAACATCAATACGACGGTGATAGGCGCCTACGATAAGCCAATGGTCAGACTGCCAGGTGCCGGCGGCGCTCCCGAGATCAGTTCGCTTGCCAAAGAGGTGCTCATCATCGTGAAGCACTCGAAACGATCGCTGGTTGAAAAACTCGACTTCATCACGTCCGTCGGTTTTCTGGATGGAGGACAGGCACGAGAGCGCGCAGGCTTACGCGGGAAGGGCCCTGTCGCAGTGATCACCGATCTCTGCATTCTTCGCCCCGACCCAACGAGCCGTGAACTCAAGGTTGCCAGCGTTCATCCGGGCATAGACCGCACGGCGATCGCAGCAAATACTGGATGGTCAATCCAGTTCGCAGACGATTGCACCGAGACTTCGGCTCCAACCCAAGAGGAGCTGTCCATATTGCGCGAACTCAAGGCTCGAACCGCCAGAACGCATGGCAGCGCGGGGGATGAGGTATGAGGCCTGCGTTTCTCTGCGACGCGGTGCGTACACCCATTGGCCGTTATGGCGGCGCGTTAGCCGCTGTCCGAGCCGACGATCTAGCCGCCGCACCCATTCGGGCTATCGTGCAGCGCAATGCCGGCACCGACTGGAGCGCTCTCGACGAAGTTATTCTCGGCTGCGCGAACCAGGCCGGCGAAGATAATCGCAACGTGGCGAGGATGGCGTTGCTCTTGGCTGGACTTCCCGCAAGTGTGGCGGGCGTTACCGTGAATCGCCTCTGCGGGTCTGGCATGGATGCCATAGGAACGGCCGCGCGCGCCATTCAATCCGGCGAGGCAGATTTCGTGATCGCGGGCGGGGTCGAGTCAATGTCCCGTGCTCCCTTCGCGATGGCCAAAGCCGAATCCGGATTCCAACGCTCCGCGGAGGTCTACGACACCACCATCGGCTGGCGATTCGTCAATCCGCAGATGCGCGCAATGTTCGGGACAGACTCCATGCCCGAAACCGGAGAGAACGTTGCGCGCGAATGTAACATCTCCCGCGAGGCCCAGGACGCTTTTGCCTGGAGAAGCCAAAGTCGTGCTGCTCGTGCTGCACTGGATGGATTTTTCGACGAAGAGATAGTCCCGGTCGAAGTCTCGGACAAAAAGGGAAGATCCGTTGTCACACGGGACGAGCATCCACGGCCGGACACGACGATGGAGAAGTTAGGTCAGTTGGCGCCGCTCTTTCCCGGAGGCACTATCACTGCAGGAAACGCATCGGGGATCAATGACGGCGCGGCAGCCTTGATCGTTGCTTCAGAGAATGCGGTCAAACGACATCATCTGCATCCGCATGCACGCATCCTTGGCATGGCCACCGCTGGAGTAGCGCCGCGGATCATGGGAATTGGTCCCGTTCCAGCAACACAAAAGCTGTTGGCGCGCTTACACAAAAAGATCGGCGACTTCGACTGGATTCAACTGAATGAAGCTTTCGCTAGCCAGGCAATCGCGTGCTTGCGGCAGTTGGGTTTGCCTGAGAACGCTGAGCACGTCAATGCGACGGGCGGTGCCATCGCCCTGGGGCATCCTCTGGGCATGAGCGGTGCGCGCATCGTACTCACGGCCGCTCATCAACTCGTGCGGACTGGCGGCACACTTGCGCTGGCGACCATGTGTATCGGCGTCGGACAAGGCATCGCTTTAGCAATGGAACACATATAGAGTGAGGCGTTGGAGAGCCTGAAGACAATTCAGAGCGCAACTCCAGACGCACGGGTCAAGGTCCACGCTGCGAGCGCATTCCCCTTTCTAAATCCGCAAGGGTGAGCGACATAAGGCTCCTCGGTCCCGTCAATAAGCGGGCCGCCCAGATCAAATGGATCTAGGGTCCAATTCTTTGACCGATACTTAGGTGCTACCTTTGCGGCAAATGGGGTATCTATCTGACTCCAAAGGGTCATTGTTCGTTTCACGCAAAGGACTGATCCTTGGATCGTGGTTTGGACGACGACCACATCCTACTTCGGAGACTCGACATGGTATCCAAGATGCTTTTCCACCTGCACTTCAAAATCAGGACTTTCCTCGCTCGCGAAGATGGACAAGATCTCGTCGAGTACGCTCTCGTTGTAGCAATCATCGCTTTCGGAGCAGTAACCGCGATGAAAGGCCTTTCCACGGAGATCAAGACTGCCTTCAGCACGATCAGCAGCGACCTCGGTTCGTCTCTGTGATTTGATCGCCGATTCGAGCAAAAACCAAAAAGCAGTCGGACTCTGCGCTCTATAGCGTGGAGTCTTTCGCGTTGGCGAGAATATTTCGGCCTGGGCCTGATCGGCGCCTCTTCCGCCTGCCACCCTCGATGGGATCACCACCGACTTCACCGCGAGCGCACGCGCTGTGGTCCAGAGGTGGCAAAAGGCACGCGCTATTTTGGTATCCATGGGACCCCGGAGGGCGTGTATTTACTAAGTAAGCAACAACTGGGCTCGCGATTCTCGTTCTACGCATTTGGGGCTTGCTCCCCTCATAAAGCAATGATCGTCCAGCTATTGATAAAGTATTCATCCTTAGCGACCAGCTGACCCCGCCTTTCAAGCCATTCCACCAAGATGTTCTATATCTTTGTTGTGGCACCACCGCTTTCAGCGTATGATTTGGCAACTTATTCCGTACATCTTCTAACTGCTGCGCTACCGGGAACTGTCGGCATGGTTTGGCATGGGGGCACCGGGCCTTCCTCGTCCGATTTACTCGGTGAGCTCCATTGAGCGCTGCACATTTGCGCGAGTGCCGCATACCGCTTTCTTCGCGGCTCAGGTGCACTAACGTCTTCTGAACTGAAAGAGCTCTGGCTGAGCCTTCTCCGTTCACATGGAATGACTGCTCCGGAAGGGAATGAATCACACCAGTGAAGAGCTCCTGATAGACCCTCGCGATGTGATTCAACCAACCGCGCCTCGATCGATATCCGGCGATTGAAAATGGAAGCTGAGAAAGACGGTAAGATGTCGGCCAGAATTGTTCACCTCGGAGAAGATCGTTTAAATCGCTTAGGGCCCCTCAGAAAAGCTGGCTACTCGGTTGATCTTTGCCAAACCCTGGATGACTTCCGCCTCGTCCTAACCTCCGGAGTCATCTTCGACGCCCTGGCCATCGTAGAGACACAGGGTATCTCTCTCGACGACGCAATCGCGATTGCATATCACGGCTCCAACGCGCCTCTGATTCTGTTTCAGGGCGCGACGCTCCGTCGGCGGAGACCTGAGTTCAGCCTGATCGTTCCTATCCTCACGCAGCCGATCACCTGGCTCGCAGAGATTGCCGAAGTCATTGCCCACAGCAGAAAAAACGGCGTCAAACAGCAGCAATCCTCACAATGCTCGGAATCGGTTCAACCCGCACCGTCTGCGGCGCCTCACGTCGGATCAAGTGCTTCTTCCTTTTCTGAGAGCCCGCAGCATGGAGCCCGGCATTCAAATGAGCACATCGGCCGGCACACCCCCTCGCGCATTGGCTTTCATTCGTCGAGCACCGAACCCGCCAACCTGCACGTCGTCCGTTCGAGCCAATTCCTGAAGGCTCTTCCTCAGGAACAGCTGCGTGAAATGGAATCGATTACGTCTCTTTCGCTTTGCGCTCCAGGCACCGTGCTCTTCGTCGAGGGACAGGAGCCGCACGAGATTTTCGTTCTACTCGAGGGCCAGGCTCGAGTCTTCATGAATTCCCATGACGGCCGGCGCCTCACGATCCATATTGCCGGACCGGGCGAAATTCTTGGGCTCGCCGCAGCATTTACTTCAGCCCTTCACAAAACTTCAGCGGAAACACTCTACCCTTCACGAATCGCGTGCATCCCCTGTGTCGACTTTCTTAAGTTCGTGGCCGCCCATCCAGAGGCCTCCCAGGCTACAACACGCGAACTGAGTGAGATCTGCGACAGAACGTACACACGACTGCGCACGATCGCCGTCACTCCATCGAATCGAGCCAAGCTCGCACGGCTGCTCTTGGAGTGGACCCCGCAAGGGAAGTCAACCGACCGCGGCGTCCAGATCCATGTGGGCCTGAAGCATGGAGAAATTGCAGAGTGCATTGGAACCTGCCGCGAATCGGTCACACGCATCTTGCGCGACCTTCAGCGCTGGCAAGTGATTGAACTACGCGGATCGTTGCTGACGATCATGGACATGTCCGCCCTCGAGCAATGCGCGGGCCAATAACAGTCGAACGATCCGCCATCAGGACTGAGCGCTCAGTGAGCCTCTCGGACTGACTACCCTTTCTCTCGTACGCCTGCTTCTTTCAACACCGCTGCAGACAAATGCTGCCTCATCTTCGCCATCTCTTTCCACGGATCCCGGTCGCGCTGCCCACGCCATTCGGCGAAATCCGCTACGCGGAATCGAGGCGGAGTTTTCGCTCCCAGTTCCTTCCAATCCATGGTGACGGCAGCGGGTACTCCGGCCCGAGCACGGGGAGAAAATGGCGCGATCGCCGTTGCCTCGCGCTCATTGCGGAGGTAGTCGAGGTAAATTCTTCCCTTGCGGATTGCCTTGGTCATCTTCGTCACATAAAGCTCGGGCTGTTCCTTTTCCATCTGCAGCACGATCGCGTGCGCAAACTCCTTGGCCACCGGCCACGGCCGCTGTGCCTCAATCGGCACAACGACGTGAAGCCCCTTGCCGCCGGTGTGTTTCAAGAAGCTCATCAGCCCCATCCGTTTGAGCCGGTCTCTAAGTTCCATCGCCGACTCTCCAAGCCGTTTCCACGGAATCGCTTCGTCAGGATCGAGATCGAAAATAAGTCGATCGGGCAGCTCGAGCGACTCGTTCCGCGAACCCCACGGATGAATCTCCAGGACCCCCATCTGTGCCAGCCCGAGCAGCCCTTTCGCGGAATCGAGAGTCAGAAATTCCTCACGTTTTCCCGTCTTTCGATTCGGAACCGAAACACTCTTCACTCCGTCCGGCATACCCATGCCGATATGCTTCTGAAAGAAACTCTGGCCGCTGACTCCATCTGGACAGCGCACAATGCTGAGCGGTCTGTCGGCAACGTGCGGCAACATGCGTTCCGCCACCGCGAGGTAATACTCGGCCAACATCTGCTTCGTCAGACCACTTTCCGCGTCCAGAATCTTGCCGGGATGCGTAATGGGAAGCGAGGAAGAGACGGGCGGCGTGTGCTGACGCGTCACCTTCTTAACCCGCACGCCTGAAGAAGTGGCCGGTCGCTCCTTGCGCCCTCCTGCTCCATCGCTGGCCTCTTCGCGTACGACATCACGCGCGGGCTTGTCCTCGCGCAGCCCTTTGTACGCCGCCTGGCGGACAAGATTGTCCTTCGTCCAAGTCGCAAAAGCTACTTGTGCAACCAGTTCAGGCTTCACCCAGAACACGCCCCGTCGGGCATCGGCTGGAATCTTGTCAAGGACCGCTTTCTTCTCGATCAGCTTGTTGAGTCGCGTGCGCATGTCTCCACTCGTCTTTTGCGTAAACCCTGTGCCCACACGACCGGCGTAGCAGAGTTGCTCATTCTCGTAGTAACCGAGAAGCAATGCCCCGATCCCATGTCCGCCTTTGGATGGCGCCGTGAATCCGATAAGGATGAACTCTTGTTGCAATGTGCATTTCACTTTGCGCCAGCTGTTGCTCCGACCCGGTTGATACGCACTGGAGCTGAGCTTGGACACAATGCCTTCTGCTCCAAGAGCGCATGCCTTCGCGAAGACCTCGCCACCCTTGGCGTCAAAATGCTCGCTTAGCCGTACGGGCATCGCACTGCGATCGCCGGCAAGAAGATCCGCCAATACCTCCTTCCGCTCGAGCAGTTTCAAATCCCGCAGATTGTGTCCATCCAGGTGTAGAAGATCAAACGCAAAGTAGGTGAGATAGCGGTTCTTGCCTTCCTGGAACGCGGCTTGCAACTCCCCAAAATCCGGTATTCCCCTCGCGTCCAGCACAACAACCTCACCATCCAGAATCGCGTCCGTCACGCGCAGGACCGATGCCGCTTGCGCGACATCCGGCATGCGATGGGTCCAATCAAGACCATTGCGCGTGAGCAACACCGCCTTGCGCTGCATTTTTGCGCCCTTTTTGGTCGAACGCACGTGAATCTGGACGCGATATCCATCCAGTTTGATTTCGTGAATCCAATCGTTCTGATCCGGAGCTTGGGCAGCCTGCTCCGCAAGTTGGGGAGATATGAATCCAGGGAAGCGCTCCAATGGGGCCGATTTTAGAATCTGTCCTGCCGCGCGGCCTGAACGTTTCACTTTTTTGATGGCGGGTTCTTTCAGGTCCTTCGGCTGTTCGAGCGAAGTAACGGGTCGAGCACGCTGCGCGTGCTCTTCACGGCTGCCACTGTTCCACACGTGGTCTTCATTCGCCGCGATCTCATCCATCGTTCGGCCCGTCACGGCGCTGTTTTGCGCAATGTCCGTGATCGTCGGATGCGGTTCTGGTTGCGCGAACTCGTCCCTTTCCTTGATCAGTAACCAATTCGGCTTGTCGGGTCGCTCATTGCGCCCTTTCATCCGAACGAGCGCCCACGCGCCCTTGAGATTTTTGCCATGCAGCTCAAACTTCAGACTTCCCTCCCGCAGTCCGCGGTCCACATCGACCAGCGGCTTCCAATCACCAAAATCCCACACCATCACGGTGCCGCCACCGTATTGCCCCTTGGGAATGGTGCCCTCAAAACCCGCGTATTCGATGGGGTGATCTTCCACTTCAACCGCGAGACGCTTGTCCCCGGTGAAGAAGCTTGGCCCCTTGGTCACAGCCCAGCTCTTCAGAACGCCATTCCATCCCAGGCGAAAGTCGTAGTGCAGCCGCGTTGCCGCATGCTTCTGGATAACGAAAGGAAGCCCGCGATCCCCGCCCGAAGCCCGTCCCTTCGTCTTTCCGCTCGGTTCCGCGGTCAAGTGAAAATCGCGCATGGCGCGATAACGTGCGAGCTGCTCATCGACCTGCCTGGACGCCTTAGAGGAATTGATTCGAGGGGTCATTAAACCAACCTATGCCGCGCTGTGACTCGGGTCCATCCATCTTAACCGAGACAACTTAGAGGCACTCGTTGGGATGCGGCATCATGACGGCGCGTTTTCCGCCTTTGTCCTCGTGGCCTCATCTCCAATTACCCAGAGGTTGGAGACAGGTCTCATCCGACCCAGCAAACCCGCGTTTGTATCACCGCTTCTAACCTTGTGTTTCTCGGCAAACGACTCATGTTGTGATTGGAGATCAACCTTAGGAGATCGAGTTGAAGGTCCTCGTCTTTAACCCGGGCAGTAACTCCCTCAAGGCGGGCATCGTTTCTTGCAATCCACCTGGCACATCGGCAGGCACGGCGAAGAAACTGATCGAAGTGATTGTTGAGGGCATCGGCAAACAGCCACAACTCGGTGTCTATCAAGGCAAGTCCGTGGCTGGTACGGAGTCGATCGCTGGCAAGGATTTCGAAGAAGCGGCGGCAAGTATCCTGCAATGGCTCGACGCACATGATTACACCACGAACGACGTCGCTTGCGTCGGTGTGCGCGTCGTTCACGGTGGGCACTGCTTCACGGAGCCGACGGAGATTACACCGGATGTGGAGCGCGCCATCTTCGGCTTTGCGCAATGGGCTCCGCTGCATAACCACCGTTCACTCGAACTTCTCCCCGCAGTTCGGCGCCACGCGCCAGGCATACCCATCTACGCTGTCTTTGATACCGCTTTTCACGCGACCATCCCCCCAAAGGCACACCTGTACGCCATCCCTTACGAACTCTCGCGTAAGCATCACATTCGTCGCTACGGCTTCCACGGCCTCTCCCACCGATACTTCATGGAGCGCTACGCGGACCTTGTGCAAGTACCTGCGGCGAAATTGAACATGATCACAATGCATCTCGAAAGTGGATGCTCGGTGACAGCGATTGCGAACGGCCAATCCGTTGACAACACTATGGGGCTGACTCCTCTCGAAGGCCTCATGATGGGCACGCGTTCCGGAGACGTCGACCCTGCACTCCATGCCTTCCTCGTCAAAGAGGAGCGGCTGAACATCGATCAGGTTACTGAGATTTTTGAAAAGCATTCCGGTTTACTAGGTGTTTCAGGGAAATCTCTCGATACCCGCATTCTCATGCGCGACTATCACAACGATGAGCGCGTCCACATCGCGATGGAGATGTTTTCTTACCGCGTGCTAAAGGCTGTGGGTGCTTTTCTCGCCGCGCTCGGGGGCGTCGACGCAATCATCTTTGGCGGCGGAATCGCAGAGAATACGCCCTTAGTCCGCCAACGGATCTGCGAGGGCCTACGCTGGTGTGGTCTTGAGATGGATCCGGAACAGAATGTCCGTCTCATCGATATCGAAGGGCGCCTTTCAACCGCCACCTCAAAAATACAGGCCTATGTCATTCCCGCCGAGGAAATCCTCGAAGTCGGGTACGAGTGTTGCCAGACCATCCATGCAGTAGAGACGCCCGTGATCTGAGGCAATTGAGCGAGATTGAAGAGGCCACTTAGGCCGGACACTGCGCATCTAGATTGTCCATGATTCGTAAACTCAAATCCGGACAATTTCGCTTGTATTCACGGAAGAAGGACACTTCAACAGGCAAGCGCAGAAACTTGGGAACCTTCACCACAATGGACCAGGCAAAGCAGCACGAGCGTGAAGTCCAATATTTCAAGCGGCATTGAATCACACATTGATACTGCGAAGGAGCAACATGGCGACATCTGCGCGCAAATGGTCGGGCAAAGTGCACACTGTGTCCACGTACCCTCCCGAGGGCCTTTTTACGAAAGGTCCTCAGGCAATCGCCCGTGCACTCGCTTCGAAAAAAGTCTCGCCCAAGGGCCCGAGCTCAGGCATGAGGATGCTTAACTTCTTCATCAACCGTGCCGGCAAGACCTTATCGGCATCGCGAAAGGCCAAGCTCGAACGAGCGAAGGCATTACTCTCCGAGCGAATCAAGACCGCGCGAGGAGCCCGTAAGAAGGCCGCCTGAGCGCCAAACATTGCTCCAAGTCAAAGTTTAGTGGACGGCGGGTGGGGTGCCGCTTGGCGATCCCGTGATTCCATCCATCGGCAGTTCGAGTGCGAAGAGCGAGACCGTTCCTTGATCTGCATGCACCCAAATACCATGGAAAGCCTGGTGGAGTTCGGGGTGCTGCTCAAGAAGAGCTGTCATCACGTCCATCACTTGCTTCCGCGCCATGGGCGGATCGTGAAGTTGAGCCACCTGCGTTGCGTCCGGCGTGTAATGAATGTCGAGATCGAGCGCGCCGAACGTCGTGGTTGTATCGACACCAGTCAGCGAGTAGGTCGCACCTTGTGCCGCCAGCGAAACAGGGGTCGTGCCAGGCAAATTAGCGGGTTTGATCTTTTCGCTTTCGTGTTGCAATTTTTCAAGGTTCGGCGTGGACATGATATCGAGAGGGTTAAGGAGATTGTCGGCAATCCGGTAGTAGAGCCAAGCACCCCAGTTCCCTTTCTGCTCCGCATATTTTCGCGCGGACGTCCAATACCAAAGGCCGTCATGCCCTTCAAAAATCATTGGCTTTGCGAAAAGCCCGCCCAGCATCCACTGCCCCTGAGGAGACTTTGCCAAAATCATCGCGATCTGCTGCGGTTGAGCCACGCCGCTTGCGTGCCCTATTGCCAGCGCGTAATTCCCTGCCGGTAGGTCACTGAAGTTGATCGACACCACGGGCTGGCCGCAGAAGAATTCGGTCGCACCCGAACCGGCTGGTTGTGTCGAAGCGTCCAGCAGATACAGATTGTTGACAGTAAGGGTTGCGTTCAGAAGCTGTGGCTTCAGGTTTTGAACTGTTGTAGCAATACCGCTGAAGTCCGCGGCCACCGCAGGCAGTGTGTTGGCCTGCAGCCCTTGCACATCCCCGTGTTGCATCTGGGCCATCAGCGTCTTGGCTTGGTTCGTCAGCGTGTCGCGCTGCGCGGGAGCCATCTGCGACTGGGTAACGCAGGATGCACCATACGCAGCACAGCTCATCGAGAGCAGGGTAATGCCTATCTTAAGAGCTCGAAGGGACATGGTACGGCCTTTCTGAGAGGCGAAATGGGCTGACTTTACAAAGAATTGGATGCGTAGCAGGGCCTGATCGTTCGCTTCATAGTTCTGCGACGCGGCCGCTCGCACGATCCAATGGGACCGCCGCCGAATCGCCCTTCAGCGTAAGTTCATTTACGAGTTGCTGCGGGGACTTATCAGGCTGGAACAGGCGCAACACGCTTCGGGCCACGATCTCGCTCACGTCATCGACCCCAAGTGCGGGAACCACCGTCATCGTCCTCACCGTTTCACTTAGTCTCAAATACGATTGCCGATGGCCGAGCATGAAATCGACCGGATACTCCGGTTTCCGCGCGCAGGCCTGCGCCGGGTCAGCATCGAGAAGGTAGCTGACATGCGGTCGGGGAACGAGTCTTAGAATGAGCCGTGCGTAGAGACGTAGGAGGGGACGGCTGAGCTGAAGATTTGCCAGCTCGTCATAGATGTAGCGATCGAAAATGACAAGGTCGTCGCCCGTGCGCCGCGCACGCCGCACAGCCTTCCACGTCGAGATGGCATCAAGCAGGTAGAGCCCCAGCCGCACCATCGTCATCGGAAACGAACGTACGTTTTTGTCTTGTCGAAGAATTGGTTTCGCCGGACTGCCGACACCCTTGTCGCCTTTGAAGATAGCGTGTCCCGCAGTCTCTCGAATCTGCTTCAGCTGGGCTACGTCATCCCAGAACGTAATCACTCCGACTCGTAACCCTAACCGCTCACAGCTGGATCGGAGGTTTCTGATCTGCGTGCTCTTGCCCGCACCATCGATTCCTGAAAAGCTGACAACCTTCGTCGGACCCGTGCTGTGATTGAGTGCCATTCGTATCGCGCGTTTCTTGAAATCTCTACGGCCGGCTTGGGCTGCCCTGCGACAACGCGGCGACTGTCCCGATCGCGATACCCGCCGCTGCGATCAGAGCTACACTGATCACGATCGCGTGAATGCGTCGTTGCTTTCCGGGTGCAATCACTGCTCCAGCAGGCCTTGAACCCATGACGCCAGAGGGTTGCGAATACGGGGCCGCGGCCGTGCCCAGGGGCTTGGCATGATCATCTTGCTGTCCCTGGCTTTGGCCCGCACTATTCGATGAAACGCTTTGCGCTACCGGAGCGTCTGGATAGGTCGCCTCGCTCTTTTCAACGCCGGGGCTCACACTCGACGACTCCGAAGGATCAGAGCTCTGCACATCTTGTGCTGAGGAGCCTATTGAAGCTTGTTGCGCCTGGGCAACCGTAGAAACTCCGGTCTGCAACAGGATAGTTACCAAAAGACCGCCGGCAATCCGTCTCCATGGCCACGTTCGATCGTTCATGTTGGCTCCGTACTTTGTTGTCAATGTGATTTTGTTCGTGCTCTCGGTCGCCCTACGCCGCGTCTTCTTCCGGTTCGACCGCCAACTCCGTCGAGGCCTCTTTCACTGGCAACGTGAGAGGCTCCGTCAAAGACTGCGGAATGGCGAATATGGGCAAGCGCTGAAAGCTCTTCACCGCATCGGCATCATTTTCGAACATCTTGAAGAGGCGATCGACACCATGAGCTTCCATTACAGCTCTAACCGGTACCGGCACGCTTGAGAGCCGTACGTCTCCATTCCTCTTCATTGCTTCCTCGAGGCAGCAGAGAAGCAGATGCAGCGAAGATTCCCCGAGCGTACGAATACCGTTGCAGTTCAATACAATCCGAGGTCGGTCTATTTGCAATCCGCACGTGAGCTCTTGCAGAAACACCCACTCCTGCTCTTCGTTCTCGGTTTGCGAAAGTTGCTTAACCGTTACAGTCCGAAGCTGAAGTGCCATGATTTACCTCCGGGATGAAAAAATATTTACCGCGCCAAGCCCATTAGCTTGCAATCTCCAGAAGGCGCGCCAACTCGGCCTCTGGGTTGTGCACAGTCTGCGCCAGAACGTTCGTTGCATAGCGAAAGAGCGTCACAAGGTTGGTGTTATACCAGCAGCATTCCGCCATTTTTGGAGACAGGCCGCAAATGAATTTAAGCTTCCCCAGCCGTTCTGGATCCGACAACACAGCAGCAATTAGGCGATGGTTGCCATCCAGGATTGCGAGCGGCTTGTTCTCGTCCAGACCAATGAGGATCACCGCGCCAAAGTCATTCCGATCTTGCTTCAGTTGATCTCCGATGGATGCCAGCTTCGACACAAAGCTCGCTTCGAGCGAACCGCGGTTCCCTCTTAGATTGTCGGCGACCTCTTTGATTGAGAAGTTGCCGCGCGCCAACCTCCTCCACTGCGCCCGCGGAAAAACTCGAATATGGCCCAGGTCTGCCTCGTTGACTTCGACTTCGTACCATTCGGTACCAACCGGAATCTCTCGCCACAAAGCCAGATGCCGCATAAACAGCAGCGCCCGCCGTTTGGCATTCGCCCGCGGATCCTTGAGATTCGGATCCGTCACGATCTCGCGCATCCCCTGGTAATCCTTAAACACCGGATTGTCGAAATCGCTCTTCAAGAACTCAGCGATCACTTCATCTTCTGAGATGCCGCGAACAAGACGAAGAGGCCAGCCGGTCCTTGCTGTCAATAGATCGCGCGGATTGGTCAGCGAATCAATCAGGAATGGGATAGCTACAAAGACAAAGAGGGCAGCCATCAGGTAGAGCTGCACGAGAATGACCTGGTGAAGAGACCCATGAAACTTGCAGAGTCCGGCGATCAAGATGCCGCTGAAACCGAGTTGGACCCAACTGGTATTGGCGATTTTGTACGACATCTCAAATGTAATGATGACGACACTGAGCGAATAAACGACCGTCGCGAGCGCGTAAAGAGCGAGCAGCGACGGCATACCGTATTCGCCGCTGATCTGGAAGCCCTTACCGAACAGCTCCGTCCACACCCACGCCGGCGTAATGCAGAGACTGAAGGCCAGCAGAGTTCCAATACCCAACACCAACACCAGCGCTGTCGCAATAACCCGCAGGTCCTTCCTCTCCTCATCCCGCGTACCGGCAACTAGGGGAAATGTCGTATTCACCACGGCCGACGAAAAAGCGAAGATGACTCGCCCAACCATCGCTATGGCGGCGTATACACCCGCGATATAGGCGGGAAAAAAATGCTTCACCAGCACGATGTCGCAGTTGTTGATTAGCACCTGGCCGGAGAAGAACACCAGGGCCTGACATGTTTCGAGGATCGCGTGTGAGCGGCGAAGAGGATTCGGAACGTGCGCCACCGGACGAGGGGCAGCGGCAAGATACGCTACCGCGATCGCCGCCGCATTCGCAGCAATCACGCCGCGAACTCCGTAGCCTGCCACGACGGCCACTGCCGATCCGCCCAGTCGAACAGCTCCTTCGAGAACCAGGTTGCCGGCCAATCTGCGGAATCCATACGTGCCCTGAACAAAGCCACGGCGCGCTCCGAGCGGAACATAAAACGCGGCGCCAATCGCCAGCAAGGCGACGAGCCCTGGATCGGGCAGATTCAGAAAGTCGGAGATAGCCCCCTGAAACAGCAGGAGAACCAAAGCCACGACAAAGCCGCATGCCAACGCGCCTCGATGGAATCCGCGATAGACAGCTGCCATGTTCTCGAGGGAGCTCTGCTGTGCCACAAGCTTCGTCGAGATGATCTGAAACGAAAGTGTCAGAGCGGATAGAACAGTAAGAAGGGTGTAAACGACGGTCGCGTGTCCGAACCCCTTGGGCCCGAGAAACTGCGCGACAACGACGTTATAAACGAGGTTGATCGCGGTCGTCAGCCCGGATCCCGAGAGCAGCACAACACTGCCCGAGACGATTCTGGATTGCAGCGATTTCGGGTTGGGGGTACGGCCATTCAACGCTCGGGCGCTCCGGTTGGTCTGCAGGCTAAAAGCCCTGAATGGGCGATGAAAAACTCGATTGCGGCAACCACTTTATACGATGCACAAACTGGATTTACGGCTGCCCTGAACGCTGTTGCCCCTTCTTACCACCTCCCTGCAACCATCCTTGGTTTGCGAGGCTTCTAACACCTTTGAAAGCATGCTGAATCCCGCTAGAATCGCACTTCTCTTTCTTTTCTCTCTTCTCCACGGATGCGCGGGCACCGGGCCGATCCCTGCCGCGCATTTACAGCACCAGGCAAACGGAAGCGCTCCGGAAGTGCTTGCGCTCTATGAAGCGTGGTTTGGACACCCCAAACACATTGCGGTCGGATATTCATCGCAGGATCCCGCCGAGCTCGCAGAGCAAATCGAACATGCCAAGTCGATGGGCATCTCCGGGTTCGTCGTGGACTGGTATGGTGACCGCGAGCCTTTCATCGACCGAAGCTATGCGTTAATGCAGACGACGGCCGCCAAACACCACTTCAAGGTGGCTATGATGTACGACGAAACAGATGCGGACGACGATGCGACCGACGAGGCGCTCGCGGATTTCACGATGTTCCACGAAACCTATCTCGCGGCCTCAGCAGCCGGTCATGAGGCCTATCTCACCTACGAAGGCCGCCCCGTGATTTTTATTTTCCCGAAGGGCAAGCATACTGATTGGAGCAAGGTGCGCGCGCTCATCGATAAGTGGAAGCCCGCTCCTCTTCTGATCCAGGAAAATCTTCCGACCGAGGCGCCAGATGCGTTCGATGGCTTTTATGCATGGGTGAACCCCGGAGAAAAAGGCTGGGCGACTGACGGCGGCAATTGGGGTGACCAGTACCTCACTGATTTCTACAAGACGATGCAGACTAAATATCCCAGCAAGATCATCGTCGGTGGGGCATGGGCGAAGTTCAATGACAGCAAAGCCTCGTGGGGCCTAAATCGTCATATTTCTGCGCGTTGCGGACAAACCTTCACCGATACTTTCAACTTCTGGCGGAAGGCCGTGCCAGCAGGAGATGTCATCCCATTCGTGATGATCGAGACCTGGAATGACTACGAGGAAGGGACTGCGGTAGAGCCCGGCATTCCCGCCTGCGGCGCGACTGAAAAGACATCAATAGCCCGCAACTGAATTGGCTTGGTCTCGAGCCCTCATCCGCGCGCAACGGGCCCGACTCCCGAAGAGTGAAGCACTCCGCCATGAATCCGCGACGATCGTCTAACGACGTGTGCGACCGCGGCAAAAAAAGAAGGCCCCCGTACATGCGGAGGCCTCTATCGTTCCACCCGACGCGCTCTACGCTGCTTCGGTCACCTTACCGCTCTGAAAATTCGGCGATTGGACAGCGACCATACCGATGGAGCTGGCTGCCGCCAGAGGCGACCTGTGCACCTCGTGGATGATCGACAACGGGCGCGCACGAACCTCGTCATACACACGCCCAAGGTACTCGCCAAGAACGCCGAGACATAACAGCAGTAATCCGCCGACAAAGAACACTGCTGCAGCAACGCCGAAGCCCGCCGTCGCGACCACGTTGCGCGAGAGTGCCATGGCCAACAACAGCAGAGCAGCCGTACAGCTTGAAAATGAGAAGAGCGCGAAGCTCAACCGCAATGGCTTGTAGCTGAAGCTTGTGACCGCATCCATCGCATATTTGATCCGGCTGACGAACGAGAGCTTCCCATCGCCTCCCAGCCGGTCCTGGCGGTCATAGTAGACAATCGAATTGCGATAGCCTACCCATGCGCGCAGCCCCGGCAAATAGCGATTACGCTCTCCGAGAGCGTTGATCGAGTCAACCGCGCGACGATCCATCAAGCTGAAGATGCCTGCGTTCAATGGAATCGGATAGTCCGACAGCATACCCAGGACCTTATAGAACATCGGGAAAAGTGCCGCGAGCATCTTGCGGCTTTCTTGCCGGCTACGCCTCACTCCAACCACGATCTCTGCGCCTTCGTGCCAGGCATTGATCAGCTGTGGCAACACATCAGGTGGATCCTGAAAATCACCATCCATAAGGATGACAGCTTCTCCGCGAGCAGTACGCAAGCCCGCTGCTACTGCCCCCATGTGGCCCCAGTTGCGCGACAGCTCGACGACCACAACATGCGAATCGGTCTCTTGCAGACCTTTCAAAAGCTCCAGCGACGAATCCTTCGATCCATCGTTCACGTACACAACTTCCCAATCATCTTCGACACGCCGCATGGCGTCCGCCACCGCCTCGTGGAAACGAACGATAAGCTCTTCCTCGTTGTAGATGGGGACCACCACCGATACCATAAATGACTCCTGAATTGTGAATTGGACCAGCGCTTGCAGTGGGATAACTACAATCACTGTGATGCGGGAATTGTTATTCAGGAAGGGCTTGAAATACCCGAACTCGCCACTTCGTTTCAGTGGGAGTCATAACGGTTACATAACGAGCCTTCACAGCCCGCGAGCCAGCCGCCTTGTCATGGTCGATTAGCTGCACATTATATTCGACGTCATCAATAAGTTCAAGCGATAGGCCATCCGGTGAATAGAAAACAATTTGGATATCGTGCACCTTATCTTGATACTTCGACCGAATGCCGAGCGATTCTTGCTGCTGAACTGTTGCCGAAAGCTTGTCTTTTGCAGTGCCAATAAAATCCCTATCGAGGGCATCAACACGGTTTTGTTCGAATGCGGATTTGAATCCTTCCCACGCCTGCAGATAATTGCGGATGGCCGCTGTCGCTGTTTGCTCTTGAAGAGCGCGCGTCCCGCTCACATCAGGCGACTTCACATGGACAGTCGCTTGGGCAGATCCAGCCTCGAAGCCACCCAGGCCGAGAGCAGAAAGCAGCAGAATATTTCTGAGCATGGCTACTTCTCCCACCGGATCTGGTTTCCCAGCACGACTCCGCTGGCAACGGTGATCGTCGATCCTGCATGCGAAGGCATCTCCACTTCGGCGATGCCGCGCTTCAGCGGCACATCCACTGTCGTTTCGGCTCCGTCGTAAGTTTGCGTAAAGTTGATGATCGTTCCGTCAGGAATAGCGTTGCCGCTACAGTCCCGCACAGGCTCCGTGGTGAGTTGCACCTTTGGTCCTGCCGCGCTCGCACTCATCTTGATGGCGCAAGGATCGCCCGGAACCTGCCGCACGATGCGCGTGCTCGCAATGTCGCCGGCACTGGCAATAAATTTGTCCGTGCCCTGCTGCGGAGTCGAATCGAACTCCACCCACGCTGTCCCGAAACGAGCTTCCATTGAGCGTGTTTGCACAGCACCCGTAGGGTTCGTGAGCTGGAACTGCACCGGGATCTGCGAGGTCACCAGGTTGTGATACGCGTCAAAAACATAGACGGCACCGCTGATTCCGTCATGTTGGCTCACAGGCAGCCGCGAAGGTTTAGCAAGAAAACTTAAGTCCGCCGGCTTGCTCGCGGCGACCACATCGAATTCGCTTGTCCCCGGGTCGCCACCCGTCAGGAAGGCTACATAGTGACCTGCATTGGGCAGCGACCCGGCTTGAAAATACACCGTCGTACCCAATCGAACATCGCGCTTCAACACCTGCCCAGGACCGACCACATAGAGCGTTCCCTCACCACTCCCTTGAAGCTGCACTGAAAACGCAGTGCCCGCTTCGATCTTCTTCGGGAAAGCAGCGTCCATACCCTGCGCCATACCGCCGAGCCCGCCGACAGTCACCAGGAGCCCCAACACAACGCATTGTCTCAAATTCACAGGCTCGCTCCTGCAGTGTAGGAAGCGACCACGGTTCGCTGACTGTTTACATTCTTGGCGAGGTCCTCGGGGATATGAATGCTGAAGGGAACCGGGGTACCAGGCAGCAGCGCGTGCGGAACATATTGGTCCGCGACCCATACCACCTGCCCGCTCTTGTTATAGAACGTACCCAGTACATGGGCCACACTGACCGGACGGCCGCTCTGGTTGATCAGTTGCCCTGTCAGCGACGCATCGGGGGACGGATTGAGCTTCTCATTATCGACCTCAATCACCGGATCAGCCGAAGCTGGAACCAACGTAGAGAACGGCGTCATGTGAACGCTGCCCACATCCGAAAGCGAGGTATCTGGGAAGAGGATCAGGAAAGGTGTCACTTGCTTCGGCAAGAGGAGATGCGAGATTTTGTCGAAGCTGCCCTCCGTCGCCAATGGTGTTTGGTTCTTCGACAACAACGTCGCTTTGACCGAGACATACGCAGGCACTACGTCCTCATTCAGGATTTCTCCAAGCAGAACTACACCATCGGCTCGTTCAACCGGATGCATGTCAATGATCCGTACATGCGGCGCCTCGACATCCTGCGCCCCCCAATCGTCTCCCGCTCCTCGATAAATCACATCCCAGCGAAGATAGTTCACAGGAATCACCTGCGGCGGAACGGTCGGCTCTTTTACGAGGGGCCACTCCGGCGCCCAATGATCTCCATCGCGAACTACATGCACATCGCGCGTGCTCACCGAGATTCCCACCACGGTAGACCAGTAAAATTTCATGCGCACCAGGGCTTCGTTGCTATCCGCGTGCTGCGGAAATACCTCGAAGCTATTCAGGGTCGCATTCGATTGCAAGCTCTGGTCGCTTCCCGTCAGGTCGCGGACGAATGCAGACTGCGAAAACTGTGCTTTGTTCGCCAGGCTCCCGTATGCTTTGTCCCAGTTTTGCGCTTTGATCTCTGCGCCCAGATTGTTCGCGGTTGCCTCGGGCGTCGAAGCAGAACTGGTGACACCTGCGCCGCCGGCGTAGGCGGCGGCACTCGGAATCGGCCAGAGAGTACCAGCCACGATCAATCCCGCCGTGGCAATGAAAAGAAGTGCGGCAAGCAGTCCCCCTCTATTCACGAGACCATCCTCCTCGGCATCAGCTCTTCATCGGATACAGCGGAATAGCTTGGCGCAGCCTCTTCACGTCTCTTTTCAGGAATGAAGACCACCAGGATCGCGAGTAGGCTGCTGCCAAATGGCAAGATCCCCCACAGCACACCTTGCCAATGAGGCGGCATCTGCGCGGCGTTAACCGGCGTCGCAGGCGGAATCCCATCCTTGCTCCATACCGTGATGGTCTGGTTCTCCAGAGTATCCACCGGACGCCAACCCGCAAACGAGAGCAGAGGGTCGTAGTAGTGATCGTGCACGATCACCCACTTCAGGCCGTAGTGGTCGGCGTGATTCAGCATGGCGCGTAAAGAGTCGAGTCCCGCCTTATTGAAGTACTTCGCGCTCGTCAGTGCGCCGCCGCCGTATTTTGTCAGCTCCGGCAACAGCCTTCCGGAGTTCCATTCGCCATCCACGCTCCCGGCATCGGTCAACATCGCTAGGCGCGATATCTTGTTGCCGAACCCAAGCGTAATGTAACGGTACTGATCGTGGCCATCGCGGTTGAGCCATGCGGCCGTTGTATCGACTTTGAAGTCTTCACCGTCTGCCGGGTGATACGTGGTCCACGCCACCGCAAGAGCACAACTCAGCATCGCCGCTGCTGCCAGACCCACTGTGGCAGGTGTTTTGAATCGCTCGACCAGTTCAGACGCCAACAATCCAATAAACGGCAGCGCCAGCAATGTCGCCCAATAGCTGAAACGCTCCATCGTGAGCACATCGAACGCGCGCCCCAGAACGATATGTCCAATCGGCGTTGTGCCACCGAGTCCCAGGAGGAATGCCACCCAGAAACCAAGAAGCAGTGGACGAAGTCTGCCCACTAGTGAGCCGCGAATCAGAATGAACGGGATCGCCAAAGCAAACGCGCCGTAAGGAACCACGAAATAGTTCATGCCCCAGTGCGGGCTCAGGATATAGTTCGCGCGGCTGGGATGGGGAATCGGTGTCTGGGTTACCGGGTTGTGAATCAGAGCAATCCAAAACGGAAGTAGAACGATCGCGATCGCTGCTCCCGCGACGACGGCGATTGCCACGGCGCGACCAAGTACGCCCGAGACAATTCCTTGCTCCCCGTCTTCACGATCAAACAATGCCAGCGCTATCACCGGGACTGCAAAGAACAGCGAGCCAAACAGCAGCGTCGCGTGGTGCGCAGCCGCAGCGGCAGCAAACAAGATGCACGCCTTCACAAATGCGCTCATCTTTCCGCCGCGGAGCCATCGAAAGAAATAAGGCAGAGCATTCAAGTAAATCGGGGCGGCTGAGGTCGTTCCCAACTGCCCGGCCGAATACACCAAAAAGCTTTCTGACCCCAGAAAGACGCTGGCCAGGGCCGCAATCGATGCGGCCCGCGGTCCCACCCACAAGCGCGAAAAGCGATAGACACCCACGACCAGCAGCAGAATCGCGGCTAGTTGAACCACCATGTAGGCCATGTCAAGCCCAACAAGATGGGAAATCAGCGCCACCCATTGTTGCGGAAGCGGTGGATACGTGGTTTGCGAAAAGCCCGCATACCACTTCGCATTCCATGGGTCGAACCAGTGCTGCACGTAATGCGACGCGAAAAAAATGTGGAAGTTTGTGTCGTAAGACTTCAAAGGCAACTGCATCATCAGCAGGGGAAGATGAACCGCGAGAGCCGCCAAAAGGAGAATACTCAGCGGAATCGGACGTCTCGAAGGTTCCAGGGTATTCGATTTCTGCACAATTGCCTCTCAGAAAAGCTTTCGATCTGAGCCCATGCGAACCGATCTCTCACCAGAGAGACTCATTCGACGAACTCGTGCGGAAATTACGACGCGGAGATGTCCCAACCGCTACACGTTCGATTGTGGAACTTCAAAGAACGGTTGCTTGCGAGTTGGGCTTTCACCCCGGCACAGCAGTTTGCGAGTGCAGGACACGTGAAAAGCATTTCATGTAGCCAACATCCCGATTCCTTTTTGAATCAAAAACTGCAACGTGACTTTTCAGGACCTGGTGGACTCCTTGACTGCTCGATCTAGACTCGGCTCCCTGAAAACTTTGCTTGCACTCGCATTCGTTGCGATCGCTCCGTCCATCGGTGCGCAGACCTACCAGGTCGGCTCAGGCAACTCCAAGAGTCCGCAGGCCGCACCGAGCCAGCAACCCTCTCTAGGCTGGGGGTCCAATATCCAGAACGCCCGCCTCGCACGCGCAGCGCAGCTTGCCCTCGAACAAGGCCGGCATGCTGAAGCCTTTGACATGGCGCAGCGCGCCGCACAGGCCGCACCAAACGATCCACAACTCTGGTTCTTGCTCGGCTATGCTGCGCGTCTCAATGGCAGATATCCGCAAGCTGTCGATGCCTACAAGAAAGGCCTTCGGCTCAATCCTTCTTCTCTTGATGGCCAGTCAGGCCTGGCCCAGGTCTACAGCGTCATCGGCAACACCAATGAAGCGGAGACATTGTTGAAACAGGTCCTCTTGTCTGATCCGCAACGTGTTGACGATGCTCTTTTGCTGGGAGACATCTATCTCCGGTCGAAGAACGCCGCCGAAGCGATTGACTGGCTGCAGCGCGCAGAGCGAGCACGTCCAGGCGCTCGTTCAGAACTTCTTCTGGCCCTCGCCTACGAACAAACCAAGCAGCCCGACATGGCCAATCGGTATCTGGATCTCGCCCGCCGGAAGGACCCCAACAATCCTGAAGTGCAGCGTTCAATGGCTGGATACTATCGAGAATCCGGCAGATACCCTGACGCCATCGCCGCGCTCAAATCCATTCGCAATCCCAAACCCGACGTCGTCGCGGAACTCGCATACACCTATCAGCTCGATGGCAAGCCCGATCAATCCGCCACGCTCTACTCCCAGGCAGCCACCGCTATGCCGAAGGACCTGAGCCTTCAAATCGCGGCAGCCCAAGCCAACGTGGCCGCTGGGTCGATCACGAAGGCTGACACATTCCTGTCCCGTGCCGCGTCCATCGACGCCAACAGCTACCGTCTCCACGCAATCCAAGGTCAGATCGCTCAGCTGCAAGATCGCACCGAGGACGCGGTCAAAGAGTACCTCGTCGCGATTCGTAATGTCCCCTCGACCCCTGCAGAAGGGCCGTTGTACCCAATTCAGCTGCATATGGACTTGATGAGCCTCTACCAGAAGGTAGGCAACGAGGCAGCGGCATCCCGCGAACTCTCCACGGCCGTATCTTCGATCGGCGCGCTTGATGGATCCGGCCCCGATCGCCCTGCATTTCTTCGCTTGCGTGCCCTGATCCGTTCCAGCAGCGGCCGACTCGATGGAGCACTCTCCGACATCAGCGAAGCGCTCACTCTGAACGCCTCAGATCCTTCCGCAATGCAACTCGACGGCGACATCCTGATGAAGATGGGAAAGACAGAACAAGCGATCGCCGCATACAAGAAGATCCTCGTCGCCGATCCTAAGAATCGGTTCGCGCTGACCTCCCTTGGTTATGCTTCACGTGCCGCGGGCCGCGATCAGGATGCGGAAGAATACTTCGCACGCCTCGCGCAGGCCGACCCGTCCTTGTACGTGCCCTATCTTGCGCTCGGTGACCTCTACGCCGCTCGTCGCGATTATTCCAAGGCGGAGAAGGCGTATAGCGAGGGATACAAACATTCCCCGCAGACGGCTTTGATCGTTGCCGGTGGCATGAACGCAGCTATCGAGGCACACAACCTGCCCTTGGCAAAAGAGTGGTTGGGCCGCGTCACCACGAGCATGTCGGGTGAGCCCCAGGTTTTGCGCGAGAAAGAACGCTACCTCAGCTTTTCAGGCGATTACCAGCAATCGGCGGTCGTAGGAGAAAATGCGATCAAGGCGCTGCCGAAAGATCGCGACGTTGTTGTCTACCTGGGCTACGACCTGCTCCATCTCGGCAAGTACGACGACCTGCTCAACCTGACGACGAAATACAACGAAGTCCTCCCCAAAGAGCCCGATATTCCCCTGCTGCAGGGCTACGTTCACAAGCATCAGGGCCTCAGCGAACAGGCCAGGAAAGACTTCACTGAAGTCCTCGAGCGCGATCCTGAAGTCGTGACCGCTTATGTGAATCGTGGCTACATGCTGAACGACCTACATCAGCCCCAGCCGGCGGCGGAAGACTTCGAGGCCGCTCTCAAACGCGAACCCAATGACGGTGAAGCACACCTTGGCCTTGCCTATGCCAACCTCGATCTGTCTAAACCCCAGGCCGCAGTCCGTCAGGCCGACCTTGCCGAGAAGGTCATGGGAGACGTGAGAGACGTACACGTGATTCGGGCCACCGCGTATGGCCGCGAAGAACTCCTCGCAAAGGCTGTCACAGAATACAAAGCCGCTTTGCGTTTCACACCCGATGACGGAGGCCTGCATCTTGGCCTCGGAAGCGCTTTCTTCGCGCAGCGTCGCTATCACGAGGCAATCGCAGAGTTGGAGTTCGCCGAATCGCACGCGCCCAACAATCCACATGTCGAAGCCATGCTTGCTCGCTCCTACGCCAGCCTCGACGATTACGACAAGACGATGGATTTTATTCGAGCTGCTGAGTCGCATGCGCGGTCCGAGTCGCCCAATGATCGTGCCCAGGTCTTCCTCGCTACCGGTGAAGCGCTCAGCACCCTGGGGGACCAGAATGCCGCGCTTGACCGCTTTAGAACGGCGCTCGATACACCCAAAGCCAATCGCATCGGAGTCCGTCTGGCGATTGCCCAGTTGATGACCCAGCAAGGTAAATTTGACGATGCAGACCGCCAGATCGCCTTGGGCTGGATGGAAGCCGCTGCAGGCGATACAGCGCCCGCAACTGGGAACGAATACATCGCCGCGGCAGACGTCTTTCGTGCCACACACGACTACAGCCTCTCGCAAAGCTATCTTGAGCGCGCCAAGGCCGCCGGAGCGCCGGATGTGAAGGTGCGTGTGGGCATGGCCAACAACTATCTTGCCTTGGGCGATACTGCGCGCGCCCATGCCGAGCTCGCCGCGGTCAGCGCCGAAGGCGACGACGCCCCCGACTACCAGTTCCTGATTGCAGAAGCGAACGTCTTCCGGCAGGAACACCAGGGCGCGCAGGCCCTTACTTCATTCGCTCAAGCCAGCAACGCAGGTGGCAAAGACGACACCGCGGAACAGGAAATGCTGCAGGCGAGTGCGGACGAAGGGTACCGCGTCACTCCAGTGCTCAGCGTGCTGTCCGATTTCACCATTGAGCCGATATTTGAAGATTCAACTGTCTACGTGCTCGACTCCAAGGTCGACGCTACGCTGCCCGTCGCAAGCACCAACACTTCGCTCCTGCCTCCGCCGCGCTCGTCCATACAAACGCAATGGACAGACGCTTTCCATCTCCACCTCGGTCCACTCCCCACGCCGGGCGGATTCTTTCAGCTTCGCAATGCACGCGGCGATATCTCGGTTCCAGCCACGAATTCAGTTGTCGATCGCAACACGACAGACTACGCATTTAACTTCGGGCTTAGCCCTATCGTCCATCTCGGCTCAAATGTCGCCGTTTTCAATGGTGGCGTCCAGGAAACAATTCGCCGCGATTCCCTCTCGCCGATCGAGATGAATCAGAATCTCTTTCGGGTCTTCGGGTATGTCTCCACGAGTTCCTTCTTCAATGCACTTTCGCTCAGTGGCTACATCATTCGCGAATGGGGCCCGTTTACTGAAATTCCTCTCAGCTCTCATCAGGTAACCGGGGCTCTCGACTTCCGCGTCGGCAAGCCGTGGGGCAAAACAGCAATGGTCACAGGCTGGGGCTCGACCGCGCAAATTTTCTCTCCGGGTGATTTTGAGAACTATTACACATCGTCGTACGTCGGGCTTGAGCGCAGATTCTCCGACAAGTTGAATATTCGCGCCGTCCTCGAAGACGTGCGTTCATGGCGTACAGAAAATGGTCATTCTGGAATCGCCCAAAACCTGCGTCCCGCCGGCACTGTCGAGTTCATTCCGAAACGCAATTGGGAAGTCAAATTCTCCAGCGCTTACTCCAGCACCCGCGACTTTCATGTGTATGACGCCACCCAGAACAGCTTTTCTGTTTCTTACGCAAAACCCTTTCAACACAAGTTCAACGAAGATGCAGAACCCCTCACGATCAAATACCCCATTCGCTTCTCCGCAGGCATCCAACAGGAGAGCTTCTTTAATTTCTCAGGGTCGGGCAGCGAGCAGTTCCGGCCCTTTGTACAGATCAGCGTATTTTGAGAGCGATATGAGATGAGAATTTGCCTTGTTGCGACCTTTCCTCCCAGCGGACGACAGCTGAACGAATATGCCTTTCATATTGCCAGAGAACTGCAAAGAAGCTCTGAGGTCGAGCTCTTCGTTCTGGCAGACGAGTTGACGAAGTACGATTTCGCAACCGATGCCGACGGCAAGCCTCTCTCCGCGGACAAACAATCCGAGCTGCCCGGTTTCAATGTCATTCGTTGCTGGAAGTTTGGAAGTCTGTCGACGCCCGTGCGACTTCTGCAGACAATTCGCAAGTTGAAGCCAGACGTGGTCTGGTTCAATCTCGTCTTCTCAAGTTTCGCAACCCCCCAAAACCCGTTCGCTGCCTTTGCAGGGCTGACGACGCCGGCACTCACACGGGCGGTTGGCTTCTATACCCACATCACATTGCACCACATCATCGAGCATGTCGACTTTGCAGCGGCCGGCGTCAAGCGCGAGAAACTCTTTCGTCTTGGCACCGATCTCACGACACGCGCCTTGCTGCGGGCTAACTCCGTGTCGGTTCTGCTCCCGAATTATCACCGCACACTCATGACCAAGTATGCGGCGCAGAACGTCCTCCTTGGGACGCACGGCACATTCGCTACTGTTCCCACTCCTCCCGACTTCGGCCTCCGCGGAAATCCTGAAAGACGCCTTCTCGCCATTGGACATTGGGGAACTTACAAGCGGCTCGAGACGCTGATGAAGGCCTTTCCTCTCGTCCTCGAAAAAATTCCGAATGCGCGGCTGATCATTGCGGGAGCGAATCATCACACGAAGCCCGGCTATTGGGAATCAATTCGCGCGGCACAGCCATCTCATTTGCCCATCGAATTCCGCGGGTATGTCCCCGAAGAAGACATCCCCACCCTCTTCGCAACTTCCTCTGTCCTTGTCCTGCCCTACGACTCAGCAACAGGTTCCAGTGGCCCCGCACATCAGGCATGCGAATATGGTTTGCCGATTGTCTCGGCCGACCTTCATGACTTCAGGGCGATGGCTGCCGACGAAGACATGGCTATTCGGTTCTACAAACTCGGAGACGCAGACGACCTGTCTGGACAACTCGTCGCGATTCTCGAGTCGGAGGAGATGGAACGGGCCATGGCAGAACATAATTTTGCCGCCGGCCTCGAGATGACCATGTCCAACGTGGTCGGCAATTATCTGCGTTGGTTTGAACTGCACCGCCACAAGAGCAAGCTGCTCAAGTCGCGCAAACATAACGGCCGGCCTTCTTTAAACTCGCAAGCCGAAATCGCAGAGTTTGCACTCATGACGGCCGAAGGGGACGAAGAGGTGATGGCTTTTTCCGGTATTGATTCCAAGCGTCCTCCACACGAAGCTGACCGAAACGACTCTCGAGTCTCGGCCATCTTCCAACATGTCAAAAAGCATCAAACTTAACGCGGAGCGATTGCCATCGCAACAATTGTGAGGTGCGCGACAAGCGTTTCACCTCACGTCCACGGCGCCACCAAAGAGCGCCGACCGATTTCCCAACGCTTGCGGGAACTCAATGCCTTCGCGCGAGACAAAGGAGGCCACTTGTCCAAGATGCCTGTCCCATCGAACCGGCAGATGTTTCAAACAATCCTGCCAGCCCTTCTGGTTCCCTTCCTTGTCGGTTGCAGTCTCTTTCAGAAAAACAATGCCTCCTCTGGACCGGCAACCGTCAGCATAACTGCCAGTCCTGCCACGATTGCGACGGGGGGCTCCTCCACTCTCAGTGTCACAGCGACCTTCGCAACCCAGGTCGCGGTTGCAGGCTCCGACGGTAGTCAGTACACACTCACGCAATACGGCGGAACGCAGAAAGTCAGTCCCACCGCCACTACGACGTACACCGCAACGGCTACCGGATCGACCGGCGATGTAACGGCTGCAACAACTGTAACCGTCGGCACAGGAACAGGTGGCGGAGGCGGCACCGGGAACGTTACGTCGGTCGATCACGTGATCTTTATGCTTCAGGAAAATCACACCTTCGACAATTATTTCGGAATGCTGAATCCTTACCGCGCCAACAATGGCTGGACCATGGGAGACGACGGCAAACAATATTCGATCGATGGCATCGACGACAAACTCACCTCGACCAATAACGAAGACGATCAAGGCGCTACCTTCCCACTGTTCAAATTCACCAGCAGTTGTGTAGACGACATGAGTTCCGACTGGCTGGCCAGTTTTGGCGACGTAAATCGCTACGACTTCGCCACAACGCGAACCATCAATATGGATGGCTTCGTCCACAATGCTCAGGGATACAATGCCAGTTGCTCTGCGCCGGGTTCCGCAGGCAGTTGTGCCGGCAACTTCACTGATACCACGGGTCAAAGAGCCATGGGATACTACGACGAGACATTTCTTAACTACTACTACTACATGGCTTCGCAGTTCGCCGTTTCTGATCGTTGGTTCTCGCCTGTCGCCAGCAAGAGCATTTCAAATCGTATTGCCACGTTCACAGGCGGCACTACGCAGGGTCTAGTGAAAGATCCCGGCGGGGACGACAAGCTGGGTCAATTGGACATCCCAAACATCTTTCAGGAACTCGACCAGGCCAGCGTGACTTGGAAGATCTACTACACGGTCACGCAGGGATTCTGTCTCGAAGAAGATGACTGCACAGGCGGCTCCAGCGCGGAGTACCCGGCGACCGACTTCTCGAATCTCACATACTCCTATCAATACCTTTACGAGAATCCAACCGGGACCGCCTGTACAGCACCCACCCAGCCCTCCAGCGTCGTGGGCGATTCGTCGAACTCCTTCTGTATCGATCCAACCCACATCGCGCCCCTCTCGCAATACTTCACTGATCTCACCAATGGCACATTGCCCAGTTTCGCCTTTATAGAGGCGGGATACGGAAACAATGACGAACATCCCGGCTCAGGTCAATCAATCCTTCTCGGCCAGGCGCAGGCAGCAAAAGTCGTCAATGCTCTGATGGCAAGTTCGTCATGGACCGACTCCGTCTTCTTCTTCAGCTACGACGAAGGTGGCGGCCCCTACGATCACGTGCCACCCGTGCCCGGCGATTCGAACGTGAATACGAATGCTTCCCTTGGCACATTGCCCGACATCTCTTCGATCGCGGTCAATCCTGACGGCTATAGCCCTTGCCTCGCTCCGGGTGGCATAGCAACGATCCATTGCGATCTTGCGTCCACAGATCCGGGGGCCAACCCCACCGACGCAGCCGCGCAGAAGGGGTTTGCCGCTCAGCTCGGGTTCCGATTGCCCAACATTGTCATCTCGCCCTTCACGCGCAAGCACTATGTGTCGCACGTTCCCATGGATCACACGGCTGTAATCAAGTTCGTCGAAAGCCGCTTCATCGGCAGTTCGGCCCACCTCACCGCTCGCGATGCAGCACAGCCCAATCTACTCGACTTCTTCGATTTCACAAATGTGCCTTGGAAGACTCCACCGACTCCGCCGACGCCGGTGAGCGATCAGTCTCTCGGGTACAACTCGTGCACCCCCGACAAATTCGCTCCCGGCTCCTAGCGTCCTGCTTCTTGTCGCCATCGGACTCCATCCCCAAAGACTTCTCGTCGCGCGCGCGAAGACTGCTCATCAGCCGCTTCCAGCCGACGCTGTTTCTCGAATTTCATGCCACTGAATCGGACGCAAGCAGTCGAGTCGAGAGAAACGGGAAGAAAATTCAAGTCCCCTCGCCCACAAGGCAGAGAAACTTCGGGCGCAAGCGCACCGGCCCATCGAAGGACAATAGGGTTTGGATTTGGAGGACGGGTTGAATCCGTGCTTAGTTTCTTCCCAGTTCAGTGGCAGTGTATCGAGTCCCATCGTACCTCGCCACCACCCGGATATCGTCGCCGATGCGAAGACCCTGCGCCGACGAAAGACTCGGATCGAAGGCTACCTGGTAACTCTTATCGTCTCTCGGATCGACCAGTGTCAGCACGCCGGCGTGGACATCGAGAAAGCTGACATTGCCGCTGAAGACAAAGGTGGCCCCCGGCACCGCCAGGATTGTCACGCGGCTCGCAACCGGATCATCCTTCCCTTCCGTCACAAACTCCACGCCAACCAATGTACCGCCCACCAGATCCGCTGGCCCGGCTTGCGCCTCAGTCGACGTCACTTGACCTTTATGAATAAAAGCCGTGTTGCCTTGCACCAGCACCTTGAGCGTCTGACGGGATTGACCGGACGCAACCGTGAGTTCGCCGCTGGAGGCGTCGAAATCGACCACACGCCCTTCATATGTCGCTTGCGACGAATGCGAGAGCATATGGATACTCAGCGCAAACACCTTCGTCCCATCCAAAGTCGTTTGAACAGAAGCATGCTCTTCAGGCTTCAACGCCCGTAGCGACACCCTCTGTCCATCGCGATAGACCTGGGTGCGCTCGTCAAACAGAATTTTCATGGGGTGCGCGCCATACACGCGCAAGGTGAGCTGATCGCGCACAGGGTCCAGCGCTCGAATCTCGCCTCCGAAAACAGTGCTTATCCCCCTGGGAACCGGGGGGATATCCGACGAAACAGAGGGAGTTCCAGTCGATGCAAGCAGGGGAGGGGCCGGAGCCAGTGTCTGCCCTTGCACATCCTGCAGGACTGCGAGGCTGCCAAGACCGCTCAAAAGAACTACAAGAAGCCTTTTCATGCGCGCACGCTCACATCCAAGGTTATTCGGTTGGTTAGATGGCTTGATGTCCCACAAAGGTGGCTTGTTTGCACGCAAGCTCCCAGAGCAACACGCCATCGCAGGTTGCATCCAATAAATTGTGCTCCTGTAAGCGACAAATCAATTCCTCTTCGGGACGCAGAAAGAACCCAATGATGAGCGCACCAATCATCAAATTGATGGCAGTCATTGCGGTTGCGGTCATCGCACTGCCGCCTGCAGCTTCAGCAGGTGATGTCAAGATCAAAATCCCCGCTCGCAGTTCTCTCAGCCCCGTGCAGCACCTCAACCGAGAAGGCGTTGAGGCCGTCAACAAGCGGCAATATGACAAGGCCGAAAAGCTCTTCTACAAGGCTTATCTCTACGATCCAACCGATCCCTTCACGCTGAACAACCTCGGCTTCATTGCAGAGCAGCAGGGCCAGCTCGATCGCGCGCACACCTTCTATGCGCTCGCCTCCGAACAAAGTTGCAGCGCACGAATCGATCTAAGCAATGCCAAGAGCCTTGAGAAGAAACCCATGCGGGCAGCGCTGGATGGCCTCGACGATCTGCCAATGCGCGTGAATCGCCTGAACGTAGACGCGATTCGCCTCGTGTCACTGGGACGCCCGCGCGAAGCCGCAACTCTGCTGCAAAAGGCTCTCGCGCTCGATCCGCACAATCCATTTACGCTGAACAATCTCGGCGTTGCCAGTGAGGCTGATGGAGATGTTCAGGCCGCATTGAAAGATTATGAGACCGCTGCCGCTTCCGGATCTTCCGATCCCGTGCTTGTCACACTCGATCACTCGTGGTCAGGCAAGCCCGTTAAGGATATGGCGAAGGCAGGAGCCAAGCGACTTCAGATCAAAATGAGGGGCGCGAACTCCAACGAGATGCAGGCAGCTCTGCTCAACATGCGCGGAGTAACTGCTGCGAATGAGAATGACCCGTCGGCGGCAAAGGCGGATTTCATGAATGCCTACACCCTCGATCCGTCCAACGCTTTCTCGCTCAATAATCGCGGGTACGTCGCGGAGCAGGAAGGGGACCTGGAAAGTGCTCAATTCTTCTATGAGAAAGCGCGAAGAGCAGGCGACGGCAACAACAAGGTAGGCTTCGCGACCGATCGTTCCGCCGAGGGCCACGCGCTATCTTCTGTGGCGACCGACAGCGACCGAAAAATGGATGGTGCCCTGGCCGCATACAGCCGCCAGCGTCACAGCCAGACTGGCCCCGTAGAGTTAACTCCCCGCAGCGACGGAATGCAAGCCGCCCCAACGCAGCAATCACCCCAATAGGGACGACAAAACACATGCAAACGCCCAACCCGCAACATCCCTCGCACAAATCGTTGAAACTCCTTTCTAGTCTTGTGTTGCTTCCTGCCTGCGGCTTTGCGTCCTCTGCACGCGGAGACGATTTGAAACAGGAGCTGCTCAACCTGAGCCACGCCGAGTTCGATGACATGGTCCGCCTGGCCAGCTCAAACCACGTCATCGTGCGCGGTCTCGAGGCGTTTCTCACCCTCGTCTCCGAACACGATGATCCTCTACGTGCGGTGTGGGCACAGTCCGCTTTACAAACCGAACGCGCGCGCATCGCAACTGGCACGGCGTTCCTCCACGAGATTTGCACGTCTCTCGAACAGAACGGCTGCAAGGTCGCCGTCATCAAGTCGCTCGACCATTGGCCCGACCTCGGAAGCGACTTGGATCTCTTCACGAACTCGGAAGCGGCCGACGTTGTCCGCCTGATGCAATCCGTCTTCCACGCCGAAATCGCTCCGCGCAGCTGGGGAGATCGCTTGGCACACAAATGGAACTTCCTGATTCCGAACCTTCCTGAAGCCGTTGAGGTGCATGTGGGCCGCCTGGGCCAGACCGGTGAGCAGGTGGAGATTGCGAATTCCTTGCTCGACCGCGCGCGCTGGATTCTTATTGGCGGCCAGTCGTTCCGCACCGCATCGGTCTCCGACCGATTGATGATTTCCACGCTCCAGCGCATGTACCGCCATTTCTATTTCCGGTTGTGCGACATCGTCGATACGGCCTCGCTCGCCGACGTCGGCAACATCGACTATCAGCATCTCCGTGCGGCAGCTTCGATTGCCGGAATCTGGGAAGGCGTCGCCACCTATCTTGCGATCGTGTCCGATTACGCGCAGTGCTATCGCGGCATCGGCCTCGATCTACCAAGGTTCGTTCTCGATGCGGCGCGCTTCGGCGGAGAATACGTCTACTACGCCAAGAGCTTTCTTCGCGTACCCATCATGCCCCAATCGGCGCGACTCTATGGCTCGCAACTGGCCGGTATCTTCTCGCGCGGCGAGATCCACAACGGTGCGCGGCTTTCTCTCTTGCCGTGGCTTGCAACAGCCGCCGTCGTAGGACAAAAGCTGACAGGAAGCGACAAAGGAATCTGGTAGTGCTCGTTCACAAATTCAACCTTGGTTTGCACAAAGAGAGGGGGATGCCGGAGCTTTCCGGCAAATACCTATGGGCTCCATAAATTTCCGCAACACCAGATCGACCGCTCGCGGTAGTGAAGCAAGTCGCTCCAATCTGACAGGCAACACACCGCGCGAGACGGAATTCTACACCCGTTCTTCTCTCGCTCTCGAACCGCGCTCAATAGAATTCCCCACGAAAGCCGCTCTCCCTCATCTCGTCGCGAAACCGCATGCAGCGCCCGTTTCGCTGTCCTTCCAGGGCCTCGATACGCTGACAGCTCAAAAGGACCGTACTTCGAATGTCGTCTCTTTCGTCGTTCATCTCGTCGTTATTTCGGCCATTCTCTTCCTCGGGTTCCGTGTTCCAAAAGCCATTATTCAACCTGCAACTACTGTTACGGATGTTGACTTCACGCTCTATGCACCTCCGCCACCGCCAAAGATCATGCCGGTCGCCAAAGCCATGGGCGGCGGTGGAGGTGGCGGGGCACACGAGATCATCGAGCCAACCAAGGGACAGCCGCCAAAGGTAGCCAAGATTCAATTGCTTGCTCCTCAGCTGGCCAGAATTCAAGATCCGAAGCTCGCAGTTGAGCCAACCATGCAAGTGCAGATACCAGCGAGCAACGCGCCTGCTCACCTGGGCGCACCCGATTCGCCTCAAATTGTCCTCGCGTCGCAAGGCTCGGGGAGCGGGTCAGGATTCGGTCATGGGCTGGGTGGAGGTCTCGGCAGTGGCCATGGCACCGGTGCAGGGCCCGGGATGGGCGGAGGCTATGGCGGCGGAGTGATGAGTGTCGGTGGCGGCGTCAGTGCTCCGCAAGTCGTCCATGCAGTTCAGCCGGAGTTTACCCCCGAAGCGCGCCAGGCCAATTACGAAGGCTCTATCTCTATCCAGCTCATCGTCGACTCGCAGGGGAATCCGCAGGACATTCGCGTCACCCGCCATCTCGGCATGGGATTGGATCAGAAAGCCATCGAAGCGGTGCGGCAATACCGTTTCCGTCCAGCCCAATATCAAGGCCACCCCGTAGCCGTACAAATGATTATCGAAGTCGCATTCCATCTGCATTGAGAAGGCCAACCAGCCCGAAAAGCCTGATGGAAGAGGGGCCCACGGGGCCCCTTTTTTCTTCAGCAAGCATCAACCGCGCCAGATCTTCCCTCCCCGTCAAACACATTTCCTGTGACGCGCATCTAAACAGACGTCGGTTCCCATTACCTGTCCTATGTCGACCAAGCCCCTATCGAACTCGCGCTGCATGCGGCTTACCTTTGTCGGTGCGCTTCTCTGCTTCGTTGGTTTCGCCCTGGACGCTCATGCGCAAAACGCGCCGCAGCCGCCATCGGCGCAATCTTCGCTTAACCAGGTCACCGACCCAACCCGGCCCGAGTTGCAGCAGCGCCTCGATGTCGATCGCGATCCCATTCCCTCTCCCGACCCGGACGAGGTACCCACAACCGCGACGGCAGGCTCCAATGGGACTGCGGCCTCCAAGCCAGGAGAAATTCAAAAAGATCAGAAGGGCGTCTATACCCTCCACGCCAACGTGGACGAAGTTCTTTTGAACTGCTCGGTCATCGACGAAGACGGGCACACTGTCGACGATCTCAGTCAAAACGATTTTCGTGTCTGGGAAGATGGCGTTCCTCAAACCGTCAACTCGGTCGTCCATCAAGACACCCCCGTGTCCATGGGCATACTCGTCGACAATTCCGGCTCAATGCGCGATAAGCGTTCAGCCGTCAGCACCGCGGCCCTCAAACTTCTCAAGGCCTCGAATCCCCGGGACACAGCCTTCATCGTCAATTTCTCTGAGCACGCGTATCTAGATCAGGGATTCACGTCAGATCTCGTCTCGCTGAATCGTGGCCTCTCGCGCAACGACGCGCAAGGCACCACCGCGATGTACGACGCCGTGTCTGCTTCTGCCGATGAATTAGTCAAACACGCCAAAGAGCGGAAACAAGCGTTGCTGATCATTACCGACGGCGCCGACAACGCATCGCGCCTCACGCTCGCCGAAGCAGTGCGCCGTGTGCAGAACCTTGGCGGCCCCGTGGTTTACACCATCGGTTTGCTCTTCGATGTCGACGAGCGCGAGGCTGACCAGGCCCGCAACGCGCTCGAATCCCTCTCTGAGGAAACCGGAGGCATCGCCTACTTCCCGCGGTCGGTAAACGACCTCGATGCGATCGCAGCAGAAGTTGCCCACGACATCCGGAATCAATACGTCATCGACTATCGTTCCACCAAATCGGCGAGCCTCGGCGGCTATCGAGCGATCCGCGTCGAAGTTAAACCCGTCCGGCGTGGCAAGTTCACCGTCCGCACCAAGAAGGGCTATTTCGCGCAGCCAACACAAAAGCCCACGCAGATCAGCCAAACCGCGACACCCTGACGACGTAGCATCCTCCTTTTCCATTTGCTCGGGATGATTGCGACTCGCAGTGCTGGAACGGACTGCGGCGCGTCGGCGTCTGACTCCCCGGTCTAGAGAACAGAAAGAGGCGTCCCGATACGCCATCTCGCGACGTGGCACAGCGCGAGCTGCAGCAGTGGCCCTCCCGTTCCCACGCCCCGCGTCGAAGTGTTAAGCTCACCTCGTGCCGTTTTAAGCGCCGGAACTTCCCCGATCAAAGGATGAATATCGTCCCGGCCGCATCGGTTCTGTCTGCTGTCAACTCCATTGCCACTTTGCCGACGCTCCTCATCGCATCGCACTCAGTGGCTGCATGACGCTTCGACACGAATTCGGCGAGGTCAGCCCCGGCTGACCCTGATCCGATTCAAGCCTCCGTAAGACCGCGAAGATGCGGATGAGGATGCTGATGCTGTTCTCTCCAGAAATGCTTGCAGGGCGCCGCCTCATCCGGTCCGGCGATGACTTTCTCGCGCCTTGGCTTGTTCGCCATTTCAGTCGACCGCTCCGGCAAGCTGCATCGATATTCGATTCTTCTTCGACCAGCATCTTCTCTCCTCAGGCAACTCCTGCCCACTCCATCTTCAGCCTCTCCGTGCTGGTTCTTTCCATCTGCGGCACTATCTTCCTCGTCGTTGCCGGCCTCCTTCTCTTCACTCTCATTCGCTACCGTCACCGGCGGGGCTATACGCAACGTGAGCCGGCACAGATCTACGGCAGCACCCAGATCGAGCTCTCCTGGACAGTCCTGCCCATCCTCATCGTCGTCGTCCTCTTTCTGGCGACCGCGCGCGTCATCTTCGTTACCCAAACTGCTGCAAAGCCGAGCAACGCACTCGACGTTACCGTCATCGGCCATCAATTCTGGTGGGAATATCGCTACCCCAAGCTCGGCATCGTTACCGCCAACGAGCTCCATATTCCAGTCAGCGATGCGAAACAACCAACCCCCACCTACCTCACCATGTCGTCTGCCGATACCGATCACAGCTTCTGGGTTCCGCGCCTTGCAGGCAAACTCGACCTGATTCCCAACAAGGTCAATACCATGTGGATTGACCCCGAGAAGGCTGGCCTCTATCTCGGCCAATGCGCCCAATACTGCGGCACACAACATGCCAAAATGCTCCTACGGGTCTATGCGGATTCCCCGGCAGACTTCGCTGCATGGGTAGCACACCAGCAAAAAACCGCGACACAAGAGTCGCTCGTGTCAGCCGGCCGGGCCGTCTTTGAAGGCAATGCCTGCGTCAATTGCCACACCATCTCAGGAACATCGGCGCACGGCACCTTTGGTCCCAATCTTTCGCACCTCGCCAGCCGCGATACCATCGCTTCCGGCTCTGTACCCAACAACGCACAAAATCTGCGCGCCTTCATCGACGACCCCGCACAGTTCAAGCCGGGAGTGTTGATGCCGGCCATGCATCTCAACGACCACGATCTCGATGCCGTAACGCAATACCTGCGCACGCTTCGCTGAGGCGCAACGAGGGAAAACATGGCGACGCAAACACAGATCAGAGTCAATCCCGCCCTTCAACGCGGATGGCTCGATCACGTGCAGGATTGGGTCACCACGGTCGACCACAAAAAGATCGGCCTGATGTACATCGCTTACGCACTCTTCTTCCTCGTCATCGCCGGCGTTGAAGCGATCTTGATGCGCATCCAGCTTCTCGTTCCCAACAACACCTTCGTCTCGCCACAGGTCTTCAATCGCCTCTTCACCATGCACGGCACCACGATGGTTTTCTTCGTGGGCATGCCGATTCTGTTCGGCTTCGGCAACTATCTTGTTCCACTCATGATTGGCGCGCGCGACATGGCTTTTCCGCGCCTCAACGCTTTCAGCTTCTGGATCGCCGCCTTCGGTGGCCTGCTGCTTTATTTCAGCTACTTCGCCGGCAGCGGCCTCTATGGCGCTGGCACAGCACCCGATGTCGGCTGGTTCGCCTACGCCCCGCTCACCGCACGCGTCTTCTCCCCGGGCCACTCCACCGACTACTGGACCCTCAGCATTCTCATCAGCGGCATCGGCTCGATTGGCACCGCACTGAACATTGTCGCGACAACGCTCTGCATGCGCTGCCCGGGGATGAAGCTCAGTCGTATGCCGCTGCTGGTCTGGCTCTATCTGGTCACCAGCGGACTGGTCTTTGTCACCATCAGCCCGCTCACTGCCGCGCAGATCATGCTCTGCATCGATCGCTATCTCGGCGGCCATTTCTTCGACACGCAAGCCGGAGGTTCAGCCGTCCTCTGGATGCACTTCTTCTGGATCTTCGGCCATCCCGAGGTCTACATCCTCGTCCTGCCTGCCTTCGCGTTCGCCAACGAGATCATCCCCGTCTTCTCACGCAAGGCCATCTTCGGCTATCCAGCCATGGTCGCCGCCTCCGTCGGCATCGGCTTCGTCAGCCTCAGCGTCTGGGCACACCACATGTTCACCGTCGGCATGGGAGCAGGCCCGAACGCCTTCTTCACTTTCTCCACAATGGTCATCTCGGTTCCCACCGGCATCAAGATCTTCAATTGGCTGGCGACCCTTTGGGGCGGAAACATCCACTTCACCACCCCCATGAAGTTCGCCATCGGCTTCCTCTTCCAGTTCCTCGTCGCCGGCCTCACCGGCATCATGCTCTCCGTCTCACCCTTCGACTGGCAGCTTGGCAACTCCTACTTCGTGGTCGCTCACTTTCACTATGTCCTCGTCGGCGCCATCCTCTTCATGATCTTCGCGGCCTTCTATTACTGGTATCCGAAGATGACCGGCCGCATGCTTTCAGACAAGCTCGGTTCGTGGCACTTCTGGCTTTTCCTCATTGGCTTCCACCTCACGTTCGACTTCATGCACGTGCCGGGAATCCTGGGCATGCCGCGCCGTATCTACACGTATGAAGCCGACCGCGGCTGGGAGATCTGGAACATCATCGTCTCCAGCGGCGCCGTCTTCCAGGCCGTCGCAACACTCATCTTTGTCTGGAACATGATCGTCTCGTATTTCAAAGGAGAGAAGGCCGGCCCCGATCCGTGGGATGCCTGGACTCTCGAATGGGCCACCAGTTCACCGCCGCCCAGCTACAACTTCGCCACATTGCCTACCGTGGAAAGCCGTCGTCCGTTGTGGGATCGCAAACATCCCGAGGAGCCCGATGCGCAATATGAGTGAGTCTGGAGAAATGCGATGAGCGCTGGGTACGTCATCCCGCACGAACAGATCGGGGAATGGAAGCTACCCTCGCGCGGGCTCGTGGGCATGACCTGCCTGGTCATCGCGGAGTCGGCCATCTTCATCATCTTCGTCGTCGCATACTTGTTCTATACCGGCAAAAGCCTCACCGGTCCTACGCCGCGCGACGTCCTCGAGACTCCCTGGCTCGCTTCAATCTGCCTCATCTCGAGCTCGATCACCGTACACTTCGCCGTACACGATCTGCGCCTCAGCCGCATCCGACGTTTTACCTCCTGGCTCGCGGCAACCGTTGTGCTGGGCACCATCTTCATCGCGGCGACTGCCCTTGAGTGGTATGACCTGATCTACCATCGCGGCCTCACCATCAGTACCAATCTCTTTGGCACAACGTTCTACTCGCTTGTCGGGCTTCATGGATCGCACGTCATCGTCGGCCTTCTCATGCTCGGCCTCACACTCCTCTTCGCGCTCATGGGCAAGGTCAATGTGCATCATGCGGAGCGCCTCGAAGTCATCTCTATCTACTGGCACTTCGTCGACGCTGTTTGGATCGTGGTCTTCACCGTCGTCTATGTCGTCGGCCGCTGACGACCCTGGAGTTGAATGCAGAACGAACACGAAATCGGACCCAATCGCGTTCACATGCCGCAGCCCACGGCATGGCCCATGGTGCTCGCCTTGGGCGTTGCGCTGCTCGTTACGGGCATGGTCACCAGCGGCGGAGTCAGCCTGCTTGGCCTCCTGCTCATGCTCCTGTCCTGCGTTGGGTGGTTTCGTAACGTTCTGCCCGTGGAGGCTCACGAATACGTCGAAGCCGAGCCTGAACTGGTTCAGGTTCCCGCCTTCAGCAAGTCCATCGAGTACATTCCCATCAGCCCGATGCACCGCAAGATCGTCCCTACCGAACGCTTCCAGTTCATCACCGGAATCCGCGGCGGTATCGCTGGTGGCATCGCGATGATTTTTCCGGCAACGATCTTCAGCGTCCTCAAATATCACAGCCTTTGGTATGCCATGAACCTCATGGCCGCCGGCGGTTTCGTCAGTTGGGCCGGAGAGAGCGATCAATTCCTCGCACAGTTCCACATGCGGGGTTTTCTTGCTGCACTCGCCATCCACGCCATCTCCTCCCTGCTCGTCGGTCTTCTTTACGGAGCCATGCTGCCCATGTTCCCGCGCTGGCCCATTCTCACCGCGGGTTTCATCGCTCCGCTCCTTTGGACTGGCCTGCTCTCCTCGGTGCTCGGTATCGTCAGCCCCATCCTGAATCAGCGCATCGACTGGTATTGGTTCGTTCCTTCACAAATAGCCTTCGGTCTCGTCTGCGGATACGTCGTCAACCTGCAGGCCAAGGTGCGCACGCCCCAATTCCGCGCACTGCCTTTCGCCGTACGCGCCGGACTCCACGCTAGCGAAGCTCCCGACGAAAACGGGCCATCGGAAGGGTCTAAATGACCGCACACTTGCGCGCTGGTCCGGCTATAGCCGCGGCAGCCCTTCTGCTTGCCTGTTGTGGGTGCGCGACGATGCACGGAGTCCCCTCCGAGTCGGCAGAAGTCGTTCGACCGGACCAGCAACTCGACTTTCATGTGCTCTTCAAGCAGAACTGTGCCGGCTGCCACGGCGACAATGGCCGTGGCGGCGCGGCAATGCCTCTCAACAATCCTGCTTATCTCGCCGTCGCCGGTGCGCAGAATCTTCGCGCCACCGCCGCCAAAGGAATCCCCGGCACCCTGATGCCGCCTTTCGCGCAGAGCGCAGGCGGCATGCTCACCGACCCGCAAGTCGATGCCCTCGTCCAGGGCATGATGCACGAGTGGGGTCGCCCGGCGGACTTCTCCGCGATCGCGCTTCCGCCTTACGTCGCAACTGCACCCGGCAACTCCGCCGACGGACAGAAAGCCTACACTGCCGCGTGCGCACGCTGCCACGGCACAGACGGTACGGGGATTCAGTCGAGAGGAACACCGCAGCACTCGATTGTCGACCCTTCCTATCTCACCCTCGTCAACGATCAGAATTTGCGTAGCATCGTCATCGCCGGCCATCTCGACGACAATGCGCCCGACTGGCGTTCCTATGTTCCTGGCCGTGCGCTCTCGTCGCAGGAGATCACCGACATCGTCGCTTGGGTCGGCGCACACCGTGCCCTTGCCGCCCAACAATCCGCCAATTTACCTGCCGCCAATCCGACCGGAATCGCGACCAAGGAGAAGCCATGACCGAACCAAACGAATCCGGCCATCTCGCGTCATCTTCCGCGGCCAGTCCCGCGCCGTACAGTGCCCCAGTCCACCGTGACTCGCGTCGCAGCTTTCTCTTCAAGCTGTCCCTCGTTCTCAACGGCGCAGTCGGCGCGGTCCTCGCGGTTCCGGTGTTCGGCTACCTGCTCGGCCCGGCTCTCAAGCGCGATCAGGAGTACAAGTCCTGGGTCGCACTCGGTCCTATCAGTGACTTCCCTGAAGGCGAAACGCGTCTCGTCGACTACCGCAACCCCGTCGTCACCGCCTCCGATGGCGTCACGGCCAACGTTGCGTGCTGGGTACGTCGGGTGCAGGGAACACAATTTCAGGTCTTCGCCATCAACTGCGCGCATCTCGGATGCCCGGTGCGCTGGTTCGCGCAATCGCGCCTCTTCATGTGTCCCTGCCATGGCGGCGCCTACTACGAAGATGGTTCTCGCGCGTCCGGCCCGCCCGAGCGCGGCTTGTTCGAATATCAATACTCCATCGCCAACGGCAAACTCATGATCAACGCCGGCCTAATGCCGACCCTCTCCAATCACGCCTGCAATCAAAAGCCGCTCATCCAGATCGCGCCCACAGAATCCGACGAGGGAAAACCATCATGGCCGGCCTGAAACAGAGCGCATTCAATATCTATGCATGGTTCGAGCGACGCCTCGGCCTCGAAAAGCCCATCAGCGAGGCAGCCGCGCACCCTACACCGCCCCGCAGCGCAAGCTGGTGGTACGTATTCGGCTCCGCCGCCACCGTTCTCTTCATGCTGCAGATTGTCACCGGCATCCTGCTCGCGCTCGTCTATACACCTTCGGCCGGCGACGCGTGGGCCAGCCTGCAGTTTCTCAATCACCAGATCACGCTCGGCTGGTTCCTGCGCGCTCTTCACGGTTGGGGATCGGACTTCATGGTCGCCATCGTCCTCATCCACATGGCGCAGGTCTTCCTCTTCGGAGCCTACAAATATCCCCGCGAACTGACCTGGATCATCGGTGTCTTCCTTTTGCTCTTCACGCTCGGCATGGCTTTCACCGGCCAGGTCCTGCGTTTCGACCAGGATGCCTATTGGGGACTCGGCATCGGCGCCTCCATCATGAGCCGGGTGCCCTGGATCGGCGGCAACGTCGTTCACCTCATGCTCGGCGGTCCCATCATCGCCGGCCAGACACTCTCGCGCTTCTTTGCCCTCCACGTCTTCGTCATACCCGGACTACTCATCGCCGGCGTCGCCGTGCACGTCTGGATGGTCTTGCACCTCGGCGTCAACGAGTGGCCCATGCCCGGTCGCATCGTCAGCAAAGCTACCTACGATCGCGAATACCACGAACTCACCTCGACCACCGGCGTCCCCTTTGTTCCGGATGCCGCGTGGAAAGATGCGGTATTCTCTGCGGCCATCTTGCTGTCCGTGATGGCATGCGCACTCTGGTTCGGCCCCTTCGGCCCCACGGGCATTCCCGATCCCACCATCATTCAGACTGCACCCAAGCCCGATTTCTTCTTCCTCTGGATCTACGCGGTGCTCGCCTATCTGCCGCCTGAGCTGGAGACGCCGTTCATTTTTATCGCGCCAGTCGTCGTCATCGCCGGCGTGCTGCTCTTGCCTCTGGTTGCCGGCGAAGGCGAGAAGCACTGGTCGCGCCGTCCGGTCGCCGTCTTGATGGTTGCCGTCATCGCCGTCACGCTTGGCGTGTTCACACATCTCGGTACCTACACTCCGTGGAGCCCGATCATGGAGAGTTGGTCATCTGATCCAACGCCCGCCAGCTTCCTCAAAGGCCGCTCTCCACTCGAGCGCCAGGGCGCAGTGGTCCTGCAAAACAAGCAATGCCGCAACTGCCATGCCATCGGTGGACATGGCGGCATGCGCGGTCCCGCTCTCGATGCCATCGCAACGCGCATGACTGAAGATCAGATGATTCGCCAGGTCTTGCAGGGCGGCGGCAACATGCCGGCCTATGGCAAGGCGCTCTCGCCGGCCGAAACACGCGCGCTCGTGGCGTTTCTCATGACATTGCGCGGCAACAGCAATCAAGCTCCGGCCGTCGACGCTTCGCATGTGCTCACGCAAGCGGGCGCAATGCACCTGCCTCTGCCGCCGACACGCAAGACCCCTTGAGGCATGCCCACCGACGCATTCCAATCCGCGCAGGCAGACTGGTCAATCCCCATCGGCCTCACGCTCGCAATCGGTCTTACCGCCTTGATCTATCTCCGCGGCTGGTTCGCTCTGCGCAAAACGCGCCCTGCGCAATTCAATCTTGACCGACTGCTCTCCTTCCTCGCCGGCCTGGCCTGCCTCTGGATCGCCATCGGCTCTCCCCTCGAGACGCTCGCGGACGATTTGCTGAGCGCACACATGATCGAGCACCTCATTCTGATGTCTCTCGTCCCGCCACTTGTGCTGCTCGGCCTTCCCGTTGTTCCGCTGCTTCGAGGCTTGCCACGCATAATTCGGATCGCCGTCGCTGGGCCTCTGCTGCGTTTCCGGCCGCTCCGCGCTCTTCTGCATCAGCTCGTCCGCCTGCGCTTCGCGTGGCTCGCCATGAATCTCACCTTCATCCTCTGGCATATTCCTGCGGCCTACGACTTCGCCCTCGAGCACGAAGTCTGGCATGACGTCGAACATCTCTGCTTCCTCTCCACCTCTCTCCTCTTCTGGTGGACAATCGTGCGCCCCTGGCCCGCCCCCGCGCGCAAACACCGTTGGGGCTTGCTCATCTCTCTCATTGGCGCCGACTTCGTAAATTCCGCGCTCTCGGCTTTTCTCGCCTTCTGCGGGAGGCCTGTCTACCCCTACTACCTCCTGCATCCGACTTCCCTTCCGCTCGATCCCCTCGCGGATCAAGTCCTGGGCGCCGTCATCATGTGGGTCTTCGGATCCACCGCTTTCCTGATCCCAGCCACCGTCATCGCCTTCGCGCTCCTCCAGCCCGGATCAAACCGCCGTATTGTCCCCGCCGCTTCCGCGCGCCCCTGACCCAGCTCGTTCAGCCCACCAAAAATCAGCCTTTCCAGCGATTGCAGCCACCCTCAATAAAATTTGCGCTCGTAGCAACTAATCCATTAGTTGTGCGTCTATAGTGGATGTCAGGACGCTGCGCAGTTCGCACGTCCAAGCAGAATCAACCACTTAGAATGCCGCCAAGAAAATCCAACACGCTCACTGAAGCCGAACTCCGGTTGATGAAGATCCTCTGGCGCCGTGGAGAATCCGCAGTCACCGATCTCGTCGCTGATCTGCCCAATGGAGAGGCGCTGGCTTACAACTCCGTCCTCACCACCATCCGCATCCTCGAGCAAAAAGGCTACGTAACCCACCGGCAAGAAGGCCGTGCATTCGTTTACCAGCCCTCGGTCGCAGAACAGGAAGCGAGCCGCACCGAGGTGCGCCACGTTCTGAATCGCTTCTTTGGCAACTCGCGCGAACGGCTCCTGCTCTCCCTTCTCGGCGACGAGGAGATTTCTGCCGAGGAACTGCAGCAACTCAAAGACGCAATCACCAAGGCTGCACCCGACGCAGTAGGGGAGGTTTGAATGGTGACACTCTTCGCGCTGCATTCTATCTTCGATTCTTTCTCTCGCCAGATCGCTCCGTTCGCCATCACGGGACTGTGGCAGGGCATTGCCGTCACTTTCGCACTTGCTGTCGGCCTCAAATGCTCACCGCGCATCTCCGCGGCTCAACGCTTTGTCCTCTGGCTCACCGCGTACTTAGTCGTAGTCGTAGTGCCGTTCGCACCGGCAATCGTCTCGGCGCTCGGCGCTCGGCATGCTGAAGGGGCCAACACCTTCGCCCCATCCCACGCCTTGCTTCAGCTCGACATGCGCTGGCCCATCGCCATTGCATCTCTTTGGCTGCTCGCCTCTTTCGCCCGCGCCGCAGATCTCGTTGTGCATATCCTGCGTTTGCGCCGCTTGTGGAGCACCGCAACGCCGCTTGAGGTGCAGCCAGTCCGCACGCCGAAGCGAGCCTTCAAGGTCTGCATCACGTCATCGGTCGACCGCCCGAGCGTGATCGGCTTTTTCGCGCCACGCGTGCTCATTCCCCACTGGCTCCTCCCCAAGCTATCGTCTGAAGAACTTGAACAGATCGTTCTCCACGAATCCACGCATCTTGCGCGGCGCGATGATTGGACCAATCTGTTCCAGAAGCTGTGCCTCGTAGTCTTTCCGCTCAATCCCGCTCTCTGGTGGATCGACCGACAGCTCTCCAGGGAACGGGAGATGGCTTGCGATGAAGACGTCGTACGGATCACCCGCGCTCCTCGTGCCTACGCCGCGTGCCTCGCCAGTCTCGCCGAGCGAGGTCTTACCCGACGCGCCGAAGCTCTTTCACTCGGTGCCTGGCAACGCCGCTCCGAATTGGTGAAGCGTGTCCATCAGATTCTGCGTAACTCCGGTCGCTTGTCGCCGGCAGCGGGCCGGATCATGCTCGGTGCGTTTGGTTGCAGCTTACTTGTCGTCACGATCGAACTGGCGCGCTGCCCGCAGTTGATTGCCTTCGTGCCCGCTGCTGCTCAAACAGCACGCCAAACAATCGTTGCCGACAACGCGCAGGCACAGTTGGGCGACGCAGTCTACCCCACGAATCCGCGCTCTTCGCTCCGCGGTCAAAGTGCCCACATCGTTCAAACGAAGGCCGAAATGCCGACGGCTCCAATCATCAAGCCGTACGCGCGCCGGGCTCGTTCGCGGACAGCCGTAGTTGGAGAGCTGCGCGCTGCCTCCTCTGAGCCCGGTGTTTCCACCCAGCAACGACTCGTCAGCAGTCCACGCGAGTCCGATGCCCCCCAGCAATTCATCGTCTTCACCGCATGGCAGCAGATCGAAACGGCAAACCCCGCTTCCCAAACTGTCATCGCCGACTACGATGCGCAACCTTCTCCTCAAGAGGCCACTGCTCCTCAAGATTCGGCGAAGAAGAATCCGCAATCGGCAGACAGCAAGAGCACGCGCGACGGGCAAAAGACTAGATTCACGCAGCTCATCCTGCGCATCGTTCCACAGAACTCCGCATCCACGCCTTCATCAGCTATCCCCCTCGGCGATGGCTGGTTCGTCATCCAACTTTAGCCATGCATTTCATCAACCACGGAGAGAATCAACATGCCTACATCAACTAATTCATTAGTAGCAAGAGTCAAGAGAGCCGCACTCCCTCTCGGCACTGCCATCGCCCTGCTCGTGGGGGGAGCATTCCTGATCGGTCACAACCAGGTGCATGCCGCCAGCGGTGCAGGCGTCCTCGGCACCGCTGCGCCGCTCGACGACTCCAGCGTTTCGTCGCTCGTTTCGCTCGACAACGCCGTCGAAGCTGTCGCGGCCCGCGTCACGCCTGCGGTCGTCAACGTGTCTGTCACCGCGCGCGGTCATGAGGACGAGGCCGACGATGACGGCAGTCCCGACTCAGGAAATGGCGCGCAAAATCTGCCCCCGGAATTCCGCCGCTTCTTCGGCTTTGGGAATGGGCCGCAAGGTTCGCAGGGCATGCCGCAGCAACGTCAGATTGAACACGGCATCGGCAGCGGTGTAGTGCTCTCGCCCGACGGCTACATTCTCACCAACAACCATGTTGTCGATGGATCGATGAAGATCAACGTCACTCTCGACGACCATCGCGTCTTTCCTGCCAAACTCATCGGAGTCGACAAGCTGAACGATTTGGCCGTCATCAAGATTGACGCTCACAACCTCACCAGCATTGCCTGGGGCGACTCGTCGCAGCTTCATCCCGGCCAGACCGTCCTCGCCTTCGGTAGCCCCTTCGGCTATTTCCAGTTCTCCGTCACACGCGGAATCGTCAGCGCCCTGCACCGGCCCAATCCTTACAGCGATGACGCGCGCAAGCCGGGCGACTTCATTCAGACCGATGCTGCCATCAACCAGGGCAACTCCGGCGGCCCGCTCGTCAACGCGCATGGAGAGTTAGTAGGAATCAACACGTTCATCATTACTGGCAGCGGCTCTTTCGCCGGAGCGGGATTCGCGATCCCTTCTGAAATCGCCCGCGCGTCCGCCGAGCAGATCATCAAGAGCGGCACCGTGCACCACGGGTACCTCGGCATCAGCATGAACAATGTGACGCCTGAAAATGCCACGTTCTTCAATCTGCCTGATGCAACCGGCGCAATCGTCAGTCAAGTCACGCCGGATTCCCCTGCAGGCCATGCAGGAATCAAGAGTGGCGACGTGTTGCGTGAGCTAAACGGAAAGAAAATCGAAAGCAGCAGCGCCCTGCAAGTTGCAGTCTCGCAGACCCTTCCCGGAACGTCGATCAGCGTCGGCATCCTGCGCGACGGCAAGCCGGAGACGCTGAGGATCACGGTCGGCGAGTTCCACAAAGAAGCCGAAGAGGCCGCCAACAACAACTCCGGCGACCATCAGCGCGGCAAGCTTGGCCTTGCCGTCGCCAACATCACACCCGACTTGCGCCAGCAGTTGAACATCCCAACGCAAGTCAACGGCGCTGCAGTGCAGAATGTACGTCCCGCGAGCCCGGCCGATGATGCTGGATTGGCTCCCGGCGACGTCATCCTCGAAGTCAACCGGCATGCGGTCGCAAGCGCCGACAACTTCGTCAGCCAGGTGCATGCGGTCCCCAACGGCAAAGACATCCTGTTGCTCGTCTGGTCGCGGGGAGGTGCAACCTACCGCGTTGTACATCCCGATCAGGGCGGCGACGACACCGGCATGTAACCAAACAAAAAGGGAGCAGAGATCATCACGTCTCTGCTCCCATTCTTTCTGATCTCTTCCCTGGACTGCTTGTTCCCTCGTTCCGTCTCGTTCCTACTCAGACCTTTTCCGTCAAAATCGAATCGTGAGCCGGTTTCCTTGCGCCAGCTGCTCATACTTCACCGATCCGGCAAAACGATACAAGAGGCGCAGTCCTTGCCCTCCGGGAATGATCGTGTTCAGATCGCCGGGGATCGCATCGCCAGGCTGAGCCGGCTCAAACGGCTGCGCATTGTCTTCCACAACGAACACCAGGTCTTCACCCAGCCGCACAAAGTCGACCGTGAACGCGTGACCGGGCTCGCCTCGATAACCGTGTCGCACGATATTCGAAAGCACTTCCTCCAGGCACAACTCAATCGCGAATCGGCGCTCATCCGAAATGTCGTACTCCGTCGCCAGAGCGCCGACCCACGGAGCCACGCGCACCAGTTCACCAAGACTGCTCGTCAGAGACAGCCTTCTCCGCGCTTCGTGAGTGAGAGGCTCGGTCATGGTTTGGCAAATCATCGGACCCCGGCCTAGGCGAGCGCTGCCAGCGCGTTCGTCATCTCGTGATGAATCGGAAGGACAGCCTGGATATTGCTCGCCCGCAGCACATCTTCCACCATCTTCACCGGCCCCAACAACACCACTTTGCCGCCGCGACGGCTCACCGCCTGCGCAGGCAGCACCAGAGACCGTAGTCCCATCGACCCGATAAAGGAGACTTCCCGCAGATCAATGAGAAGCTTCTTCGCTGTTCCTGCCGCCACGTTCATGCGCAAGTCGATCGCCGCGGCGCCCTCAATATCCATGCGGCCGTTCAGCGCCACCTTCGTGATGCCGCCCTCCAGCTCTTCCGATGCGAATGTCATGGTTGCTCCTTGCGCAGGAATCCTGGGCACGCCCTGCAAAAGCGTCCGCACAAAGGTCCCCGCGATGCGCGCAAATCTTGCCGCTATCCTACGCGTCAATTGTGACAGTCCTGTTAGAAAAAGAAACGGTCCTGCTTCAGCGTCGCGATCACCTGAGTCGCCGCATCCAGCGTTGCCGCGGAACCAGTAGGCGCCGGCCGCAGTTCCACCTTGAGGCTCATCCGCTTCTTTGCGACAAAATCGCCACTGACGGTACTGGAGGTCTTCGCGCTCGATCCTGTCCCGACCGTGATCCGCAGTTCATGCACGCCCGGCGGCGCAAACAAGCTATCGAAATCCCCTCGATTGCCCGGCGTCCCTTTGTAATAGAGCTTCCCATCCATCTGAATCTGGAACGGAAAAGCCGCCGGAACCTTGCTCATATCCAGCTTGAGCCGCGTGTTGACCTTCGGGTCGAGCGTCTTGGGATTGAAATCCACACTGGACACAACGGGCTTGTTTACGGGCATCGAAACGGGTGCAGCGGCCGTTGGCCCGGGCTGCTCCTTCACTGCCGCAGCGGAAGGCTTGTTACTCGATGCCGTGGACGGTGTAGACGGCGCCGCAGGAGGAACGGGCTGCACACCCGCAGTCGATTCGGGCGGCTGTGTCGCCGCAGAACTCTGGCTTGGAGCCGCCGCGGGCTGGTTGCGATGCAGCCCAAACCATGCCAGCGCATTGCCCACCGCCAAAACGATCAGTGCCCCCACAATCAGCGCCGTATTGCTGCGGAGCTTCGGCGATTCGCTCACGGTCGCCCTCGCCGCAGCGGGCGCAGTCGCTGAAGAATGGACGGTAGGCTGAGGCCTCAGGCTCGGTGTGGCCTCGATCGTGGCGTCCGAGAGGGCCCCCGGCATCCCAGGGGTCGCGTGCTGCAGTCCCATGGTTGCCGCATTGCTGCGCAAACCCGACAGAGAGCGCGCAAGATCGTCTCCGGTCTGATAGCGTTCCGCAGGGTTCTTGGCGAGGCACTTGAGAATCACCGCCTCCAGTCCCGCAGAGATCGCCGGATTCAGCTTGCTCGGCGGAATCGGATCCGTGTGCACCACCTTGTAGGAGACCGAAGTCATGGTCTCGCCCGCAAATGGCTGTTCGCCCGTCGTCATCCAGTAGAGAATCACGCCTACCGAAAAGAGGTCTGTTCGCCCATCGATCGGCGCGCCTGTAAACTGCTCCGGCGGCATGAATGCAGGCGTGCCCACCATCTTGCCCGTGGTTGTCATGGCGCCCGCAGTGAGCTTAGCAACTCCAAAATCCGCGATCTTCGTGCGCTCCACTCCATACACTTCGCGCGAAGTCATCAGCACATTCGCCGGCTTGATATCGCGGTGAACAATGCCATTTCGATGGGCGTAAGCCAACGCCTCAGCCAGTTGTTGCCCGATCTCGCAGGCGCGCTCGAGAGTTGACAGCTCGCCTCGCCTCATCATCTGAGCCAGCGTCTGCCCGCTCACGTATTCCATCACCAGGTACGGGATACCCTCATGTTCGCCGACATCAAACATCGGCACGATCCCCGGGTGCGCCAACGCGCCGGCTGCGCGCGCTTCTCGATAAAACCGTTCGCGGAACTCTGCGCTGTCTTCTCCGGCCAAAACATTAGGCAGAATCGTCTTCACCGCAACCACTCGACCCATTGCCGGATCCTTGGCGCGATACACACTTCCCATGGCGCCGCGCCCCAGTTCATCCATCACTTCATAGCGGCCAATTTTTTCAGGAATATCCATAGTGAATTCGCAATCGATTCAATCTATCTTCTAAAGTCAAGCTCAGGCAGGGGTCCGGTACCGCACGATCAGCACAGTAATATCGTCCGACTGCGCTGTCCCCCGCGACCACGTATTCACGCAATCCAAAACATGACGGCGCAAATCGTCGATCGAATCGTTCTCTCGCCCGGCTACCGCTTCGCAAAGACGCTCTGTACCAAATAATGTTCTCTTGCCGTCCTCGGCCTCGGTTACACCGTCGCTGAAAAGTACCAGCGTGTCGTCAGGCTCAAGCTGCACCCGCGTCGCGGCATATTCTGCGCCATCCACCAGGCCTACAGGGAATGACCCGCCATCGAACAGTTCCGTCACCACGCCTTTACGCAGCAGCAACGGCGAAGGATGCCCTCCCGGGATGTACTCCAGCGTGCCATCGCGCGAAATGATCGCAAAGAACATCGTCGCGTAGCGTCCGGTGCCCGAGTGCTCACAGAGAAACTGATTGATGTGATTGAAGACCCGCACCGGGTCCACGCCCAGGGTCATGCCCGAGAGCGCGCCCTGCAGCACGGCCGTCAGAAGCGCCGCGCCAATTCCCTTGCCTGCCACATCGGCAATCAGAATCGCAGTGCGGTCATCCGACAACGGAAACACATCGTAGTAATCGCCGCCCACCGCATGGCACGGATAGTGCCCCCCCGTTACGGCGAGATGAGGAAAGTCGCGCAATCCCTGCGGCACCAGCGCTTGTTGGATATCGCGCGCAATCGTCAGCTCCTGCTCCATCCTCTGCCGCTCGCGCTCGTACTCCACCAACCGCGCATTATCCAGAATGCTGGCCGCCTGCGTCCCAAGCGCATCGAGAATCTGCCGGTCGATTGCCGAAAATGCCGTCACGTGCCGCGAGTCCAGATAGACCACTCCCAGCAATTCGCCCGGCGCCAGCACTGCCGACTCATCGGCGTTGGCGCGCAGTGTCGCAAACAACGGAATCACCACCACCGCACGCAGTCGCTGCACCACGATGCTCGCCGCGTTCTGCAGCGCCGCATCCGCCAGGTTCAGGTCATCGGTAATCACCGCGGCGCGCCGGTCAATCGCTTGCTTTAGCGCAGTCTGGCTCGGCGTAAAACTTTCCGGCGGCAGACTCTCCCCTTTGCCGTCGCGCGCCAGCCGAACCTTCAGCCCAGCGCCCTCGTTCGGCTCAAGAAGCAATCCGCGTTCGGCCTGCGTAATTCCGATCGCGTGCTGCAGCATCGACCCCAGAACCGAATCGAGCGGCAATTGCGAATGCAGAAGAGAAGTCGCCTCCAGTAGCAGATTCAACCGGCTCAGCCCACCCGCCGGTTGCGATCCCGTTAGTTCCGGAAGGCTGCCGATGCGCGAAAGCACGTCATCGATCGATACCTGCTCGCCTATCGAACGGAAGACAATCTCACAACAGTCCTCCATCCCAAAATCGATCACGTCGCCGTTCTGCAGCGCCTTCTGCTCTACCTTGACGCCGTTTACAAAGACACCCTGGCTGTTGCCCCGATCTTCCAGGTGATACCCGTCCACTCCGCCCACAATGGCCGCGCAGCGCCGCGAGATGCGTCGATCATCGAGCTGCAGATGATTGCCCGCCTCAGCGCCTCGGCCTATCAGAAAGGGCGACTCGGTAATGCGCACGACCTTCGTCGCGGCTCCGCGAGAAAGAATCTCCAGCGTCGCACCTGGGTTTCCGGTCTCTATGGTCATGGGGACTGCCTAGGGGATGATCAGAATTCTAGCACGCAGCTATGTCCTGTCTCACCAGCCCTTTCGTGGCACTCCAACAGCACCCGCGCCGCTCAGGCCGCCTGGATATTCCGCTCCGTCGAGCGAGCATTAGGCAACAGAAACCCGACTGAAATCAGCCAGATAAATCCCGGGAACCGGACCAGAGGAATCAAGAACAGCAGCTTCGGAAACGCAAGCTGTAGCCAGCTCAACTCGCCTGCCACAGCCAGAACCATCCCCAGAATAATCACCCAACGCGGAAGTAGCTTCAAGAAAGCTGCCGTCACTGAAACCCCTGCCATCAGCAGTCCCATAGGCACCGAGAAACCCGGACCACCCAATCCAAAGCCAAGGTAATAAAGAGCCAGCGCGATCGATGGCTGATCAAGCACCGCTGGCCGAAGCATCGTCCACATCGCCATCGTGCCGGCAAACGAATCCGCCACAACCAGAATCCCGCCCACCAGCGCGATCATCGTCCCCGCAGCACGCGCGCCCAGAAAATGTAGGCGGCTCACCACGGTTGCCGTAAAGAGCCCAAGGCAAACCATCGCCCCCAACTGAAGCACGATACAGAAGAGAACACGCGAGCCGTACTGCTGAAAATAGGGAATAATCTCCGACGCCGGTGCCAACGGCCCGGGCCAAGAGGGTGCCTTGTACAACGCCGTTACCGGGTAAAGTCCGGTGCAGAACAGCGCAGCATACAGTGTGGCCAGCATCCCCGGATGAGGGCCCTTGTGAATTGGAATCGTTGCGATCGTATTCATAGCATCCTCCCCGCCTCCGGCCCGCGATGACGCAGCCAGAGCTCAATAACCAGCGTGTTGATTGAGAACCCAATCCAGAACGCGACCCCGAAAAATTGGTGCGGCGTCAGATGCGTGACCCGCGCAGTCGCAAAAAACACTCCCATCACCGGTCGCGTAGTCGCGATACCCAGCAGGATCGCCACCGCGCGCACCATCCATCGTCGCTTCGCTGCGTCGTCGCCCTGTCGCCGCAGCACAAACGCCCGCAGCATCGAGACGACAAAAAGGGTGTTGAACACCAGGACTGCACTCCGCTCGATCCAGCCGCCGACCGCGTACGTCGTCATCGCGTACGCTGTGATACCGACCGCAAAGCCCAGAACGAAAAAGACTCGCTCCAGGCCTCTCGATCCGCGCGTCCGTCTCCAGAAGACAAACGGCAGAAGGGCCACATACACAAGCGCACACAGGATGTGAATCCAGGTCACCGTTGCATGGTTCCGGAAAAAAGCATCCAGCGTAGCCAGTTGCAGCGGAGCGCCCTGGCTCGGCGCCCCCAAGAGCGCAATCGCACGCCGCAGCACGGCAGCAATTGCCACGGCCACACAGCCGCAGAAGCCAACCCGCACCCACACGGGGTATTTCTCCATGCCACGACCGTCCGCACCGCGACTCCGGACCGAACCTTCACCGTATGCCATCGGAAACCCCCACTACAGCGATCAACGTATATTTAGTTTTACATATTGTCAAATTAAAAAAGAGCCCATAGAATGGCCTTGTGACCCCACAAAACCTCGAAGACTCCAAGCGCCCGTACGAGTTGGGCAAGCGCTTGGAGCAGATGGACCAAAGCCGCGCGGCCATCCTGCGTGCCGCGCGCGAGCAACTGGAGTCCAGGGGCTACACCCAGCTCACCATGTCCACCTTGGCGGCCGAGAGTGGCGTCACCCGCCAAACCGTCCACAATCTCTTCGGAACCAAGGCCGCCGTTCTTGAAGCACTCTTCGACCTGATCGCCCTCGACGGAGGTATGGAGAAGATGCGCGAGGCTATGACACAGCCAACCGCCCAGGCAATGCTCGAGCGCTTTGTCGAGGTTTTCTGCCATTTCTGGGCAAGCAATCGCCTGCTTTTGCGCCGTATCCACGGCATCGGCGCCATCGATCCGGAGTTCGGTGCGGTGATCGAAGCGCGCAATCAGCGCAGGCTCGGAGCCGCCACACGTGTTGTGAGCCGTATTGGCGGACCTGGAGACGTCGCACACAAGGCAGCCGCGCTTACAGCGCTTACTTCGTTTGAGTTCTTTGACGCCCTCGCACAAAACTCCGTCGACGAACCTGCTGCCACAGCCGTTGTGCTCGATCTCGCACGCAAGGTGCTCTCCAACCCGCTCCAGGAAACAAACCTGCCGCCTCACCCATCGAAGTCAGGCAAATAGTTTTTGATCGAAGAAAAGCCTGCAGCCCGCATATCAAGGCAGTCCCGGCGGGCGGTCTCAAAGATCTGAAGGGTAGCCTTTTATATCTGCATTCTTCTGCAAGGTGCCGTAAACATCTGTGCCAATTGCCACAATTGTTCCACGTGGAACAATTTCCGCTTCGCTGGCGCCCGGAGCGTTCCCCGCCTCCACCCGCCGCCTTCCCCTCAAGCCCGCAGTGCGATCAATAGGACACCCAGTCCCCTTGCAAATTCGCCTGCCCCCTGCCATCATCGATATATGACGTTCCGCCACTGTTGTCGCCTTTGTATGCCGCTTCGCGCGCAAGGGTGACCGTGGTCTGAACTTCTACTCATTTTCAAGGTCTCCGAAAGCCCGCGAATCAGCTCACGCTGTCGCGGGTTTTCTTTACCTCAAAGAGGTCGAATGGATCAGGCTGTCGCTCCCAAAGAAACAAAAGCCCAACGCTCCGAACGATTGAAGCTCGCCAAGAATCCCTGGGAAGCTTTCGACGAAGTGCGTCAGTTCGCGCGCGAAGGCCGTACCAGCGTGGTGCCCGAATGGGCCTCGCTCTACTTCAAGTGGTGGGGCGTCTATACGCAGGGCGATGGCGTCGGCGCCACCGGCGGCAAGGGCGGCGAAGGTCTCGCCTCCGACTACTTCATGATGCGCATCGGCATCCCCAATGGCATTCTCAGCGCCCATCAGCTCCGCATCATTGCAGGCATCACCCGCACACACGCGCGCAACCTTGCCGACATCACTGTACGTCAGAATATCCAGCTCCACTGGCTCACCATCGAGTCCCTGCCTGAAGTCGTCGACGCCCTCGACGCCATCGGCCTCTCGCCCAAGGGCGCCTGCGGCGACGTCGTCCGCAACGTGACGGGCTGCCCTCTCGCCGGCATCGCTGCCGACGAAGTCCTCGACGCTTCGCCAATCGCTGTCGAAGTCGCACACCTGCTCACGGCGAATCCCGAGTTCTACAATCTGCCGCGCAAGTTCAAGATCTCAGCGACCGGCTGCCCCTCCTGGTGCACTTATCCCGAGATCAACGACATCGGTCTCACGCCCGCCAAGCGTGATGGTCAAGTCGGCTACTCCCTCCGCGTCGGCGGCGGCCTTTCGAACGAGCCCCATCTCGCCGTGCGCCTCAATTTCTTCGTGCGTCCCGACCAAGCCGTCGCAGCGGTTCGCGCGGTCACCGAGATCTTCCGCGAACAGCAAGGACTGCGTGAAAGCCGCGATCGCGCCCGCCTCAAATATCTCTTCATGAAAGAAGGCTGGACCCCGCAACGCTTCGAACAAGAATTGCAGTCACGCCTGGACTTCACCCTGCAACCCGCAGGCGAAGAAAGCGTGCCCAGCGACGTCTTCCGCGATCACGCCGGCGTGCATCCACAGCGTCAGCCTGGTCTCAGCTTCGTTGGCGCGACCGTTCTCCGCGGCCGCCTCACCGGCGACCAGCTCGAAGCCGCAGCTGAACTCTCCGAGCGCTTCGGTACCGGCGAATTGCGCGCGACAGTTTCGCAGAACCTGGTGTTTATCAATGTGCCCAACGCCAAGGTGAGCGAACTGGTCAAGGAACTCGGCCAGATCGGCCTGCACGTTGAAGCTTCAAACTTCTGGCGCGGAACCGTCGCCTGCACCGGCACGGAATTCTGCAAGCTCGCCATCACGGAGACCAAGGGCTTCGCACGCTGGCTCGTCGACGAGCTCGAAGAGCGCGTTCCGCAGTTCGATCAGCAGTTGCGGCTCCACGTCACCGGCTGCCCCAACGGCTGCGGACAGCACTGGATCGCCGACATCGGCATCGAGGGAAAAAAGGTTAAGCACGAAGGCAAGCTCGCCGACGCCTACTACTTCTGTCTCGGTGGAGCAGTGGGGCAGTTTGCCAACGTGGCGCGGCCCGTGGGCTATCGCTGTGCCGCGGCCCAAGTGCCCGAAGCCATTGAGCGCCTGCTGCGGCACTATCTCTCTGGACGAAGCACAGACGAAAATCTGCGCCAGTGGTTTGCGCGCCACAGTAACGACGAATTGCGCGCACAGCTTGCCGGCGAACTGCTGGCCGCGGTGGAACGCGATCTGCCCAGCGGACGCGTACCCCACGGTGTGGCCGAATAGGAATCAGCGATGAGTCTTCTGCCCATCTTTCTCAAGCTCGACGGCCGACCGGGTCTCCTGGTCGGAGCTGGCGCTGTCGCGCTCGACAAGATCGGCAGTCTGCTCAAGACCGGTATTCGTCTCCATGTCGTTGCCCCACGCGCCCACGCTGAAATCCAGCGACTCGCAGTCGAAGGACAGCTCACGTGGAGTCAACGTTCATTCGAACCCGCCGATCTCGATGGCAACTTCATCGTTATTGCTGCCACCGACCTACCCGAGGTCAATACGGCCGTCTATCGGGGCGCGGTTGAGCGCGGTATTCCCTGCAACTCCGTCGACGACATTCCCAACTGCGACTTTTTCTTCGGCTCCGTGGTGAACCGTGGCGATCTGCAAATCGCAATCTCCACCGCCGGAGAAAGCCCGGCCTTCGCGCAGCGCCTCCGCCGCGAAATCGACGAGCAGCTTCCGGCCGACCTCGGCCCCTGGCTGGCAAAGCTCGGCGAACTGCGCCGCGAAGTCCTCGCCACCCATCCGCGCAGCGAAGAGCGAAAGCTTCTGCTGCATGAACTGGCCTACCGGCAGATTTGCGATTCTCCTGCCTGCTCCACGCGTGAACTTGCTCGTGCCACCTCCGATCAGCACGGCAAGGTCTTCCTCGTCGGTGCGGGCCCTGGCGATCCCGATCTGCTCACCGTAAAGGCACTCCGCCTTATTCAGTCTGCAGACGTCATCCTGCATGACGATCTGGTCCCGCAGCCGATCCTCGACCTTGCTGCTCCTTCTACAGAGATCGTCAACGTGGGCAAGCGCTGTGGCAAAAAGAACATCACCCAGCAGGAGATCCACGGACTGATGATTGAGCACGCGCGCAGCGGTCGCCGCGTGATTCGTCTCAAGAGCGGCGACCCGCTTCTGTTCGGCCGCGCAGCCGAAGAGATCTCCGCCCTCACCGCCGCGAAAATTCCCTTCGAGATCGTTCCCGGAGTGACCGCTGCTTCCGCTGCAGCCGCTGCCGTCGGAGTCTCACTCACCAACCGCAACGCTGCCTCCAGCGTCATTCTTTCCACGGGGCATCACGCAGCCTCGCACGACTCTGCAGCCATGCCTGAACGCGAGAACTCTACCCGCGTGGTCTACATGCCGGGTCGGGATCTCAAGCTTCTGGCCCTCGAGTGGCTCGGCGAAGGCCTGCCTCCCGATTTTCCCTGCGCGATCGTCTCGCGCGCCGGTCACCCCGACCAGCAGATCCGCTGTACCACTCTCGCCGCCCTCGGCGACGCCGAAACCGTGCCTGCTCCAAGCCTGCTGCTCGCTGGCTGGGCAATCGCTGAATCCGCTGCAGACCATCCGGTCCGTGCGGACGGCGCCAAAATGACTGCCTGACTCACAAATCAACACGGAGAGCACGCGCGCTCGGGCCAGCCTAGCCTCGCCCGGGCGCACTTTTGCTTTTCTTTCTCACCCGCACCGTCCGCTCCCCCCCCGCAAATCCCTCGCAAGCCCAACCTTTATACTGAGATGTTTGCGGCACAAGCTGCCCGCGGCATCTTCAGTCGCGGGTGAGGAGCACGATTTGGCTCAGGCAGAGATCGGCGTCATCGGCGGCAGCGGACTGTATTCCATGCCCGGCTTCACCAACCAGCACGAAGTGCGCGTCGAGACTCCCTTCGGCGATCCTTCAGACCCTTTCGTACTCGGCGAACTCGAAGGTCGCAGCGTCGCTTTCCTCGCTCGCCATGGACGCGGCCATCGCATTCTTCCGTCCGAGTTGAACTTCCGCGCCAACATCTATGCCTTCAAAAAACTCGGCGTGGAACGCATCCTCTCCGTCTCTGCCGTCGGTTCGCTCAAGGAAGAGCACAAGCCTACCGACTTCGTCATTCCCGACCAGTTCATCGATCGCACCTTCCATCGTGTCTCGACGTTCTTCGGCGACGGCATCGTCGGCCATGTCGCTTTCGGCGATCCGGTCTGCTCCGTGGTGGCCAACGCCGCCTCGGAGGCGTGCAGCGCTGTCGGAGTGGTTGGCAAACTTGGCGGCACCTACGTTTGCATGGAAGGGCCGCAGTTCTCCACCAAGGCTGAATCGAACCTCTATCGCAGTTGGGGAGCGGATGTCATCGGCATGACCAACCTGCAGGAGGCAAAACTCGCGCGTGAAGCCGAGATTTGCTACGCCACCATCGCCATGGTCACCGACTACGATTGCTGGCGCCAGGGCCATGATGCAGTCACCATCGAGGAGATCGTCGCCGTCCTCCACCAGAACGCCGACAACGCATGCAAGGTCGTAAAGGCTGCCGTCGCCGCGCTTCCCCCCACATCGAGCGTCGCCCGCACCTGCGCGTGCGCAACAGCGGCCAAGTTCGCTGTGCTGACCCAACCGGACGCGATCCCCGCCGCCGCTAAAGAGCGCCTGCAACTGCTCTACGGAAAGTACTGGTAGGCCGCGCGCTGAAGCCACCCCACTTCGTCGAATCGAAAGGAAACTGAATATTCATGGCAATTACTGTTGTTGGCAGCGTCGCATTTGACACCGTCGAAACTCCCGCTGGACGCCGGGAGCGCTGCCTGGCCGGAGCCGCAACCTACTTTTCCCTCTCCGCGAGCTTCTTCACGGACGTCCGCGTCATTGCCGTCGTGGGCGAGGACTTCGGCCCCGAACAGCAGGCTGTATTCGACGCCCACAAAATCGATACGCGCGGGATTGAACGCGCACCGGGAAAAAGCTTCTTCTGGCAGGGCTCGTACCTCGACAACATCAACGAGGCCAAGACGCTCCGGACCGACCTGAACGTCTTCGCCGGCTTCGAGCCCAAGATTCCGGACGCCTACCGCGATTCGCAATTCCTTTTTCTCGCCAACATCGACCCCGTGCTGCAGCGGCGTGTTCGCGAAGCCACGCCGCAGGCCAAACTCGTAGCCGGCGACACCATGAATTATTGGATCAAGGACCACCAGCCCGCGCTGCTCGAAGTCCTCAAGGGTCTCGACATCCTGCTCATCAACGACACTGAAGCGCGCATGCTGGCCGGCAATTCCAATCTTGTACAAGCTGCCCGCGCCGTCATTGCCATGGGACCGCGCATGCTTGTGATCAAGCACGGCGAGTATGGTGCGACTCTTTTTCACGGATCGAGCGAAGCCGCAGAGCGCAGCTTCCGCGCTCCTGCCATGCTGCTCGAACAGGTCGTCGATCCGACCGGTGCGGGCGACAGTTTCGCCGGCGGCTTCTTCGGCTACCTCGCATCCCAGAAAGAGTTCACGCCTGGAGTCCTGCGCCGCGCCATGTTCTATGGCTCCGCCATGGGCTCGTTCGCCTGTGAGCGCTTCGGTACCGAGCGCCTGCAAGAGCTTTCGCGCAGCGAGATCGATGAGCGCTTCAACCTCTTCCGCGAGTTGACGCACCTTGACTGAAGAGCCGTATCGCCGCGCAGAGGGTCTTCTGGTCGTCCTTTGCTGCGCAGTGCTTTCACTGGCAGCCGTGTTGTGGAGTTGGCAACACGGAGCCATGCTGAACTACGGCGACGCTGTCGCACATCTTGCCATCGCGCGGCGAGTCATCGATTCGCACTATCCGGGTCTCAAGCAGTTGGGATCTGTATGGCTGCCTTTGCCGCATCTGCTCATGATCCCGTTCGTCGCGGTCTATCGCTGGTGGGCCGATGGCATTGCCGGCACAATCCCTTCGGCGCTGGCCTATCTCTTCAGCTGCTTCGGCCTCTATCGCCTCGCGCGCCAATGGCTCTCGTGGCAGGCCGCCACCGTCGCACTCATCTTTTTTGCGATCAATCCGAACCTGCTGTATTTGCAAACAACAGCCATGACCGAGCCGCTGTTTCTCTGCGAACTGATCTGGACGACTGTTTGGCTCGTTGAGTGGCGACGTATGCTCGATGCGGATCCGGAGCGCGGCGACCGGCTTCTCTGGCTTATCGCGCTCATTCTCGTCGCTTCGGTTTATACCCGCTACGATGGCTGGATCCTCACCCTGCTCGCGTGGGCAATGATCGGAATCACCCTGCTTCGCCGCGGGCGCTTGACCTCGATCACATTCTGGCTCGCCACGGCCCTTGTCATCGCCGCGCCCATCGTCTGGTTCGCTTACAACGCCGCCGTCTTCGGTGACTGGCTCGATTTCGCGCGCGGGCCCTACTCGGCGAAAGCCATCGAGATGCGCACCGCAACGCCGGGCTCAGGTCCGCCGCATCCAGGGTGGCATGACCCTTGGGTCTCACTCCTGTTTTTCATGCGCACGGCAGAGATCGATGCCTCCGCGGAATTGTGGGGCAATCGAATGCTCGTTCTCAGCGTGCTCGGTGCGGTGCTCGGCTGCCTCTCAGCGCGACGCCGGGCATTTCTCTGGACACTGCTCCTGTGGCTTCCTGTTCCCTTCTACGCCTACTCCATCGCCTACGGCTCGGTGCCCATCTTCATTCCCAAATGGTGGCCGCACTCCTGGTACAACACGCGCTACGGAATGGAACTGCTGCCCGCTTTCGCCATCAGCCTCGGGTTTGTGGCGCACTATTTCCTGGTAGGTGTGCGCGAGTTCAAACCGGCCTGGGTGAAATATGCGGCCTTCCTCATCGGCTCGCTGGCCGTCTGGAACGCCTGGAAGGTCACCGCAGAGAAGCCTCTCACCTATATCGAAGGCACAAAGAACATCGAAGCCCGTCGTCCATTCGAGGAGCAGATTCCTCCCGTATTGCGCAGCCTGCTCGCGCAGCGCGCACCCGGGGCCACCGTACTGATGAAGACCTCGGTCTATCCCAACCTTGTCGCCTTCACCGGGATTCCGCTCCGTCAGACCTTGAACGAAGGCGACGGCGATCTGTATCGTGCTGCTCTCGCCGCTCCCGCCCAGCACGCCGCCCTTGTGCTCGCGTTTGACGGCGACGAGATCGATACAGCAGTCAAGCATCACCCGCAAGGACTTGTGCCGGCAGCCCATTTCTTCGCACCCGACCAGCCACCGGGCACCGTTTACGTCTCCGATACTGCGCCTGCCAAAACCCAACCCGCCCGGTGATAGCATCGGTCAAGATAGCCCCATGAACCTGCTCATCACCGAGTTCGCTCTTCCGTTCAACTTCAACTGGTTCGAGCAGATGATCGTACTCGATGGCGCGGTGGGCCGCCTGCTGCTGGCGTGCGCCTTAGGAGGCTTGATTGGCCTGGAGCGCGAAGCAAAGCGCCGTGCTGCAGGCGTACGCACCAATCTCCTCATCTGCATGGGATCGGCCTTCTTCACCCTGCTCTCGGCCGTGCTTGCCGGAGACGCAAGCCCCAACAAGGGGCAGGTCGCGTCGAACATCGTGCAAGGCATCGGCTTTCTCGGCGCTGGACTCATTCTGCACAATCGCAACCGCATCAGCGGGCTCACCAGTGCCGCCAGCGTCTGGGTCGTCGCTTCCATCGGCATGGCCTGCGGCGCCGGGCTCTTTGCTGCTGCGGTCGTTGCCACTATCATCGTGATTCTCGCGCTTGAGTTGGTCGGCTTTCTTGAACGCCGCGCCAGCATCAAGATCTACCCGTTGATGTACGAGGCTCGCGGCAGCGACCAGACCGCCATGCTGCGCTCCATTCTCGACGCGATGGACAAGGCCAAGGAACGCCTCGCGGAGTACCAGGCCGACAACATCGGCAACCTGCAGCGCGTCAGCTTCACGATCACCGGCACCAAGCGGCAACACACGCGTCTCCACGAACAGCTCATCGCCGAATCAGCGATCGACACACTGCTCACGTTCCGCGATCCGGAGGAAGATTGATTCCGTTTATCAAGGCACACGCCTGCGGCAACGATTTTCTGATCGTGACCGAAAAGGATGCGGCCGGCTACGACAAAGCGGATCTGACCCGCGCGCTGTGCCAACGCAACACCGGCGTCGGCGCCGACGGCATCGAGTTCTTTCAGTGGACCGGCGATCGCGCAGGCCGCATTCGTCTGCACAACGCCGACGGCTCCGTGGCCGAAATCAGCGGGAACGGCACGCGCTGCGTCGCAGCATGGATGGCGCATGAAAGCGGCGCCAAATCCGGCGACGAGTTGCACATCGAAACCGATGCTGGCGCGCGCGTGTGCCGCGTGGATGCCGTGCGTAACGATCAGCGCTTCTCGGTCGACGTCACCACCGGCATGGGCATACCGACGCTTATAGAACGCATCGTGACCCTGCCCGCTGGGGTGCAAGTCGCCGGCGCAGAAATCTCGATGGGCAATCCGCATTTCGTAATCACTGTCGACAATCCTGAGTTCAAAGTCGATGGACAGTCTTGGCAGAGTGTTGGCCAGCAGATTTGCCTGCTCCCGGATTTCCCCTACCAGACCAATGTCGAATTCGTTCGTCTCGTTGGATCGAGCGAAATTGAGATTCGAATCTTCGAGCGCGGCGTCGGACCCACGTCCTCCTCGGGCACCGGAACCTCGGCTTCGGCAACTGCGGCCATCGCGCTTCATCAGTGCAAGTCGCCGCTGAAAATCGTAGCGCCGGGCGGTGCTCAGACCGTCGCATGGCAAAGCCTCGGCAACGAGTTGTTTCTCACCGGACCCGCGTCCCTCATCGCACGCGGCGAGGCCTGGTAACGCCGATGACTCTGCTGAAACCACCTGCCGTTGTGCACGATGCCCACTGGAGCGTTATCGCACCAGCGTCGTTCGCGCAACCCGACCGCGTGACCCATGGATTCGAAGCGCTGCGTACGCACGGCTTTGTTCCAGAGCCTACCGCGCATGCATCGGAGCGGGGCCCGCTCTTTTTTGCTGGAACCGCCAAACAGCGCCAAGCAGACCTTCATGCCGCTTTCGCTGATTCCGCGACGAGCGCCATCATGGCCGTCCGCGGCGGCTACGGATCAAACTACCTGCTTGAAGACCTCGACGTCGCAACGATTCAGCAGAGACCTAAACCGTTCTTTGCGTACAGCGACCTCACCGGGATTCAGCTGCACCTGCTCGATCGCATCGGGCTGCCTGTTTTTCACGGTCCCATGCTGGCGGCGGATTTCTATCTCACCGACGGCGTCCACCGCGACAGTTTCCGCGCATCGCTGGCTGGCGATCCGTACAGCGTCGGAGAAGCGGAAGGGATGCGTCTGCTGAAACCTTCGGCCACATCAGACGCTGTCAAGGGAACCCTCTACGGTGGCTGCCTAAGCATTCTGGTCGCACTGCTCGGTACCCCCTGGGAGCCGAAAACCGAAGGCAAGCTTTTGTTTATCGAAGACGTCGGCGCCAAGCCGTATCAGATCGACCGCATGCTGTGGCAATTGCGTTCGGCCGGAAAACTGGACGGCGTGCCGGCCATCGTTTTCGGCGAGATGCTCGACTGCGCATCCGCCGGCGCCGCACCCGATCTGCTCGAGAACACAATCCTCAGCGCGCTCCACGGATTTGCCGGACCGATCGCCATTGGCTTGCGCAGCGGCCACGTGTCCCGCCAGAACGTGACCCTCACCTTCGGTGTCGAAGCTGAACTGACGACCGGCGATCATCCTCGCCTCAATCTGCTGGAACCTGCGGTGACGAAATGACGCAAACCCAACACCATATCCACCTCATTGGCATCTGCGGCACGGCCATGGCTTCTCTCGCCGGACTTCTCCAGTTGCAAGGCCATCGCGTCACAGGCTCTGACAGTGCTGCCTATCCGCCCATGAGCGACCTTCTTCGCTCGCTCGGCATTCCCATCCTCGAGCCTTACGCGGAAGCAAATCTTGCTCCGGCACCGGATCTCATCGTCATCGGCAACGCACTTTCGCGCGGCAATCCTGAGATCGAATGCATCCTCGACAAGCGCATTCCCTTCACCTCGCTCGCCGCGCTGCTCCACGAAGAATTTCTCGCCGGCCGCGAATCGCTCGTCGTCGCCGGTACCCACGGCAAGACCACCACAACCAGCATGCTCGCGTGGATCTACCAGGTTGCATCGCGGAAAAACCCCGCGCTGGAGCCGTCCTTCTTGATCGGCGGCGTGGCTGAAAACTTCGGCACCAGCTTCCATCTGCGGCCCACACGCACATTCATCATCGAAGGCGATGAGTACGATACCGCGTTCTTTGATAAGGGTCCAAAATTCCTGCACTACTTCCCTGATGGATTGATCCTGACCCATGTCGAGTTCGACCATGCCGACATCTATGCCGACCTCGAAGCCGTGAAGGTCGCCTTCAAGCGGTTGGTGAATCTCGTCCCACGCCGCGGTCGCATCGTCGCCTTCGACGGCAGTCCCAATGTCACCGAATGTATTGCCAACGCCTTTTGTGCGGTGGAGCGCTACGGGTTCGCGCCGGATTCCGCATGGCAGCTTCGCGACCTGCGTCACGAAGACGGATTCTCACGCTGGCAGTTCTGGCATAACGGCACGCTCTGGTCCGAACTCAAATTGCAACTCGCAGGCGAACACAATGCGCTCAACGCCAGCGCTGCGGCCGCTCTCGCTGCCGGCCAGGGGCTTTCCACGGATGCCATCGCTGAGGCCATCGCCACATTCAAAAGCGTCAAGCGCCGGCTCGAAGTCCGCGCAACAATTCAAGGCGTTACCATCATCGACGACTTCGCGCACCATCCCACCGCCATCCGTGAGACGCTGCGTGCCCTGCGGACCGTGTATCCAACGGCGCGCCTGTGGGCGATCCTTGAACCTCGTTCCAATACCCTGCGTCGCAAGGTGCTCGAAAACGATCTCATCGAGAGCTTGCGTCTAGCGGACCACGTGATTCTCGCCGGGGTCTACCAACAGCAGCGTATTCCTGATGCCCAGCGCCTTCACCCTGAAGATGTGGTCCGTGCGCTCAACGCAGCCGGTACTCCGGCCGAATTGCATCCTGGCGTCAACGAGATCGTGGCTTCCGTTGTGCCCCAGCTACGATCCGGCGATGTGGTCGCCATACTCTCCAATGGCGGCTTCGACGGTATCTATGAGAAACTGCCTGCGCAACTCAACGCACAGCGCAAGTAAACCGTCGACATGCTCGCTTCTCTCTCGATGCTCGTGACCATTCTCGTGCTGGGTGCGCCCACCGGGCTCATCCTCATTCCGTGGACCATCCTCACGGGCAATGTCATGCCGCTCTACAACGCGTCCATGAAAATCGTCCGGAGCGGTTTTCGCATTGCCGGCATTCGAGTCGAAGTCACCGGACTGGAAAATGTGCCGCCCAACACGCCCTGCATTTTCATGGCGAACCATGTCTCCAACCTCGACCCGCCGGCCTTGATTCCCAATATCCCGGGGCGAACATCGGCCTTTCTCAAGCGATCATTGATGAAAATTCCTGTACTCGGCTACGGCATGAAGCTTGGCGACTTTATTCCGGTGGCGCGCGACGGCAGCGTAGAAAACGCGATCGGGAGTGCCCGCACCGCCCGGGACGTGTTGCAGAAAGGCGTGCACATCATGACCTTCGTCGAGGGCACGCGATCGACCGACGGCCGCTTGCTCCCCTTCAAGAAGGGTCCGTTCTACCTAGCCATGGAAACTGCGGCCCCCTGCGTTCCGGTCTCGATCCACGGGACCGAAAAGATGATGGCCAAAGGCAGTCTTCGCATCAAGCCCGGCACGGCTTACATCGCCTTCCAGCCGCCGATCTATCCGGCGGACTTCGCGACGCGCGAGGATTTGATGGATGCAATGCGTAGCGCGATTGCAGCAGGCTTGCCGGAAGGGATGCGGGGCTAGGTTACGGCAGCACGACCGCGTTGTAACCGTCGTTCAGCAGGCGCTGGCTCATTGCGTTGGCATCGGCACGGCTCGCAAAAGGGCCCACCTGCACGTGAATCAGGTTATCGTCCGACTCGCGGCGCGCGGTCACGGCATAACCGTGCTTGCGCAATGCTCCCATCAGAACATTGGCATCTTCGACGTGCGACACCGCGGCAATCTGCACCATGATGCCCGCACCGGGCGGGAGGGCGGGCAGCACCTGAGCCGTCGTGGTACCTGGCGTAGTGGAGGGCTGCGCCCCGATCGCAGGCCGAACTCCTGCTTCGTTCTCAGCTGCAGTGGGGATCTTCTCGGACGCCGCGGTCGATGCAGTGGCGGGTTCGCTCGAGGAACTCGACGCTGCCTGCACAGTGGGCGGCGCACCTCCGGCTCCCGGTTTGTGCCCGGCCGCCGCTTCTGCCGTGAGGGTCTGGCCCGAGGCAGTCTCCTTGGCGGCGGCCGCCATGCTCGCGCCACTGCGTCTGCCAGCTGTGTAGCCCACGCCAAAGCATATTCCACACAACAGCAGAAGGCCGCAAACGAAGGCGAACACCATCGCTGGACCGAGCGTAAGCTCTACGTCTTTGCGTGGTTCAGAAAACTCCAGTTCTTCGTCGCGATCAACTCGTGGCATTCTCTATCCTTCGATGCTGCTCGGGGTCTTGGCGTGCGTCCCTGCTACTTCTCTTCTATCGCACCCTTCGCGGCCGGTCCAAGCTTATTCAGGAGAGAGAGCAACTCCATTGGTAACGGGAAGACGATGGTCGTGTTCTTCTCGACGCCGATCTCGGTCAGCGTCTGCAGGTAGCGCAGCTGCAGAGTGATCGGTTGCGTTGCGAGCAGGGCGGCGGCATCTACCAGCTTTTGGGCCGCGTTGAACTCACCCTCGGCGTGAATGATCTTCGACCGTTTCTCGCGCTCGGCTTCGGCCTGCTTGGCCATGGCCCGCAACATCTGCTCGGGAAGATCGACCTGCTTCACTTCGACGGAAATCACCTTCACGCCGAAGGGCTCCGTACGCTGATCGATGATCGATTGAATGCGCAGATTCAACTTGTCGCGATGGCTCAGCAACTCGTCCAGTTCTACTTCGCCAAGAACCGAACGGAGCGTTGTCTGCGCAAATTGCGAGGTCTGGTAGGCATAGTTCGAAACCTTGATGGCGGCGGCGTTCGGGTCGACGACGTAGAGCGTCACCACGGCATTTACCTTGATGGTGACGTTATCGCGGGTGATGACATCCTGGGGTGGAACCTCGAGAACTTCTTGCCGGAGCGAGATGCGAACCATCTGATCGATTGGCCGGAAAACCAGGATCACGCCCGGCCCCTTGGGCGTCGCCAATGCGCGGCCCAGGCGGAAGATCACAGCGCGTTCGTAATCGCGAAGAATCTTGATCGAGTTCAGCAGATAAAGAACGACAATTGCAATGACAACCAGGACAGGAATCGACAACTCGAACATGATCTTCCCTCACTCAGCACGGATTGTACTCCGCTTGCTTCAGCTCTAATTGCTTACGCACTGCGCGCCACGGCCTCGGAGCCAATCGACGCTCCGACAGGTTCAACGCGCAGCAAATACTGTTCGTGGCCCACCACCAGCAGCCTGGCGCCGGCTTCGACAGGTACGTTGGCCATCGCTCGCCAGATTTCTCCTTCCACCAGCACATGCCCCTCGGGATTCAGCGCCTCCATCGCAGAAGCCGAACTCCCCACCAGCGCGTCAGCACCAAGGCGAACCTTCCTCTGCCGCGCACGCACCGCCAGCCGTACCAGAAACACCGTGATCCCACCAAAGCCGGCGCTCGCCGCAATCGCGACCAGCGGGCTGATGGCCATCTCAGGAACCGGCGCCGAAACCAGCGTCAGCGTGCCGAACAGGAGACACACAATGCCCGCAATCGCCAGGGCTCCATGGCCACCGAATTTAGCCTCGAGCGCCATCAGAGCGAAAGCCGCAATCAGCAGCAAGACCGCGGTGTAGCGAATCGGCAGCAAGTCGAGCCCAAAGATCCCCAACAGTACCATCAACGTGCCAAGAGCGCCCGGAACGATGGTGCCAGGCGTGTTGAATTCGAGATAAATCAACAGCGCACCGCCTACAAGCAGCAGCAGCGCGATGTTCGGATTGACAAGCCATCCCAGCAGCACTTCGCGCAAGGTCGGTTGCAGGATTTCGATGCGCGCGTTCGCCAGATGCAGCGTCACCTTCGAACCGTCGAAGCGCGTAATCTCGCGATTGTTCAAAGCTGCCAGCAGTTCGCCGTCGCTCTTGGCGGTCAAATCAATCAGGTGCTGCGCCAGGGCTTCTTCTGCACTATAGGAGTGCGATGAAGCCACCGCGGCAATCGCGGCATCCATGTTGCGATTGCGTGGTTTCACATACGACCGCAGAAAGGCTTCGGCGTCGTTCTCCACCTTCTGCATCTCCGTGTCGTCCGGCTTGCCGCCCATAAACACCACGTGGGCCGCGCCAGCCTCCGTTCCGGGAGCCATCGCTGCGACGTCGGCCGCCTCGAGCAGAAAGAATCCCGCCGAGCCGGCACGCGCACCGGAGGGCGCAACGTAGACGATGACGGGCACACGCGAGCTCAAAATGGCGCCCGCCATGCCGCGCATCGAATCCACTAGACCGCCAGGTGTATCCATCTCCACCAGAACGGCGGCCGCGCCGGTGTCATTTGCGTGCTGCAACGCGCGCTCCAGCATGCCCGCACTGACGGGTTGAATGGTGTCTTTGAGAACGACCTTCTCAACGATCGGCTGCTGTGCGGCCAGAGGAATTGCCCAGAGGATCACTATCGCGAAGATTGCAGCCAGCTGCGCTGCAGGGCGTTGAACAGAACTGCGGGTTTGCTGAAGCATGACTGCTCCATCGAGTCTTGGCTACTGACTCTTTCCTGACTTCGTTGCAATCTGATGGCTCAAATCCTGCGCTTCGCGGCTCGCCGGGTCAAGCTGCAGGGCCTGGCCGGCTTCCCTGCCGGCTTCGTCCAGATGATTCGCCGCAAGGTCCAACCGTCCCAGCACAAGATACGCTTCGACCGAGGGCTTCAGTTCCAACGACGTCTGGGCCTCTTTGCGCGCGGACGCCGGGTTGCCGCTGCGTTCCCGCACATCTGCCAGGCCCGCGTGGGCTTCGGCAACCGAGCCGTCTGTCGACAGCGCCAGCTGGTATTGGCGTTCGGCCTCCAGCAGCAGCCCGCGGTCCAGATAATCCTTGGCTTGCGCGGCCGCTCGCATGGCTCGCTCATGCGGCGCCAGTTCGGCCAGACGAGCCAATTCAATCTGATCCATCATCGCCACCGCCTGACGAAAAGCCACCGCATCAAATGTGCGCGCAATCCGCTCCAGGGGATCAGGCCTCGATGTATTCTCGGCGTCCTGATCGACGCCTCCGTGCGTGGTGCTTTCGTTCGGCTCGCGCCAGTCCCGCGAAAGCTCCAGGGCTTCGCTATCGTTCGGACGCAGCTTGATGCATTGAGCAAGTTCTTCGAGGGCCGCACTCGTCAGGCCGTGGCGCTTCATACTTACCGCAAGATTGAAGTGGTAATCGGCCTGGCTGGGGTCAGTCGTCTCCGCAGCGGAGAACTGTGCGCTACCGTCTTTGCCCTCGCGGCTGATCGCCACACCTTCGTTGTTCAGCACCTCGGCCAGCGGCAACACCGTGGCCACATCATGAAAGGCCGCTTCGGCCTGGGGATACTTGCCTGAGAACAGCAATGACAATCCGCGGTAGAATCCTGCTTCCAGCGCGTCGGGCTCGTTGCGTCCAACCTTGGCAAAGGCTGCCGCAGCCTCTTCGTATTGCTGTCCGGCAAAGTCTTCGTGCCCCAGTGCCATCCATGCCGCGCCAAAATCGGAACTCAGGCTTACCGCCTGCTTCAAGTGCCGCAAGCGTTCGTCATGGTCCGGCTCCGTAATGCCGCGGATGTATTGCTCAAACGCATCCAGCCGCAAGCCGCGGCCCGCGGCCACAAAGGTCTCCTCGGCGACGTTGAAACGAGGATCGATCTGGCGCATCAGCCTCCACGCCAGCGAATCGAAGATCGGGATCAGGTCGCGCATCTCCCCGCTCGCGCTCACAGGCGCGCTCATTCGCAGATGCGAGACATCCACCACGCGCGCTTCGGCGGCCAGCTTCGTTCCGTCCGTCGAGAAACTGCCCACAACAATCAGATCGGCATCGAGCGTCTGGGCCAGCTTCAACGCACTGGCACGCGAGGGTTGGAACCCTTCCGGCAGCCCGAGATGATCGAGGGCATACATGCGATCGGCCCTGCTCATGGGTGAAAAACCTGCCGATGTAAACCGGCTGCTCAGGATGGACGTTGCCGCTTCGCGAATCCACTCCAGGTTCGGCTGGTTAGAACGGTTGTCGAAAGGCAGCACCAACAGAATGCGTCCTTTGCCCGCATTTTGTGCGTCCTGAAGGGTGTCTCCCGTAGGGGCCTGGGCAAGAGCCGGCAGACACAGAGCCACCAGGCCCAGCAACTGCAGGGCGATGCGCGTTCGCTGCCGCAATGGAGCCAAACGATTCACTGCATCGATTATAGGTCGCGCGCCATCAATCCCCGGCGCCTGTCCTGACCGGGTTCGGCGGCTTCGCCTGGGCATCAAACTGCCGGTTGAACCGAATCAGCGCAATCCATTGCCCTCGCTCTTCGCGCTGCCATACCAGCGAGCCATGGAGGCGCAAAGCAATCGCCTCGGGCATCAGGTCGTGATGCAGCCCGAAGTAGCGCTCATCTACCGCCTCGCTCCTGGGGCCAAGGCTCAGGGGAAGTGACGGAGGATCGTACTTGGTTGAGAACACCAGCGCTGTGGAGTACTTCTCCGGTTCAGCCGCGGCGCGTTCGATCTGGCTCTCGGTAAAGTCCTCAATCCGTTCGACCGCGTAAGGCTCCTTGACGTAGCCAAGCTCGGGGCGTGCCAACTCATCCGTCACGGGCCAGGCGGACAAGACTGTCGAACCGCGAAAACGATGATTGAGTTGCGCGATTCCTTCCATGTGCAATCGGATCACGCGCGCGTAGGCAAGGTTGTCTTCTGGCGCGAAGCGGTACGGGGGATTCACAAACAGCGCGACAACAAACGCTGCTGCGGACAGCACTGCCAAGCCCTGCCAATAAGGAACGCGCCGATGAAACGTTGCCACTGCGACAACCAGCACCAGGGGATACATCGGGAGAAGGTAGCGCGTGAGCAGCGCGCCGCCGAGCACGCTGAACAGGACTGCGTTGGCCAGCAGCAGCCAGAAGATACGGCCCAATGCGGCGTCCGCAATGGGCTTGTGTTCTTTCCCGTCTCGATCGAGGCGCGGCTTCAGCATCCTTGCAGCCAGCGTCAAGATCGTCGGCACAAACAGATTCATGTGCGCGGTCAGATGCAGCAGGCGATGGCCAAACGCCGCCAGGATCCGCAGCGGGCTGAGCGTCGCTTCGGCGTTGTAGCGCAGAAACTCGGGATTGCCGAAGACGAATCCTGTCTTGGCGTAGTGCCATGCGTACCAGACGCAGAGCGGCAGAACGCTGGCCGACAACCACGCCGACTCACGTAGCGCAGCGGTGCGTTCAGCCCGGTCGCCGCGGATTGCTTCGACGATTCGTACCAGTGCAAGCGTCAGGGGAACAGCGATGGCTGTCTCCTTGCACAACGCCGCGGTCATGAACCACAACGCTGCGGCCCAAGGTTTCCGGTCCTTGTCTGGCAGCGCGAACAGCAATCCCCACAGCGTGCACGCGGCGGCAAAGATGTCGGCGTGGGCCAGCGAACTCTGTGCGAACCAGATGGGGTAAAGGCCGGTCAGCACAACGGTCCAGAACGCGACCAGCGCCGATCCCGTCAGCTTCAGGGCGAGTCTCCACACGGCAAGCAATCCCAGCGAGGCGATCAGCAGAACCGCTTCGCGCGTGACCTCGGGATAGAATCCGGAGGCCTTCCACCACAGCGCGAGGTAGATGCTGGGCAGCGGCGGATGCGCGTTGCTCAAGGTGGTAATGGGAATCAGCGAGCCGGTGCGAAAGAAGTCCCAAGCCGCGGGAATGTAATAGCCCGCTTCGTCCCAGTAGTAGGGCAGGCGCAGCAGCGAAAAGTGGCTGGCGTAGACGGCGGCAAAGATGACCGGGAAGATCATCCACGTGGGAAAGGGACGGTCTCGTCGCGGTTCGAGTAAATGGCGCAGGAAGGCTTTCATGCAATCGGATGCTCGTGGCCGCGCCTAGTTGACGGGACCCTGCGGAAAGCTGTGTCCCTGGGGCTCGAGGTTCAAGTTCCCGAAGGCCTGCTCGTATTGGGCAAGATTCTGTCCCAGCACATTCCACAGCGCCTTGGCCTGCTGCGGGCTGAGAAAGATGGCAGCGTGATTGCGAATTGTGACCTGCTCGGGGCCCTCGCTGGAGGCCAGGCCGAAGACCAGCTGAAAGTCCCACACGCTGACGCGCACCTGGACGCTGTTGGCATAGGATTCGCGAAAATCGGCGGACTGGGCGACGTTCAATTGGGGCTGTTGTGGGGTGGGACTCATGGTTCCCCCAGCTTACTCCGGGGAGTGGCGGTGCGGGCAATGGATGGGTCTGTGCTTCTGAGCCTGCCCCCCTCCCACCCCCTCTTTGGGTAAGCACCTGATTGCGTTGCCCTTTACGCGAGCGCCGCTCATGACAACATGTTTAGAATGAGATGTTTGCGCGCTAAATATTTCTATCGATTGAACTTAGCACTCCCCGGCGGGAAGGAAGGGGGGAGGGGGTCTCCGAGACGGGGGTGGGGTGACTGGAGGGGGTAGGGTCATCGAGGGGGAGGGGGGTAGCGCAATGGAGGGGGGAGGGGGTCTGCGAGATGGGGGGGGGCCGGGTTTGGACGGGGCGTGGCCGAGCTCGTCGTGTTGGGCGCGTATCGCTTCACATCTCCATGATGCGCTGTCGAGGGGAAATACTTCGCAAAGGGTTTTGGGGAGTGTTGGGTTGGTCTTCTTTGCATTCATCGTCCTGTGAACGCAAGGGGAATACTGAAGCCGTTGCGATCAGTCAACGGAAGCCGACATTTCGGGAGTAATCGGTGTCGGAGAGTGCACCGGCGATCGCATTAACTCGAATCCTGCCGATGTAAACGGCCTCGATACGATCCGGATGCCCTAAAATCGCAAGATGTGATTTAAGTCACATCTTGGCAAATGATCCCAACCTATGATGAACTATGGGCGTCGCATCCCAATCTGATCCGTGGAACATTCCCCGTGCCTTGCAATGCGGGGAATTCTTCCCGCATTTTCAACCCCTTGTGGTTCTCGCAACCGGCAAGCTTCACGGCTTTGAGGTGCTCGCGCGTTGGGAGCACCCCGATTTCGGCATGGTCTCTCCGGATAAGTTCATCCCGATGGCTGAGAGGGACGGTTGGATCGGCGAGGTCAGCAGCCAAGTTCTGCAAAAAGCATTTCAGGCGATCGCGCTCCATGGGAAAGGCCTCCGGCTCGCGTTCAATATCTCTCCGCTGCAACTGCAAGACTTAGCTTTGCCAGAACATATCCGGCGGCTCGCCGAGGTCGCCGGGTTTTCCCTTGAATGCGCAACCGTCGAGATTACTGAAAGCGCGATGGCAGAGAACATGACTTCGGCTCGGACCATTACCAGGGATCTGAAGGCAATGGGATGCCGCATCGCGCTGGACGACTTCGGAACAGGATACTCCAGCCTTTATCATTTGAAGTCGCTCCCCTTCGACGAACTGAAAGTAGACCGGTCATTCGTAAGTTCAATGACGGCCGAGCGCGAGAGCCGAAAGATTGTAGCGGCGGTCGTGGGGCTCGGACAGAGCCTTGGACTCAGTACTGTAGGCGAGGGCATTGAGACGGAGGAACAAGCTGACATGCTCTTGCGGCTCGGCTGCGACATGGGGCAGGGCTGGCACTATGGAAGACCGGCGCCGGCCGAGGTGCTTCCGTCAGTCATCGAGTTACGGAAGCGATCCGGGATTTCTTGTGCCAGCCATGAGGAGTGGAAGGGGATTTCACTCAACTGCAGAGAGGGGCTCCCGTCACAACGGCTGGCTCAACTTCAGGCAGTGTACGACGGCGCACCGGTAGGCCTGGGTTTTCTCGATCGGAATCTGAAGTACATCAACATCAATCGAAGGCTCGCCGAGATGCATCATGTCTCCATTGAGGACCACTATGGAAAGACAATCGCCCAGATCATCCCGGAGCTGTATCCGCTCATCGAGCCCCATGTGAAAGAGGCTTTAAACGGTAAGCGAATTTTCGACCTGGAGATTCGCGAGCCAGGTTCTCACGTGCATGATCGGAGAACCTTCCTTGTCTCGTACCAGCCGGCGTTTGATGAGGCCGGAGAAGTTGTAGGAGTATCTTGCGCCGTCCAGGATTTCACTGCTCGAAAAAGTGCCGAAGATAAGCTTCGGCAATACGAAAGACTCGTCGAAGGTCTCGACGAAATGGTCGCCGTTGTAGACCGAAAGTATCGCTGTGTGTTCACAAACCGTGCGTTCCATGAAGTGTTCGCTGCAGGGAACGAGAGAATCGAAGGGCGGTTTATTCCCGAATTCGTAAACAGGGATGTCTTCGAAAGAGTTATGGTGCCGAAGCTCGATGAGTGTTTCTCCGGCAAACCCGTCCTCTTCAGCATGGAATATTGCTTACCCGGTATCGGCATGCGGGTATTGAGCATCTCCTATTCTCCTATTGAAGTCTCGGGGGTCGTGGAGGCGATTGCATGTGTGCTCCGGGATATCACCGAAATGAAGCGCATCGAAGTCGTCGAAACCGGTTGGCGGAAGCGAATCGAACTGGCTGAGTGCGCAGGCCTCCGAATCGGACTATGGGATTGGGACATTCAAGCGAACACAGTTGTCTGGTCCGATGAGTCGTACCGGCAATGGGGATTCACCCGCGACACGTTTTCCAGCAAAGTGGCAGAGGCTGTTCCCCGGATTCACCCAGCGGACCGCGCCACTGTGGAATCGGCAATTCGAAAAGTCATGTCTCGCGAGACTGACGAATACGCTGCACAATATCGGGTTCTGAGACCCGATGGTTCAGTCTGCTGGATTGATGCACGCGGTGCGATGATGGGCGATTCTTCTGAACGTATGATCGGCATTGGCGTGGACATCACCGACCACATGAAGACTTAGGTTGCAAAGAAAGCCTTCGGCACTCGAACCTCTGTCGCTCAGTTTTAGCAGTATGCAACACCCGCCATGAGCCCTTTTGTATCGCTAGCGTGCCAAATTCGACCCTTTCCAACCCGGCATGCAGGATTTGTACCCATAAACGCTCTTGCGTTAAGTAGTCACTTTGGCTTCATGACGAGTCGCCAACTCACTGAGTGGCGCCCAGGGCGCGAGAAATCTTCAAAAGCCGTTAGGCACACAGTCATCTTCGAATACTTTTGGTGCCGCAGGCGGACTTGGAAAGTCGAGGCCCTTTCCACTGGGCGTCCTGTGGACGCGACAGTCGCGGACGGATGGACCACTGCTCGACCGCCGATCGCATGGATGAATGCGGG
>DATAVC010000003.1:0-162975 GCA_036267935.1 Occallatibacter sp. | reverse complement strand
AAAGCCTCCTTCCGTCCATTGCGGAAATCCTGCAGACTTCCGACGGATTCAGGCTAGGCGCAGCGTCTGCAGTTTTTTAAGGTGCATCGTGCATCAGACATAGCAAAAGAACGGCAACGCTTGCACTTACAATAAGATATGCCCCCATCGGGGCCAGGTTTGTGGGGATGTATGATACAGGTTTTCTGAGGGCGAGACGATTTCACCACGTCTCGACAGCGATGACCGTTGGCGGCCCCGGATGGCCGTCAATCACATTCGCTTCTATTACGGCTTCGAGATTGAGCTGGTCCCAGTTCTTCGGAGCCTTCTGGAGCATCGCATCCAAGTAGGCAGGATTTGACACGACCTCGCTTGCTGCTTCGGTTCCTTCCCCCAGGATGCCGGCCAGGAGGATGACGGGCTCGCCGGTAACCGCGTCATGAAGTCGGGCGACGATGGCGTAGTCGCGTGCGAGACTCTTGCCTGGAACCTGCCATTGAAGTGTCCAGATCTTTTTAGGTGTACTCTTGCGGTCCACTACCTCACGGATGTGGTTGTCATATTCAAAACCCATCGGTAAATCCTGCGTTACGCGCATCGTCCAAGGATTATCGAAGGCACCGATCAGGACGAATGGACCTTCTCGCAATTGAGCAAAGCCAGTATCCGAAGCGGATAGCACGCGAAATTGGCCATTCTTCGGAACCAGAGGCACAAGGGCTCGGGCGAGGGTGATGACATCGTACGTATTGAGACTGCCACCTTCCGAGGCGGGGTAGGGCCGGCTTTGGAGGTCCACAGAGTCGGTAGGTGCGCCAAGACAATACGTAACTCGGCTCGAAGTTGCGGTAATCGGCTGCCAGAAGCGCGACATGTTCGAGGGTTCGTCAACAACTGCTGCACGGCTCTGAAGTCTGGCGCGACCAACACTAAATCCGATCAGCGCGGCGACGAACAATGCGATGGCAATCGGAATCCAATGGCGGGCCACGAGTCGTACTCGCCCCTGTTCGGCTTTTGCGAGCGTGAGCGACTGGAGAACAGCATCCTTCGGCAGCGACTCCGCTTGCTCGGCGATTGAAGGCTCGGCCACGAATTCCATGTGAGAGGCGGCCGGTTCCCGAAAAGTCGGAACATAGGAGCCGATCGGCAGTTCAATGACCAATTCCCCGGCATGATCAGGGTTGTAATAGTATTGGCTGAGTCTTTTCCGAACCTCTGCTGCCGCAGTGCGAACCACCGGATCCAAATTGACATCGTAGACGGGTTCGCGCCCAAAAGCCTCGATGCCAATGGTCCTTTCCTTCAATTCGCTCGCATTGCCAAGAAGCGTTTGCTCGACAGTGTAGGTAAGCAACACCGGGTATCGCTTGCTATTCGTGAACAAAGGGTGCGCGACGAGCCGGCTCAGTTGTTCGCGAACGAGTGCCGGATCCGGCACAAACTGCATACCGTTCTGACCATTCTCAGAATGTAACGAAGAGGCCATATCAAATGACAGCTGAAGAGCTGTTCCGCCACGTCCTGGAAATCTCCGGAGCCGAAACGTTTTAGCACGAGCCTCGCGGGAGACCTAAGACTACAGCAACACCCAATCATTTCATATACAAGGTGCTGTCGTCATTTGTCCCGAATCGCCCGGCTGCACCGGAGAAGGCAGCGAGCCCTTCTGTCCGAACCGGTTCCGGAGGGCGCAGCACGAAACCAACTTGACGCAAAGCGGACTTTCTGGCCGCTTCCGCAACCACCAACCCGACGCCAATGGCACAATTCGCGAAGCCCGTGGATGCTGTCAAAATAGATCCAGGACACCAACTTCTTAGTTTTACGGTCCAGGGGTGAGACGTGTTTGAACTAAACGTCCGGAGACACTATGGAAGCGCGGGAGCAGTGTTGCTTTTGTTGGTGTTCTTGGGGGAGCTGACATTCTCGATCCGACAGCAATCATTGTCTTGGGATGAGGGTGACCATATCTTCGCCGGTTATATGTCATGGAAGAACGTAGACTTTGGCATCAATCCGGAACATCCACCCTTGGTGAAGGCGTTAGCTGCGATCCCGCTTCTGCCGATGCACCTCAAGGTGCCAGATTCCAAAGGGAACAGATACTTCAAAGACGAAGCATACTCGGATGGACGGGATTTCATTTTCGGTAATGGTGGAGAGGCCGGAGCGGACCGAATCATTTTTCGCGCCCGGATGGCGGCGGCAACCCTCAGTCTTTTGCTGGGACTACTCGTCTTTCTGGCAGCGCGAGAGATGTTCGGCGACGGTGCGGGGCTGTTCGCATTGGCGCTGGTAGTTTTTGAGCCAAATATGATTGCGCACGGCGCCTATGTCACAACAGACATGGGCATTTCCTGCTTCATGTTCGCCAGCATCTATGCCCTGTACCGCTACGTAAAGGCGCCTTCAATTAGCAGGCTGACCGTTCTCGGTCTGGCCACTGGACTCGCTCTGGCGTCGAAACACTCGGGTGTGCTTCTCCTCCCGTTCGGCTTGGCACTCATTATTACCGAGATATTATGGCCCTCGCCCGAGACGCGGACCAACAAAAGGAAAGTAGCGTTGCGCCTGACTGGCGCCTTTCTGGCTGCGTCGACCATTGCCATCGTGGTGCTTTGGGCTTTCTACGGTTTTCGCTTTGCCGCCAGGCCAGGTGGAATGCAGCTGAATCCCTCGCTCGCTAAGTACGCGGAGGGATTAAAAGGGATCGAACCGCAGATTTATCTCGCGCTCGCGCGTTGGCACATCCTGCCGGAGTCTTATCTCTACGGGCTGGTGGACGTGCGGCTGATCTCGGATTCGTTCTCCACCTACATTTTCGGCAAGGTATATGCGCGCGGTGTCTGGTTCTACTTTCCGGCGGCCTTCATCATTAAATCGACAGCGGCCTTCATGAGTTTGATACTGCTGGCCGGCTTCGCGATTGTTACCGGAAAATTGCGCGCTCGGCGCGAGATCTTCTTTCTCACCATTCCTCCGGTTCTCTATTTGTTGATCGCGACTGGCACTGGCCTGAACATCGGTGCAAGGCACATCCTGCCGATGTATCCCTTTCTAGCCGTGCTGATGGGGGGCGCCGCGCTCGCACTGGCGCATAGGGACCGGCGCTGGGCCTACGTCGTGGGATTGTTGCTGGCATGGCACGCGGTGTCTTCGGCGCGAGCTTATCCGAACTACCTTGCCTACTCGAACGAATTCTGGGGCGGTCCCGCGAACACTTATAAGTACCTGACCGACTCCAATACAGACTGGGGTCAACAGTTGAAGGCGGTCAAGAAATATCTCGACAATCGCGGGGTGAAGGACTGCTGGTTTGCCTACTTCGTCGAACCTTCCATCCATTTCAGCGCGTATGGAATCCCATGCAAACCGTTGCCGACAGCGGACAGCGGGTGGACGGATGATCAAATCGATACGCCGCAGACGATCACGGGAACTCTGCTGATCAGCGCGGGAACGCTCACGGGCTACGAGTGGGGCTCCAACGTGCTGAATCCTTACCGGGAGTTTCAGAAGCTGAAGCCAGTTGCTTTCATTCAGGACGGCGTTTTTGTCTACGATGGAACGTTTGACATGCGTTTCGCCTCCGCACTCGGCCACGTAACGCGGGCCAGTGATCTCACTGCGGCTGGGCAGTTAGCGTCCGCGCTGGTGGAGGCGTAGACGGCGGTTGCCATCGATCCCGATGAGTTGCAGGCACAAATGGTTCTCGGCGATACACTGACCAAGCTCGGCCAGCCGCTGGCCGCAAAGCCCGCATACCAGGCGGCACTCGCAGTCGCGAAGACGATGGAGCCCAGCGCCAAAGCGATCTGGGTAAGAATAATTCAGAGGAAGATAGCCGGCCAGAGAAGATGATGCCCGTTCATGAATGTTGCAATTGCTCTCGAGGCCTGGGTAAACACGAGCGCAGCAACGGTATGTCCTTGTTCGCATTGCCGGCCTCTCTTGAGAAAAGGGTTCCGTAACGACGCGTGCAGGCCAAACCGGTCAGTGAGCTATTCAGGTTGATCTGTGTTCTCGGCAAGTGGACGTAATCGACTTATAGGAAACTGACTGCCATAACAATTCATCCCATGATCTGAACCGTCCGGAAGCGAAGCGTTTCTGCGACAAACTCGCCAATCTCAACATTCCTAAAAAAACTTGTAGAAGTCTTCGCCTTTCGTGAGGTCGCTTATAGTTGAAGGGTCGAACTTGTTCTGGTGGACCCGCAATGTCGAGCTGCCGTCTCGCTCGCCATGAAGGATACTTGCCGCGCAGTGCCAATATCGCATTCTCGATCGTCTCTAGAGTCGCAAGCGAACAGCTGCTGCTGAGATCTAGTAGCCCTTCGGGCCCACTCTCTTTGGAGCGATTGATCCATCGATAGATGGTTGGCCCCCCCCCACGGCTGGGTCTATGCCGGCAACGCGGACCACTCCACCTCAAGCGGCTGGGTTACGGCGCAATTCGAGTTGGGACCACAGACGGTGGACGACCTTCGGCAGGAGGCGCAACTACTTGCGCTTTACAGTTCCTGTAAATGTCTGAAAGGATCCGCTTGATGCCTGTCGGGCATCAATCTTGACCAAAAAAGTATTGGACGCAATCGGACCACTGGATGCAATCTCCCTAAAGAGTTTGGTTCTTCCAAGATGGAAGAGTGAGACGTAGGATTCAATCTCATTCGGATTCGCCACAGGAGAGGTTGAGATGAATATGCTTAATATCCCGCTTAGAAAAGCGTCCGTTTCCCATCATCAGCAACGCGAGAAGAACAGCGGTCAGACGAGCCTGCCGCGGCAATTCGCCGCAAAGAAAATGCCTCTTTCGCAGGAGCCGTCTGAGGCTGATCTTCGCCGATCTTCCGACACTCTTGACGACGTGACTTTCTTGCGACTACCAGAGGTGAAGGCAGTCACAGGGCTTGGGAAGACCAGCATCTACGGGTTTATCCGGAACAATAGCTTCCCTGCTCCGGTCCGCCTTGGCCCACGTGCAGTCGCGTGGGTCAAGTCAGAAATCAAGCAGTGGGCTTTAGAACGCGTCCAGGCGTCGCGGTCTGTGGCTTAAGTCTCTGTGAGGATTCCTGCTGACCGTCGAGCGCCTGGAAGCCTGCCGCGTCGCTCTTCTGGCTTTCCTCGCCCTTGGCCAATTGAACGTCCAAATAGTCTGCCCACCATTGCATCATTGACGTGCGCTGGCGCAGGTACCGTGCGTGATTGTACGCAGCAGCCACTTTGTTACGTTTCTGATGAGCGAGCTGTAATTCAATATGCTCATCGGTGAAGTCATTCTCATGCAGGATTGTGGATGCCAGTCCGCGAAATCCATGGCCTGTCATACGGCCCTTGTACCCGAGTCGATACAGCGCAAACAAAATTGTGTTGTTGCTCATTGGTCTGCCTTTGTCGTTTGCACCAGGAAAAACCAATTTGCCGTTCCCGGTCAGCAAATTGAGAGCGCGCAGAACTTGTACGGATTGCCGCGACAGCGGAATGATATGCGGCGTCTCCATCTTCATCCGGTTGGCCGGAATATCCCATCGGGTATTGTCCAAGTCAAATTCTCGCCATTCCGCTTCGATGAGTTCAGACGTGCGCACGAATGTATAGGCCATGAGTCGCATGGCAAGGCGCGTAAGCGCATCGCCGCTGTAGTTCACCATCTTCGCGAGCAGCGTGGGAAGTTCCTTAGCTTCGATGCGCGAGAAGTTCTCCTCTTTGACTTCGGCCAGAATGTCCCTGGGTTTAAAGTTGGAGGCTGGATTCCCGCTGGCAATTCCGTGCGCTATTGCATAGCGAAAGATCTGGCTTGCTGTCTCGTGTGCGCGTTTCGCGACATCCCTTGCTCCACGGCTCTCGATTGCAAGCATCATCTTCCGAATGTCGGCAGCCGTTACATCGTCGATGAACTTTTGACCGAATGCCGGGAAGACATCGGCTTCCAGGCGCCGCAAGACGTAATCGGTATGGCGCGGAGACCTGCTAGCTGACCACCACTCCCACCATCGGCGCGCGATTTTCTCAAAGGTATTCTCGGCCTCACGCACCTTTGCTTGCGCTTCTCGCTGTCGGATCTCGGCTTCGGCTTTTCGCTCCGCCATGGGATCGATGCCGGCCGCCAACTTCTTGCGAGCTGCAAAGTGAAGTTCTCGTGCCTCAGCCAGGGTTACGATTGGATACTCGCCCAAGGCCAGCAACTTCTCCTTGCGGTCAAACCAGTAGCGAAACCGCCACAGTTTCGATCCGCTTGGATTGACTAAGAGAAACAAGCCATCGCGGTCGTAGACCTTATAAGGCTTCTCTGCCGGTCTACGTGCCCGAATTGCCACGTCGGTCAGCGCCATCATTTCGCTCCAAAAATGGAAAATTTGAGCGTACCCCACCTCTGAAGGGAATTGTACCCCAGCCTATACCCCAACTTCCTGGGGACTCCAAACGCACGATTGCGAACGCAACTGGGCGCGTGTTTGCGTTAAATGATTGATTTTATTGCGTATATCTTTACGGGGATGGTTCAGGAGGGTCCGCGGAGGGTCGGGAGAATGTGGGTATTGGCTGCCCCCCAGGGATTCGAACCCCGATAGGCTGCTCCAGAGGCAGCTGTCCTACCATTGAACGAGGGGGCAGTGAACTAGAAACTCTCGCACACAAAATCACGCTCGAATGTTGATGTGATCTGGCGCGGTTGCGACTTCATCATCATACGGGGATGGGTTTGCACGGGTCAAACCTGGGAAACGCCTAAGTAACTGTCTGGTCGATTGGCACTCTCAGTTCAGGCTGGAAAAGCTTATGCGCAAAGTTGCGCGAAGATCGGCGCCTCAGTGATTTGTCCAGCGACTTGACCTTTCTGTCCAGATTGAACGGTGCGATAGAATCGAACACGGAGAAATGGAGATTTTTCTCAATCTCGCGTGGAGCCTGCTCGCCATCGCCAGTGTGCTCCTGTGGACAAGCCAGGAGCGTCGCATCGGTTCTGAACGACGCCTGCCGCTGATTGCACTTGTCCTGCTGCTGATGATGCTCTTCCCTGTCATTTCAGTCAGTGATGATCTCTGGGCAGTGCAGAACCCCGCGGAAGCTGACACCTGCCTGCGGCGAGACCATGTGGTGACCTGTCCCCATTGTGCCCTTCCCGCTCCGGCAGTGTTTCCTACGTTTTTGGGGCCGATCGATACCAGCAAACCGCAGTTTCGCACGCAAATTGCGCTGACGATGCCGCGTAATGCCTCCTCCGTGCTTCACCCGATCGAGAGCCGTCCTCCGCCTGCGGTCTAGCCCTCCTACACGTTTTGGCCAACTCATCCTTGATTTGAATGTTCCACTGATCGCCGTGTCTCGTGGCGTGAAGGATGCTCATGAAGCAGATATTGTTCTCTTGGCCGGCCCGGGCTGCAGCGGCGACCTTCTGCCTTGCGGCTGTCGTGTGTCCGGCCCAGCAACCGCTCACCTGGGACCAGGTGAAGACCAGGTTCGAAGCGGCCAACCCCGCTCTGAAGGCCGACGCTTTCAGTGTCGACGAGATGCGTGCCGAAGAGATCACCGCCGATTTGCGGCCGAATCCGCAGTTCACTGCTGCCGCCGACGGAACGCAGATTGCTCCCAACGATGGCGCGTGGCAGCCCTTCAAGGGCACAGACGTGATTCCTACCCTTAGTTATCTGCATGAGCGGGCACATAAGCGCGAACTGCGGCTCGAGAGCGCCAAAGAAGGCACGCAGATCGCCGAGTCGCAACATGAAGATCTCAAGCGAACCCTTGAATTCACCTTGCGCACTGCTTTTGTAAATACCTTGCAGGGCAAAGCAGTCCTGCAGCTTGCGAAAGCTGACCTGGGTTATTACGACCACATCATCCAGATCAGTCACGATCGTTTCCGTGCAGGAGACATAGCGCAGATCGACCTCGACCGCATCGAGCTGTTGCGCGTGCAATACGAAACCGAGATACAGACAGCCGAGATTAATCTGCGCACCGCGAAGATCCAGTTGCTGCAGCTGCTCAACGATCGCACGCCTGTGGAACATTTCGACACCGCCGGCGATTTCGACTTCTCTGATGCCTTGCAATCGGTCGACGCCGTTCGCCAATCCGCTCTCGATGCGCGTCCCGATCTGCGCGCGGCCTTGCAGACGATTCAACAGTCGCAGACGAATCACAAGCTGGCCGTCGCCGACGGATCGACCGATCCGACCTTCAGCGGCTGGTACACCTGGAACGCATCAAACAACAACCCCAATGCGACGCAAACAGTGGGTGCCAGTGTGAACATTCCGCTGCGCATGTTTGACCGGAACCAGGGCGAAAAGCAGCGGACGTTACTCGATGTCAGCCGTAGTCAGCAGGCCAGCGAGGCGACGCGGGCCCAGATCTTTGGTGATGTTGATTCCGCCTATGCACAGGTTGAGGGCGACATTACCCTTCTCAAGCCTTACCGGGATCAGTATCGCGACCAGGCTACGCGGGTCCGTGACACCATTACCTACTCGTACGAGCATGGCGGCGCATCGCTCGTCGACTTCTTGAATGCGCAGACCGAATATCGCGTTGTGCAGGAGGCGTATTTGCAACTGATTGGTTCGTACCTGACCGCTGCCGCACAGCTCAACCTTGCTGTCGGACGCGAGGTGATTCCATGACAAGATACTTTTTCGTGAAGAGATTTCCCGTTGCACATCTCATCTTCTCCACCGGTATCTGCCTGCTGTTCTGCGGATGCGGCAAGAAGGAAGAAGGCAGCGGAGCGCCGCCTCCGGCCAAGGTCGTAGAAGTGGCCGACATGAATCTCATCACCCTCGACAAGGATGACGTTGGCAAATTCCCCCTTGCGACGGCCAGCCAGATCGAAACCGCAGCGGAGCTCAACGCGACTGGGACCGTCTTCCCCGATATTTCCCGCGAGGTGCCAGTCATCTCTCTCGCGAATGGGCGGGTGATCGGTATCAAGACCCGCCTCGATGACAACGTGAAGAAAGGGCAGTTGCTCTTCAGTGTCCAGAGCGGCGATGTCACGAGCGCTTTCGACGCCTATCTCAAGGCTGTCAACGATGAGCAACTGGCCAACAAGGCTTACCTGCGCGCCGACGACTTATTCAAGCATGGCGCCATCTCGCAGGCCATGGTCGAGCAGGCAGACGATTCTGAGAAAGATGCGAAGGCGGATCTGACGGCTTCTGAAGAACAGTTGCGCGTGATGGGCGTCGACAAATCCCATCCGAGCCCGATCGTTCATGTCTATGCGCCCATCTCTGGCGTCATCATCGGCCAGAACGTGACGAACGCAGGAGCGGCTGGAGTCACGCTTTCAGGATCAGCAACCGCGTTCACCGTTGCTGACCTGTCGACCGTGTGGATTCTGTGCGATGTCTACGAGAATGACATTCCCAAGCTGCAACTTGGCCAGATAGCACAGATCAAGTTAGAGTCCTATCCCGATCGCGTTCTGACGGGCCGTGTGAGCGACATAGGGCCCGTCCTCGATCCCACGATTCGAACCGCAAAGGTCCGCATTCAGGTTCCGAATCCTGGTTTTCTACGGCTAGGCATGTTCGTGACTGCTACGTTTTCGAGCCGCAAAAAGGCTACCTACACGGTGGTGCCGTCCGATGCGGTTCTGCACCTGCACGATCGCGACTGGGTCTATCTGCCTGCGGGCGGCAATCAGTTTAAACGGACCGAGGTGCAGGCCGGCAAGATGCTCGAGGGCAATCGGCAGGAGATTCTGTCTGGCTTGACTCCCGACCAGCAGATCGTAACCCACGCGCTCCTGCTGGAGACAGCGGGAAATCAATAGAGACAAAACTCTCAATTTTTTTCTTCCGACCTTCCGTCTGCTACGCCACTGAAATGATCGAAGCGTTCGAGGGCCGGCTTTCACCTGCAATGCTCAGCCCCGCGAAAAGTCTCGAGACGCCTTGGTCTCTGCTTTGTGCTCAGGGTCTATTCGTCGCGCAGAACTTCCAAGGGCCGCAGGCCGAGAATGCGATAGCTGGCAATCCAGCCAGTCAGGGTTGCCAGTACGGCTGTTCCCACAAGCGAAAACAGGGTTGCATTCCAGTCGACGTGGAAAGCAACTTCAAGCCTGTGCAGAAGAACGCGCGTAAGGATATTCGCAAACACCACGCCTACCGAGCCCGCAAGCAGCCCAAGCACGCTGAACTCCACACTGAAGATGCGCACGATGCGCATGCGTGTGGCCCCCAGAGTCTTCAGAACAACGGCTTCGCGCATGCGACGGAATCGCGAACTGGCGATGCTCGATGCCAGGATCATGAGTCCCGCAAGAATCGAGAAACCTGCGAGAAACCGCACGACAAACGTGATCTGGTCAACGACCGTCTCAATGCGGCTCAGCACATCGGCAATGTTGATCACGGTCACTGTCGGGTACGCCGTGAACAGAGCTCTCTCCATCAGAGGAATCTGCTTCATCTCCACGTGCGCTCCGCCATACCAGGTAGCGGATTCGTTTTTCAGAAGGCCTGAAGCCAGCAGAAACGACACACGCGCTGCGGGATGTTCACCATCTGCTCGATAGATGGCGGTTACTTTCAGAGGAAGGACGCGATCTCCCACCTCAAGTTGTACCGAAGATCCCAGGCTGAGTTTCAGCCGCTTGGCCACGCCTTCTCCAATGGCCATTTCATTCGCGCTGGCGTTATTCCACCACTTCCCCTGCGTTACCTTGTCGCCCGCAGGAGGCGCATCGGCCCAGCTCAACTCTGCGCTTTCGAGCATGCGCCGGGGAAAATGCTGATCCTTCAACTGGTCGAGTGTTTGTCCGTTCAGAGAGACAAAGCGGCCGCTCACAACGGGCAGCAGATCGAGTGGCTGCGTAACCCCGGGCTGATGTTGGAAGAAGGTGCGTATCCCATCCACTTCATCGCTGTTGATGTCGATGAGAAAGACGTTGGGCAGTTTCGGCGAGGCCGTCTCGCGAATGTCGCGCAGTAGCGAACCTTGCATAAGGTAGACCGCCAAAATCAGCATGACGCCGGTGCCCAGCGAGGCCAGCACGGCTGCGGACTGGTTGCCGGGTCGGTACAAGTTGGCCAGTCCATGGCGTACGGAAGAAGGCAGTTGGAGACGAACGCGGTTCAAGGCGAAGCGCAATGCGCGCAGCGCAACGGCAGCCAGGATAAGAAGCACCACTAGGGCAATTGCGAACAGCAGCGCAAACCATCCGCCAACCTTGACGGAATCCGACAACGCCCACGCGATACCACCCAGAGCAAAAACCACGAGAACTGAAAGCGCCAGTTGGAGCCTGCGCGCCCACCAACGCAGAAGCCAAGCGCGGAATCCTGGAGTCACCTGCTCCACGAGCCGCCGCAGCACCAGGACCGGCCGAACCGCACGCACATCGAGAAGGGGTGGAAGACAAAACAGCAGCGTAGTCAGCAGTCCGGTTCCGAGCCCTGCCAGCACCGATCGCCACGGAAATCCAAGCACGGTATGCACCGGCAACAGTTTGCCGAACACCGCGGGAAGTGCCGCCATCACTCCTACGCCGGCAGCCACACCCAGCAGGCCGCCCGCAAATCCAAGACCTAAGGTCTGCAGCAAAAAGATCCGAAGCAAGTCGCTCGATCGCGCACCGAGCGCTTTCAGGATGGCCAGCATGTCCATGCGCTGTTCAAGGTGCGCATGCATGGCCATCGCCACACCGATGGCGCCGAGCACCATGGCGACCAGGCAAATCAAGCTCAAAATCGCAGTCGCGTTATCCAGCCCCTGGCTCAGCGCGGGATTTCCTTCTTTGAAGTCCATCACCTGCGCATCAGGCAGAATCGTCTCCACCTGCTTGCGCACCGACGTTGGATCGACTTTTCCCGGGAGCTGCATGAGAAGGCGCTGGCTTGCGCGGCTGCCCGGCGCCAACAGCCCCGTCTCGTCCAAGGCCTTTCGCGAAATCATGACGCGCGGACCCATACCCGCTCCCGCCGACATGCGATCCGGCTCCTGCTTCAGCACCGCGGTAATCTTGAAACTTCGCCCGCCCAGTCGCAACGAATCCCCCACATGCGCGTTCAGGCGAATCAAGAACTCATCGGCCACCACTGCCGAATCACCCGCGAGCGCCTCGCGCAGCGTCATCTTCGGTTCCAGTTCCGCTTCGCCGTAGTAGGGATACTCCGTCGGGTCGACTGCCTTGAGCGTGACCAGGAGCGGCACGGGGTCGGGCGGAACGGATGCCATCGAAATCGTTTCGACTACCCATGTTGTGCGGCCAGCGCCCGTCGATTGCGCTGCGTCCTGCACCTTCTTCTTCTCCGCCGCTGTCGGCTCGCGAAAAATGCGGGCGCTCAAATCGCCGGCCATGAGCGAACGTGCTTCGCCGGTGAGCGTGCTGCGGAAAGCTTCACTAAATCCCCGCACGCCCACGAGAGCTGCCACTCCGACGGCGACCGACAGCACCACGAAGGCGAACTTGCCTGGAGCCGACTTCAAATCGCGCCACCCGATAGCCGCAGCGCGCTTCCAGCTCAACGCGCGATCAGCCATGGTTGCTCTCGTTCTGCAAGACAGGTTCGGGGAGCGTCGGCGCAGTGTCCTCCACGATAAGGCCGTCTTTCAACACGATCTTGCGATCTGCCTCCTGGGCGACCTCCGCGTCGTGCGTGACAAGTACCAGCGTCGTCTTCTCTTCCCGATTGCGCCTGAGCAGCAAGTCGAGCACAAGGCGGCCATTCGTCGAATCGAGGTTGCCCGTCGGCTCATCCGCCATCACAATCGGCGGATCGACGATGAACGCTCGCGCCAAGGCGACGCGCTGCTGTTCGCCGCCCGACAGTTGAATCGGGTAGTGCTCCATGCGCTCGCCCAGTCCCACCTGCGCAAGCAACGAACGGGCCTGCTTCAACCCTTGTCCTTCGATATTCAACTCGAAAGGGAGCAGTACATTCTCTAACGCTGTCAGAGTGGGGATCAGTTGATACGACTGGAAGACGAAGCCAATCTTGCGTCCGCGTACCGCGGCGAGTTCAGTCTCAGCAAGATTGTGAATCGGAGTGCCGTCGAGCCAGATTTCACCGGAGCTTGGCGTATCGAGCCCGGCCAGCAGTCCCAGCAATGTACTTTTGCCGCTGCCGCTTGCCCCCACAATCGCAATAAATTGCCCGGCGGGAATACTCAGCGAGATGCCTTTGAGAATCTCAACCTTTCGTGATCCGTTTTGTATCCACTTCTGAACATGGCGGACTTCAATCACCCTGATTGCCTCCCCGGCCGTTACAACTCCCCACTCAGCCATCATAGCGGGCGCCGAATTCCCTGCTCTTCTATACGCGAAATGCGGTCAAGGCGTTCCCAGCCGCATTCCGACTACACTGTTCTTGTGGACGTTCGGCGCAGCCTTCTCGTTTCTGTCATTATCGTCATCTTCGGAATGCCGCTTGCTGCGGCTGATCGCCCCCTGCTGATTTGTTTTGGCGATAGCATTACCGCCGGCTACGGGCTCAACCCGGGAGAGTCCTATCCAGATGCACTGCAACGCGACCTGGACAAGGAGCACGCGTCTTACGCGGTCATCAACCAGGGGACAAGCGGGGCCACGACCAAAGATGCCGTAGCGAGAGTCCATGCGATTGTCGCGAAGCATCCCGCGATTGTGATTGTCGAATTTGGTGGCAATGACGGCCTGCGCGGATTGCCCTTGGACCGGACGCGCAAGAACCTCGACAGCATTCTCACGACCATCGAAGCCGCTCACATCCGCGTCCTGCTTGCCGGCATTACGCTCCCGCCCAATTACGGATCCGATTACGTGCGCCAGTTCGATCAGATCTTTGTCGATCTCGCCGCAAAGCACCGCACGGCGCTGGTTCCCATGATCTACAAAGACCTGGTGCGTGTCCCCGGCACCATTCAACAGGACGGGATCCACCCCACAGCGAAAGGTTCGGAGATCATCGCAAAGACTCTGCTGGCAGCGCTGAAGCCGATGCTGCGCAAGGGCGCCTGACGACCAGCCTAGCCAAGGACCACGACCGGTTGAAAAAGCGTTCCTGCAACCCGCTGGGCGATTGCCACCAAATCTCTTTGTCCTGAGAACACTTTCACCAGGACCGCCTGCGAAAACTCGGCAAGATTCGCCTGGGCACCGTTGCGCAGTCGGCCCAGGGCAACGTTGTCCGCGGTTACTGGCGGCATATGAGGGAGCAAGTTGCGTGGATGGACGCAGAGCGCTTCGAGCGCCTCGCGTTGACCCGTCAACGGTTCCAATTGGTCGAGCCGGCGGGCGTCAGCAAGTGCGAAGGCGCCTGCTTTTGTCCTCCGCAGGCCGCTCAAATGCGCGCCACAGCCAAGAATCTGGCCCAGTTCGTGGGCGACAGAACGAACATAGCCTCCAGCACTCACGGCCATTTCAAACTGCGCCTCTAACCCATCCAGGCCAACAATCTCGAAGTGCGCGATGTGGATCTTGACCGCCTTTAACTCAACAGGCTTCCCCGCGCGCGCAAGTTTGTAAGCTGGTGTTCCTGAGATCTTCTTTGCCGAAAACGGCGGCGGCATCTGGTGCATCTCGCCGTGGAAACGCCCCGCAGCCTCCTGAACCTGCTGCAGCAACAGCGTCGGCTCAATGCTTAGCCCAATCGCTTCTCCTTCCGCGTCGTAGGTGTCAGTGGCAAACCCGAAGCGGATCGCTCCGCTGTAGCTCTTTTCTGCGGAGGAGAAATACTGTGCAAGGCGCGTATAGCGACCGATCAGCAACGGCAATACGCCCGTCGCCATGGGGTCCAAGGTTCCAAGGTGGCCAATCGACTGTTCCCCGGTCACGCGGCGCAGTCGCGAAACGACGTCGTGGCTTGTCATCCCGCCGGGTTTGTCGACAACCAGAAGTCCGTTCACCTCACTACTCTAGATGAACGGCCCGGCGCCTACAGTACGGTCGAGGCTGGCTGGCGCACCAGTGCGAGAAATTCCGAGCGCGTTTCCTTTTGCCGGAAGCACCCCACCATGGCCGAGGTCACCGTGGACGAATGCTGTTTCTCGATGCCGCGCATCATCATGCACAGATGCCGCGCTTCAATGACGACGCCCACACCCTGCGGCTGGATTGCGTCCTGAATCGCATCGGCAATCTGACGCGTGAGACGCTCCTGCACCTGCAGACGGCGCGCAAAGACCTCAATCAGGCGCGGAATCTTGCTCAAGCCGATCACGTTGCCGTTCGGAATGTACGCGACGTGCACCTTGCCGAAGAAAGGCAACATGTGATGCTCGCAGAGCGAGAACATCTCCACGTCTTTCACGATCACCATCTCGTCGTAGTCCACGTCGAACAGCGCCCCGCGCAGGATCTGTGCAGCATCCTGCTGATAGCCCTTGGTCAGGAAGGCCATCGATTTCTCGACGCGGGCCGGTGTTGCCGCCAAGCCATCCCGCTCAGGGTCCTCACCTATACGGGTCAGAAGTTCGCGATACATCTCCTGTGTCGAGACCTCTGCCAGGTTGCCTTCGACCTGCGCCGATCGGCGAACCGGCTTGCTGACTGCGATGGGATGTGCCATCTCTTGCATCCTTTCGCCCGGACCTCCGGGCTTGCCATCAACATGCGCGACTTAAGCGTTGTCTTCAGCGCCCCAGCACTGAAAAAAATTGTTCTCTGTCTCTTCGACGCGAACGGAGTCGAGACGGCCTTGAGGCAGAACCTTATTGATCAGGCTGAAAACCGCTTTACAAAGATTCTCGGTGGTCGGCACCTGATTCATAAAGAGCGGATCGTGGTTAAGGTTGGTATGGTCAAAGCGCTCCAGCACGTTTGTGCGCACCACTTCATCCAGGTCCACCAGGTTGATCACCATGCCGGTTGCCGGATCGACCGGGCCGCGCGCCAGGACTTCGACGACGTAGTTGTGCCCGTGACCGTGCGGATTGTTGCATTTTCCGTAAGCTGCGCGATTCTGCTCGTCAGACAATGCATCACTGTGCAAGCGATGGCTCGCGCTCAATGTGTACCGCCTGCCAAAATAGCCGGTCATGCCTCTCCCCTGTATTCGGCAAAGATCTCCGAAGTCTCGTAGACCCTGACGCGCTTGAGGCGAGCGCGCTGGACAGACAATGCGGGGTCCAGCCGTTTCCATGCGGCAATGGCGATGTTTTCCGTGGTGGGAATCACCGACTTGAACTCAGGGACCTCGAGATTTAAATGGCGGTGATCAAACGCCGAAAGCACCTGGGTCTCCATCACCTCTTTGAGCCATTTGAGATCCACGACAAAGCCCGTCACCGGATCAGGATCCCCGGCAACCGTCACTTCGAGAGTATAGTTATGGCCGTGCCCGTTGCGATTGGCGCAGCGCCCAAACACCTGCTCATTCTTCTCTGCGGGCCATGCCTCGTTCCAGTAGTAGTGCGAGGCTGAAAACGTAGCGCGTCGGGTTAACTCAACCATGCAAACCCCACAAAATACAGATGCTAGAACAGGCTGCGGGCTTCAGATATTCGCATCCGAATCGCCGTAATTTGTCCCATTCCCTTGCGTTAAGGGGCATCAGCCCCCGTACGTCCGGCCTTTCCAGCTTACCTGTTTCAGGATCCGATGCTGAAACCAGCTCCGGTAGAGAAGAACAATGAACAAGGGGAGCCCCAAAGGGGCGAGGGCGCAGTTGACGAAGCCGAAGTTCGACTTGGCCGCGCGCGCATAGAACCGGACCAGGGTCCGCACCCAAAGCAAGGCCAGGATCCAACCTGCCCCGAGCCACTGGAACGAACGCGCCGCGAAGTGAGCGTTCCACAACTCGATGGCCAGCCAGGGCAGGCCGATCAGAAGCGCTAGGTCCAGTGCCCGCCACAGGGCAAGCACCACGGAGTCATTAAACAAAAGCGCGAGGTTTTTGGTCCAACCTTCGATCATCGCCCCGGTTGTTCGATACATGTGTGTGGCGAGAGCGTCGTCGGCGTAGCGAAAACGGAGGCCGATCCTGCGACGCTTCGCCAGCACAGCCAGTTCCACGTCTTCAAGCACCCGATCGGCAACGGCCGGATGGCCGCCCAATCGTCGGTAAGCCTCCCGTTCCACCAGCAGAAACTGGCCGTTCGCAGCCGCAATTCTCTGCGCCGGATCAGAGACTTTTGCCGGCGGATATGCCAGCGCTAATTCCGAGAACACCAGCGGCATCAGACTTCGCTGGGCCAGGCCCGTCACAATCTGCCGCGGCGAGTAGCTCAGCATCCCTGCCTTGTGCCGGGTCGCTTCATGAATCGCCCGGCGCAGATCGCCCAGCTCATGAATCGTATCCGCGTCGGTAAACAGCAGCCAGCGGCCGCGCGCCTTGCGCGCAGCGGTCCAGATCGCGTTGGCCTTGCCGGTCCATCCTCTTTCGAGCTTGGCAGCCTCTAGAACAGTCACGCCGGCAAGGCTGCGCGCGATCTCGGCAGTACGGTCAGTCGACTGGTCATCCACGACGACAAGCTCCCAGTCGCGGCCGAGTTGAAACACATCCTCCGACTGCGCGGTGAGAGAGGCAAGGCACGCGCCGAGGCAGTCTTCTTCGTTCCGGGCCGGAACAATGACCGTCAACTCGATCAGCTCCTCGGGTTCCGGCTGGTCAAAGACCGTGCCGCGGGGTGCCGGAATGAGAGGTGGTTCCGTCGGCGAGTCAGAAAGGCCCAGGACCGGCTTCCAGGGGCGCGCAGGAACGGACTCGTCGTGTTGTGGTTGGTCCTTCTCCAAGACTGCGCGACCCTTCGCTCAGTATTATAGGGATTGTGCGGATACCGAATGGCTCAATGCTTGCTCTGCTCGCGGTCCTGGTGCTTGCTCCAGGATGCGACCGCGGTGCACACCCCGCGCAAACCGGCAAATCTGCTCCCGACTTCAACGTCTCCGACGGCAGTACCTCTATCCATCTCGCCAACTATCGCGGCCAGGTTGTGTTGGTGAATTTCTGGGCGTCCTGGTGCGGACCCTGTATTGAGGAGCTTCCTTCCTTGCTCCAGCTTCATCACGACGATCCAAATCTGACCATTTTGGCCGTGAGCATCGACGAAGACCCCGACCAGTACAAGCGTTTCCTGCACAACCGCCATGTGGATCTGATCACGGTTCGTGATCCGCAACAAACGGCCGCCAGTCTGTTTCACACGGACATGTGGCCGGAGACTTACCTGATCGATCGCAAAGGCGTCATTCAGCGCAAATTTGTCGGCGCCACGGATTGGTCTGATCCCGAGATCCGCAGATACCTCAAGAGCTTGTAGGGGCCAGCGCCGGGAGTCCTTCGCACCGGCATGCTTGGTATCATCGTTGTATGACCACCGTCGACATCCTCTTTCGCTATGGAACCCAGCCCACCGAGGCTGCGGCGTTTGCTCTCGCGAATATCAAAGAGGTCTACGGCATTCGGCAGCTCGTTTTTGATCCCGCCGCGCGTACCTTGCGCGTGGAGTACGACGCGACGCGCTTGAATGGAGCAGCTGTGTTGAAGTTGGTGCGCCAGGCTGGGGTCGACGTTGTCGAAGAGGTCTCTCTCATTCCGCCGCAGCCAGCGCCGGAGCCAGTTGCGCCCATTCCGCCGCCCACGGCCTGAAGAACCTCAATTGCGCCACCCTCGAATTCTTGTTACTCTGACAGAGGCTCATTTCTGAGCCTGTAGTGCGCCCGTAGCTCAGCTGGATAGAGCGACTGACTACGAATCAGTAGGCCGGGAGTTCGAATCTCTCCGGGCGCACCATTCAAACACCCCAAAAAATCAAATATTTACAAGAATTCTCTCGAAAGCGCCTGAGGAAATTGCGCGCCCGCGTCAACACCCTGCAGCGAGCCTGAATCGCGTTTAAAGCAACCACTCCTCAACAGCTATAATGACGCTGACCCGCCTTTTGCCCAAGACTCTGAGGGTTACCTCGCAGCTCACGCACGGCTTGCGGGCGGATTGCGATCCCTTCATTGAACGGCAAAGACCTCATCTTCATTACCGGCGCAACGGGCTTCCTTGGAGTGCAGCTGGTACGCGAGTTGCTCGAGCAACAGCCAGACGCCAACCTTGTCCTGCTCATCCGCGACCGGGCGGGACAGTCGGGGCTCCAACGCGCGGAATCCTTTCTTCCTCCTTCGGCGCGTGCACGCGTGCAGGTTTTCTCGGGAGACGTCAGTCATCCCAACTGCGGTTTGAGCCCGGCCGACTACAGCCGCCTCTCCGCAGAGACGACGCGCGTCATTCATTCCGCTGCGACGGTCCGGTTTGATCACTCTCTCGACGAGGCACGCCACATCAACGTCGAAGGCACGCGGCGCATTCTGGATTTCGCGGGCAGCGCGCGCCAACTCCGCAGCTTCGCCTACGTCGGAACTGCCTACGTTGCTGGGGAACGTTCCGCGTTGATACGCGAAGACGAGCTAGTAGTCGGCCAAAGCTATCGCAATACATATGAGCAGACAAAGGCAGAAGCAGAAACCCTGGTCCGGTCGCGTTTGGGATCACTGCCTGGCCTGATTCTGCGTCCAAGCATCATCGTGGGCGATTCGCGGACAGGCGTAACGTCGAGCTTCAAGATGATGTACTGGCCGTTGAAAATTTATGCGCGGCGCCTCTGGCGCACCGTACCGGGCTACCCGGACGCTGTACTCGATATCGTGCCCGTAGACTTCGTCGCGAAGTCGGTCGCGCGCCTTCTTTACGACGAGGCAGCCTTGAACTCCACCGTTCACCTTTGTGCGGGACCGCGCGGCAGCGCCACCATCGAACAGGTGGCTCACCGTGCGATGGAATATTTCCATGGCCCCGAACCGCGCTACGTTGATCCGAAGTTCTTTTTTGCCGTGGTGCGGCCTCTCCTGTTTCTCTCCCTCTGGGGACGAAAACGCCGTGTCTTACGCGACGGCCGGGCCTATCGGGACTACTTCACGATGCGCATGCAGTTCGATACCAGCAATGCCGAGCGCCTTCTGGAGCCTGCCGGCATTGCGCCGCCGCCGGTTCTCGACTACCTTGACCGTCTCTTCCACTACTGCGTGGCCAGCGACTGGGGCCGCAAGCCCGTTCCCGCGCTATGAGCATCTTTCAGCGCTATCGGCTCGCGCGAGACCAGAGCATCACGGTCGCGAATCTCGTGGATGAGTTGCTTCGCAGAAAAGGCAATTGCGAGGTCAGCATCGAAGAGGGCGGCCCTTTTTATCTGGCCGATCTTCATCTTGAAATCTGCGCGATCGACGCGTTCCTGCGCGAGACCATCCAGCTGCGACGAGGGCAGCCAGTCGCCATCTATCGGACGAACAACCGGCAATGCTTCCATTGGTTTCTGGCAATCATTCGCGCCGGGGGCATCGCGGTCCCATTGAATCCTCTTCTGTCGGCGAACGAAGTGCGCCGCATCCTGGCGGACAGCGGCACGGAGATTCTTGTCACCGACCGAGCGGTTTTTGAAGCGAATATCGGCGACCGCCAGGCTTTCAACGTACGCACATGGATCCAGGCAGACGAAGAGGGGGCGACGCTCGACGGATTCCTGCGTGTTGCAGGCAACGAGCCGGCATTTCCGCCCGTCGATCTCGATCCAGCCGCGACGATCGCAATTTTTCATACCTCGGGGACCAGTGGATTTCCCAAGGGTGCAGCTCTCTCGAGCAATGCGCTGCTCGGGGCACGCGCATCTACGGTGATTGCCGGAATTTTTCTGGGACCGCGCGACCTTGCGCTGGTGGCACTGCCGTGGTCGCACATCATGGCCGTCAGCATCGCTCTGTACGGTCTCATGGCAGGTATACGCGGCTGCTTTCTCGATCGCTTTGAACTCAACAAGGCTCTCGATCTGGCCGAACGTTTGAAGATCACCGCATTCGTCGGCGTACCAACCATGTTCGCGCGGCTGGTCTATAGCAACCCCGATCCGCGCCGACTGGCCAGCGTGCGCGTATGGCTTTCGGCAAGCGACCACCTGCCTCTTGAAGTGCGCCACCTTCTGCGTCAATTCGGTGCCGTGCTCCGTTTGCCCGGAGGTCTGCGCCTTCCTCCGATTTTGCTCAATGGCTACGGCATGGTGGAGCTCGGCGGACTTGCCATGATGGGCATCGAGTTTCCCTTTTTGCCTGGGACCGGCGATCTCTGCTTCCCGATGCCCCCCTTCCACATTCGCGTGGCCGACGAGAAGGGCAAAACGGCAGCGCGGGGCGTCACAGGCGAGTGCCAGCTCCGCCGACGCGGTCTCACTCCCCACTATTGGAAAGACAAGCATTCTGGACTGCTCACCGAAGATGGCTGGATGCGCACCGGCGATCTGGCTGTTCGCAATCGCCTGGGGCTGATCCGGCTCGTGGGGCGCATGAAAGATGTGATCAAGTCGGGTGGCTACTCCGTCTACGTGCGTGAACTGGAAGAGGCTCTGCTGGCGAATCCGGCAGTGGCGCGCGCCGTTGCATTCAGCTTGCCTCACAAGGAGAAAGGCGAAGTGCCCGTGGCTGCGGTTGAATTACAGACGGGCGCCGCATCGGATGAAACGACATTGCTTGATTGGTGCCGTAGCAATCTTGCTGCCTATAAAGCGCCGCGCCGAATCTGGATCCTCGAAACCGGAGGCTTGCCGCAAAATCATAACGGCAAATTTCTCCGACGAGCGCTGCAAGAGCGGTTCGCCGAGCCATTGCACTGAGTCAGTTTCGCCTGTGGACAAAGTCCGGCACACCGCGTTAGACCGTGACCGGCAAACCGGCGGAGCTTGATGTAGCTACCATGTCGCGAATCGAATGGATCACCAGGTCCGGCTCATCGAGATGGATCCAGTGTGCACTCTCCGTCGCGATCACCTGCTCTACCCTGTTTCCAATCTTGTCGAGGCATTGTTGCGAGAGCGGCGTTGACTTACCAGGAGTCAGCACGACGACGGGGATGTCGCGAATGGGTTCAAGTCCTTCCATTTCGAGCACCGATGCGGGCACAGCATCGACGTAGTGCCGCATGCCGGTGTAGTAATCCGGCCGCGACCAATGGGCCGCGACGATGGGCCACACCTCCTTCGGCATCTTCCCCACTTCTTCAGTGACGCGGCGCAGCACGTGACGGCCGCCAGTGCCCCCAGCGTTCGCCAGTCGTCCCGAGAGCAGCCCAGACCGGCCAAGCAGCGACGTGAGTGCCAATCGAGTAATGCCAAAGCGCGCAATGGGTCCGGCATAAAATGTGAGCCTCTTCCCTCGATTGATCATGCGTTGCTTGGTCGCATCCAGAGGCGGCCACTCCTCGCAGCGCATGGGATCAATCAGCACGACACCGGCCACGTCTTCAGGGTAGGTCACCGCATAACGGCGCATGATCAGTCCGCCGAACGAATGCCCCACCAGGATGTAAGGCGGCTTGATTCCGGCAGATTCCAGCATCGTGTGAAGTTCGGCTGTAATGTTGCCGGGTGTGCGCGTCGTACGGCAGGGGCTGCTCCAGCCAAGGCCGCTGCGATCGTACGACGCCGTGAAGGCGAAGTGAGAGACGCTCTCCTGGATGTGGTGCCAGTTCAGATTGGTCGCTGTAATTCCTGCCTCGAAGAGCACAGTCGGCCCGCCGGTTCCCTTCTCGACCACGTAGAGCCTTCCTCCGCGCTCGATGTCGACCCAGCGACCGGGGCCGGTGTAGCGCTTTCGGTCGCGGCTCGCGCCAACGCGTTGATAGACGAACCCCACGCAAAGCAGCGCAGCAACAGCACCCAGAATCGCGAGTGCAAGGTTCATGGTCGATCCTCAAATTTGCTGATCTGCTCGGGAGCGAAATCCCTGGCGCTGAGTTTTGCCTTTGCACTGCCCCGTTCAATGATCAGGAGCGTCGCGCCGGCACGGCCGCGAGTCTTTGCTTCGACCTGGTTCGCTGACCAGACTCCACTCGTTTGACGCAATCCAAGCGACGTGAATTCCTTGACCGTCCCGCCTTCTTTCAGGGTCTTCTCCGCATAGATTGGGTAACCGATCGTGTGGTCAAGCCAGGTTTCGACTTCCGCGTAGTGGGTTCGATCCGAAGCGCCCGGCGCGCTCTTCAAAACATCGCAATCGCGTGCACCAAAGCGCACGGTCTTCAGAACGGTCTGCGTCTGCCAGTAGTACTGAGATTCCAGAAGGTCCTCGTAGCTGAATGTGCCGCCAAACAAGCCGTCGCTCCACTTCTCGAAAGGCAAGGTCGTGAGACCGCCGCTGTGGAGGCGCGCAATCCGAATCGTAGGCTGGCCGTTCTCCCGCGTCTCGAGCAGAATGCGAATTCGCTCCTCACCTCCTGCGCGTGCGGCCGATCCTGACGGCGGTGTGACGTCGACCAGCGTACGCAGAACGCCTGGAAACCAATGCCCCTTGATCTGCACCGCGTAGCTCGTCCGACTTCCGCTCGCATCGACCCGCACCAGTTTCCCCGTCGCGCGATAGTCGGCAGTCTCGATGTGCTGCCGTGCGCGCGCGAGGACCGCTTGTGTGTCCGCTGCGTAAGAACTGGTCCCTAGCAGGACCATCGCAGCCGCAAGGGCGGAAGTAAGTTTCATGGCGCGATCCTTCCCATGGTGCAGATCCATCTGAGTCTCAGCGGCTGCGCGCAAGATTTTCACTTGATTTGCCGCGGAATCACCGAGGGTGGTATTCAAAGTTATTTGCTGGAGGTCAGCAAGGTCGATGCCGGTGCACCAACGCATCCATGCGCGTTCAAAGGCCCGCGAGAAACTAACGAGGCCGACAAAGGCGTCGATCGTCCCTTCGGTCCCGCACAGCGTCAGAAGCGTCCTGAGACGTTTACGTCCGAGATTCTTCCACGCAAATCCAGCAAACAACAGTTTAAGGGCCATGTGGTCAGGGTCTGCACCAGCATGCTCACAGAGCGGGAGTTCGAAGCCAGTTTATCCGGCAGCCTGCCCAATGTCCACCGCGGCCGCCCACCGAAACGGAAATACAAACGCATTCACATGGCGGTTCTCGCCGATTCCCCATGTGCTTCCGCGACTTTGTCTCTGCGGAGCTTCGATTGCCAGAAGCTATCGACGTCATTGATACGATCATTCGTTTCAATCAAGCTCCGACTTCTATACTGAAGTCGTTCGTCAGTTGCAGACGACGATAGGAGTCATTATGTCGAGTGAATCAAAGTGCCCTTTCACGGGCGGTGGGCTAAAGCACGCAATGGCGGGAGCGAAGGGCAATCGGGATTGGTGGCCCGACCAATTGAATCTGGCGATCTTGCATCAGAATTCATCGCTGTCGAACCCCATGAACGGCAAGTTTAATTACGTAGAGGAATTCAAGACCCTTGACCTCGACGCCGTGATCAAAGACCTTCGTATCCTGATGACGGATTCTCAGGATTGGTGGCCGGCCGACTACGGGCACTACGGTCCTCTTTTCATCCGCATGGCATGGCACTCCGCGGGCACCTACCGCATTCACGACGGCCGTGGCGGTGGAGGCAGGGGTTCACAGCGGTTTGCGCCACTGAATAGCTGGCCAGACAATGCCAGCCTCGACAAGGCACGCCGCCTGCTCTGGCCCATCAAGCAGAAATATGGCCGCAAGATCTCATGGGCCGATCTGATGATTCTGTCCGGCAACGTGGCACTCGAATCCATGGGATTCAAGACCTTTGGCTTCGGTGGCGGTCGCGCAGACATCTGGGAGCCGGAAACCGACATCGACTGGGGTCCGGAACTCAAGTGGCTGGGCGATGAGCGTTATGCCGCAGACCGCGAATTGGCGAATCCGCTCGCGGCCGTGCAGATGGGCCTGATCTATGTCAATCCTGAAGGCCCGAATGGCAACCCCGACCCGCTCGCCTCAGCACGCGACATTCGTGAGACGTTTGCCCGCATGGCGATGAACGACGAAGAAACGGTGGCGCTGATCGCTGGCGGCCATACCTTTGGCAAGACGCACGGCGCAGCTCCCGCTGAGACCTACGTGGGCAGAGAGCCCGAGGCTGGACACGTCGAAGACCAGGGACTGGGCTGGAAGAACAGCTTCGGCAAGGGATTCGGTGGCGACACCATCACCAGTGGTCTCGAGGGTGCATGGACAGCCACTCCAACGAAATGGGACAACAGCTTCTTCGAGACGTTGTTCGGCTACGAGTGGGAACTGACCAAAAGTCCGGCAGGCGCTTTCCAGTGGAAACCCAAGAACGACGCCGGCGCGGGCACTGTTCCTGACGCGCATGACCCTTCAAAAAAGCATGCTCCCTTCATGTTGACTTCGGATCTCGCACTGCGCATGGATCCGATTTACGAGAAGATCTCGCGGCGCTTCAAAGAGAATCCTGCGGAATTCGCCGATGCATTCGCCCGCGCCTGGTTCAAGCTGACCCACCGCGATATGGGCCCGATTGCCCGCTACCTGGGCCCATTGGTTCCCAAAGAGCAGCTGATCTGGCAGGACCCGATCCCCGCCATCAATCATCCACTCATCAACGATCAGGACATCGCGGCCCTGAAGGCAGAGATCCTCTCCTCCGGCTTGTCCATCTCCCAACTCGTCTCGACAGCGTGGGCGTCGGCGGTGAGCTTCCGTGGCAGTGACAGACGGGGCGGCGCCAACGGTGCGCGCATCCGCCTCGCACCGCAAAAAGACTGGGAGGTAAACGAGCCTGGGGAACTGGCGAAGGTACTCCCGAAGTTGGAGGCCATTCAGAAGAAGTTCAACGATGCACAATCGGGCGGCAAGAAAGTTTCGCTTGCCGATCTCATCGTGCTCGCTGGCTCTGCAGCAGTCGAAGCGGCCGCAAAGAAGGCTGGCTACGACTTGAAGGTCTCCTTCTCCTCTGGCCGTGCAGATGCCTCGCAGGAGCAAACCGACGTCGATTCGTTTGCCGTGTTAGAGCCCAGGCTCGATGGATTCCGCAACTACGCACGCAAGGGTCTCGAAGCATCTGCGACGAACTCCCTGTTGGACAAGGCGCACTTGCTTACCTTGTCTGCTCCGGAGATGACCGTCCTCATCGGCGGCTTGCGCATGTTGGGTGCGAACTACGGGCATTCTCACCACGGTGTCTTTACCAAACGACCCGAGACGCTGACCAATGACTTCTTCGTGAACCTGCTCGACATGAGGACGAAGTGGGCCGCGACCTCGAACGGCGTACTTGAAGGACGGGATCGCAAAACCGGAGATTTGAAGTGGACAGGCACTGTGGTTGACCTAGTTTTCGGATCAAACTCCCAGCTGCGTGCGATTGCCGAAGTCTACGCAAGCAGCGATGCCGAGCCTGTCTTTGTCCATGACTTCGGAGCTGCCTGGAGCAAGGTCATGAACCTGGACCGCTTCGATCTTGTCTGAGCCCGTCCAATCTTTGTGGATACAGCCGGGTCTTTACGATCCGGCTGTTTTCTTTGAGCCCACCACTGCGCCCCTTCTCAACACCTTTTAAGCCGAGGTTGTCATTCCCACGGCGGCTGAAAGCGACATGATGAGCCCGCGACGCGCCCTTCACTCTGTTCATCCTTGCTCGCCTTCCCCACACCTCGCCCTTGGTTGCAATTCGGCGTTTCGTGTAGTGTTATCCCATTATTAGAAGGCGCATTCTCATCCTCGACTTGTCTTTCGCTTTGCTGCGTTTCAGCTGCTTCCGGCCTCGGACGGTTGTGGGCGGCGGGTCGGGAGAGGATAGGAACCAGGCACAACAACTGTGATCAGCAAGCAAGCACGATCAACCCGCAGAGTCGCGTCGAGTGAAACGGCACGGGAAATCAACCGCGACATCATTCTCAACACCATTCATGCGCGGCAGCCTGTCAGCCGCGCGGATCTGGCACGCTACACCGGTTTGCAGGCCAGTACAGTTTCCGTGATCGTCGGACAACTGATCGAGGAAGGCTGGGTTCTCTCGGGCGAGTTGGGACGCCTCCCCCGTGGCCGCCGGCCGGTCTACGTCACTCTCAACGACAAGCACGTGACTCTCGCCATTGATCTGAGACCCGCCGAAGCAAACCTGGCAGTGGTCGATATCAACGGCAAAATTCTGGGCAAGGAGATCGTTGCCTTTTCTGCCGACAGTAATCCGAGAACTAAGCCTAAAAAGGCTCTGGACAACGTGATTCGCGCCGCGCAGCGCATGAAGGCGTCGTACAAGGATCGGAGTTTCAACGGCGTAGGCGTAAGCGTTTCGGGTCGCGTGGATCAGAAGACGCATCGACTCCTGTTTTCTCCCAACGCGCCATGGAACCAGATCGACCTGTACCGCGAGCTCAAGGCGAAGCTGCACGGCCCCATCGAGATGGAGAACGCAGCCAATGCCAGCCTCTTCGCCGAGCGCTGGTTCGGCGATCTCGACAGTACCGCCAACATCGTTGCCGTTTCGGTGTCGGACGGATTGGGTACGGGCCTTCTTCTCGACGGGAGATTGGTACGCGGGGGCGGCGACATGGCCGGCGAGTTCGGCCACATGCCCTTTGCCGAGACAGGTCCCACATGCGGCTGCGGAAACGTAGGCTGCTGGGAGACGTTTGCCTCAAATCGCGCCGGGCTGCGCTATTACCAGGAACTTGTGCCCGACACCAAAATCGCTTCGTTCCAGCAACTCCTCGATCTGGCTGCGACCGGCGACATCCGCGCACTGCGATCGATTGACAAAATGGCCGGCTACCTGGGGCGTGGACTCGCCATGCTCGTTGCAGGCCTCTCGCCTGAGGTCATCATCATCGTGGGCGACTGCACAGCTCTCTGGCCGCGCATCGGGCCAATTCTCGAGAGCCAGCTCATTGCCCGGTCCTTCACCTCACACGTGCCACGGGTCGTCGCAGCGATGGATGGGGACGCCGCGCGGCTTCGTGGCGCTGCGGCCCTCATGCTGCACCAAGCGCTGTTTCGCACGCAAGACACCAGAACGCCGGAGCAGTAGTTCCCCGCTCCGCTGGCGAAGCTTGAATTCTCTCGTCATCCTAAGGTCTAGGCAGCTGTGGTTTGCGTCGCGCTTTGTGATGATGGTCCTGCACCGCCCAGTCCAATCTGAAATAGCAGAAAGGCCGCGAGGTAGGCGAAACCAGCCATAACGAAAAGAGCGAGCGGGTCGAGCGTCCAGAGATAGCCAACCACAGTCGTGAACGCAGTGCTCCCGATCGATCCTATAGCGCCCCCGATGCCGACCACGGTGCCCACGGAGACCGAAGCAAAACTATCCGACGGAGTTGACAGCAGGTTCGACGACCAACCTTGATGCGCTGCGGTCGCGAGGCATAACAAGCCGATAGCTTCTGGCAGAGAGCGCACAAAAGGTACGCCTACAACGGCAAGTGCGCCGAGAGCGCAAACCAGGAGGGCAAACAGTCTCGCCTTGCGCAAGGACAATCCGCGCCGGACCGCCGCTGCGGAGAGCCAACCGCCGGCAACACTCCCCACCGTCGCCCCTGCGTACACCAGGATGAGCGGAAGTCCGAGCTGGTTGATGTTGACCAGGAATCGCTCATGGAAAAACTTGGGTAGCCAGAACAGGTAGAACCACCAAACCGGATCGGTGCAAGCCTTCGAACAGGCGAATGCCCACGTCGCACGGCTCGCCAGCAACGAACCGAATGAAGCGCGAGCAACAGTTTGCTGCCGAGATTCGACCACAGGTTGGGCTTTCCGCAAACGGTCGTACGGGAACGCAAGCCAGCATGCGAGCCACACAAGGCTCAACCCTCCGGTGCTAAAAAATGCCGCCTGCCACCCGAAGCGGTAAGCGATCCATGGGACAAGAAGGGGAGCAATCAAAGAAGCAGCGCTGGTGCCGGCGTTGAAGATGCCAGTGGCCAGGGCGCGTTCCTCGGGCGGAAACCAATCGGCCGTAGCCTTCAGCGCGGCCGGGAAATTGCCGGCTTCTCCAAGACCGAGGGCGAAGCGGGCGGCTCCAAATGCAGGCACCGACCGAGCAAAGGCGTGGCTGATCGACGCGACTGCCCAGATAGCGATGGACAAAGCCAGGCCGAGCCGAGCGCCAATCTTGTCGACTAGGCGACCCATCAGGAGAAAGCCGAGTCCGTAAGCAACAAGAAAACAGCTCACGATCTGGCTATAGTGCCGGTTGTAAAGTTCCGGATCCTGATCTCCGCCCAGCAGATGCTTCAGTATGGGCTCGACGAGGGCCAAGGCCGACCGGTCGATGTAATTGACCGTTGTGACGAGGAAAAGCAACCCGCACACGACCCACCGCATTCGAATCCGAATTGGGGTTCCTTTCACGCGCACTCCTCGTTGGACTCGCTGCTCGGTGTCGGTTCAGCCTTACATCTGCCGCCCTTTTGAATCTATGCGATTGCATTGCGGTGTGGATAGGATGTTCCTTCGCCACGTGAACTTTATCGCCTTCTCGTCGCGCTCTGTTCAGGATCAGAGTATGACTCTATGCCGAGCAGTTGACGTTTGACAAATCGATTCAGTTGGCCGACTTTGGGGGCGATGCCGGTCTTCGCGAGGTTGACGTCGGCACGTCTCACTGTATGCGAACGACGCCTGATCATCGGTATGTCTCGTAGTAAATAGTTTCGAGCGTGCTCTAACTCTGCCAAACAAACACGAACGCCAGTTCAGATCTGAAAGCGTTCACCATTTGACAAGGAATATCTCCGAAGGTATATAGTTCGCGAACAAAAGTATTGGAGGCCGCAATGCGCCCATTCCTCGGACGCCAAGATGAAAAGGCAGCGAAATCAACAACAACAGCTGCATGCATGGCAACGCTCTTCACCCTCATCACCATTCTGACTCTTGCCCCAGGCGCCGCATGGAGCCAGGCCGTCGGGGGAGGACAGATTCAGGGAACCGTTGCCGACACCAATGGCTCTCTCGTCCCGGGCGCGACCGTGACTGCCAAGCAACAAGAGTCAGGATTGACTCGAACCGTGGTCAGTGGCGACAACGGCGGGTATAACCTTCCCAACCTTCCCGTTGGACCCTATGAGCTTGATGTGACAAGGGACGGGTTCACCACATTTCGCCAGTCAGGAATTGTCATCCAGGTCGGCAACAACTTGCGCATCGACGTAAGCCTGAAGGTTGGCGCATCCACACAGACGGTTGAAGTGGACGCCGAGGCATCGATGGTGCAGACCGAAGATCAGTCCGTGTCTCAGGTCATCGATGCGCAGCGCGTCGTTGATCTGCCTCTGAACGGACGCCAGGCAACACAGCTCATCCTCTTGAGCGGCGCGGCCACCATCGCACCTGGTGGTGACAACGTGGGTAGTAAAAACTATCCGAGCGAAGTTTCACTGTCTGTCGCGGGCAGCCAGGGTACGCAGACTGAATACCTGATGGATGGAGCGGACAATACAGACTCGTTCTCAAACGTGAATCTTCCCTTCCCCTTCCCTGATGCGCTGCAGGAGTTCAGCGTGCAGACTTCGGGTCTCGCCGCGCAATATGGATTCCATCCAGGTTCAGTGGTCAACGTTGTCACTCGATCTGGAACCAACGCTTTCCATGGCACCGCCTTCGAGTTTCTCCGCAATAACTTCTTCAACGCGACCAGTTACTTCTCTAGCAGAGACACCTTGAAGCGCAACCAGTTCGGCGGCGTCATCGGCGGGCCGATCATAAAAAACAAGCTGTTCTTCTTTGGCGGATACCAGGGCACGGTCGTCCATCAGCAGTCGAATAACACCAAGTACATTCTTCCCACCCAGGCCATGCTGAACGGCGACTGGACCGCGTTCGAGGGCACCAAGACGCTGAAGGCGCCTTTCGTCAACAATACGATCGATCCGTCGCTCTACAACCAATCAGCCGTGCAGCTGATTACAACCTATCTTCCCCTCGCAACCGCTTCCAACGGAGCGCTCTTTTTCGGTCCGCCCAACCCCAACACCGAACATCAAGTCATTGGTCGCGTGGATTGGAATAAGAGCGAGAAACAGACGCTCTTCGCCCGCTACTACATCACCCATTATTCGCAGCCGGGCTTCTTCAACGGAAACCTGCTGAACACCACCAATCCGCAACTCAATGATCAAGAACAGTCGCTCACGCTGGGCCACACCTATTCAATCAGCTCGAACCTTGTGAACACATTTCACGTTTCAGGCACGCGGAGCTTCGTCAGCCGCGGTCAAGTCTCGAGCTTGATCACGCCTGCAACCGTGGGCATTAACGTGAGCACGCCGGTTCCGAACTACCTCTACATGGCCATATCAGGGGACTTCACGGAATCCTGCGGAACGTGCGAAACCTACCAGGTCACGACCAATTCAGAAAACGTGCTGGACGATTTCTTTTGGACACGCGGTCGGCATCACTTCGGTTTCGGGGCGAACTTCATCCACAATCACATGAACCTGCAGGGGACGAACAATGCGAACGGTCAATTCACGTTCAATGGTTCGTTCACTGGGGATGCAATGGCCGACTTCTTCCTGGGCGATCTGTACAGCCTGTATCAGGGCAACGACACCGGGAGCACTTTCTCAAAGAACGTGCTCGGCCTCTATGCGCAAGACAGCTACCAGGCCACACCGCGGATCACGATCAATGCGGGTGTGCGCTGGGAGTCGGACTTGCCCGAAGTGGAAACGGCAGGCCGCGGTGATACCTTCTCCATGTCTGCCTTCATGGCCGGTACCACGTCCAATGTCTTCAAATCGGCGCCTCCAGGGCTACTGTTCGCCGGCGACCCAGGAGTCCCCGATGCCTACATCAACAAGCACTGGGATCACTTCGAGCCTCGCTTCGGCATTGCATGGGATCCACGAGGAAAAGGAAAAGAGAGCATTCGCGCTTCGTACACCTTCGGCTTCTCACAGCCGATTATCTACATGGAAGATCGGTTCGAGAACAATGCTCCCTATGGCGACGCGATCACCATCTTCCCGGCTGCAGGAGAGTTATCCAATCCGTACGCAGGTTATCCTGGCGGGAATCCATTTCCTCAGCCTTTCCCTCCTAGCCATACCAGCGCATTTTTCCCAACGGCTGCATCGTACTTCGTGTTCCCAACAGACATGAAGCCGAGTTACACGCAGACGTGGAATCTTACGCTGGAGAAACAGTTCGCCAATAGCTGGGAATTTACGCTCGGCTATCTCGGCAATCATGTGATTCACATCCCGTCGGGCAACGAGGAGAATCCAGCCGTCTACATTCCCGGCACCTGGTCAGGGCCCGGGAGTTGCGGATCACTCACAGTCTCGCCCGGTGTCGGCAGTCCCTGCTCCGGAACCGGCAACACCAATCAGCGCCGCGTCACGGCGCTTGCCAATCCCAATACCGGGGCCTACTACTCCGAAGTCAGCTACATGTATGACGGATCGAGCAGCGTATACCACGGCATGCTGGCATCGTTGCAGCACCGTTTCGCGCAACACTTCACATGGCTGACCAACTACACATGGTCAAAGTGCCTCAGTGGCGGCACCGACGTGGGCGATCTGGGCGGCAACACCTTCCAGAATCCATCCAATCCTGGCTCCGACCGCAGCAACTGTGGAGAAGACATCCGCAACAATTTCGTCTCGTCACTTGTCGCCACCAGTCAACTAAAAGCTGGCGGCACTTGGAAGCGGACTTTGCTGAGTGGCTGGCAATTGGCTCCAATCGTCAGTATCAGCTCGGGACAGCGCGTTTCGCCAACCACCGGCACAGACGCTTCTTTGACAGGTGTCGGCGTGGATCGTCCCAACTTGATTGGGGATCCCTACCTGCACGGACAGCCGCGTACACATATCCTGAATTCCGCATCGTTCTCAAAGAATGCTGCGGGGACGTACGGCAATACCAGGCCGTATCAATTCATCGGTCCGACGTACGCCGATCTCGACGGGGCGATCACGCGCTTCTTCCCTTTGCACGAAACGACGCAGCTCGAATTCCGCTCCGAGTGCTTTGACTGCCTGAATCATCCCAACCTGCCCGGACCGACTGCTGCGCTCAACAGCTCGTCGTTTGGACAGATCACCACCACTTCTCCCTACTCGCCCAGGATTCTGCAATTCAGCCTCAAGCTGGATTTCTGATCAACGGGAATTGTGGAGCCTTCGGGGCGCCCGGCACTTGCCTGGCGCCCAAGCTTTGTATGGTTAACTAAAGCCCGAGGAATTTCAATCCATGCGAGTGGGAATAATCGGAACAGGCGCCATTGCGCATAAACATGCCCAGGCATATCGCAATATCGGTTTCAAGATTGCCGCCTGCACCGACAGAACGTCCGCGCGCGGCCGGGAGTTCGCGGCCAAGTGGGGCACAGAGTTTGTCCAGACTCCTGAAGATCTATGCGCGCGATCTGACGTCGATTATCTAGACGTTTGCACCTTTCCGGCCTATCGACTGCAGGCTGTCGAGTTGGGCGCTGCCTCTGGCAAGCACGTGCTGGTACAAAAGCCGATGGCCGTCGATCTCATGACAGCGCGACGCATGATTGACAGCGCGCGTAAGGCGAACATTCAGCTCGGGGTGGTCAGCCAGCATCGCTTCGATGATTCGGTTTTGTTTGTGAAGCGCGCGATCGCGGAGGGCAGGCTAGGAAAAATCCTGCAGGCGGATGCCTATGTAAAGTGGTTTCGATCCGCCGCATACTACGCGCGGCCGGGAAAGGGGAGTTGGGCAGTCGAAGGCGGTGGGACACTCATCAGCCAGGCAATCCATCAAGTCGACCTCCTGCTGCACTTGATCGGCCCTGTCGACGAAGTCTTCGGCTATTGGAAGACCGCCGCATTGCACTCCATCGAGTCTGAAGATCTGGTTTCAGCCTTGATGCGTTATGCCAATGGCGCGTCGGGCGTGATTCAAACGTCAACCGCTTTGTGGCCCGGCTATCCAGAGCGTATCGAGATCCACGGCACGCGCGGGACGGCGATCATCACGGGCGATCAGCTCACAAGCTGGGATGTGCAGAACTATAAGGGCAAAGCTGCTCCCGTTGTCGCAAAAGGTGCGTCGGGAGCTTCTGACCCAATGGCAATCTCCCTCGTTCCGTTCGAGAGACAATTCATCGACTTTGCCGAGGCATGCAAGACCGGCGGCACACCTGCATCTTCGGGCGAAGATGGTTTCAACGCCCTGCAGTTGGTCCGGGGAATCTACGCATCCTGCAAGTCGGGGACGTCAGTGCGAATCGCAGAAGTAACCGACTAGACCTTGTACGCCTTCTTGACCAGGCCCACCGTGAGCTCACGTGCAAGCTCGAACGCCTCGTCTTCATCGAGACGATGCTCGGCCACCAGCCGTGCCAGAAAGGCTGCGTCCGTCCGACGAGCCACGTCATGGCGTGCCGGAATCGACAAGAAGGCGCGCGTGTCGTCGTTGAAACCGACGGTGTTGTAGAACCCCGCTGTCTCCGTTGCCTGCCCGCGGAATCGCAGCATGCCTTCCGGGCTGTCGTGGAACCACCACGGAGGACCCAGACGCAGACAGGGATAGTGGCCTGCGAGGGGCGCCAACTCTCGGCTGTAGGTTGTTTCGTCGAGAGTGAAAAGGATAAGCGTCAAGGCTGGCTCGTTCCCGAAGCGGCTCAAGAGTGGCCTTAGTGATTCGACATAGTCCATCGCCGTCGGGATATCGGCGCCCATGTCCCGGCCGTAGCGGGAATAGATCGACGCATTGTGATTGCGCACGGAGCCGGGATGCAGTTGCATCACCAAGCCATCGTCAACGCTCATACGCGCCATTTCGGTCAACATTTGCGCGCGGAATAATTCTTGTTCAACGGCGTCGGCAGTACCAGCCATGACCCGAACGAAGAGCCGCTCGGCTTCTGACGGGCTCAGATCCGCTGTCCGCGCTGTAGGGTGGCCGTGGTCGGTAGCGGTCGCTCCCAGCGACTTAAAGAACACTCGGCGCTCCGCCAAGGCACGAAGATAGCCGCGCCAGGTTGTGACGTCCTCTCCTGACCTCTTGCCCAGGGCGATCACGTTGTCGTGAAATCCCGCAAATGCGGGATCAACAACCGCGTCGGGCCGAAACGTGGGGACAATTCTTCCCTTCCAGCCCGAAGCCCGCACGGCTGCATGGTCTTCAAGCGTGTCGAGAGGCGAGTCCGTCGTCGCAAGGAGTTCTATTTTGAACCGCTCAAAGAGGGGGCGAGGTAAAAACGCAGGTGTCGCGAGCTTCTGTTCGATTGCTTCGTAGTAATGGTCGGCGTTGTCTGCGCAAAGCCGCTCCGTAAACCCAAAGAGTTCTTGAAACGCATAGTCGAGCCAGAGCCGCGTCGGGGTACCGCGAAACAGGGAGTAGTGACTCGCGAAGATCTTCCAAACCTTGCGAGGTTCTTCGATGTGCGCCTTGCCGATCTCGAGATCCTCCAGCCGCACACCCTGCGAGTAGAGCATGCGAAACACATAGTGATCGGGCTGCACGAACAGCTTGACCGGGTCTGGGAACGGCTCATTGCGGACGAACCAGCCAGCCTGGGTATGGCTGTGAGGACTGATGATAGGCAGGTCCTCGATGGAAGTGAACAGCCGTCGTGCGATTGAACGCGTGCGATCATCTGCCGGGAAGAGCCTGTCCTCGTGGAGCAACATCACCGAGTCCCCTTTTTTGGAACGCCGCCGGAGATGGAGTCAGCCTGGGTCCACATGGGAGCGATCTGCTATGGCGAGCGATCTTGAATTAGTTTATGTGCGATATGAATTTTATTGCCGATAAATTGCGACGTCAAGGCACTTTATCGCTTCCAACCGATTTCTCCATACTATCAACGGCCCCGCGCTCAGCTCCATACTCACGGCTCTATAGGGATCATATTCTTGACAGCGACTCTGCTAGAGGATTAAATTCGCGTCGACTAGGATATCTTCCTTTGGCCTTCATTATTGCTCAAACTGAACCTGCCGGCAGAAATGAGTCAGGCCGCGAAGCCATGACCATATCGCATGGTCGGTGCCGCCACAAAAGAGCAGACACAATTTGCATCGTGATCAGACGCACAGTCGCAGGCCGTTCGTGGGTAGAACATCAATCACGACGGCACATATTTCAATCCAGTGAACAAAAAGCAGCTGTACCTGTGGTTCGGATACCCAGACGATCTGGTCGACGACGACGCTCGCGCGGCGTGCAAGCTGATTTTGAGCGAGGAAGAACGTACGCGCATGAACGCGCTGCGGTCTGAGAGCCATCGCCGCGAGTACGTTACGAGCCACTCCCTATTGCGTTTCTCGCTTTCCCAGCATCAATCCCCTGCCCCTGAGGTTTGGCGCTTTCAAGTAAACCCCTTCGGCAAACCAAGTCCAGACCCGCGGTGCGGCCTTCGCTTCAACATGTCGAATTCTCCCGGCCTGGTGGCCTGTTTGATTGGGAATGAAATCGAGGTTGGCGTGGATCTGGAGCCTCATGACCGAGCGAGCGAGATCGCACAGCTTGCGGAGACAGTGTTCTCCCCGCTAGAGCGTTCCCATCTGGACGAATTACATGGGACCGAGAGAACGGACCGGGCTTTGTCCCTATGGACGCTGAAGGAATCGTACATAAAGGCGCGCGGTATGGGGCTGTCTCTTCCGTTGAAGAAGTTCTCTTTTGTGTTTGGTGGCGAGCAAGGGGTGAGGCTGGAATTGGATTCGTGCCTCGACGATGTGGCCGAACGTTGGCGTTTTTGTCTGCTGGACCACGCCACCCATCGCATCGCCCTTGCCGTCGAACGGGCTGATGCTTTCGATCTTCAAATATTTGAGACGCGACCACCCCTGGCTGCGCCCCTTCGTATTCCGCGCGACGCCGACGTATGGTACCCGCTTCAGCCTGCGAGTTGAGCAGGAAGGCCCCGAAGCCAAGCAACGTGACCGATTCGAGAGTTAGTCTCGAGCCCGACAACTCTCCGTGACGCTGGGGTTCAGGACGGAAGAATCGTTTTTAGCTTATCGGCAAATGTGCGAACATACGGCTCAAAAAGCATCGATACGTGCGCGCTCGGGATGTCATAGATCTCCAAACCGCCCGCAGCGTAGTCTCCCCAGCCCAGCGTGGGATGTTCGTGTCTGCCTAGAATCTCCCCGCGGTCTGTCGCCCTGAAGAGAATGATTTGCCCTGCATAGGGTTGAAAGCTGTACCGCTGTAGGGCTCGCAGGTGAGCTTGTTCCGCCTGAAAGTAGTGCAGGCGGAGTGGAACGCTACGCCCAACAAACTTGTAACCGGCACATTCCGTGAAACGAAGGCGACGAAGCCAGAGGTCCCGCCAATATTCCGTTTTTTCTCTAGCTTTTCGCATTAAGTAAGTCATGCGCTCCTTTCGCATGTTCCTTACAAACGCATGAATCTTACTGACGGTTTTCAACCGCTGGTCGCTGCCTGGAACACCGGCGTCGATGAGCATGAGCAGTCTTGGCTCCATACCTTGCGCCCTTAACTGTCTGGCCATCTCAAAGGCGATGTGCCCACCCAGCGACGCGCCAAGAAGAAGATAAGGGCCATTGGGATAAAAGGCTCGAAGCTCTTTGACATAGATGGACGCCAGCTCCTCGAGGCTGATTTCGTGGATCTCCTCTGCCACGAGCGGGGACTGGAAAGCATAGAAGGGCTGATCGGATCCCAGAGCATTGGACAACGGTTGATAGAAGAGAACATCTCCGCCAACAGCATGGACACAGAAGAGAGGAATGCGCGATCCGCTGGGTTGAATCGGAACGAGCGAGGACCAGATTCGCGACTCGGCACTTGGCCCCTCATTTCTTCTGGCGATGACCTCGGCGAGACGGCGCAACGTGCGCGCTTCAAAGAGCACGGAAAGTTCGAGGTCCACTTGATACTTCTTCTTGATCTTGGCGAAGAGGCGGACGCCAACGAGCGAATGGCCTCCGAGTTCAAAGAAGTCATCATCCAAAGCTACATGCTCGACGCCGAGAAGATCTTGCCACCAGGCGGCAAGGGTCTCGGGAATGCCCTCACTTCCCTCCGCAACATCGAGGGTCACCGCTCGAGTTGGCGGCGCTTGATGAGTCGCAAAGGAACTCAACTCTCTAAGAGGGCCAGGCACAACCACTACGGCGGACGGCGTAACCACGCGAAGAATGCGACACAGCGCGCGTACAGCGTCGGACGTAGGAATTCCACCGCGTTCGGAAATCTCGATCGGCTGCTCACCGCCGCTGACCCCGACCTGTCGGAGCGGCTGGCCATCGGCAGCCTCCACGGCATCCCCGATACGGCGCATGGCAAAGCCTTCAATCTCCGCCATCAGCACGTCGTGCTCGTCGAAGAGCGTGATATCGAAGGTTTCGACCTCCCCATGAAGTGCGTTCGTCTCCCGGGCCCGACTGTAACTGAATAGATGGGAAGGAAATGAATGGTAGACACAAATCTTCTTGTAAGAAAGCGGAAGATGAAGATCGGCGGCGGACTCGTAACCGTCCGTCAGGTAAAGCGAGCAGCCGGTTGCAAGGTCAAGCAGAGCCGGGTGCATGAGGAATGTGGAGCAGTCTGCGGCAAACTGGGGGTCCAACGTGAGCTCGGCAAATCCTTCGCCCTTGCCCATTCTCAGTCTGTTGAGGCAGCGCCAACGAGGACCAAAATCGAAGTAAGTCTCCTGCTTGGTCCGGTGTCGCTCGTCGAACGCGATTTCCCGTTCGTTGCAGCGGGCGCCGATCGCAACGCGGTCAATGTGCGTTGCCAGGCCCGCGGAGCATGCTGCGATGAGTCCAGTGGCATGCTCAATCCACTCGCCCGGTTCTCCGGAACCGGGCCGCGCAAAAACTGAAAAGCGGAAGGCTCCTTTGCGCCCTTTTGTCTCGTTCTCGAGCCGAAGCTGGATACGCACCGTCTTCGATTCTGAGGATTCGAAGGTCAGCGGAGCAACAAAGAAAACATTCTCGAATTGGAAGGGGCTGCGGAAGGTGCCACGTGCGAAAGCCCCGGCTGCCATCTCAAGATACCCCGTCCCGGGAATTAGAGCCTTGCCGGTTTTCAACTTATGATCGGAGATCAGCCACTGTCGATCGGTCGAGAACTGGCTTTCATAGACCTGTTCCCGCGACGTGTCGAGCAAGCGCTGTTCGAGCCACGGATGAGTTGCAGCGGAACGCGTGCCCATACCGACTTCGTTCCATGCGCCCCAGTTAATCACGGTCAACGGGCCTTTGCGGCTCAGCGCGAAAGCGTCAAGAAATGCGTTGGCGGCTGCGTAGTCGACTTGTCCCGCAGGCGCCTGGATAGAGCTGATCGAGGAGAACAAAACAAAACAGTCGAGCGTCGCGTCGCCAAGCGCCTCTTCCAGAACCAAGGTGCCTCGCACTTTTGGATCAAGCACGCGCGCCGCACCCTCTGCGGTCTTCAACAGCAGAGGGCCGTCGTCAAGCATGCCCGCCGCATGAAAGACGCCGTCGAGCCTTCCAAATTGTTTCCGCGCCTGCGCAATGACATCGCGCATTTGACTTAAGTTCGTGACGTCGGCCTGAGCGACCAGAAGGCCACCGGCGAGCGAACCGATCCGAATCAGTTGCCGAAGTCGCTGTTTCTCCGCCTCCGCCGTGTGGCTGTCGTTCAGTACGTCCTTCCACTTTGCTTCTGTAGGGATCGCAGAGCGGGCTAGCAGCACAAGACGCGCATTGAACTCACGCGCAAGATGTTCGGCAACCGCTAACCCGATACCGCCCAATCCACCCGTGATGAGGTAGACACCTCGGTTCCGCAAGCGCGGACGTTCAGGCGCTGCGTCGAGGTCTATCGATTCGAGAACTTCAGCAAACCGCTCGCTGCCTCGGAACGCCACGACAGTCTCGTTGCTGACAATCGTGATCTCGGCTACGATCTGGGCCGCGGTCTTTTCAATCGTGTCGGTTTCAAGATCGACATCCATGCTCCAGCAAATCAATCCCGGAAGCTCTTGGGGAATCACTCGTACCAGACCGAGCACAACGGCCGAGGCGGGATTGCGAACTGATTCATCATGGACCTGTTGCATCCGGTTGGAGACCATCGTCAAGCTCGCTTCGACGATGTCGTGATGAGTCAACTCTTGCGCAAGATAGAGCGGGCTGTAAAAGCTGCGGTCCAATGATTCTGCGAGGGCTGGCGTGGTCTCAGGTGCCGTTGCGGACCACAGGTGGAGGATGTTCTTAGGCGACAGGCCTCTTTTCACTAGGGCGCCAATGAGCGTGTCATAGTCTGCGCGAACACCGGGCCGGATTGTGTATCCGAATCTTCCAGATTGCTTGTAACTCCTCCCAGCAGCCACCAGAATCACGTCGCGTTTCGTTGCTCTCAGCTTGGCGGCAATGCGATCTCCGAGGCCGAGAGAATCTGCGAAGACCATCCAGGGGCCGGTCCGGCTGATCGAAGCAGAACCTGCCGGGGCGTGTTTCCAACTACGGCGATAGAACCGGAGCCCCTTTTCCTGGTCAGGGCGCGCTGTAGACTCTGCAACAGGAACCGGCGCGGATTGAACTCTATCCGGCTCGATCCAATACTTCCGATGCTCAAACGGGTAGGTCGGCAGCGAAATACGCTGAACAGAGCCGGGTGTATGGAGTTTGACCCAGTCGATATCGACTCCTGAAACCCAGAGCTGCGCAAGGGTCTGAAACGCACAACGAAGGTCGGAGACTTTCTCACGGGGATGCGGAAGCGATTGAAATACCTTCGCCGTGTTCCCGATCTGACCGCGCGCCAACGAGGTGAGCGTATTGCCTGGCCCGACTTCGATAACAACTTGCCCCGGTTGTTGTCCCAAGGTAGCGAGACACGTCGAGAACTGAACTGTCTGGCGAATATGTTTAGCCCAATAAGCAGGATTCGTCGCCTCGTCGGCTTGGATCCAGGTGCCGCTCACGTTGGAGAGATATGGAATACGCGGAGGCCGCATCGCGATTGTGGAAACCCGCTTTGTGAAAGACTCGAGGATCGGGTTCATCATCGCGGAGTGAAATGCGTGTGAGGTATACAAATGCCTGCACGCTACGGACTGCGCAGCGAGAGTCTGTTCGAACTCCGCAATTGCGTCGGGCGGACCAGAGACAACGCACATCTCGGGATTGTTAACAGCGGCCAGGGAGAGTTCACCATTGAGATGCAGTTCAGCGGCCTGAAGCGGTACAGCGAGCATCGATCCGGAAGGAAGGTCATAGATCAGCCGTCCGCGGTAGGCGACGATCGTAAGCGCGTCTTCGAGTGAGAAGACTCCGGCGAGACAGGCGGCAACGTATTCTCCAATGCTGTGGCCAACCATGGCGGCGGGCTCGACGCCGAGCGACATCCACCAGTGTGCAAGCGCATATTCAAGGACGAAAAGAGCGGGCTGTGTCAGCCAGGTTTCGTTCAGGCGCTCTGACGCCGCGTGCCTATCTTCTTCGGGCGGATAGAGCACCGTGCGGAGATCGAGTCCTAAAGGCGCAAGAAGATGTTGTGCGCAAAGATCGACTGCGTCGCGAAAGACCGGCTCGTGAGCGTAGAGCTCCCGCCCCATGCCGACATACTGCGAACCTTGACCAGAAAACATGAAGACTGCCTTCGGCGCGGCTTTAGCAGCGACTCCAGAGATGACATGAAGGTGCTCGTCGTCTGCGAGAGGACCCAATTCCTCGCGGGAGTCGCTGACTATCAGCGCACGCCGATGCGAGAAAGAGTAGCGGCCCACCTGGCAGGTAAAGGCTACGTCAGCGAGATGGAGAGTGGAGTGCGCCTGAACGTGGGCGACGAGGTTGGAAAGGCTCTGTTCGGCCGCCGCCTCAGTCTTCGCGGAGACTGTCAGGACTTGATAGGGCTTGGTCTGGCGCAAGAGGTCCGCCCGGGGCGCTTCTTCGAGCACGACATGCGCATTCGTACCTCCGACGCCTAATGCGGTAACGCCAGCGCGGCGCGGTGACCCGTGGGTGGGCCAATCGGTCAGTGTGCGGTTGATGTAGAAAGGGCTATCCTTGAGCTCGATGTGCGGATTCAGATTCAGACAATTAATGCTTGGCGGCAACTGCGCATGCTCAAGCGCCAAAACAGTCTTGATGACGCCCGAGACCCCCGCTGCAGCGTCGAGATGTCCTATGTTCGACTTGAGCGATCCGATGCCGCAATAACCGCTGCGTGGAGTCGACCTGCGGAAGGCTTGCGTGAGTGCGCGGACTTCGATGGGGTCGCCGACAATGGTCCCCGTGCCATGCGCTTCGATGTAGTCGATCTGGTCGGCACTCACACCGGCGAAGTCCAAGGCCTCGGCGATGACTTCAGCCTGGCCTTCTACGCTGGGCGCCAGGTAGCCCACCTTGCGGGCCCCATCATTGTTGAGCGCCGATCCAAGAATCAGTGCGCGAACATGGTCGTGGTCGAGCAGAGCGTCGTCCAGGCGTCGCAACACAACAATGCCCGCCCCGCTCCCAAAGATCGTGCCACTCGATGCGGAGTCGAAAGGTCGGCAATGACCATCGCGCGAAAGTATTTCCCCTTCACGGTACAGGTAGCCGCGTCCATGCGGAATCTCGATGGTGACTCCGCCCGCGAGGGCCATGTCGCATTCGTAATTGAGCAGGCTCTGGCAGGCGAGATGAACCGCGACCAGCGACGTCGAACACGCGGTTTGCACGTTGATGCTGGGGCCACGCAAATCAAGTTGGTATGAGACGCGCGTCGCCAGGACATCTTTATCATTGCCCGTTTGCTTTAGTTGAAACAGACCTGCGGTTTCGAGAAGGCGGCGATTGGCCAGCAGGTTGTGAATCAGGTAAGTGTTCATGCCTGATCCGGCAAAAACGCCTATCGTCCCATTGAAATCGCGAGGCGGATGGCCGGCATCCTCCAGCGCCTCCCATGCACACTCCAGAAAATGGCGGTGCTGCGGATCCATGATGGATGCATCTCTCGGACTCAAGCCAAAAAACCCGGCATCGAACATGGGTACATCGTCGAGTCGCGACGCCGCCTTCACATAACAGGGGTCGGCTAGTTCTTCAGGCGTGGCGCCGGCAGCAAGAAGCTCAGCGTCCGAGAGCTGTCGGACAGACTCAACACCGTCGCGAATATTCCGCCAGAAATCAGCAATATTGGGAGCGCCGGGAAAGCGCCCCGCCATGCCAACAATCGCGAGAACGGCGGACGGCTTCATTGCAAGACCTTTCAGCGCTGAAGGGCCGTCCTGCGGCGCTGTGCGCGATCAGAAACCTGACTCTGCTGCTGTGTCCCCGCGAGACGGGCAGCGAGTTCTTTCACGTTCGAGAAATGAAACAAATCCACCAGTGGGATCTCTCGGCCTAAAACGGCTTGAAGTCTTGCGTGCACTTCGGCAACAGTCAGTGAGTGTGCGCCAAGATCGAAAAAGTTGTCATTCAGTCCCACGGTTGTTATGGCGAGAGCATCCTGCCAGGCATGGGCGACAATGCGCTCGATGTCGCTGATGGGTTCACAGTCGGATAGGGGTGCGACTGCACCGGTAGCGAAGCTCGGAGGCGGCAGGGCGAGCAAAGCTTTGCGATCGATCTTGCCGTTGTCTGTGAGCGGAAATGCGGGCAGAAAGACAAAGGCGGAGGGGACCATGTAGTCCGGAACTTTTGACTCAATGGCGGTGCGAAGAACCGCGGCCGAAGTTGTGCGCGAGGCTTCCCCCACAAGGTAGGCGGCCAGGCGCCTGTCTCCCTCGCGATCCTCGCGGGCGACGACGACCGCTTGCTTGACTCCGGGAAGCTGTTCAAGTAGGGCCTCGATTTCGCCGGGTTCGATGCGGTGCCCCCGCAACTTGATCTGGAAATCGGCGCGGCCTACGAATTCTAGATTCCCACTGGGCAGCCAACGGGCGAGGTCCCCTGTGCGGTAAATGGGCCTCGTCGAGAGCGGAGGCAGTCTCACAAAGCGCTCAGCGGTCAGATCGGGGCGATCCCAATAGCCACGAGCCACTCCATCGCCGCCAATGAATACCTCGCCGATTGCGCCTGCAAGAACAGGAATCAAGTCGGGCCCGAGAAGATGGATCTGCGTATCGGCGATTGGACGTCCGATTGATATCGCATCGTCCGCGTTCGTGATGAGGTACTCTGTCGACCAGACGGTAGTCTCCGTCGGCCCGTACATATTGTGAATCTCTCCTTTGAATACTTCGCGCAGAAGGCGGACCAGGGATGCAGGAACGACTTCGCCGCCAAGCAGCAACTTCTTGAGGGTGCTGAGGGATGCAAATGCGCGTGGATCGAGCGTCAACATGCGCGCCAGCGAGGGAGTCATTTGCAAATGGGTAACGTGGTGCGCGGCAATCTCATCGGCGATCGACCTGGTGCCCTCGTCGCCATGGAGGACGACTTTGTAGCCACGAGTAAGTGTCCACAGAAGCTCGAGAACCGAAATGTCGAACGAAATGCTGGTGACTGCAAGCCAGACGCCTGGATCACGGCCGAGGACACGGTCCATGCCCGTGAAGAAATTCACGACATTCCGGTTTTCGATCATTACTCCCTTCGGTTTGCCCGTGGAGCCGGAGGTGTAAATGACATAGGCAAGATTGCTGCTCGTTGCATCGGAGCCTGCGAATGGAGTTGAACCAAGACCAGCTGCCGACTCGTTGACGTCAACCGTAGTAACTGACCGGTCGTGGAGTAGAAGCTGCTGTCGCGACTCGGGAGTCGTGACCAGCACCTGCATCTTCGAGTCTTCGAGAATCCAGACCAGGCGCTCTTTGGGGTAGTGGATGTCGAGCGGGACATAAGCTCCGCCCGCCCTGAGAATCGCGAGCAGACTGACGACGAGGGCGTCGGATCGTTCAACCGCGACACCGACGAGAGTGTCCGGCTTGACGCCCTGATCCCGCAGACGCTGAGCGAGACGAGTGGATCGTTCATCCAGTTCGCGATAGCTGAGCTGGACGTCGCCCGCGACGACCGCGATCGCATCCGGAGTGCAGGCGGCTTGCTGAGCGAAGAGACCTGCGATGGTCGCGTCGCGCGGGTAATCCGTCTCGGTTCGATTCAATTCAAGCAACGGCGCGACTGACATAAATATTCTCCAGAAATAGAAACTCTATGCCCGTGCCGAGAAAAGTTTCGATCGCCTCTTCGGGCGTGTTCACGATTGGTTGGCCTTTGACATTAAAACTGGTATTCAACACCAGTTGGCGACCGGTGGTTTGTCCCACGGCCAGCAGAAGCGCATGGAAATCGGGATTGTCCCTCTCAGAAACGGTCTGCAGGCGAGCAGAACCGTTGACGTGAGTGATCGCGGGAAGAAGAGCCCGCACTTCCGGGCGCACGTCGACGACGCTGATCATATAAGGCAGATCCGTTCCCGGATCTACTTCAAACCAGCGATGAGCTTCTTCCACTGAACAGGCTGGCGCAAATGGCCGAAAGGCTTCGCGCTTTTTGACCATGGCGTTGATCCGATCGCGCATCTCGGGCCCTCCCGGGTCAGCCAGGATACTGCGATTGCCCAGCGCGCGCGGACCGTACTCCATCCGCCCGCGATACCAAGCGATAACGTGCCCCTCCGCAATAAGACCGGCGGCACAGGCACAGGTGCACTCAAGAGAGTCGAAGCGCTTCCACTGGATCTTGTCGCCGAAGCTCTGGAGTGCCTGCATGATGGCGGTATCGTCGTATCTGGGGCCGAAAAGTGGTGCGGGCATTCGACGATTAGGAATCGTCTGGGCTAGGGATGTGCGATAAAGAGCGGCACCTAAAGCCACGCCGTCATCGCCAGACACGGGTTGCACGTAGACTTCGTCGAACAACTTTGAGTGAAAGAGCTTGCCGTTCGCCGTGCAATTCAGAGCGACGCCGCCGGCGATAGCGATGCGCCTCAATCCGGTCTTCCTTCCAAAATGCTCGTAGACGTGCAGCACCGCGCGCTCAAGGCATTCCTGCAGGCCGGCCGCTACGTCTTCATGGACCCAATTGACAGAATGGTCCAGCGGACGGCGCGGGATCAGGTTCTCGTCGAGCCAGCTTCGCGTTGCAAGATATTGGTCGCGCTCCTCGCGCGTGTGGTTCATCTTTAGAATCGGTATGCGAATGGAGCCATCGTCGCGGAGTTCGACAATCTGCTCGAAGAATGACCGGAAATGTGCGCGATCGCCGTAGGGCGCCAAACCCATGATCTTGTATTCATCTGAGTTGAAATCGAAACCGAGGTGCAACGTGATCAGCGAATACAGGATGCCGATTGAATCGTTCGCACCAATGGTGTGCAACTTCTCCAGTTGGCCATCGTGAAAATCGTAGACACTGATGCTCTCGGTTTCCCCCATGGCATCGTTCACAACCACAAGGCATTCATCCCAGCCGGAGGTGTAAGCAGCGCTGGCAGCGTGTGCAAGATGGTGACCAACCTTCACTACCTTGTTCTCCGGAAAGCCCGGCAAGTCACGTCGAACCTGCGCGAGAAGTGCCTCTCGCGACAACACATGCCGATAAAGTTCGGCAGAGACCTCATCTCTTAGAAAAAGCTCTCGATAGGGTGAGTAGTCAAAACCATGCGCAATTTCGTCGATGTCATAGATCGAGATCCCCGCCTCGGCGAGACACGACTGGATCGCGTCGATGGGGAAATCCCCTGTATGTTTCTTCCGGCTGAATCTTTCTTGCGCAGAGGCGGCCACTAGCTGCCCGTCGATCACCAGGGCGGCGGCGGCGTCCATTCCCTGCGCAATGCGGTATTCGCGTTCGTCCAGCCCCGGCCATCTGGCTCTTTTAAAAGGTACGGACGCTTCTAACCCACTAATCCCTAGAACGTTCACGAGCAGTCCCTTCCATTTGAGAGCGCCAAGAGTCCGTCATCCGGAACGCGTGAGGGATCCCTGCTGCTCTCTGCCTGGGGGATAGCAGACTATTCGATAGATTTGCTTCGAAAGGTATCTGAACGCGATGCGTGCCTCATGCACAGTGATGCCTATCACGGACATGCGCACTCCACTTTCGATTGCGCTTCTGGGAGTGCGTGCCCTAAGGCAAAGTAGCGATGAGTCTGGGAAGAATCGATGCCCTGCCGAGATCCCAGCGAGCCACTCCACCTGCGCTGCTTCAATAGTTGTAGGTTCTGAAGCAGCCAATGAGAGGAAGCGTGAGCTCCAGACCGTCCCGCGAAGATCCTTCTAGTCTCAAACAGTCCGAAAAGCGGGTTCGCACATCTCGTGCTTTGAGAACGGTATTGCGCCAGGATCGGGTCTATAATTCGCCGCAACGGAAAGGAGGGGCGAATATGCCTCAGCAATACCATTCGCCCGACATGAACAAGCAGGTCGTTCGAAGGTTTGTGCAAGAGTGCTGGAACCAGGGAAGCTTCAACAAGGCTCCCGAACTCCTCGCAGACCAAGTCCGCTTCCACGATCCGGTGTTTCCTAACATGAACCCCGGAATCCAAAACATCAAACTCCACATCGAGACGTGCCGCAAGGCATTTCCCGATCTAAAGTTCGCAATCGACGACACCATCGCCGAACGCAGTGAGGTCGTCGTCCACTGGACTGCCCACGGAACCCACAAAGGTCCGCTTCTGGGCATGGAACCCACCAACCGCAAAGTGACGATCGAAGGTACTTCCATCTATCGGCTCGAAGGAATCAAGATCGTTGAAGTTCATGCGAATTGGAATCTCGCGACGATGATGGCGCAACTCGGAGTCATCGAGGTCCCCCATGAGCTGCGGGCAAATGCAAGTCCAGAGCCGAGGCAGCAAGTCAGATCGGACACCTGATCCGATATCCCCGCGTCTGTCAATTTTGGCAGACACCACACTCGTCTTGGCACACCCCTTGTGAGTGCCGTATTCCATGCCTTGGAGGACCCACCTTCGCGGCAACCTGCTCGTCCGAAGGTGGGCCCAGGGATCCGAAATGGTCCGGTGCAATAGGATGCCGCTCACTCTCCCCGCGATTGCCTCAGCGAACCGCGAACGACCGGAGGGAATCATGCCTCAGGGCCGGCTTGAGATCCAGCTCAAAGTCATGGATAACGTGGATGCCCTTCTCGGTTACTGGGACAAGGACCTTCGATGTCGATTTGCCAATGCCGCCTATGGGGTGTGGTTCGGAATGTCCCGGAAGGAAATGGTCGGCATATCGATGAAGGATCTGCTGGGACCATTGTTCGAACTCAATCTTCCGCATATCCGCGCCGTTCAGCAAGGTGAAATTCAGGTCTTCGAAAGGGATATTCTCTTGCCGGATGGAACGTTGCGCCATAGCCTCGCTTCCTACTATCCGGACGTAATCGACGGAGTTGTTGTCGGCTTTTCAGTACAAGTCGCAGACGTCACGCGAATGAAAGAGTTGGAGCTGGAGCTCCAGGCAGCAAAGACCCAGGCAGAAATGCTGGCTACCCATGATTTTTTGACCGGTCTACCGAATCGGGTCCTGCTGGCCGAAACAATCTCACAGGCAATTGAGGATGCGGGAAGAACCGGAATGCTGGTCGGTATCGCCGTCATTGACATCGACGGGTTCAAGGAGATCAACGATACCTTTGGACATGAAACAGGCGATAAGTGCCTGCAGGAGATCGCCAGGCGACTCAATGGTGTTGTGCGAAGTACTGATAAAGTGGCACGACTCGGCGGGGACGAGTTTGTCTTCATCGCCTGCGAGTGTCGGTCGATTAAGAATCTTGAACTCGCAATGGAACGACTGACTAATGCCCTCTCTCAACGGTGGATTGATAGTGAGGCCGATCTCGCGCTGACCGTCAGTTGCGGAGTCGCCGTCTTTCCATCCAGCGGCGATACGATGACGCAACTACTGGCAGCCGCGGACGCCGCGATGTATCAGGCAAAACGGCAAGGCAAACATCGTCTGGTCTTCGCCGAATCAAGACTTGAACACCTAACCGGACGCCTGCCGGAATAGGCCGTGGTCGAACCACAAGAGTGTCTGGCACGAAATTCCTCCGACTGTACGACCTTCGCGCGAAAGACCGCAGGGCCGACTCGATACCCGTTCCGGGTACAAACGCTTTCTGGAAGAAGCGAAGCGGCAACCTCGTTATTAGCGAGCTTTCTGCCAGCAAGACGTGCCCGCGTCGATCAATCCGACGGACGCCCTCAGGACGGAATAAACCAAGGTTGACGGTTGGTAAGAAGTGATGTACTCGCCAAGACCTGAGAGGTATGCGAAAGCCCTCTGGTCACGGTTCCCGGGCGTGGCTGTTCTCGACCCTTGCCTTCAGGCCATGCGCTCGAGATTCAACTGAGCCTTCCCGTGGCCTTGTTTCTTTGCGACACAACCATCGCCGCAACCAACAGCCATCAGAACAGCCACCAAACGATTTTGGCCTCTCGATTCGGAGAGGCCAATTCAGCTTAAACTCTTTATTTTGTTGGTGCCGGGAGGGGGGGTCGAACCCCCACGACCTTGCGATCGGCGGATTTTGAGTCCGCTGCGTCTGCCAGTTCCGCCATCCCGGCTCGAGAGGTAGGCAGCAGTCAGTATCGCATAGCTCTCGTCGTCTCGCCATTGCACACGCCTCCGCCACCTCGATCAGTGCGCGGATGCTGCCTGCACAAGCATCTCTACTGGACCAACCACCATATCGCGCAGAACCGCCTGTGGCTTCTCGGCTTCTTTCAACGTTGCCAGATTCTGTTGCGCGGTTGTTGTATCCAGCGTCTGATGATGCTCTAGATCGCCGAGCGCGTCGAGACCAATCGCTGCCACCCGCGACAGCGTGCGGGATACGGGCACCAGCTCCGCCGTCCTATCAGACTTCAACAACTCCGGCTGCAGCTTCGCATCATTGTCGCGCCAGGTCTCAAGCCATTGGCGAGCCTCCTGCCACTGTTGCGAAGAAGCCTGACCGCCGGTGATGGCCTTGGTGAGCTCGGCAAATCTGCGCGCTGCTTCGCTCTCCGGAGGAACGGCGTCAATCAGCTGATTGAGAGGCGAGGTCGAATCGTAGTGACGCAGCTCTTCGCGCTCGTAACCCTCGGGCGGTTGCACAGCCAGGCCTAGAATGCGAAGCGCCTTGGGATCCGGATCGCCGCTCATCCGCTCCAACATCAGTTCGGTTGAAGAAATGTGCTGCAGGCCGTAGTACTGCAGCTTCTGAGAAATGATCGCGAGCCGCGCATACATCGATGGAACATCCCTTACATCTTGTGGCGACCACAACCTCTCCGCGATCGCAGCCGTGCGCGGCCAGATACGGCTGTCGACGTTCTCCGGCGTCACAAATTCGCTCCACATCGTGGCTTCCCCGCCAAGGATACGGGCTCGTTCTTCCGCCGTAAGTGAAGAGGCTTCACCTGCCATCGGATCGACCAGGTAATGATCTGCCGCTGACTGATTCAAGTCGATGTAATAGCCAGTCGAGAGCAGTCCGCGGTTCCCTTGCTTCGCCGCCGCCGCCAAGGCTGTTGGCCCGCGCCACGATTGGATCACTACGTCGCGTGGTGTGTCGGGCTGAAGCACTTCATCCCAGCCTTCCATTGTTTTGTGGTGGCTGGCCACAATCTTCTGCACCCGGGTCGAAAAGTAGGACTGCAAAGCAGCATTGTCCTTCAATCCATGTGCTTGCTTGAAAGCCTGAATCTGAGCATTCGCATCCCACTCCTTCCCATTGCACTCGTCTCCGCCAATGTGGAAGTAGGTATCGGGAAAAAGCGAAGTCATCTCGCCAAAGAAGCGATCCAAAAACTGATAGGTGCTCTCGCGGGAGGGGTCCATCGCAGGATCTTGAACTCCCCACTGCGTCTCGACTTGATAGGGCCCTTTTCCGCTGGCAATCTGCGGATAGCCGACGAACCACGAAGTGGTGTGGCAAGGCACATCGAATTCGGGAACCACGCGTATGCCGAGGTTATGCGCGTACCCGAGCACTTCCCTCACCTGCGCTTGCGTGTAATAGAGCCCGTTCGATCCTTTCTCCTGCAGCAACGGGAAAACTTTGCTCTCGATCCTGAAGCCTTGATTCTCCGACAGGTGCCAATGGAAAACGTTCAGCTTCACGGCTTCCATTCCGTCCAGGTTGCGCTCGATCATGTCCATCGGCATAAAGTGGCGGCCCGAATCAATCATTAAACCGCGCCACTGAAAGCGGGGCTTGTCTTCGATCGTTACAGCGGGGACAGCGAACCCTGTAGGGGTAACTTGCACAAGCTGTAGAAAAGTCTGCAGTCCGTGCAACACTCCCAGGGGATTGGGCGCACTCAACTGCGCGTGACTCGGCGTCACCTCGAGCCGATACGACTCATCCTCTTCCAACTGCTGCACGGCCTTGCTGGCGCCCTGGGTTTCGATCGTGAGAACAACCTGCGTGCCTTCGTTCTTGAAAGGAATGCCCGTTTCGCGCCCAAGCGTCGCAAGAAAACGGTCTTTCGCGAGCACGAGGCGTGGCTCCGTATAGCCCTTCAAAGCGACACCGAAGTTTCCATCAAGAGCAAGCTGACCTGTTCCCGCCTCAAGATGCGCAGGTTCAGGCATCAACGCGTAGCCGCTGGTTGCCTGCGCGGTTGCGTTCGCGATACCCACTAGGGCAACGAGGAGGACTGCAAGCCATCGGACGCTAGATCGCTTCATGAAAATCGCGCATTTGCTGTAGATAGAAGACCCAAAATGCAAATCCGAATGCCAACTCTTCATCTCTGTTCCCTGCCTCATGGTGAAACCACGCATCTTAATACTACGAGGTTCCTTTCGTGAATACAGTACACGAGCAGACCGCCCTTGCCCGCAAGTCCCGCCGTCACCGAATCTGGGTGTGGATTGGCGGCGCGGTGCTGGTATTGGGCATCACGGCTCTCGTAACGATTCAGGTTCTGATACGCCGAGCCGAACCGATTCTCCGGCAGCGTGTGACGCAGGCTCTGAGCAAGCAGCTCGATAGCCGCGTCGAACTCGGGCAGTTGAATGTCTCAGTACTCAATGGGCTCAACGTCAGCGGGAATGACCTGCGTGTCTTTCCCAACAATCCAGACATCGTCTCCAAAACTAAAGAACCACTGATCGCGATTAAGCGCTTTGAGTTTCACACGCGCGTGTCGGACTTGTTCCAAAGACCGATCCACGTGGGCATTGTCACCGTGCAGGGTATGGCCATCACCATTCCACCGAAACGGGAGCGAAAAGTTTCGGCGCCCCGTCGGCTGGGGATGCCGCAGTTTGTGCTGGACGAAATGGTCTGCGACGACTCCTATTTGCTGATCGAGAATGCCAACCCGAATAAAGATCCCCGGCTCTTCCAGCTCAAGCACATCGTGCTTCACGGTGTAGGGCGCGACGATGCGCCGTGGGACTACGACGCCATTCTGACCAATGCCATCCCTCCGGGCGAGATTCACGCCACAGGCACATTCGGGCCGTGGAGCACCGAGAGTCCCGGCGACTCCAATGTCACGGGCAAGTACATATTCGAAAACGCAAATCTCGATGCGATTCGAGGGATCGGTGGCATGCTGCATTCGCGGGGCAGCTTTCAGGGGCAGTTGAACCGCATCGACATCCAGGGCGCCGTCGATGTGCCAAATTTCTCGCTCGACACCGCAAATCGCCCCTTGCCGCTTTCGACTACATACACCGCGACCGTAGATGGCACCAGCGGCGATACCTATCTGCACGCGGTCAATGCCACTCTGCTCCATTCGGCATTCACTTGCTCAGGATCCATCGTGAACGAGAAAGGCAAAGGCCACATAATCGACATCGATGTCGACGTTCCTTCTGGAAGAATTCAGGATTTCCTGGCCTTGGCCGTGAAGGCGCAGCCCTCAGCCATGACAGGGTCCATCCAGACCAAGGCGAAACTGCATATTCGACCCGGCAAAGAGCGCGTGACTGAAAAGCTGACAATGAAGGGCAGCTTCGCGCTCCACCAGATTCACTTCACCAATCCTGAAATCGAAGACAAAGTTGACATGATGAGCTTGCGTGCTCAAGGAAAGCCCCACGACGCGAAGCCGGGAGCACCCGACGTCCATTCGCAAATGACGGGCCATTTCGATACCCAGGCCGGCAAGATGCGTTTTTCTGAACTTGACTACGAACTGCCCGGCGCAAGTGTGACGCTCGCCGGCCTCTACGCACTCGATGGCGGGCACTTCGATTTCACCGGACACGTGAAGACCAAGGCCGGCATCTCGCACATGGTGGATTCAATATGGAAGAGCATCCTGCTCAAGCCGATCGATCCATTCTTCAGAAAAGATGGCGCCGGCGCCGATATCCCCGTCGAAATTTCCGGGACCGGCGACAAGCCGCACGTAGGACTCAAGCTCGGTGGGCGATAGCGCTCGCCGCAAATCTCTGATCAGGGCCGGAAGGTCTGCTCGTTCATGACGTCCAGATCCGCGCTCACAGGCAGCTGATCACTGGAGCCACCCGCCATCACGTGAATCTTTTCCTTCTCGACATGCCATGCATGAGCGCCCGCGTCCCAATATGCCAAGTCGCGAGCCTTCAACTCCAGAGTGACGTTCTGCTCGGCGCCGGCGCCCACATGCACACGCTTGAATTCCTTCAGTTCGAGCCGTGGCCGCGTCACCGAGGATCCGAGATGCTGCACATACACTTGGACCACTTCGTCACTGGCACGTGAGCCCGTGTTCTTCACCTTCACCGTGACCTGCGTCTTCCCGTCTGCACTCACGGCCGCCGCGCTCAGACTCAAGCCCTCGTACAAGAACGTTGTGTAGCTGAGGCCGAATCCGAACGGGTACAGAGGCTTCTGCTTGCTGTAGAGGTATGTTTCACCATCGAGCAAGTTGTAGTCCATGATCGAGGGCAACTGCGCATCGCCCGTAGGCCAGGTCTGCGTCAGACGACCCGCGGGAGAAACCTCGCCGAACAACACATCCGCGAGGCCATGCCCCTCCTCCTGGCTGTTGTGCGTCATGTGCACAATCGCCGGCACATTCTGCTGGCTCCAGACGATGGCGTAGGGAAAGCTCGAGCGCAGAACCTCCACAGTTCTTTGATTCGCGGCAAAAACTTTCTTCACGAGGTCTTCCTGCTCCAACACGATCGTCTTCCGATCCATGTCTTCTTTGCCATTCGACGGCGTCGGGCAAACGTCCCACCCTGCGTTGCATTCGGGATGATTGCCAACCACCACGATGGCCACATCTGCAGCATGCGCCAGGGTCGCTGCTTCCTCTGCGTTGGAACCATCCGCGAAAGTGATCTTGATTCCCTGCCCTGCTGCTTCGCGGATCCCTTGCAGGATCGTGACTGAATACGGCCACGTTCCGCTATACCAGTCTTGAAGTACCTGGTCGATCCATGGCCCGATCACGGCTACTGTTTTTACCTTCGTGCGATCCAGCGGCAACGTGTTGTTCTCGTTCTTCAGCAGGACAATCGATTCATCGGTTGCCAGCCGCGCCAACGCCTTGCTCGAATCGCGCTCCCACGGGGGCAGCTCACCGGCTGTCTCACGCCCGATCTTGGCATAAGGATCAGCTCCAGCAGAATCCATCTCGCCAAGCCGCAGATACACCCGCAATAGATTGCGCAACGAAGCATCGATCTCCGTCTCTGTGATCAAACCGTCCTTCACTGCCTGCGCCAGCTCGTCCTTATAGGTATCCAGAAAATGGTTGATCCCTGCCTGCACTGCGACTGCTGCGCCGTGCTCCTTGTCCGGGAAGGTCTTGTGCGCTGTGATCAGCAAACCCAGGGCGCCGCCGTCCGTGCAGATGAGCCCATCGTTGCCCCACTCCTTGATCATCACGTCTTTCAGCACAGGATGAATCATCATGGGAACACCGTTCCACGAGTTGTAAGCTGCCATCACCGCGCGCGACCCACCCTCCTCGAATCCCATCCGAAACGGCACAGAGTAATATTCGCGAAAAAGCCGCTCATCGAAATCCGACGAGCTGTGCGCGCGTCCATCCTCGTTCTCGTTGGCGAGGAAATGCTTCATCAGGGATGCTGCCTGCCAATGTTTGGGATCGGGTCCCTGCAGCCCACGCGCAAAGGACGCCGTCAGCGTGCCCACCAGAAACGGATCTTCTCCCATCGACTCCTCGGTCCGGCCCCAGCGCGGATCACGGCTCAAATCCGCATTCGGCGCACGCACCACCACGCCGCCACGATCAAAGACGGGATTCTGATAGTAGTAGCGCGCTTCATAGCCCTCCAGGGCGCCAATCCTGGCCAGCAGGTCGGGATCCCACGTTGCTCCCAGGCCCTTCTCCTGCGGGAAGGTCGTTGTCGGCACGGGCTGCCGGCCTCGTCCACCCCAGCCGGCCGGGCCTCCGAGTGCCAGCCCGTGCAGCCCTTCCACCTGCCCCGAAAACACGATGCCGAGTCTCGGGATCTTGGGATGATCCGACATCAGGTCGATCTTCTCGGCCAGCGTCAGCCGTCCTAGCAGGTCGGCGATACGCTGGTCGTCGCTGAGCTTCTGGTCTCGAAAGGGGTAGTCCGCCGCGTGCAGCTGCATCCAGCCGATCCCCGCGACTGCGATAAGCCCCCACGCCCACCGAGCCACCTGATTTGACCCCATCGCCGGTTCCTCCCGCTTGAACCAGCGAAGAGTATCACGTCAATCGATTCCCTTCAGGCTGCTTTGGACTAAGCAAAAGGGCGAAACGCTATGCGCCTCGCCCCTCGTCGTTCCGCGAAGAAATTAGTAAAGCCTGAAATTAACCTCGATTGTGATTCGTACCGGCACGGGCGTTCTTCCGTCCTTCATGGCCGGCCTGAACTTGTATTTCCGTACGGCATCCAACGCCTTCTCATCCAGGCCCATGCCCAGCGCTCGAATGACACGTGGATCCTGCGGATTGCCTTGCGCGTCGACGATCAGCGAAATCAGGCATACGCCCTGGTACTTGGCGCGGCGCGCTTCATCAGAGAATTCAGCTTCAGGCGTAAAGATCGCCACCGGCGCTGAAACGCCGCCACCGATCTGATACACACCGCCACCTGCATTGCCGCCTGTACCCGGGCCAAAGCCGTTGCCCGAGCCGGAGCCCATACCGCCGCCATACCCCGTTCCCATACCGCTTCCGCCGCCTTGCCCATTCGAGGCCAGCGTCACGTTCGCCGACTTGGTCACACCAATGTTCGGCAGATTCGGATTGTCAGGAAGCTGGATATTTGGCTGCACATTGATCGCGGACGGAACAGCCAACTTGGGCTGTTCGAGAATCGGCGTCATCGGCGGAGTGATCGGGTCCTTCATCCGCGGAGGCAGCTTGCCCTTGATCGGATCGACGACGTCGTGGGAACCGCCACCGCCACCGCCGCCCGCAGCCACACCAGCCTTGGGAGCCTTCAGGTCGAACGTTCCAACATCAATATTGGTCGCCTGCACCGGAGGCTTCACGATGCTCGTCACCAGGTGAATACTCAGCCAGATAGCCAACAGCACAATGGCTGCATTGAACGTGGTCGAGATGCCGATCGCCACCGGGTTGGCCTTGACGGCCATGGGGTCGATCACTGGAATCGGCGTGGAAGTCAGCTGCAGCGGGGGAAGCTTGACCGGAAAGAAGACGTCCCGCAGGTTTTCGTAAAGGGTCGTCCAGACAGGCTTCTCCTCGAAGGCCTTGCCTAGAAACGCATCGAGCTCGTGCCCACTCGTCACGCCTGTCGCCTCGGAGTCGGTTTCCTGGGTGAGTAACTCGTTTGCCATGTCTGCCGGTGGCCTTATCGCCCGCTCTTGCTCCGTTGGGAGGCGCCCAGAGGGGAGCCCATCTCTACCATTATGCTCGACACTGCCTGCGCCTGTCTGTACTGCGGAGACTCCGGGCCCATCTTTGCCAACCTCCCGAGTCTCATATTCGGTAGGGTACAAGATTCCCATATGCAATAGACGGGAGATCTTGCCGCTCGTTACCTAAAACTTTCCTCAACATTTACACTGACTAAGAGCTCTTTTTCTCACAAACCTGGGAGTGTCCATGTCTCCAGCGCCTGAATTGAAGGCGACCTTAACCTTGCCTCAGACCGCCTTCCCGATGAAGGCCAACTTGCCCCAGAATGAACCACTTCGGTTGGCTCGCTGGGCAGAACTGCGCCTCTACGACGAGTTGCGCAAAGCCGGCAAAGGTCGCCCCGTTTACCTGCTCCACGATGGCCCACCCTACGCCAATGGGCCCATTCACCTCGGTCACGCCCTGAACAAAGGGCTCAAGGACTTCGTAGTCAAGTCCAAGACTATGGCTGGATTCGATTCTCCTTACGTGCCCGGCTACGACTGCCACGGCCTGCCCATCGAGATCAAGGTCGATGAACAACTCGGCCGTAAGAAGTTGGAGATGCCGGTTCCCGACGTTCTGGATGCCTGCCGGGCCTACGCCCAGAAATACGTCGAGCTGCAAACCTCGCAGTTCCGACGCATCGGCTGCTTCGGACGCTGGGACAACCCCTACCGAACCATGGCTCGCGACTACGAAGCCCGCACCCTCGAAGCGTTCTACGGATTCCTCGAGAAGGATTTCGTGTATCGCGGCCTCAAGCCTGTGTATTGGTGCATCCACGATCGGACGGCCCTGGCCGAAGCCGAAGTCGAGTACGACATGCACAGCAGCCCCTCCATCTATGTGCGCTACAAGATGACCTCGCCGCCGGAGTCGGTCGACAGCGCGCTGGCGGGGCGTGATGTCTACACCATCATCTGGACCACAACGCCCTGGACGATTCCCGCGTCGATGGCCGTGGCCTTCCATCCCGATTTCGAATACGTGGCTCTGGCCGCCAGTGGCGATCCCAACACCCCGAATGCGCCCGGCGATCCCGTCTATATCGTTGCCGCGGAACTTGCTCCGGCGGTCATTGCAGCTTGCCGCCTTGGAACGACGGCAGAGGTCGCGCGCTTCAAGGGCAGCACGCTCGAACGCACTACCTTCAAACACCCCTTCCTCGAACGGAGCATCCTCGGCGTTCTGGCGACCTACGTCACGGCCGACACCGGCACCGGCGCTGTCCACACGGCTCCCTCGCACGGAGCGGACGACTTTTACACAGGGCAGCGCTACGACCTCGACCAAACCTGCCGCGTGGATGCCGCAGGACGGCTGCACGTCGACCAGGATGCGTGGCGTCAAGACTCTCCGCCGCCCTTCGAGGGCCTGAAGGTCTGGGCGGCCAATCCGGTTGTCCTATCCATGCTGGAGCAGCAACACGCGCTCCTCGGCTCCTCAAACCTCGAGCATTCTTATCCCCATTGCTGGCGCTGCCACAATCCGGTCATCTTCCGCGCCACCGAGCAGTGGTTCATCTCGCTCGATACACCCGTCAAACGCGCCGACCGTTCTGAGACATCGTTTCGTCAGCTGACCATTGAGGAGATCGACAAAGTCATCTGGGATCCAACCTGGGGCAAAGAACGGATCACGAACATGATCGCCACCCGTCCCGACTGGTGCATCAGCCGGCAACGTATCTGGGGTGTGCCGATCGCGGTCTTTCTTTGCGATGGATGCAACAAGCCAATCCTCGATGCGGCCCTGAATCGCACCATCATCGGCCTCTTTGAGCAGCAGGGTGCCGAAGCCTGGCACACCACCCACATCGCGGCTCTTCTCCCCGCAGGCGCAAAATGCAGCCACTGCGGCGGCCATGCGTTCCGCAAAGAAACCGACATTCTCGACGTCTGGTTCGACTCCGGCGCAAGCTGGTTCGCCGTGTGCGAGTCCGACCGCGATCTGAACGCGGCGTACGCGCAGTTTCAAAAGAGCGAACAGCACGCAGGCCAACCGGTTGAGTGCTTGTATCTCGAAGGCGGAGACCAGCACCGCGGCTGGTTCCACTCTTCCCTGCTTACCTCCGTCGCCCTGCGAGGCCGCGCACCCTATTCGCATGTCGCAACAGCTGGGTGGACGCTGGACGAACAAGGGCGCGCCATGTCGAAATCCCTCGGCAATGGCGTCGATCCGGTCGACATCGCAGACCGCATGGGGGGAGAGATCGTCCGCCTGTGGGTCGCCTCGGTCGACTTCCGCGAAGATATGGCGGCAAGCGAAAACCTGATGCAGCGCTGCGCCGAACTCTATCGCAAAGTGCGCAACACGTTTCGCTTCCTGCTGGGAAATTTGAAGGACTTCGATCCCGCCCGTGACCGCATCGCCGAGGCCGAACTCCTGCCCCTCGACCGCTACATGCTCGCGCGAACCCGCGAGCTCGCTGAAAAGATCCTTGGCTGGTACGAGGCATTCGAGTTCCATCGCGTCTACCAGGCGGTCAACGAGTTCACCATCGTCGACCTCAGCGCGTTCTATCTGGATGTGCTCAAGGACCGCATGTACACGTTCGCCCCGTCGAGCACCGCGCGGCGTTCGGCTCAAACCGTCTTGTGGCAGATCACCGAAACACTCGTGCGCCTCGTCGCGCCGATCCTCAGTTTCACCGCCGACGAGGTGTGGGAATATCTGCCGAAAGCCGATGCACGCCCCGTAAGTGTGCATCTCAGCCTGTTTCCGAAACCAGAAGAGATCTACTCCGAGAACCCGTCCGGTTTGATAGAGAATTGGAAACTTCTCTTTGGAATCCGGGACACGGTCCTCAATGCGCTTGAGGAACTCCGGCAGAGCAAGTGCATCGGCAAATCACTTGAGGCTGATGTCGAGCTGTATGCGGAAGGCACAACCTACGAGTACTTGTGTGAATCCGGCGTTTCCTTTGAGGAATTTTTTAATGTTTCTCAAGTTCGCGTAATCAAGGATGTCCAAAAAACTCGAAGCGATGGGCGCGAACCGAATCCAAAAGAAGCTGTTTTTTCAAACGTTGCCGACCTCCGTGGATTCGTAATACCAGCCTCCGGCCACAAATGCGCGCGCTGCTGGAACTTCATGCCCGTGGTCTCCGCATACGGCATCTGGCAAAACGTTTGCACGCGCTGCCACGGCGCTCTCAAGGAGATGGGCATCGACCCGCCCGCGGAGGCAGCGGAATGAACCTCGTTCAACCCAGCCAGCCAGCATCGCCTGCCACAACTCCATGGGGCGGACGCCGCTTGCCCTGGCTACTGCTCATCTCCGCCGCGGTGGTCTTTCTTGACCGGCTGACCAAGACGCTGGTCACGGCACGCGTCATCCTCGGCGGAGCCATTCCGGTGATCCCGCATTTCCTTCGCATCACCCATTGGACCAACGAAGGAGCCGCCTTCTCGCTCTTTGCCGACACCGCGTCGCCCAATACAGTGCGATGGGGGCTGATCGCTTTTTCCCTGCTGGCGGCCGTCATCGTTCTTGTCGCCATGGTCCGCCTCGGCGGCAGTATCTCGGCAACCACGATCGCGCTGGCTCTGATCTTGGGAGGAGCGCTCGGCAATGTGCACGACCGGATCGCCTACGGCTCTGTCGTCGACTTTATCGAGGTCAACATCTTCGGCTACCATTGGCCCGACTTCAACATCGCTGACACGTCAATCGTCACCGGTGCGTGCCTCTTATTGCTGGATTCACTTCGCTCAAAAACTTTGGAATCGGGCAGCGGTCACACAACGGAGCATACCCTGTAATTTCGTGCTCCAATAATCGACAGCCTCGGGCCCATAGAGCAGTACACAATCATCACGAGGAGTACATGAAAAGAAGCGGTTACCCCCCAACCACCGCCGCGGCACAATTTGCTACAGCAGCGATTGCTCTCTTTCTTCTAACTTCTGCGACCGGAGCGAGCGCCCAGCGCCTTCCCTCCACCGTCGTCCCCCAGCACTACGTGCTCAGCCTCACCCCGGACCTCAAAAACGCAACGTTCTCTGGAGTTGAATCCATCGACGTCCTGCTCAAGGACTCCACAGATACCATCACACTGAACTCGGCTGAAATCGCTTTCCAGACCGTCACCATCCGCGATCAGGCTGGTCAACAGTCCGCGACGATATCGCTTGACGACGAAAAGCAACAAGCCACATTTCGTTTTCCGCGTGCCCTGCCCGCAGGCAAAGCGACTCTCGCTATCCGCTACACCGGCCTTTTGAATAACGAACTGCGAGGCTTCTACCTCTCCAAGACCGCCCGCCGCAACTACGCGGTCACCCAGTTCGAATCGACCGATGCACGGCGCGCCTTCCCATCCTTCGACGAGCCCGCCCTGAAGGCGACCTTCGATGTGTCTCTGGTGATCGACACCGGCGACACGGCCATCTCCAACACCGCCATCGAAAGCGATACGCCGGGTCCGTCGCCAGAAAAGCACACCCTTCGCTTCTCCACCACGCCGAAGATGTCGACGTACCTCCTTGCGTTTCTAGTCGGAGACTTCCAATGCACAAGCGGCGAACAGGACGGCGTCACCATCCGCTCCTGCGCTACGCCCGACAAGGTCGCCCTCACACCCTACAGCGTCGAGGCAGCCAAGTTCTTCCTCCACTACTACAACAACTATTTCGGAATCCCGTACCCGCTGAAGAAACTCGACCTCATCGCGTTGCCTGACTTCGAAGCGGGCGCGATGGAAAACTTCGGCGCAATCACCTATCGCGAAACGACGCTCCTTCTCGACGAAAAGACAGCCTCCCTCGCTGCACGGCAGGTAGTCGCCGTCGACATTGCCCACGAGATGGCCCATCAGTGGTTCGGCGACCTTGTCACCATGCAATGGTGGGACAACGTGTGGCTCAACGAAGGCTTCGCCACTTGGATGGAAAGCAAGGCCGTCGGCGTGATGTATCCCGAATGGCATATGGAAGAGGTGGTGGCTGTCGATCTCGACAAAACATTGAATATCGATGCGCAGCCCACGACGCGGCCGATTCGTGCCCGCGCCGATACGCCCGACGAAATCAATCAGATGTTCGATGGCATCGCCTACAACAAAGCAGGCCACGTTCTCGATTCAGTTGAAAACTTCGTCGGTCCCGAGGTCTTCCGCCAGGGCGTTCACAACTATCTCGCGGCGCATCTCTACGCAAACGCGACCGCAGAGGACTTCTGGAACGCCGAAGCAGCCGTGAGTCACAAACCGGTCGATCGCATCATGGAGAGCCTAGTAGCCCAGCCCGGCGTTCCCGCACTTACATTCAGCGAGCCGGCACACGGCAAAGTATCCGCCACCCAATCTCGGTTTTTCCTCAGCCCCAGCATCACAGCCAACACGGTGCATCCGTGGGTTCTGCCCGTCTGCTTGAAGACCGCGAGCCAAGGCCAGCAGTGCGACGTACTGAGCCCTGAGAATACTTCCCTCCGCGTTCCGCCGGGCAGCCTTTTCTTCGCCGACGCGGGAGGCAGGGGCTACTATCGCAGCCTGTATCCGCCCAGCGTCTACCAGTCGCTGGTCGCTCACGCCGAGTCCGGTCTCACACCCACAGAGCGCATCGGCTTGATCGGCGATGCCTGGGCCCGCTTGCGGGATGATAAGTCTTCAGCGGGCGATTACCTCGACCTGGTTGCCGCAGTCAAAGACGATCCAAGCGCAGCTGTCGTCGGGACCGCGGTCGATGGCGTAGGCACTCTCTATGACCGGGTCGCCTCATCGCCAGAAGAAAAGAGTGCGCTGTCGGCATGGATTCGCCGCACCTTCGAGCCGCGCTACCAGGCACTCGATACGCCATCGCCTCAGGAGACGCCAAACCAGCGCGAGCTCCGTGCCCAGATCTTCCTGGTGCTGGGCTTCTATGGCAAAGATCCTGCAATTCTCGCGCGGGCTCATCAGCTGGCGGAACAGTACCTTGCCGATCCATCTTCCGTCGACCCCACGCTGCGCGAGTCAGCGCTCTCCGTGGCCGCAAGCAATGGGGACGAAAATCTCTACGATCAATTGCTGCATGTGTACGAGACTTCGTCGAGTCCGGAGCTCCAGATCGATGCACTGCGCCGTCTCGCGGTCTTCCAGGATCCGAAACTGGTACAGCGAGCTCTGCAAATGGCAGTGTCGGGCAAAGTGCGCAACCAGGACGCCGTGTTCCAGTTGGCAATCGAGATGGCTGTCAACGAAAACCGTCAGGAAGCGTGGGAATTCATCCAGTCACATTGGGACAAGGTTCAGGCCCAATTCACCGAAAATATGGGGGCTGCGCTGGTCGACTCGACAGACGCGTTCTGTTCCGCAACCGATCGTGACAACGTCCGGCAATTCTTCGCCACCCACAAGGTGACGGCTTCCGATGTCTCCTTGCGACATGCGCTCGAGCATATCAACGGCTGCATTGAGCTGCGCGCCCTCCAGGAGCCTGCGTTGCGCTCGTGGCTCTCCGCACGGCCTGGCGATGGCGGAGCGCAGCATCCAGCCCTGCGCTAGACGCTGGCAGCATGTCTCACGCAAATAGAAAAGCCCCTCTCCGGCAAGCGCCGCAGAGGGGCTTTCGTTGGATGCTTACTTCGTCTGGAAGTTGAAGATCAGGTTCAAGTCCACTGGTACGTTGCGCTCATCCAGAGAGCCGGGAACATAGTGATACTCGCGAACCACCGCAAGAACACGGGCGTCCACGGTCTGGTTGACCGACTTCACGAGCCGCACGTTCTGCGGCGTACCGTTCTCGTCAACACGCAGGCTGACAATTGCCCGTTGCAAGGCCAGGTCGCGTGTGGGGAAATCGGTGGTGGAGACGTTCATCTTGGGGCCCGAAATGAGCTTTGGGAAGATAACGCCGGTAGTGACACGATGCGCGTGGGGCGCGATGTCCGCATCGGTCGCCATCGAGTTCACCGTGTTGTTGCGAGCCTCCAGAGTGCCACTCTGGCCTTGCGTGCTGGTCTGGCCATGAAGAAGCACGGTGGAGAGAAAGAGCGTGGATACGATAAGTCTGCGCATGATTATTCTCCAAAAGGTCAAGAGTGACCTACACCACTGTAGCCCGAACATAAATCAACTGTCAATTCATTTCGTCAGATCGCGTGTTTTCAATAGATTGGACAAGCTCTAGGTCTTCAAATCGATCAATACCCTCCCTAAAGGAACATCAATCGGCACGAAGTTCTTCGCCAGGGCTTGACCGCTAAGTTGCGAGACGAAAAGGCTTCGGGATGAAACCGTCCGGCTTATGCACACCTTCGGCAAGAACGGGGCCATCGATTCGCTACCATGAACGCATGGCGCAATTCCCCTCCGGGCAAACACTGCTGATCGACGCCGACGACACCCTCTGGGAAAACAATGTCTACTTCGAACGCGCAATCGCCGCATTCATCAGCTACCTCAATCACAGCGACTACCCCGCGGCACAAGTGCGCGAGGTGCTCAACGCTGTCGAACGCGAAACGATCCTCGCCCACGGTTATGGATTGACCAGCTTCTCGCGTTCGTTGATCAGCTGCTACGAGCGGCTCACCCGCGTCCCCATCAGCGAGGCCAACCGCTGCCGCGTGCAAGGCTTCGCACAGGCCATCGCAGATCAGGAGATCGAGTTGCTTCCCGGCGTTGAGCCCGCCCTCGCCGAGCTTGCCACGCGCCATAAACTCATCCTGATGACCAAAGGCAATCAAGCAGAACAGGCCGACAAGTTGGCGCGTTCCGGCCTCGGAAATCACTTCTCCGCAGTTGAAATCGTCTCCGAGAAAGATGCCGCAACCTATCGGGCTGTGATGCAACGGCACGAGCTCGCATCGGGCTCGGGCTGGATGGTCGGAAACAGTCCAAAAAGCGATATCAACCCTGCGCTTGCTGCAGGACTGCACGCGGTGTTTCTGTTTCACAAAGACACCTGGGTTTTGGAGCATGCGGCAATCGATCAGGCCCCCGCAGGACAGAACTTGATCGAACTCGATTCCTTCGCGAAGCTGTGTGCTATTTTCTAGCTGAGGGTAACGGTAGGTGAGAAGGAATGAGCAGGACCTTGATCCCGCCAGTGACGAAATATAAAGCCATCTACCCTCCCCCTCCGCGATTGCATTGGGCGATCCTTTTGGTCGCAATGGTGGGCGCTGAGGGTCTCGTCTTATGGCTGGTCCCCCAACCCTACCGCGAATTCCTTGTCAATCTCGTCATCGCTGCGTGGCCCATCTATCTCTGCATTTGGATTCGCAGGCTCGACGAGCGTTCCCTTTCTCTCTATTGGGCGCTCGCTTCTTTCGCGACCGGCTTTCTCTTCTCGTGGCTGTTATGGGTTGTGGCCATCTTCGAGATCCGGGAAGAACTGCTCGATCACTACAACCGTCGTGAGCCCGTCGGACTTCGCCTGAATATCGTCATGACCGCCCTCTTTTCGTTCGTCTACTTCCAATATCACCTCAACCGCATCGAGCGAGAAAAGACGCAAGCGACCGAAGAAGTGTTGGCCGTCCGCTCCCCAGCCGTCGATTGACCTCCGTTCTAACTCCCTAGCCACGCCGGCAAATGACTTCAGTGATCACCGGAAACCACACCTTCGTGCTCTTGTTCCCGAAGGATGTACACAGCCGCACATCCTGCCGGGAATTCCTTGACGGTCCATCCGCGAAGAGTGGAAAATAGTCGCCAACGAAGCCCCCAGCTTGCCTGCCTTAACACTGCACCAGCTTTCGCATCGCGATCTATCGAACCACAGAATGCGCCGTTTCCAAAGACTCTGTTGTGACTCAGGGACGGATTGTTTAGGTCAATCTGAAAGGAATGGCGGCGATGTCAATCGACTGGATCTCGTGCGTCGCTGAACCTTCCTCCCTGGACCTGGATGTCTCTTTCAAAATCGGCTGCAGTTGCTCAGATGCCGTCTTTTGCACTGCGCCGGCTGCATAGGCGCTTTATTCTCGTGGGGAGCTTATGGAATCCAGGAAGTTCACGGCGTACAACAAGACACGAGATCGCAGCCTCAGTATTTCTGTGACTGCGGTCAACGCAGCGCTCGAACCCCTGAAAGTTCTGAAGGTCCTCATTGAAGGGCTCCCCGGCGACGGACGCACCGGCCTGTGGCTCACCAACTTCAAAGGCGTTCCGGTTGCCCGTACCCTCTCCCCATTCGACCTCGTCTACCTCGATCAGGAACATCGCGTCATTCACGGCATCGAGCTCTCCAAAGACGGCGAGTTCGCGCCCTTCCGCGGAAAGCCTGCCAGCGCGCTCGTCCTGCCTCCGAAATCGCTGACAACTTCACAGACCAGAGACGGCGATCTGCTGGAACTCCGCCCCTTGGAGCAGGAGGTATCTGAGGATGCAGTCGAGACCTCTGCGCCGATCCCTGCGCCTGAAGTGCTTGCCAAACCCATTCCCCCCGTGGTGTCCGAGCCCTCGCCGAGCACACGTTTTTTCTCGTCGATGTCACCTGCGCCGGCGACGCAGCCTGAACTGCCGCCCTCCGCACCCGAGAGCGCACTGAATGTCGAACCGCAAGTCGACAAGCCTGCGGCTCAAATTCCACCCGCAAGCTTGCAGCCTGAACCGCCCGCCATACGCATCGCTCCGGCACAGGATTTCTTCACGCCTGCACCGCGTCCGGTCCGCCCTCCAGACTGGAAGCCCGATGAGGTCTTTCGAGCCGAAGAGGTATCCCCGACGCCTCCGGTCAAGCCGGAGCAGCCTGAAGAGCCATGGCAGCTGGATTCTGCTGTCCAAATTTCTAAGCCTTCCTTGGTCAAGCCCGGCACACGATTGCCAGAGAAGCCCGCTGCGCAAGCCGACGCGGAAGCCACGGCAGCCCAGCTCGCTCACTATCAGGACTACGCGCCCGTACCCAAGAAGAAATACTCCTGGAAGATCCAACTCCTCCGCTGGCTCTTCCCTCAGCTCATCATTGACGAGCCAGATCAGCCCATCGATCGCCGGCGCGCCGATCGCCAGACCCTTCCCGGACTGGTGGCCTATTTCTTCACCGGCGGTTCGCCCGAGGCCCAGCGCATCGCCAACATTAGCGTCACGGGCTTCTACCTGCACACCGATGAGCGGTGGATGCCCGGAACCGTCGTGCGCATGACCCTGCAGCGTGTAGGTTCCACAGGCGAAGACCCCGCAGACACCATCACCGTCAACTCCCGCATCGTACGCTGGGGCTCCGATGGCGAAGGCTTCGAATTCATCCTCACCGATCTCGAGGAATAGCGAGCGCACCCGCACTCCGAGGGCAGGACTGCGCGCTTCCAGCATCTCGTGCTCGCTTCAAACCCCTCCGATGTGGTTCAATGAACTTCATGCTTTTGAAAAGCCGAATCCCGGACTGTTGCGTGGCGCTGTGTTCGCCCGCGGCCGAATGTTCGATTCGAATTAGGTGCCACAACCCGGGCGGGGCCAAAACCTGACAAGTCTTAATTAGCAGTTTTCTTCGATTTCAGGCCACCTCCCGTCAGCGCGGTTGGTGGCTTTCGTGTTTTGCACGTCTCTTTGTATGTGAAGGAGTTTGCCTTGGAATCTGTGAGCCTTTCGAGCATTCAGGTTGCGCGAGCTCGGATCGGAGAGGCTATCCACGTCTCTCCCTGTCACCTGTCGCATCATCTTTCCGAGCTCGTCGGATTGCCTCTGCATCTAAAGCTCGAGAATCTGCAGCGTACCGGTTCGTTCAAAGAGCGCGGTGCCCTCAACAAGCTCCTCACGCTTTCCGAGTCAGAGCGCAAGCGCGGCGTCATCGCTGCCTCTGCAGGCAATCACGCCCAGGGAGTAGCCTTTCATGCCGCCGCTCGAGGCATTCGCGCGCAGATCGTGATGCCCCTTGCGACACCTCTGGTTAAGGTTGCGGCCACGCGCAGCTTCGGGGCAGAAGTCATCCTTCATGGAGCGTCCTACGACGAAGCCTGCGAAGAAGCCCTGCGGCGCCGCCTCGAAGAAGGCTGCACCTTCATTCATCCGTTCGACGACCCAGAGGTCATCTCCGGTCAGGGCACCATCGGACTCGAGCTCCTGGAACAGGTTCCCGACATCGAGGCCGTAGTCGTGCCCATCGGTGGCGGAGGACTGATCTCAGGCATCGGCTGCGCCCTCAAAGAGACCAACCCGCGCATTCGAGTGATCGGCGTCGAGCCTGAACGACTTCCCTCCATGCTGCGCGCCCGCGAAGCCGGCAAGCCCGTCACCATCGCGCCTGAAGCCACCATCGCTGACGGCATTGCCGTGCGCCGCGCCGGCGACTTGACCTTGCCCCTCGTCCGGCGCTACGTGGACGAAATCGTCACCGTAGACGACGAAGAGATCGCCAGCGCCATCCTCATGCTGCTCGAACAGGAGAAGACCCTGGCCGAGGGAGCGGGCGCGGCCGCGCTCGCAGCCGTCTTGCAGGCGAAAACCAATCTGCGTCACCGTCGCACCGTCGTCCTGGTATGCGGCGGCAATATCGATGTCACACTCCTGGCAAAGATCATCGAACGCGGCTTGGTCAAGGATGGCCGCCTTCTCCGGGTCCGCGTCTACCTGCAGGATCGCCCCGGCGCTTTGCTCCACCTGACCGAAATCCTCGCCCGCGAACGCGCCAACATCGTTGAGACCGTGCACAACCGCGCCTACTACGGCGTCAGCCTCGGAGAAACCGTGATCGACGTGACGCTCGAAACGCGCGGCGCGACCCACATCACCGCCATCAGCCATGCCCTGCGCGAAGCCGGATTCCGCTTCGAGCGCATTCAGTAGGCAGCCATGTATACGCCAAAGTTCAACCAGATGACCGACCGCTCGCATCTCCTCGAAGCCATGCGGGCAAACGCCTTCGCCCTCCTGTTCGGCCCTGTGCGTCCGGCAGAAACCAGTGAGCCCCCATCGGCAACCCACCTGCCACTCGTCGTCAAAGACCAGGGCGAGCACGGAGTCATTGAAGGCCACTTCGCCAAGGCCAACCAGCACAGTCTGGCGCTTGCAGGACGCGAGACCCTCGTCGTCTTCTCCGGCCCGCACAGCTACGTCTCCCCTTCGCTCTATACGGAGTTGCTCTCTGTCCCCACGTGGAACTACATCTCCGTACACGCCTACGGCACGCTTGAGTTGATCGAGGACGCCGAAGCCAAAGACGCGCTTCTGAAAGACCTGATCGCGCTCCATGAGCCCGCCTATGCTGAACAGTGGAAGGCCTTTCCTGCAGGCTTTCACCGCACCATGCTGGCCGGCATCGTGGGTTTTCGCATCCCCATCGCGCGCATTGAAGGCAAATTCAAGCTGAGCCAGAACCGCAACGAAGGTGAACGCGCCAACGTGCGCGCCGCCCATGCCGCCGGCGATCCTGACCAGCAATCTCTGGCCGCCTGGATGACCAGATTAGGTATCTGAAACACCTGCCGAATCAGGAACTAGCGCGAAATCGTCCGCACGCCCTCTCCGGGCCGTCCCACTCTTCTTTTTTGCTATACTTATTGGGTTCACCTCATGCGGGGGTGGCGAAATTGGCAGACGCACTAGCTTGAGGTGCTAGCGCCGCAAGGCATAGGGGTTCAAGTCCCCTCCTCCGCACCAAAGATCAAGGATTCTCCTGTCCGGCTTGCCCGTGCAGGATCTGGAAAGCAGCTGAAGCAATGCAAATTTTCTTCTACTTTATCGTTGTCATCCACGTCATCGTGAGCCTCTTCCTGATCGGCGTGGTCCTCTTGCAGCAGGGCCGTTCAGCCGACCTGGCAGGCGCCTTTGGTGGACAAGGTTCGCAGACCGCCTTCGGTCCCCGCGCAGCCGCCAACGTGCTTACGCGTCTCACCACATGGTCCGCTGTGATCTTTATGTGCACCTCGCTGACTCTCACCGTGCTCTACGTGCGGGGCGCCAACCACAGCCACTCGGTCCTCGACGACACCAAGCCGATATCGGCTCCCGCCAAGTCAGGCAAATAGCTTCACCTCTTCTTCCGACCGAATGCGGGCGCCTCGGCCCGCATTTTTCTTTGCGCACTTCTGCTGATTCCCGGCGTGTGTGACAAAAGTCGCTTCCCAAATTCCCTTCCTTCCGATACTCTCTGGGCAAATTCCCGTATCAGTTTCACTCTTCAGCTCACGTGCAAGTTCTTCGGGGCCCATGTCGTTTCGCTCTGTCTTTATCGCCGTCACCATCTCCTTCGCGCTCATTCTCGGCGCATTCCTCGTCAATCGCGCACGTCCCCGTGTCGAAACCGAACAGCCCACCGCAGACTTCGTCCGAGCCAGCGGAAAATGCGCGGAGTGTCATGCGCGTCTGCAGTACTCCGTCGTGCACGAGTACGAGATGAGTGCCCACGCCAAGCACGGCGTGAATTGCCTCGACTGCCATCAGCCAGGCAAAGGCCAACAACAAGAGGATCACCACGGTTTCGTGATCAGCACGCATCTCACGGCCGGTAATTGCCGCAGCTGCCACGAAGGCATCTATCAGGAATTTCTGCACAGCCGGCATGCCGCACCGAGCTGGGCTGCGATTTATGGCGAGAAGGGGCTGACTCCCGAACAAGTCTCCTTCAGCGAGCAATACCAGCCGGGAGGAACCAAGCGTCCGCCGCATCCCTTTGTCGGCTCCGAAGGCAATGCAGCCATGAAGTCCGGCTGCGAGCAGTGCCATGCCGTCGGCAAGCCCAACGAGGACGGCACCATCGGAACATGCACCGCTTGCCACGCACGGCACACCAGTTCCGTTGCCCTGGCGCGAAGGCCTTCCACGTGCGCGCAATGCCATATGGGACCAGACCACTCGCAGATCGAAATCTATGACGAGTCAAAGCATGGCGTGATGTTTGCCGCGCAGGAACGTCTCCTGAAACTCGATGCCGATCCCAAGACCCTCACCACCCACGACATGTTTGTGCCCACCTGCGCCACCTGCCACATGAGCGGACTCAATGGACTGAAAGTCACGCACGATCCGTCGGATCGGCTGAGTTGGTATCTCGCCAACGCCGTCAGCGAAAAACGGCCCAACTACCTGCGCGCACAGGCCAGCATGAAGCAGGTCTGCACGCAGTGCCATACCGAGGTTCTGGTTGACCGCGTCTATGCACAGGCAGAAGACGTCGTCGCCAACACCAATGCAAAGGTTCTTGCCGCCAAAGAAATCGTCGACGGCCTGCACAAGGACGGCACCGTCGCGGGACCTCCCTTCTCCAATCCCGTCGACTTCACCTACTTCGATCTCTGGCATTACGACGGACGCACCAGCAAACATGGCGCGTTCATGGGCGGCGCAGACTTCGTGCAATGGCACGGCAACTACGGCCTGCTGCAGAAGACCGTTCAACTGAAGCATGATGCCGCAGAACTGCGAAGGGCCCATGCATCTCACTAGCCTGCTGCGCTCGCGCTGGCTGGCATGGCTCCGCGAGCGCGAGCTGCTCCTGGAGCTCTTCGTCGCTTCCAATCTCGCCATCCTCGCCGGCGACATCGTCCTGGCGCACTCGGTCAACCAGTTCCGCAAGGCTGCGGAGTACATCCCTCTTTATTTCTCCGCTGGCGCTCCAGTCCTTCTACTCATCGTCATCGCCGCTCGCTGGAGGTGGGGCTACCACGCGGCGTGGCGCGACGTTGGACTTCTCATCGGTTGGCTTTCGATCCTCGTCGGTCTCGGCGGCGTGCTCTATCACCTGCAGAGCAGCTTCTTCGCCGAACACACCCTGCGCTCCCTCACCTACGCCGCCCCGTTCGCCGCTCCATTGGCCTACACCGGCCTCGGCTTCTTGCTCCTCGTCAATCGCATGGTCGCCTCCCGCACCGCGGAGTGGGGACGCTGGGTCATCCTGCTCGCTGCGGGGGGCTTCCTCGGCAACTTCGTCCTCTGTCTGACGGACCACGCCACCAATGGCTTCTTCCTCAAGACCGAATGGATCCCCGTCGTCTCCAGCGCCATCGCAACCGGTTTTCTCGTCATCCCCATCGCCATGCAGGTCACGCGCCGCTACCTCGATCTGTGCCTCGTCGCACTCGGTCTGCAGGCCCTCGTGGGCATTGTCGGGTTTTGGTATCACATCCGCATGAACGCCTACACGCCGGGCGGCAGCCTCTTTGAGCGGACCGTCTATGGTGCGCCGCCCATGGCTCCCCTTCTCTTTCCCAATCTTGTTGCCCTCGCCCTCATCGGCCTGTGGGAACTCGGCACGCAACTGCACGAAGATCAGATGGACTCCAGCTTCTTCAGTCGCCTGCTGGCCCTCACCGGTGAACGTCCCGCCGGTGCTTCATAGCGCTCGTACAATGAACGCATGATTCTCGAGGCCTTTCCAGTCGGCCCACTGCAATGCAACTGCACCTTGCTCGGCGATGAGGCCCTCGGCGAGGCCATCGTCATCGATCCAGGCGACGAGATCTCCCGCATCCATCAGCGCCTCACCGCACACGGTCTCAAGCTCAAGCAGATTCTTATTACGCACGCCCACATCGACCATGTCGGAGGCGCCCTGAAACTCAAGCGTCTGACCGGCGCTCCGATCCTGCTCAACGAGAATGACCTGCCCCTGCTCGCAATGATGGACGAACAGGCCGAGTGGCTTGGCGTGGAGACGCCCGAGACCGCTCCCCCTGACGAGGGTCTTTCAGACGGTCAACTGGTCGGCCTCGACGCTTACCCGGCGCAGGTGATCCACACGCCCGGTCATACACAGGGCTCCGTGTGCCTTCACTTCGTCCCGCTCAAGATGGTTATCGCGGGAGACACCCTGTTCGCCGGAAGCATTGGCCGCACCGATCTGCCCGGCGGAGACGGCGAGCAGATCATCGAATCCATTCACGCGCGGCTGCTCACTCTGCCCGACGAAACGCGTGTTGTCCCAGGACACGGTCCGGTGACTGCCATTGGAGTAGAACGAAAGAGCAACCCTTTCCTCTAATCGTAATAATTACGCATCTAAAAAACGCTTTTTCTGCTACTTATCTCCACTCTTCAAAGTGACGCTTGATGCGAAATTCACGTTTTGTTACCACCTTGATTCGTTCCTAAATATTCAACTATCGTGGTTACTCCTGCGCGAAACTCAGCCTCCGCACCAAGCAGGCTCAGCACTAGCCAGCCCGACTCCGCCATCCCGAAAAAGTGTCCCGGATGCACCCACACGCCGCGGTCCAGCAGCTCTCTCACCGTGCGATCGTCTGCCTGCAGAGCGGGAATGCGCAACGTCGCATACCACCCGCCCTCCGCCTCTAGCCGCTCGATCATTCCCTGCCGGCCAAGTTGCCCATCGAGCTCGGCAAGGTTCGCTTTCACACGTTCCCGAATTTGTGTCTGGATTGCTTCTCGCCCTGCCAGCCACTGCGGCAGAGCCCACTGCACTGGCGCATTCATCGACAGAAAGGTATCGGCAATCACCTCGAGCCTCGTCATCGCTTCTTTCCGGTGCGGTCCCGTCGCCACCACCCATCCCGCCTTCATCTGCGGCAGGGCGGCCACCTTGCTCAACCCGCTAACCACGTAGACATCGACACCCGCGATTCCGCGTGCGAACGTCTCGGCCCTGCCACCGAAGGGATAATCCAAGAAGACTTCATCCACAATCAGCGCGAGAGACGACGCGCGACACAGGCGGCCGAGTTCTTCCACCTCCCATGCCTTCGTGAAGTGTCCCGTGGGATTGTTGGGATGCACCAGCATGATGGCCCGCGTTGCCGGCGTGACGACGCGCCGAAAGCCTTCCCCATCGATCTGCCAGCCGTGGTCATACACCAAGGGCGCGGGCACGATCCGCACATCGTCGAGATCAGCCAGAAAATCGAACAGCGGATAGCTCGGTTGCGGTACCAGGATCTCGCTGCCCGGATCACACAACAGGCGAAAGAGGAAGCTGTATGCCTCGCTCGTACTCGTGGTCAGGACCACCTGCTCCGCATCAACTCTGGCATCGTGTTCCGCATAGTAGGCACAGGCTGCTGCCCGCGCCGCGAGCAATCCTTTCGGCTGCGGATCGTAGTCGAGCGAGCGCGGATCGCTCAGGCTCTCCAGAATGCCCTCATAGCCAAAACCGCATCGCGTCGGATTCGAGGCCGTCAGGTCTGCGATCGGCAACCCGCGTTCGCGCCGCTCCCGGTGGGCGCGCGACAGATCGTTCTCTTCCGTATTCCAATTCGTCCTGCGCGAAAACGGCATGCAGTCTCTCGTTCCTGAACTCTCAGTCTCTGGCCCCTCGTGCCCATCATGCACAATGGAAGTGGAGCTCGCTTACAACGATATAGGGCTACCCACGAGGAGGAGAATTGACTCTGCGCGCAGTCATCTTTGATTTCGGAATGGTTTTAACTGCCGCACCCGATCAGGAGGCACACGATGCCATGGTCCGCATCACCGGCCTTCCTGCCGAGCAATTTGAGACTCTCTATTGGGCCGACCGTCACGCCTACGACGAAGGCAAGCTCAGCGGCGTCACCTTCTGGCAAAAGTTCGCCCACGATGCCAAGCTCAATCTCGACGAAGACGCTCTCGGCGAGCTGAACCGGCTCGATGCATGGATGTGGACGACCCACAATCCACGCATGGTCGAGTGGCAGTTTCGCCTTAAGCAGAGCGGCATCCTCACGGCGGTGCTGTCCAACATGGGTGACTCTGTTCTCGCCAACATCCAGAGAGAATTCGAGTGGCTCCAACGCTTCGACGTTTTGGTGTGGAGCTATCAACTCAACATGGCCAAGCCCGATCCGCGCATCTACCAGCACGTCTTGGAAAAACTCGGAGTGCAGCCCGGACAATCCCTCTTCCTCGATGACAAACGAGTCAACGTCGATGCCGCTATCGCGCTCGGAATGAAGTCCATCGAGTTCTCGACCGTCGACCGTTTGCGCGACGATCTGGTCGCCGCCGGATTCGATGCCGACCTGCCTCTCCCCGACTGACCCGGCCGAATCGCCTACTTTGCCGGCCGCCGCAGCCGATCGTACCCCGCATGCAGTACACTTTCATGCCGTTGGGGAAACACGGTCCTGCTCAAACGTTTATCTTGCGGGAATTCCCCAAAATCGCTGCGCAGCCGACCGCCGCTGCCGCACTTTCAGGGGGCAAGATGAACTTCGCAGGAAAAACAAAAGGTCAGGCACGTCGCCATTTGGTGCGCGTCGTCCTCGGATCACTCGCGTTATTGCTTATCGCGTCATTCACGTTGGCACAGACCGTGCCCGTTGTGACCGGGGACGCGCGCGTCGACAAGTTACTGAGCCAGATGACGCTTGAAGAAAAGCTCACGCTCATTCACGGAACCAAAGAAGACCCCGCCGTCTACCAGGGCCAGGCCGGCTATCTCGCCGGTATTCCGCGCCTCGGCATCCCCGGCCTTCGTTTTGCCGACGGACCTCCCGGTGTGCTCACGCGTCATCCCTCGCAGGCAGAAACCGCGACCATGGGCGTCGCCGCAACCTTCAGCGTGAAAGACGCCGAGGACAATGGCCTCGTCATCGGTCGCGAAGACCGCGCATTGGGAATCGATGTTTCGTTGCAGCCCTTCGTCAACATCGATCGCGATCTCGAATTCGGCCGCGGCTACAACACCTTCGGCGAAGACCCGTTCCTTACCAGCCAGATGGGCGTGGCTGAGGTCAAAGGGATCCAGTCGCAGCACGTCATGGCACAGATCAAGCACTACGTCGGCTATGACTCCGATGGCACCAGCACCTTCATCGACGACCAGACTCTGCACGAAATCTACGTCGCGCCCTTCGACGCGGCGGTCAAGGCGGATGTCTCGTCCATCATGTGCTCGTACAACCGCCTCAACGGCACCTTCGCCTGCGGCAACGAAACGACCCTCACCAAAATTCTTCGCGACGAGATCGGCTTCAAAGGTTTCGTCACTTCGGACTGGGGCGCTACGCATGCCGTCAACTTCATCAACGCCGGCCTCGACATGGAAATGCCCGGTGGTCAGCCCGGTCCCATGGGCGCGTTCATCCCGTCCTTCTTTGACTCCCTGCCTCCTCCGCCTCCGTTGCACATGGATCCGAAAGCGGCCGAAGAAGTCAACGAAGCCATGTTCGGAGGCCACATCCCCGAAGAGCCGGCAGCAGCCCGCGACGGCGGCGGCGATTTCGGCGTCAAATTGAATCCGGAAAAAATGCCGGAGGCATTGAAAGACGGATCCGTCAAAGAGGATGCCATCACTCGTGCCGCGGGCCGCGTGCTCTACGAGATCGTCAAGTTCGGCTATCTCGACGGAGAATCCAAGCACGACGTCACCACGCAATCCATCGAGGCCAATGCGAAGATCATTGAGAAGACCGGAGAAGATGCAGCCGTTCTCTTGAAGAACGAAGGCGGCGTTCTTCCCTTGAAGTCGGCAGAGCTCAGTTCGGTCGTGCTGATCGGTCCAACCGCGCAGCAGGTCGACGCCATCGGGATCAACGGTGAGCGCTCCGTCGGTCTGCCTGGCCGCCAGATTGGCCCTCTCGCCGCCATCAAAAAGATCGCAGGCGATTCCAGTATCGGTTTCGCCGTCGACGACGACATGACAGGTACGCCGATTCCCGCAGAGGCTTTCAGTCATGATGGCCAACCCGGCCTCGCGCGCTCCGGTTCAGGCTCCCCGCAGACCGATGCGCAAATCAACTTCTCGCAGAAGGACGGCAATCCCCTCCCCGCCAACTCCCTCGTCACATGGAAGGGCACGCTTACGATTCCTGCCGCAGGCAGCTACTGGATCTATCTGCAGGCTCTCGGCACCAACGCCCGCATCTCTCTCGACGGCAAACGTCTCGCTTCAACCGGCGCTTTCCAGGGCGGCGTCCATGGCGACATCCTGCAAGCCAACCAGGACAACGCCATCCCCACCACCGATGGCCTCGACAACGTGCGCCGTGCCGTTGAGTTCACGGCTGGCCCTCACGCGATCGAAGTCACCACGAGCTCCGACAGTTCCAACGCACCGGTCCAGGTTCGCCTGAGCTGGTACACGCCTGAGCAGCGCAAGGCCGATCACGAAGCCGCGATCAACGCAGCCCGGCACGCCAAGGTTGCCGTCGTCTTCCTGTGGACACGCCTTGCCCCCGTCTTCGGCCTTCCCGGCGAGCAGAACAAGCTCGTCGAAGAAATCGCTGCCGTCAATCCGAACACCGTCGTCGTTCTCAATACAAGCCAGCCCGTCGCCATGCCATGGATCGACAAGGTCAAGGGCGTGCTCGAAATGTGGTGGCCCGGCGACGAAGGTGGATGGTCAACCGCCAACCTTCTGCTCGGCAAGACCAGCCCCGCGGGCCGTCTCCCCGTGACCTGGGCCAGGAACCTCACGGACTACGCAGCGACTGACCCGAAATATCCTGAGCGTTCGAAGAAAGGTGTCGATGGCAAGACCACCTACAGCGAAGGAGTCAACGTCGGCTATCGCTGGTTCGACAAGGAGAAGATCGATCCGCTCTTCGCCTTCGGTCACGGCCTGAGCTACACCACGTTCGAATACTCGGGCCTGAAGGTTGCCAAAAGTTCTGACGGTGGGCTCGACGTTCACGTGACGATCAAGAACACCGGCTCGATGGCCTCGGACGAAGTGCCCCAGGTTTACCTCGGTGCTCCCAGTGCGATTCCCGACGGCGTTCAATTCCCTGTCCGCGCGCTGGTTGCCTTCGACCGCATACACCTCGGTGCGGGAGAAGCCAAAACCGTCAGCCTGCCTGTAGCGCCGCGCCAACTGCAGTACTGGTCTTCCGCCAATCATCAATGGATCACGGCGGCTGGAGCGCGTGTCGTCAGCGTCGGAGCCTCGTCACGCGACCTGCGCCTGACGCAATCGATCAACTAACCGTTTTTCACCGGGCAATCAAGAGGGGCGGGCTTCGGTCCGCCCCTCTCTTTTCCCTCAATTTGCCCTCGCCGCATCAAGCTCCTCCGTGCGACACTGGCATCCGGCTTGGGGTCGTTCAGTTTTTCCCCTCCGTTTAATTGCAAGTGCACAATTCAGAAAGGACCACACAACGTATGAAGTTTTTCCATATTCTCGCCCTCGGCTCAGTTCTCAGCGCAAGCCTCGTTCTGGCCCAGGCTCCTGCCGCGGCGCCGGCGCCTGCCAAGACCGCTAAACCGGCTGCTGCGCCGGCTCCCTCTGCTTCTGACATCGCCGCTGCCAAGGCCAAGGGAATGGTGTGGGCCAACCTCAACACCAAGGTCTACCACTTCTCCACCGACTCCACCTACGGCACCACCAAGAACGGTAAGTTCATGACCGAAGCCGACGCCAAGACTGCGGGATACCGCGCAGCAAAGACGGGCGGCGCCAAGAAGGCGCCCGCATCGAAGTAGCGGACTCGGGCGGCTGTCGATTCCCGGCAGCCGCTCAGGATGCCATGCCGAGTCCCACCAGGTTGGCGGCGGCGATAATCACCGCGATGCCCACCCACAGCAGGCGCACCGGTCTTCCCTTCACACTCGACCACTCGCCCAGCGCCAATCCAACCAGCCCTCCGCACAGCACGTAGATGCTCATGTGCAGCATCCAGTTCACGTACGACATCTGGGCTGGAATATTGGCGGCTCCCCACGCATAAAAGAAGAACTGCAGATACCACATGATTCCGCCCGTCGCGGCGAGAGCAGTATTCTTTGTCACCGTTGCTTGCCCCTGGCGCAGATCGGCTCGCAGCGACAGCCGTGGCAGAGCGGCCAGACGAATAAAGCAGTAACTCAGGTTGACTATCGCGCCCCCACCCATGATGAAGACATAGCTTGGCAATGCGGCGTACAGCGGATTCACTCCCAGATGAATCGCAGCGGCCTCCATCGGTTTCGCTGCGTCAATGGCGAACGACATGCCCGATGAGAAGATCCCGCACATCACCGCCAGAAACAGCCCCAGCGTCAGATTGAATTCCTGCGCGTCGCCCTTGCTCGGACCGCGCAGCTGCACTTCCTTCTGATGGCCGGCATACGACACAACCGCTACGCCGATCAAAGCCACAAAAACGCCCGCCATGGTCAGCAGTCCACTGCGTGTCGTAAACAGCATGCCCGCTTGTCCGTGCAAAACAGGCGGCACCAGCGTTCCAACAATCAGCGTCACGCCGATCGCGATCCCAATGCCCAGCGACATGCCGAGGTGCCGCATGGTCAGGCCGTAGCTCACGTTCCCCACGCCCCACATCGCGCCAAACATCGCTACTTTCAGCAGCAGAGGCCATCCCATCGATGCGTAGAAGCCGCTGAAATCCGGCAGCAGAATCAGGCTCACCCCGATCGGCAGCAGGATCCACGAAAACAAACCGGCAACAGCCCAGGTTGTCTCCCACGACCACTGCTTCACCTTCTCGATAGGCGCATAAAAAGAGGCCGCCATTCCCGCACCAAGCACATGCCATCCAATTCCGGCGACAACCGACGTCATTCTTTCCCCTTTTCCGCCGGACGGCTTTGGCGGCTGCCTATTCTTCGTGACGGGTTCAGTCACAGACCTTAGGGAATCCCTTGCCTCATTGTCAAAAGGCCGCCTCCGCATCATTCGCCGCCTACAAGCAGGGCGCCCGACGCAGGTACACTTGACACATGCCGCTCCGCCTGTGGATCGCCACCACCAGCCAGGGAAAGTTGCGCGATTTCCGTACCGCGGCCGAAGCACATTCCATCTCCATCGATCCCCTGCCCGGCCTCAGCGAGATTCCCGCGCCCGAGGAGAATGGGGACACCTTCCTCGCCAACGCTACCCTCAAGGCGGTCTACTACTCGCGCTTTGCACGCGGCGAGCTCGTCCTTGCCGACGACTCCGGCCTTGAGGTGGACGCCCTTTCCGGCGCTCCGGGCGTGCGCTCCGCTCGGTTCGCAGCCGATATTGGCCTCACTGACTCGCCCGACGCAGCCTCGGATAACACCGACGTCTGGAACAACATGGTGCTCCTGCAGCGTCTCGACGGCATCCCTTCTCCCCAGCGCACCGCGCGCTACCACTGCGTACTGGTCGCAGCCCGCAACGGCGAAGCACCGTTTTCTGCCGACGGCTCTGTCGAAGGCCTCATCCTCGAAGCCCCGCGCGGCACCGGCGGATTTGGCTACGATCCCCTGTTCTTCCTGCCCCAACTCGACCAGACGATGGCCGAAATTGACCTCGAAACCAAGCTCACCCTCAGCCACCGCGGACGCGCTCTCGCCGCCCTCCTTCCAAAATTCGCGAGCGTGCCCTGAGTCCGTCGCAAATAGCGGTCCGCTTTTCTTGACGGTGGTTCTCCTCAAAACGAATAATGCATAAGGCGAGCTCTAACATCTGTCCCCTGAGCCGAATAGCCCACCCAGCCCGAGGAGCCGTAATTCGCATGGCAACAGTCGAAAATCCCGCTACGCCGAAGCTTCATCCGGGCGTGCAGCCCCTGCGCGCTGGCCAAGGCACAAGCTTCCTGTTACGCAAGCTTCATTCACTGCTCGGCATCATCCCCATCGGTGCCTTTCTCGTCGAGCATCTCCTCTCCAACTTCGAAGCCCTCAAAGGGCCCGCCGCCTACGCCGCACAAGTCAAATTCCTCAATGCGCTGCCGCTTGTCCGTGTCCTCGAGTGGGTGTTCATCTTCCTGCCCCTCCTCTATCACGGCCTCTACGGCGTCTACATCTGGATCCGCGGCAAATCGAACATTGTCTACTACCCCTGGGCCGGCAACTGGATGTACCTCGCCCAGCGTTACACCGGTGGCATTGCCCTGCTTTACATCATTCAGCACGTCATCCGTCAGCGGTTCACGGGAGCAGACCTGCCCAACCACCCGGGCATGGCGTTCGCCAAGGTACAGCATGAGCTCTCCAATCCCCTGATGCTCGCCGTCTACGTCATCGCCATGATCGCGATCTGCTGGCACTTCTCCTACGGCATCTGGCTCTTCGCCGCCAAGTGGGGCATCACGCCGGGTGAGGTCGCGCGCAAGCGCTTCGGCTACGTGTGCGCTGCCATCGGCGTGCTTCTCTGCGTCATGGGAATTGCAAGCATCTGGGCGTTCATCGAGCCGAAATATCAGAACGCGCCCGAAGATGTTCCGCCGGCGATGATCCTTGCAACGGCTCCCATAAGCTTTCTCAACTGATCTCGAGGTCCCCGTGTCCGCTGCCGATTCCAACACGCCACGCATCGACTGGAAAGCCTTTCAGGAAATCGCACCCGAATTTGCAACCGCCATGGCCGCCATCACCCATGCGCTCAAAAAGTCCACCATCGAGCCTGACCTCCGCGAGCTCATCAAGATTCGTGCGTCCCAGCTCAACGGCTGCGCCTTCTGCGTTCAGTTCCATCTCAACGACGCGCGCAAACTGAACATCCCGGCAGCCAAGCTCGATCTGCTCGCCGCATGGCGCGATGCAGGCATTTTCTCTCCGCGTGAGTCTGCCGCCCTCGACTGGACCGAACGCCTCACGCTCATTGCACAGCGGCACATCGACGACGAAGCCTACAACGCACTCAAGACGCACTTCACTGAGCACGAAATCACTCTCCTCACCGTCGGCATCAGCCAGATCAACGCGTGGAATCGCATCGCAGCGCCACTACGCTTTACGCCACCGATTCCACAACCAGTGAACGAGAACGCCGCTCAACCAGCAACCGTCTCGTAAGAAGATGCCTGGACCTGAGCCCTCTGGGCGGTCCGTCCGAAAGGAAGCAAGTGCATGGCAGGACCCAGAATCATCGTCGTAGGTGGTGGACTCGCAGGCCTCGCCGCCGTCATCAAGATCGCCGAAGCAGGCGGCAACGTCGACCTGTTCTCCATCGTCCCGGTCAAGCGGTCGCACTCCGTGTGCGCACAGGGCGGCATCAATGCGGCCAAGAACCTGAAGGGCGAAGGCGACACGACCGACAAGCACTTTGACGACACGATCTATGGCGGCGATTTCCTGGCCAACCAGACGCCCGTGAAGGCCATGTGCGAAGCCGCACCCGGCATCATCGACCTGCTCGACCGCATGGGCGTACCCTTCAATCGCACTCCCGAAGGCCTCCTCGACTTCCGTCGCTTCGGCGGCACACTCTATCACCGCACTGCCTTCGCCGGCGCCACCACCGGCCAGCAGCTTTTGTACGCGCTCGACGAGCAGGTCCGCCGCCACGAATCCGATGGCAAGGTAAAAAAATACGAGGGATGGGAATTTCTTTCCGCGGTCCTCGACTCCAAGGGCGCTGCCCGCGGCATCACCGCGCTCAATCTCCGCACCATGGAGCTGCGCTCCTTCCCTGCCGACGCCATCATTCTCGCCACCGGTGGCAACGGCGCTCTCTTCGGTAAGAGCACCAATTCCGTCGTCTGCACCGGCTCGGCACAATCGGCCGTCTTCCAGCAAGGCTGCTACTACGCCAACGGAGAATTCATCCAGGTTCATCCCACTGCGATTCCCGGCGAAGACAAGTTGCGTCTCATGTCGGAGTCGGCTCGCGGAGAAGGCGGCCGCGTCTGGGTGCCGCGCACCTCCGGCGACAAGCGCCCCATCAAGCAGATTCCCGAGTCCGATCGCTTCTATTTCCTCGAAGAGTGGTACCCAAAATACGGCAACCTCGTCCCGCGCGACATCGCCACCCGCGCCATCCACAAGATTGTCTACGAGCACCATCTCGGCATCGATGGCCAGCCCATGGTCTACCTCGACCTGACGCACATCGATCGCGAAACCCTGAATCGCAAGCTCGAAGGCATTCTCGAAATCTACGAAAAATTTGTCGGCGACGACCCGCGCGAAGTGCCAATGAAGATATTTCCGGGCATGCACTACACCATGGGTGGACTCTGGGTCGACTTCAACCAGATGACCAACATCCCTGGCATCTTTGCTGCCGGCGAGTGCGAGTACCAGTACCACGGCGCCAATCGCCTCGGAGCAAACTCCCTCGTCAGTTGCATCTTTGGCGGATTTGTCTCGGGACCAAACGCGCTTCAATACGCAAAGAGTGTCCAGACAGCGGAAGGCGACGGCGGCCACGCAGCCGAGATCGCACGCCAGACCGAAATCAACAACAAGCTGCTCAACAATCCTGGCACCGAGAATCCCTTCAAGCTCTGGCGCGAACTGGGCGAAACCATGTCCAAGCACGTCACCGTCGTGCGCTACAACAAGGGCCTCCACGAGGCCGATCAGAAGATCGTTGAGCTCATCGATCGCTTCAAGAACGTGAATCTAAGCGATAAGAGCCAATGGGCAAATACTTCGTTCGCCTTTGCGCGTCAGCTGAGCAACATGCTTGAACTTTCGCGCGTCGTCGTCCACGGCGCCATCCAGCGCGACGAGTCGCGCGGCGCGCACTACAAGCCCGACTTCCCCGAGCGCAACGACGAAAAGTTCTTGAAGACAACCAAGGCAAAGTTTGCCGGACCAGGTGTTGCACCCAAGCTTGAGTTCGAAGCCGTCGACATTCAATACATCAAACCGAGGCCGCGCCGCTACGACGCAGCAAAGTAGATATTCGGAGGGAGCAGCGGCCGTCAGGCCTCTGGAGACCCGAGCAAACAAATCGGGCCATTAGGCCCGGAGGGATGCAAAAACATCATGGCAAAGACCGTCCAATTCGAAATCAAGCGCCAGGCCAACCCCGACGCGCCCGCTGTGTGGGAGAAGTTCGAACTCGAGTGGCGTTCCGGCATGAACGTCATCTCCGCCATGATGGAGATTGCCACCAATCCCGTCACCACCGACGGCCGCGCGACCACGCCCATCACCTACGACTCCAATTGCCTTGAAGAAATCTGCGGCTCGTGCGCGATGAGGATCAACGGCAAAGCCCGCATGGCCTGCTCCGCCCTGGTCGAAAATCTCGAACAGCCCATCAAAGTCGAGCCCCTATCGAAGTTCCCCTTGGTCCGCGATCTCCAGGTTGATCGCTCCGTTCTCTTCGAAAACCTCAAGCGTGTCAAAGCGTGGGTACCCGTCGATGGCACCTATGATCTTGGCTCCGGTCCGCGCGTCTTCCCACAAGATCAGGAAGTCAACTACCCGCTCTCCAACTGCATCTCGTGCACATGCTGCATGGAGGTCTGTCCGCAATTCAATGAGGAGACGGGATTCGTCGGCGCCGCGACCATCGCCCAGGTCAAGCTCTTCAACAATCACCCTACCGGCAAGGTCTTCAAAGAAGACCGCCTCCGCGCTCTCGCCGGCGATGGCGGAGTGCAGGAGTGCGGCTTCGCGCAGAACTGCGTCGAGGTCTGCCCCAAGCAGATTCCGCTGACCAACGCCATCTCTGACGTCAGCCGCGATGTGACCCTGCAAGTGATGAAGGACTTCCTCCGCGGCTAGTGCGCTCGGTGGATTCAAATCTGCAGCGAGTATTGACTGAGAAAACGGTCATGTGCCCCGGAATGCAATTCTTCATTTCCCGCCCATCGAACAGGATGGCGATCGTGCGATCTTCGAATTTCCGCAGCTCAGACTCGTCTGATTTTTGCGAACCAGGCGGGTACGCCATAGGTGTGGTAGCGTGTGTGAATCAAGTCCGGTCCGAGGACGATTACGTTCCATCCAAACGTCGGCTCGAACGCCGCTCGCAGTTCCTCCTGACGAACGGGATGCGGACCGGTGACAGGATCTTCAGCACTGAAGCACAACAGATACAGGGTTCCGTCCTTCTGGGTTACCGAGGCCAGGCTCGCAACATATTCCGGCCGCTCTTCGCTGCTGAAGGTATGAAAGAGCGCACAGTCCAGCACCGTCTGAAACTTGCGTCCCAAACGATCCAGATGCAAGGCATCAGCAGTGACAAACTCAGCCTTGACGCCAAGACTAGCCGCTTTCTTGCGTGCCATTTGTAGTGCCGTCTCGGCCACGTCAACGCCCAGCGCCGACAAACCCTGCGACGCGACATGAAGAGTATTCTCGCCGATTCCACAGCCCACATCGAGCACTTCCCCGGCGAATCCGCCTTGGGAGGCCACGCGCACAATGGACGCCTGAGGCCGACCTATGTCCCAAGGTGCAGGGCCGTCGCTGTACGAAGCGTCCCAGGGCAATCCCGACCTCTGCTCATACTCGTTGGACGCCGACCACGGAACGGGTCGTCCGCATGAATTCCTGTTTGCTCTGTCATCCTTGTCCCTCGAACAGCAGACCCCAAGCAGCGCGTAGGTCCCCTTGGGGTCCGCGATCGTTATTGCTGGCAAGACCGCATTCTAGCGATGTCCGCCGCCACCGTGGGGCGCGCTGCCGCCATGAGATGCGCCACCATGGTACCCAGGCAACGCGTGTTCGTGCCCGGCGTCATGCCCGGGGTTACCGACATGGCCGCGTCCGTCGCGCGCTTCGTTCCCGTGGAAATGGTTGAAGGGCTGAGCGCCGCGTTCAGGCATCGGCCCACGGTACCCGTAGTGAGGATCGAAGCGATTATCTACGTGGCCATAGAAACCGTGCGGCCCGTGGAACCAGGGACCTGCCCCAAGAAAAATCCCTCCCGTAAACCAATCCGGGCCGTAGTAGCCGTAGGGAGCGCAATCATACGGAGCATAGTCGAAGTAGCCGTAAGGGCAAACCGGCGCCGCTCCGATGCTGATCGCCACCTGGGCTGGGGCGGCGGGAGCCCAGCACACCATGGCTGTCGCCAGAATTGAGCAAGCGAGAACCTTCACCGCTTTGAAACGCACAAATGCTGCAACTGTACCGTTGGGCATAATATCTCCTTGAATGTTTGAAGGATGCCGGGGACGACAAGTTTCCTCTTCATAGATCTTTTTTGTGGGATTGTGCGATTTTCCGAACCAAGAACCCAGCCCCGGAACCCCGTGCCTCCGAAAAAAGGTCCCGGCATCGATTTGAGCTGAGCTGCGGAAATCGAGAGGGACAAGACCGAGCCCTACATCAACGCGTAGAAACTCTCCATCCATCCCTGGAGAAGTGCTGGGAAGCATCCCGCCATGACCACCCATAGCGTAACGAATAAGAGGGTCGCAAGCGTTACGGGATGGACCGCGATACGCCGATCATCGAGCGCTGGAACCACGAATGCCCTCTTCAGCACCTGCAGGTAGTAGTAAAGCGACACGGCGCTCATCGCGACAGCCAGCGCCACGAACCCAAAGGGCACCACGCCGCGCGACACACCGAGGACCGCAGCAAACAAATTGAACTTCGCCCAGAATCCCACCAGCGGCGGAATTCCCGCCAGAGAAAGAAACAACACCAGCAGCACGCCGGCGAGCAGTGGATTGCGTCGATGCAGCCCCGCGAACGCATCGATCTGATCGCTGCCGTTCACGCGCTCCACGATGCCGACCACCGCAAAGGCGCCAATTATCGTCAGACCGTAGGTGAGGATGTAATACAAAATAGCCTGGGCACTTACAGGCGTATGCGAAAAGTAGGCCAGCGCCAGCAGCATGTAACCCGCATGCGCAATCGCGGAATAGGCCAGCAGCCTCCGCACGCTGGTCTGCGCCAACGCTGCAAGATTGCCGAGCACCATCGAGGCCACCGCAAGAATGGTCAGCGCAAACGACCAGGGGGCTTCGAAGCCCAAATACTTCGGCAAATGGTTGCTCGTCACCACGAGAACAATGTGCCCTTGATGACCATTGCCAAACACGTGGGCAGCTGCCGTGCCAATCGAGATCAGCAAGGCGAAACTCGCCACCTTCGATGCCGATGCAATAAATGCCGCAGCCGGCGCGGGCGCCCCTTCATACGTGTCCGGAGCCCATAGATGGAACGGAACCGCCGCAATCTTAAATCCGAGACCAGCCGCAATCATCACCAGCGCCACGCTTACCAGCGGAGTGGCGTTCACCGCGTTCGATCCATACATCGCGCGCATGATCTCGTGCAGGTTTGTCGATCCGGTGATGCCGTAGAGATAACTGAAGCCGAAGAGCAGAAAAGCTGCCGACATGCCGCCAAACAGGTAGTACTTCATTGCAGCTTCAGCGCTCTTGCCTGAACTCTTGGCAAATGCAGTCAGGATGTAAAGCCCAATGCTCAGCAGTTCCAGGCCGATGAAAATGATCAGCAGGTCCTGTGCCGCGCAAATCAGAAGACCGCCGGTCGCCGACATCAGCGTGATCGCAACAAACTCACCCACGTTCCGCGTGAATGTACTGTCGAACAGCAACAGCAGCGTGAGCACGGTAAACGACAGGATTCCGATCTGCGCAACCGCAGTCGACCCACCCGATGCCAGCAGGATCAGGTCAGAGCCGGGATAGTTCAGGCCTCCCTGCACCTGCAGCGGGATCATCATGACCGCTACCGCGCAGCCCAGAATCCCCAGAATTGCCGCCGACGCAACGCGCATCCGTAATGAGCTCTTGCGCAGCAATCCAAGATCGACAACCAGCACGAGCAGCGCAGCGACTTCAAGCGCCGTTTCAGGCAGCGTGACCCGGAGGAGATCGAAATAATTCATTGTCCCCCTCCTGCCAGCAGTGCCTTCACGGCCGGCTCGATGGCGTCGAGCAGGATGCGCGGATACAGGCCGACGAACAGGCTGGTCGCAGTCAACAGAACAACGCCCGTGACCTCGGGCCATGTGATCGCGTCGAACTTCGGCCATCCCGTCTTCGGATGCTCGTCCGGCGTGGGCAGCTTGTCGCTGAAAAATGCCTTCTGCAAGACGCGCCACGTATAGGCCACGCCAATCACAATGCCGACACCGGACGTCGCCGCCCACCACGGCGTCGCTCGCCACGACCCCACCAGCACCTGCAGCTCAGCCACGAAGCCCGAGAATCCGGGCAATCCCATCGACGCGATTCCTGCGATCACGAATGCCCACGCCGCGAACGGCAATCGTTTCGCCAGATGCATGCCTTCCAGCTCGGACAGCTGTCGCGTGTGCGTGCGCTCGTATACGACGCGCCCGACAATTGCGAATAACAACCCGGCAATCACGCCATGCGAGAACATCTGCAACACGGCGCCGGTAAGGCCGATCTGGTTCAGTGTCATCAATCCCAACAACACAAAGCCCATGTGGCTCACGCTGGAGTAGCCGATAACAAACTTGAAGTCGGTCTGCACCAGCGCCACCAGGGCGCCATAAATAATGCCGATCACGGCCAGCAATCCAAACACGTCGCGCCACGACGCGAGGCCAAGAAACGTCCAGCCCCAGGGATCCATCCCATGCGGGAACAATCCCATCGCCACGCGCAAACAGCCATAGGCCCCAAGCTTCATCACCACGCCGGCCAGCAGCATTGAGGCAGCAGTCGGTGCGGCCACGTGACCGGTAGGCGCCCAGGTATGAAACGGCCACATGCCGGCCAGAACTCCGAAGCCAACAAACACCAGCGGGAACGCCCACATTTGGAAACTGACCGGGAGGCCGGCATGCGCCAGCTCCGTGAGTCCGGTCGAATGGCTGCCTGCGGTTGCGTACGCGGCCAGCAGTCCAATCAAAACCATCGCTGAGCCCACAAAGGAATAGAGCGCCAGCTTCATCGCACCGTATTCGCGCCGCGTCGATCCCCAGATTGCGATCAGAAAGTACTTCGGCACGATTGCAATTTCGTAGAACACGAACAGCAAGAACAAATCGGCGCTGAGAAACACGCCGTAGACTCCGCCGATCAGGGCGAAATAGAAGGCGAAAAACTCGTTGGTACGCAGTTCTATATTCCAGCTGAACAGGACGCCGGCCACCGCGGCCAGGCCAGTCAACAACACCAGCACCAGGCTGATACCGTCCGCGGCCAGCGTATACCGAATTCCCATCGCCGGAACCCAAGGCAAATCTGCAATCACGCTGCGGCCGTGCCCGGCTCCTGCCGCGAACCCAAGAACCGCAACCACAAGTCCGGCGACCCCTACAGCCAGCGCAAAACTTCGCGCCAGCGCAGGCTTGTTCTTCGGCAGCACCGCCTCAATCAGCGCTCCGGCAAACGAGAGATAGATCGTCCAGGCAAGCATGCGTCAAAATCTCCAGTGCGCCAGCAGGTTCATCACGGTTGGGTTCACGCTATTGACGATCAACTGCGGCAGCAGGCCAAGCAGCAACATCAATCCAATCACCGGCACCATGGCCAATCGCTCGCCGCCATGCAGATCGGGGAACGCTGCCCACTTCTCCGGCACAGGCCCGGTAAAAACCTTCTGAATGACAGTCAGGATCACGGCGGCCGTCACCAGCAAGCCAAGAATCGAGAACGCTGCGGAAACCCACGACAGCGCAAAGACGCCGCGGAAGATCAAAAACTCGCCCACAAATCCATTCAGACCCGGCAAGCCCAACGACGAGAACAATACGATCCCCATCAAACCCGCCAGCACCGGAGCAGGTTTGCGCAGGCCGCCGAAGTGGTCAATCCAGCGTTCGCCGCCACTGCGCTCCTGGAGCATGGCTATAAACCAGAACAGGGCCGCCGCGGTGAGGCCGTGATTAAACATTTGCAGGATCACGCCATTCAGCGCCGCCGCCTGGCTGGTCAGCACTGCCGTCCCTGCAGCTGGAACGGCCAAAGCAAAGATGCCCAGCAGGCAATAGCCCAGGTGATTCACCGAGGAGTACGCAAACACGCGCTTCAGATCTTTCTGCGCTGCAGCAGCCCACGCCCCCATCACCACGGTGATGACCGAGAGCACCAGCAGCGGCGTGCGAATCTGTGCGATCTGCGGTCCAAAAATCGGAATAGCGATCCGCAACAGGCCGTAGACACCCATCTTCGACATGGTCCCCGTCAGCAACATCGTCACAGGCGAAGGCGCTTCAGAGTATGCCGCGGGCAGCCAGGTATGAAACGGCGCGAGGGGAACCTTGACCGCGAAGCCAACCAGCACACCCACTGTCAACCACATCATCATCGGGCCAAGATGCGCCGTCACGGCCGGCTCCAATGTGCCGTGGAAAGCCATCGCGCCGAGCGTCTCAAAATCCATGCTGCCGGTAGCGAGAAACACGGCGAGGAACGACAGCAGCAGGCCGACCGAACCCGCCATCGTATAGACGAAGAACTGCGTGGCCGCCGGCCCGCGCTTGGCTCCGCCCCATAGCTTGATCAGGAAGAAAGCAGGAATCAGGCTGAGTTCCCAGAACAAAAACCAGTGAAAGAAATTAAGCGCAGTAAATGTCCCGAACAAACCCGACTCGAGCATCAGCACCAGCGCGAAGTACAAGCCGGGCTCGCGGTGCACGCGGTGTGCGGCGTCGATACTCATCAGGGTCACGATGGCCGAGAGCACAAGCATCAGCGCGCCCAGCGCGTCCGCGCCAAGATGATATTCAATGCCCAACGATGGCGCCCACGTCGCTCGTTCCACCAGGCCGATCGAGCCATCTCCGGGAAGCCTCGTCCAAACCATGAGCGCAAGGGCCAGAGAAATCAGCGTGGTGATGAGAGCGACGAGACGCGCATGCGTCTTTGCAAACAGCGCGATCACGGCCCCAACCAGGGGCAGAAAAGTCAGCAACGAGAGCAAAGGAATTCCGTTCATCCCCGGCTGCTCCAAATCAGGATCGCGGCGAGCACCACAACTGCGAGCGCCAGCAAGCGCAGGTAGATCTGCACCCGGCCGTTCTGCACGCCCGCCATCAATCCGCCGCCGTTGGCCAGTTCTTCGCAGCTCTTGTCGAAGCCGCCGTTGATCCAATCTGTATCAAATAGCGAGCTCGCCTGGGCCCCCACACGCGCCAACCACGAAACTCCAGTCACGATCCCGCCCCACACCCGTCGATCCATCCAATCAGCTACGCGCGCCCACCATGCGTAGAAGGCAATCACCGTCACACCGTAAAGCTCATCGATGTAAAACTTGTTTTCGAAGAGCGTCCACAGCGTCGGGAATCGAATCTCCAACACGTCTGCATCGTCTGCGCGCACCGACTTGTTTCCATAGAGCCGCCAGCCGATACCCAGACCAAGAAGCACGACCAGCGACGACGTTCCCATCAGGGCGAGCAGGCCCGGCTCCTTGAAGGCACCGAGACCAAACTCCGCCGGATGTCCATCGAGGAAAGCTCTGAACCACGGCCAGAACGGTGTACCCAGAAAGCCCAGAAAGATTGCAAAGAACGCGAGAACCATCAGCGGCAGCAGCATCACGCTTGGGCTCTCATGCGCTTCTCCATGCCCACGCCAGTTTCCAAAGAACACATAACTCACCTGGCGCATCATGTAGAACGCGGTGAGAAATGCGCCGAACACCAACATATAAAAAGGTGCCCTGCTCACGTCCCATGTGTGCGTCGATTCCAGAATCGCGTCCTTGCTCCAGAAGCCGGCAAAGATAGGAACACCGCTCAGCGCCAGCATGCCGGCTAAATACGTCAGGAAGGTGAATGGCATCTCGATCTTCAGATTGCCCATGTGGCGAATATCCTGTTCCTCATGGCAACCGTGAATCACGGAGCCCGCGCCCATGAACAACAGGGCCTTGAAGAAGGCATGCGTGATCAGGTGGAACATGCCGACCGCGACACCGCCTACGCCAAGCCCCGCCATCATGTAGCCCAGCTGCGAGACCGTCGAATAGGCGAGGATCCGCTTGATGTCGTTCTGTGCGACCGCGATCAACGCCGCAAACAGAGCCGTCGACGCGCCAACCCACGTCACCACCGTCAGCGCAGTCGTCGATCCAATCACTTCTCCCGACTGCGATACCTGCACACCCGCCTGCATCAGCGGATAGACACGCGCCACCAGGTAGACGCCCGCGGCCACCATCGTCGCCGCATGAATGAGAGCTGAGACCGGCGTTGGACCTTCCATCGCATCGGGCAGCCAGACATGCAGCGGAAGCTGTCCGCTTTTCCCTACCGCTCCGGCAAAGATCAGCAGCGCGATTCCCGTCGCCGCGGTCATACCGAGATGCGAAGGCGTCACCAGCAACAGCGCCAGTCGCAGGGGTTCGATCGATCCCTTTCCGGCGTTGTAGAACAGCAGCGTACCCGTCTGCGCAAACAGCCACACCATCCCAAGCAGAAAGAAGACATCGCCCACGCGCGTCGTCAAGAAAGCCTTCTTCGCCGCCGCGGCAGCAGAGGGCTTCTGGTACCAGAACCCGATCAGCAAATACGATGTCAGGCCAACGAGCTCCCAGGACATGAACAACAGCAGCAAGCTGTTCGAAATCACCACGCCGAGCATCGCACCGGCAAACAGGCTCAGGAAACAGAAGAACCGCGTAAAGTTCTCGTCATGGGCCATGTAGCCGGTGGAGTAGATAAAGATCAAAAGGCCCACGAAACAAACCATCACCAGCATCACAGCAGAGAGCGGATCGAGTACCCAGCCAAGCTCGACCTGTGCGGCGCCCACTTGGATCCACGTGAAGTTGACTGTCTCGCGCACCGCAAAGCCGTTGAACCGGCCGGCGAGCACGTGTCCCATGGCCGCCAGCGCAAGCAGCAGCGAACAAGCCAGCGATCCGATCGCAAGAGCCGCAGAAGCTCGACGGCGCGGCTGCTTCAGCACCGCGATAATCCCCGAGGCAACAATGGGAAATGCGGGAATGAGCCACAGAATCCCCGTGATGGCCGATGCCGTGATTTGTGGGGCGAATGCCGCCGCTGCTTCCTGAATCACCGGCTCACCCCTTCATCCTGTTGATCTCGTCCAGATCCGTGGTGTGAGCATGGCGATGAATGGCGATCACCAGGCCCAGTCCGACAGCGGCCTCGGCCGCGGCCACGGCGATAGAAAAGATCGCAAACATCATGCCGGTCAACGCTTCGGGATGCGGGCCGTAGCGCCAGAACGCAATCAGGTTCAAGTTCGCTGCGTTCAGCATCAATTCAATGCCGATCAGCACCAGGATGGCGTTGCGGCGAGTCAGCGCGCCCGCAAGCCCAATCGCGAAAAGGAGGGCGGCAACCAGAAGATATCCAGCCAGCGGCGTAGTGATCATCCTTCCTTGGTCCCTTCCCTCTCGTGCCGGGCAACAATCACGGCGCCAATCAGTGCGGCGGTTAACAGCAGGGCGACAATCTCCAGCGCCAGCACGTAGCGTCCCATCAGAGCAGTGCCAATCTGTTGCACGGTTGCAGCCGGTGCAGTCGCAGGTCCGAGCGAGAGCCCAGGTTGGCTCTGCAGAAGCGCCCAGCCCAGCACCGCGAACGCACCTGCAGAAATCACGAGCCCCACGAACCATGTCCGGCTAAACACGCCGCCATCCTTCGGGGTTTCGGTGCTCCGCGTCAGCAGAATCGCGAAGACCACCAGGATCGCCACCGCGCCGATGTACACCAGGATTTGCGCGAAGCCGGCAAACTGGGCATCGAGATTCAAGAACAGCAAGGCCAGTCCGGCAAAGGCGACCGTCAGGGCCAGGGCGCAGTGCACCAGGTTGCGTAACAGCACCGCGGCTAAAGCTCCAGCGACGGTCAATGCAGCGAGAATCCAAAATGGAAATCCCATTACGCGCCGCACCTTTCCGGCATGTTTCCTGTGCGCACCTTCAACACCACTGCCAGGCTATTCCGCATAGCGATAGCTCCTCGGCCCGAAGTGTTTGCTCCGCATGCCCCAGCGGCCCGCTGCCACGTAGACACCGATCAGGATGGCGGAGCAGACGAACCAGCGCAGCAGGCCATCGCCCATGAAGCGCCAGACTGCCGCAACGACAAGATCGAGCAAGGTCATCGGCAAGACAAACTTCCACGCGAAGTTCATCAGCTGATCCTGGCGCAGGCGCGGCAGCGTTCCACGAACCCAGATGAAGACCACAATCGACAGCATCACTTTCGCGAAGAACCAGATCCAAGAAGGCACCCAGTTCAACACCGCAAGAGGCGCTGACCATCCGCCGAGGAACAACGTCGCTCCTAAACCGGATATTGACAACATGCCGAGATATTCGCCGAGAAAGAACAATGCGAATTTGAATCCTGAATATTCGGTAAAGTAGCCCGCGACCAGCTCCGACTCGCCTTCAGGCAAATCAAAGGGCGAGCGATTGGTCTCCGCCGTTCCTGCAATCGCATACATCACGAACGCCGCAAATCCCCAGGGCGTGAAGATGTACCAGTGCGGCAAACCATAGCTGTATTGGTTTTGCGCTTCGACAATCTTCACCAGCGAAAGCGACCCCGTCATCATCACAATGACGACGCTCGACATCAGCAACGGAACTTCATAGCTGATCATCTGTGCCACGGCGCGCATCGCGCCCAGCAGCGAGTACTTGTTGCGGCTCGACCAGCCGGCCATAAAAATGGACACTTCGGTCGACGCGCCCATCGCGAAGTAAAACAGCAGGCTCGCGTCCATATCGACCAGCACCATGTTGCGTCCCACAGGCAGAACTGCGAAACCCATGAACACCACGACCACCAGAAAAACGGGCGCTAGAAAATGCACCACGGCATCGGCGTCCCGGGGAACAATATCTTCCTTGGTCAAAGATTTGATCGCGTCGGCAATGGGCTGCAGAATGCCGAACGGGCCCACGCGATTGGGTCCAAGACGGTTTTGTATGCGCCCCAGGCCCTTGCGCTCCAGCACCGTGGTGATCGCGAACAGACCTGGGAAGACCGCAACAATCCCGATCACGCCCAGCACCACGCCCGCGGCTGTCTGCCAGCCTGCAGGCAGAAAACCTACCAGCCAGTTGCGCAACAAAATGAAGATCTGATCCGCTTTCTCGAGCATCACTTACTCTCCGCCTCCGTCGCATTCGGAGCGGGCTTGCTTACCGGGGCAGCTGCAGCCGGTGTCGTCGCTGCCGGCGTGGCGGGAGGAGCGGCCGCTTTTGCTGCCGCAGCGGCTTTGGCCTTGGCCTCCACCTTGGCTTTTTCCTCCGCGAGGCGTGCATCCACCTCCGCGGCTTCGGTGGGATGAATCGAATGGTAGTACTCGTTCGATCGCGCGAGTTGTTTCCGGTCGTAAAGCAGACCGCCGAAGCGATCGTCGGTGCTCAGCTCAAAATCCGTGTCCATCTTGATCGCCTCAAACGGACACACCTCAACACAGATTTGGCAGCTCATGCACACCGAAACATCGATTTCAAACCGCGCCGGATAGATTTGCGGCTTGCCGACGTAGTCCGGCTTCTTGTCTTTGCTTTTCTCGATATAGATGCACTTGGGCGGGCATTCCTTTTCGCAAATCTGGCACGCCACGCAGCGCATGCCCGCTTCCCAATCGGTTCCGTCGTAGAGCAAAAACGGAAAGACCCGCGACGCCTCAGGCAAAGGCGAGCGCTCTTCAGGATACTCAACGGTCGTCAGCCGTTCCTTCGAGACAAAGCTGCCGGCAAAGTTTCTTGCCGTTTCCGCCAGCCCCTTTAAGATGCCTTCACCCAGCAAGGCCAACCTCCGAGTTCCCAACTGTCGATCCGCAATTCACGCTCATCGCTGTTACACGCCTTGTGAACGGAGAACTGTGTGCTGTGAACTGCTTCACCGATCCACCTCGCCCAGCACAATATCGACACTGCCGAAAATCAACACCACGTCAGCGACGTTATGACCCAGACACATATCTTCCAAAACCGTGAGATTGATCAAGCTCGGCGGCCGCACCCGGTAGCGATAGGGGTTTGGACTGCCGTCGCTGATTAGATAGAAACCCAATTCGCCTTTGGGCCCCTCGATCCGGCCGTAGGACTCACCTGGCTTGGGGCGGAACCCGCGAATCTTCGCCTTGGGATCCATCACCGGTCCGGCGGGAATATCCTTCAGCGCCTGCTCCAGGATCCCAATCGATTCGCGAATCTCAAGCATGCGCACCATGTAGCGATCGTAGATGTCATAGTGATCGCCGAGCGGCACGCGGAACTTGAAGCGATCGTAGATGCCGTAGTGATCCACTTTGCGGATGTCGTAGTTCACGCCCGACGCGCGCAGCATCGGTCCCGTGATGCCCGCGTTCACCGCCAACTCCGGAGGTAGCACGCCCATGCCCTGCGCCCGCGCCATCACGATTTCATTGGTGCGAAGAAAGTTCTCGAATTCATCAACGAATGCCGGAAGTTCCTTGACGATCTTGCGCGCGGTCTCAAGCCATGCCGGCGACGCATCCACGCGGCATCCGCCAAAGCGCATGTAGTTGCACATCATGCGCGATCCGGTCAGGCTTTCAAACAGATCGAGTATCTTCTCCCGCTCGCGAAAGGCATACATCAGCGGAGTGCCGCTGGCGCCCATCTCCTGCAGCAGAAATCCAATCGTCGAAGCGTGGTTCTGTATCCGTGTCAGCTCGGCCAGGATCACGCGGAGATATTCGGCGCGTTCCGGCACTTGCTGGCCAACCAGCTTTTCAACCGCCAGCGCGTACGCCCAGTTGTTCGTCAGCGAGCAGAAATAATCCAGCCGATCGGTATAGGGCATCGACGCCAGGTAGCTCGAGCCCTCGGCAATCTTCTCGTGGTTGCGATGCAGGTAGCCGAAGACGGGCTTCAGCTTGATGACCCGCTCGCCGTCCAGCAGCACATCCATGCGAAACACACCGTGGGTCGACGGATGGTGCGGCCCCATGGCCAGTTCCAGCAGTTCACCTTCGCCCTCAGGTTCGATCACCGGGGGACGATTCCATGCTTCTTGCCGCGCAAGCTTGATCGAGATATCGGGAGTCGACGCGCTCATCGGGAAGTCTCCTCCGGCGTGATTCCCGAACCGGCTGCAGCCTGATGGGCCTTGGCACGTGCCAGTACCTCATCGTGCGCAGTGGGTTCGTATTCAAAATCGTCGGGCTCCACGTAGTCCTTGCGCATCGGAAAATCCTTGAACTCATCCCACATCAGAATGCGGCGCAAGTCCGGGTGCCCTTTGAACACGACGCCGAAAAGATCGAAGACTTCGCGCTCTTGAAATTCCGCCGACCGCCAAATCGGCGTCATCGACGGCAGGTCGGCCTGCTCGCCCCGGTTCGCCGTGCGCAGTCGCATCACCACCGGTCCGTGCTTCTTCGCGATGGAATAGAGGTGATACACGACTTCGAGATATCCAGGCTCCACGCGCTTGCGGGTCTCTTCCACCATCTCCTCGACCGTCTGCTCTACCCCGTCCACGGTCTTGGTCACTTGCTTGGGGACCTTTATCTTCTCCGCAATCTCTTTGTCTGGCCAGTCCACGCCCGTCACATTCGACAAGAAATCGAGAGCAAGCTCGGCATCATCGCGCAGAAATGTCGCCACCGAAGCGGCCATCGCCCGCCCAACCAGCAGCGAGTGCTGCGCGTTCGGCGCTGGATTGGTCAGCACATCGACCTTCGCGCCGGGCACAGCTGCTTCAATCGCTGTCTTGATCTCTTCTACGGTCTTCAATTTCCTGCCTCAACTCAGCGGGCTCAGCCCAAAATCAGCGAATCACCAACGGCACCGGCCAGACACCGGGATTCGAGGTTGGCTCTAGATCGTGCGCGCATTGTTCCGGTACTGGAAATTCTCCCTGCGCACCGGCATCCAGATAACGCGGCCGTTCTTCGCCGGTCAGGTGCTGCCCATCAATCTTCTTTTGCAGTGTGATCAGCGCCTGCAGCAGCGCTTCAGGTCGCGGCGGGCATCCAGGAATATGCACATCGACAGGAATGTAACGGTCAATGCCCTTCAGCACGTTGTAGCCCTGCTTGAATGGACCACCCGAGATGGCGCAGGCCCCCATCGCAATCACGTACTTCGGTTCTGCCATCTGGTTGTAAAGCCGTACCACCTGCGGCGCCATCTTCTTGGTCACGGTGCCGGAGATGATCATCATGTCGGCCTGGCGCGGCGACGGGCGAAAGATCTCAGCGCCGAAGCGCGCCATGTCATAACGCGCCATGGTCGTGGCAATCATCTCGATCGCACAACACGCCAACCCAAACTGCATAGGCCATACCGAGCTGCGCCGCCCCCAGTTGTAGAGTTCCTGGAGCGACGTGACAAAAATGCCCTGTTTGCCCAGCTCGATTTTTAGTCCCTCATCGACAGCCATCGATTGCTCCCCTCCAGTTCGTAGTTCACAGTCCGTAGTTGCCGTTCGCCCGTGCCCTCAATGCCCCACAACCTTGCCGCCGTCCCAAACTCCAAGATTTTCGAAGACCCAACGGAGAACGGAGAGCTGCCCTCCTCACGCCCAGGTCAACACGCCTTTGGCCCACGCCCAGGCCAGTCCTTCAATCAGCATCAACACAAACACCAGCATGGCCACGCACGCCCCGAGACCCAGCCCGGTAAAGGCCACCGCGAAAGGCAGCAGGAACACGGCCTCTACGTCGAAGATGAGAAAAATAATGGCGTACAGATAGTAGGCCGAGCGGAACTGGACCCACGCGTCGCCCTTCGACTCCAGCCCGCACTCATAAATTGCATTCTTGATGGCGTTCGGCTTGGGAGGCGAAAACACCCTCGCCCAGAGCCATGCCAAGCCCAGGGGCGCCAGTCCAAAACCGAGGGCCGCCACGAAAAGAACAGCCAATGAAAAATAAGGATTTGACGCCATCTCTCAGGTGCAGACCTTCTCTTCCAAACGTACCAGTTTGGGGTGTGCTTTGGCCAAGTCCAAGTGATCCTCGTCACTCCTTTCAGGCTGGATTTCTTGCCATTCATCCCACGTTATGAACTATTGGCTGTGCAAGACGAAGCACCGAATGCAACGCTCCCTCTGCACCCCCAGGTGGGGGATTCCCAGACTCCCGCTGTCGTAAGCGAGAATGAAGGCGATGACGGCAAAGCGTACTCTTCTCACCCGGGGCAGTCTTGTGTGCCTCGCAGGGATTTTGGCGACGTGTGCGGTAGTTCCCCTCCGCGCGCAAGACATCATGCTGCCGGGAGACGTGCCGCCGCGCGTGAAGAAGCACAAGCCCAAGCCCGAGGTTCTCCCTCCGGCTCCCGATCGCCCGCCTTCGATCGTGATTCCCGCCGCCCCTCTCGGATTCGGTGCACCCAGTCTTACTTATCTCGGGCGCCAATACAGTGTGGTCGCTCTGTCTTTCGTCGATGAGAATCGGTTGCTGTTCAGCTTTCGTGCGCCGGGGTTGCTGGCACGCGATGCGAACGAGTCAACCGGAATCCGGCAAATGAGGGCCGTCGTCCTCAAGCTGCCCGATGGCAAAGTTGAATCCGAAGCGCTGTGGACCATCCCCGACAACGCCCGCTACCTCTGGAGTCTGAAAGACGGCCAGTCGCTGCTACGCGACCACAATGGACTGGAAATCGTCGACGCCAGCCTGCAGATGAAGCCGGCACTTCCCTTGTCGGGCAAGTTCCTCGCCCTGCGCGTGGATCCGTCCGCCAAGATTGTCGAGAGCAACACGCTTGAAGATGCGGGTCCGGCGCGACCCGGAACACAGGAGATCGTGACGCGGCTGCTGGATCTCGGAACAGGTCATGCGAAGGTGAGTCGCAGCGCGCGCGCGCCCTCCGAACTGCCGATCAACTCCGACGGGTCTTTGGAAATCACCCACGACAACAAATACGACCAATGGTCTCTCCGCCTGAACCTGTTCGGCGGCGGCAGCAGAATCCTGGGCCATGTCGAATCCACCTGCCAGCCCACGTCCGCGTTCCTTGCCAGCAAAACGATCCTGATGAGCGGATGCAATCAGATGCGCGTCCCCAAGCTGACAGCCCTTTCAATCGGTGGTCAGATTCTCTGGGAATCCGAAGCTCCGCTCCTCTACATTCCTCCCCTGCTGGGTACAACGGCAGACGGCTCGCGCTTCATCCGCGAGTCCATTGCCTTGAGAAAGGCTCCCAGCGTTGGAAACGAGACGTTGTGGGTGAAAGCCGTGCGCGGCCAGGTTGTGCGCGTCTTCGATACCGCCTCGGGCAAGGTTGCTCTCGAGCTGTCCGTCATCCCGGTACTCGATGGGGGCGGCAATGCCGCTCTGTCGCCCTCGGGACGGCGTCTCGCAGTCCTCAATCACGGATCGATCCAGGTCTTCGACTTGCCGCCTGTCTCCGCAGCGCCCGCACCTCCGGCAAACTAGCGTTAACGGGGGTCGATCGGACATGGCGCGCAGCCCGGCGGAACAATGCCGTACTTCGTCGCGAGAAATTCCTGCAGCCCCGTGGGAGCAGTCGCCGACAGTTCCTGCCACGTCAGCACCTGCAGCCTGGTCCTCATCTCCGCCGACTTGACCGCCGTCATCACCTGAAACCATGCCTCGCGCAAGTCAGGACGACGCTCATCGTGAATCACGCAAAAGCTCGCCCCGGCCGCATACGCCGCGAGCACGTTGCGCACCAGCTGATAGCTCGCATATCCCTCGATGGTCTCCGGCGAAACCTCCCAGACATGCGGCTGCCACTCCTCGGCAGGAACAATGATTTCTTCCTGTGAGTATTCCTCCGGAAACTCGACGGACTGTTTGCGCCGGCCAATCGCGAGAGGCACGCGCGGCAACGCATCGCGCTCAAACACCTCATCGAGATCCCGATACGCCTCGACCAGCTCCGGCTTGCAGGTTTGAAAATCGCCTTCGGTGAGCTTGGCTTCCACCAGCAACGAACCCCAGCGCATGTCCACTTCGGTTCTGTCGAAGCGACCGCTGGCGAAAGGCACGCGCGCCTTCCAGCCGAAGACGGGGCGGTCCTCTCCACGGATACCGAGCAGGCTCCGCACAGTCCCGGCCTCAACCATACCCGGCGTGCAAAAGACATTCATCAGCAGAGCGTCAGAGCTCATCGACGAATCGAGTTCCCGCCACTTGCGTTCAGCTTTGGGCAGCGATCGTGCCTGTGCATGAATCTTGTTGAGCCGCGCGTGCCACTCCGCCTGAGCAAGAATCGCCGCGTAGGCCGGATCAAAAAAATTCCCATGCGTCTCCCCATCCGGCGCATACACGATGACGGGCGACCCGCCGTAGCTTTCGACGTGTACCCGCCCTCGCGCATGCAGGCGATTGCGCAGACTCAATTCGTTTCTCAGCTGCGTGGCGTACACGCTTTTTCGCTCCGTCGATCGCTGCGGTGGGCGCGCGCTCTTTCAACCGGCACAGCGTTTCAAATGCGCCGGGCTCGATTGCGGTATCTCATCGCGCCTTGCACCAATTTAGACGACCGGCCAGGTGATTCCGGTCAGACGTTCGGAGACTTCCCACAGCCGCCGTGCCAGCTCGCGATCTTGCGCTGTTTTGCTGACGGGCGCAATACCGGCGGGTCCTGCCAGCTCGAAAACGCCCTGCGGACCGTAGTACTCGCCGGGCCGGACTTTGGGCGCTGTCGCCGCATAGAGCAATGGAACGGCACCCGCCGCCGCGGAGTGGCCGAGCCATCCACCAACGCTGCGATGGACGCGATGAATCAGGCTGCGTTCACCCGGGCCTCTTGCAAAGAGCGACGTGCGCGCATAGCCGGGGTGAGCGGCGAGGCTTATCAGTCCCCACCTGGCAATGTCGCTGCGCCGCTGTAACTCGAGGGCAAACATCAGCACCGCGAGCTTCGACTGGGCGTACGCCTTGATCGAGCGATAGCGGCGCACCATGTGGAGATCGCCGAGGTTGAGCCGCGCCCAGCGATGCGACAGGCTGCTGACCTGCACCACGCGCGTCTCGCGGCCACGGCGCAGCAACGGCAACAGGTGAGCCGTGAGCGCGAAATGGCCCAGGTAGTTGGTGGCCAGCTGCATCTCAAAGCCGTCGACCGTGACCTGGCGGCTGGGTAAAGCCATCACACCGGCATTATTCAGCAGCAGATCGATGGGGCGCTCGATGCGCTCCACCCGTCGCGCGAAATCAGCTACCGCGGCGAGGTCTGCCAGGTCGAGGCGCTCGAATCGGATAAGGGATGCGGGAGCCAACGGTCGGATTTTTCCGACCGCCCAACGACCCTGCGAATCATCGCGCCCGGCGACGATGATATCGGCGCCAGCCTGCGCGAGGGCGATGGCTGCTTCAAAACCCAGCCCGCTTGTCGCGCCTGTTACGATGACCAATTTTCCGGCTTGCGAGGGAATGTTTGCTACCGACCACTTCAGGGGGGAATGTAATGCGTCTATTATTGCCTTGCTCCTTGCACAGGGTTTGCGATGGATTCAATCGCACCCGAAGATCAACGCCCTTTTAAACCCCGCCAGATCAATTCAAATCCCAGCTCGCGGCTGTGGGCCTCCTGCTCGGGATGCGCAACGATGTATTCGATCGTGGCTTCCGCGTGGGCTCGCAGGAGTAAAACCATGAATTCAACAGATGCTTCGCCGTGGTCACTGTCGCGGATCGCGTCGCGTGTTGCGTTCAGCGTCTCGATGACCATCTTCCCGGGCGTTTCGTTCTCCTTGAGCAGCATGCCCGTGGCGCGAATCTGGCGCATCACGGTAAGCCGCGAAGGTTGACCTACCCCGAGATCCACGAACGTATCCCAGACATAACGAAGACGCGTTTTTGCGTCGGCGTCTGTCGGATAGTTCGTGAGGTTGCGATCAAAATCTTTCCTCATTTCCAAATAGAGCTCGTTCAGGAGCTCGTCTTTGCTTGCGAAATAAACGAACAGGCTTCCTTCGGCGATCCCGGCCGCTTTTGAGATGGCCGAGGTCGGCGTGTGCGCGGCGCCCCGCTCGGCGATCAGCTTCTTCGCCGCTTCGAGAATCGCTTTGCGTTTGCTATCGCTTTTAGGGCGTGACAAGGAAGAGCCCGTCTAATGAGTGTCTACTCACTCATTACATTGTAATTCGATTAAGTGGAGGAAATCAACACACTTTTTGAAAGAAATGAGACCGGGAAAACGGATCGGCTCAACTCACGTCAGGACAGGCACTTCCGCCACCCCCGCGGTCCCGAAAACACGGCGGTAGCGGTCAATCTCCTTCGCCGGACCCATCGCTTTGGAGTAGTTGTCCGACAGTTTCACGGCCGGTCGGCCCTCCACTTCGCTCAGTTTGCAGACCAGGCTTACAGGGTCGAAACGATCGTCGCCGTTGGGATTGCAATTGCGAAAGTCATTGGTGAGCAGTGTGCCCCAACCGGCGCTGAATCGGATGCGACGATCGGGCGTCCATCGCGACGTGTCGAGAAAATCGCGTGCATGTTTAAAGCTCGCCGGCGATGCCCCGTGGCGCAACGTTCCGCCGAAGTAGGCATGCAAGGCGAGAATCACGTCGACGTCGAGCGAGTCCGAAGCAATCAGGCGCTTCTTGCGTGGATCGCAACCGCGCTCCTCGAGCCAGGCAATGTATTCGTCCCCGGCGATGAAAGGATCTTTGCTGTCGATACGCTGGCCGGTCCACGAGGAGACCCAATCGGGAGCGTCGCGCAGAAACTGCGTGGTTCCAAACGTGTCGGGCAGCAGGATCAGCAATTCGCCCTGGTAGCTCTTCTGCCAAAGTTCAAGCAAACGATACTGCGCCGACTTCAACTCTTCCTCGCTGTTGGCGAGCGCGGCCAGTGCCATGGGCAGCTCATGCGCATTGGTGCCGATCGCTTCAAGGTCGTGCTTGTAGGCGAGAAACGTATTCGAGCTGCCGCCAAAATTTGTTCCGAGCACGTCCGCCAACGACGTCACCACGTACTCCTGCCAGAGAAAGCTGTGGCGGCGACGCGTGCCAAAGTCGCTGATACTGAGGCCGGGAACGTTGCGCAGGCGTTCCATCTTCTCCCATAGGCGCGTTTTGGCGCGCGCATACAGGATGTCGAGCTCGAGTTCAGAAAGATTCTTGAGGCTGGCGCGCGTCTTGAGCTCGTCGATGGCCGAGAGGGCGTAGATCTCCCAGAGAGTGGTCTGCGTCCACAGGCCGTCGAAGCACAGCGAGATTTGTCCGTTTTTGACCGAGAGATCGAAGTCGGAGAGGCTGAAGTCGCGATCGAGCCATTCGATGAACGCAGGTTCGAAGATGCCGCGCTTGCCATAGAAGCTGTTGCCGGCGAGCCAGATCAGCTCTGACTTGTGGAAGCGCAGCTTGCGCGTCGATTCAAGCTGCTCGCGGAGTTCGTCGATGTTGACGACATACCCCAGAGGAACAGACGCGGTGCGATTCGCGAGACTGAACCGCGCGCGGGTCGTGGGGAAATGCTTCCAGATGAACTGCAGCATCAGGAGCTTGTAGAAGTCTGTGTCGAGCAGCGAACGCGTAATTGGATCGAGCTCCCAGTTGTGGTCGTGCGCGCGCCGAGCCAGGTTAATGATCACAGTTTCTCTACTCTAAAACATGGCGTCGGCAGGATCAGGCGGGACGCGGTTGCGCGGGTCGTTTTGGGCAGACTTTGGCGCTTTTAGGCAGATTTCGGCACGTTTTGGCGAGGCTTCCCTATGCGCACCGTCCGTAACCTTCGATTTCCCAATCAGATACTACAGCTTCTTTGATCTGACGCGTCAAGGCGGCGTCACGGTGCCTGAATGCTTGAAACGCCGGAGAGCAGATTCCTGTTTTCTTTCTGCGGATCCTGCTCTCTTTCTATTGAAGCGCAAAGCGGGGTAATTTTACGCAACGAAATTTGCGGCACGAGAAGAGCGTCCAGATTCAGGCCCAGAGTTTCTGGCCAACGCGCCCTCCCCGCCCTGCGCGCCTGACTTCAGTCTTCGCGGGTGTTCTTGTTGCGGGCCTTGGCGTCGCCGGTCTCTTTGCTTTCGTCCGAGCCTGTGGAATCGGCTACGTCGGTCGTCCCGAGCGAGTCGTTGACGACACCGTCGTCGGGCTTCTGATTTTTGTCGATGAATCCGCCGGGCTGGGTGTGGGTCGGTTTCGGGTTTGCACTCATGCCCCATTGGATGCAGACCAGGTCTGGGACGGGGGTATGTGTACGGGATGCCTGCAGACCGAAGCGGGTCCAGGCTTCTCAGAGGAACGGTCGCGTACGAGGCCGATGTCCCGATCCGGCAACCGGATCTATTTCCCGTTCGAGCTCACCGTCTTATTCGGTCTCTTTGGCGAGGAAGCGCTCCATGAACTTGGTGTCGAACTTGCCGGCGCGGAAATCCTCGTCGCGGAAGATCGCCTGATGGAGCGAAACGGAAGTCTCAATGCCCTGCACCACGAACTGCGAGAGTGCCCGTTCGGTGCGGGCCATGGCCTCTTCGCGATCTTTGCCGTAGCAGATGAGCTTGGCGATGAGTGAATCGTAGTAGGGCGGGACGACACCTTCTGCATACTGCGCCGTGTCGACACGCACGCCGTTGCCGCCAGGCACGTTGAACGCGGTGATCTTGCCTGCGGAGGGCGTGAACTTCCGCGGATGTTCGGCGTTGATGCGGCACTCGATGGCGTGGCCGCGCATCTCGAGCTTGGCCGGCAGAATGTCGCTCAGTTTCTCTCCTGCGGCGATGCGGAGCTGCGCTTTGACGAGGTCGACGCCGGTAATGGCCTCGGTGACCGGGTGCTCCACCTGGATGCGCGTGTTCATCTCGATGAAGTAGAGCTTGCCGTCTTCGTCCATCAGGAACTCGATGGTGCCGGCGTTCTGATAGCCGATGTGCGACAGGCAGCGGACGAGGGTGTTGCTAATCTCTTCGCGCATCTTCGGCGTGACCTGCAGAGACGGCGCTTCTTCAATCAGCTTTTGATGACGGCGCTGGATCGAGCACTCGCGCTCAAACAGCGTGGTGACGTTGCCGTGCTCATCGGCCAGGATCTGGAACTCGATGTGGCGCGGCTGCTCAATGAACTTCTCCATGTAGAGCTCGCCGTTGCCAAAAGCATTCGCGGCTTCGGTCGATGCGGCGTGGAAAAGATTGGGCAGTTCTTCAGGGGCGCGCACGATGCGCATGCCGCGTCCGCCGCCGCCGGCCTTGGCTTTCAGAATCACCGGATACTTGATTGTCTTGGCCACGGCAAGAGCCTCATCCGCATCGGCGAGGACGCCGTCGGAGCCGGGCAGGATGGGAACCTTGGCCTCTTTCATCGCCTGGCGCGCTTTTTCTTTTTCGCCCATCAGGCGCGTCACTTCAGGCGGAGGTCCAATGAACTTGATGTTCGAGGCCCGGCAGACTTCGGCGAAGTTGGCGTTCTCGCTCAGCAGGCCGTAGCCGGGATGGATAGCGTCGACGTTGGCGATCTCCGCCGCAGAAATGACCGCTGGAACGTTGAGATAGCTATCGGCGGCACGCGGCGGGCCGATGCAGATCGCTTCGTCGGCAAAACGGACGTGGAGCGAGTTGCGGTCGGCTTCGCTGTAGACGGCGACGGTACGGATGCCGAGTTCCCGGCAGGCGTTGATGACACGCAGCGCGATCTCGCCGCGGTTGGCAACCATGACTTTACGAAACATAGAGGAGCTAATTCACCCGGATGGAAAACAGCGGCTGGCCGAATTCAATCGGCTGGCCATTGGTGACGAGGCATTTAACGATTTCGCCTGCGGCGTCGGACTCAATCTCATTCATCAATTTCATGGCTTCGACGATGCAGATGACCTGTCCCTTGTCGACATGGTCGCCCGGCGAAACGAAGGAGGGTGCACCCGGCGAAGGAGAACCATAATAGGTGCCGACAATGGGAGATTTAACCACATGCAGTTCTTCTACCGGCGCGGGAGCTTCTACTGGAACTGGAGCAGCCTGCGCAGCGGGGGCATAGCCTGCAGGCGCGGGGGCGGTAGCTGGAGCCCATGCGCGGGTCAGATCGGAGAACGATGCCGAACCAGCGGGCTGATTGAACTTGAGGCGGAGCTTGAGGTCGCCGCGATCGACGTCGAATTCAGCAACTCCATGTTGCTTCAGAAACTCGATCAGCTCTTTTAAATCCTGGATGTCTTCTTGTTTCATTCGTTCCTTGTCTCTTGCGGCAACTTCCGAGGCGAACCCTCAAAGTTCGATGAGGGCCTTGGGGGCGGGGGTCAGCACTTCTCCGCCGGTGCGACTGACGGCCACCATGTCTTCGATGCGCACTCCAAAAAGGCCCGGCAGATAAACGCCCGGTTCAATGGTGATGACCATGCCGGGTGCGAGGCGTGTTGTTTGCCCTGCCCCTACACGCGGCGACTCATGAATCTCCAAACCGACTCCGTGCCCTGTGGAATGAGAGAACGCTGCGGCCAATCCCGCGTTGCGGAGCACCGATCGCGCGGCTTCATCGACATCGCCGCAACGGGCTCCGCCGCTGACTGCCGCGACGGCTGATTCCTGGGCTTCGAGCACTGCATGATAGATCTCTCGTTCCCGGGCCTTCGACTTGCCAAGGTGCACGGTGCGCGTCATATCGGAGCAGTAACCCTCCCGGATTATACCGAAGTCGAGAGTCACGAACCCCCTGCGCGGCAACAGGGTGGCCGTAGCCCGGCCGTGGGGCAGAGCTGACCGCGGACCAGAGGCCACGATGGTTTCAAACGACATTCCCTCGGCGCCCAGGCGGCGAGCCTGGTACTCCAGCTCCGCAGCGACCTCGATTTCGCTCAGACCCGGCCGAATGAAAGTCAGCATGTGGTCAAACAGCCTGCAGCCCAGCAGGGCAGCCTCTTTGAGGATGGCGAGCTCGTCGTCGTCCTTGATCAGGCGCAGGGCTTCCACCAGCGACGCAGCGAGAGGGGTGAGGAAGGCGCGACGCAGCGGCGCTGGCAGAGCGGCACGGAGGCGCGTGAGGTCGGCGACGGAGGTCCACGCAGGATCGAAGCCTACAAACTGGATGCCGCTCTGGGCAGCCAGCCAGACAGCCGCATTGTTGGCGGCGGCTCCGGAGACGATGTGGATCTTGGCGACTGTGACTTCTTCAGATGCCTGCACCGTGTAGCGGCCATCGGTAAACAGGCGTACAGCGCGGCGCGTGACCGCGAGAGCAGCGTTGGATCCGGTGAATCCGCACAGGTAGCGCACGTCGGGCAGATGCGTGACGAGAAGCCCATGCAAGCCCGCGCGCGTGATGCGGCGGCGCAGAAGACCGATGCGTCGGTTGTGGTCCACCGCCTAGTTTTATCATGCGCAGGCCGTTCATTTTCGGACACCGCTTTGCGAATCCGGACGGTGCCAACGGGAGGACCGTGGGCGAGTGCGGCTAAATGGCTGATTATCTGCTACGCCATGTAACATTCCCTGGCATCAGAAATGCAGTTCTGTGGCAATCTGATACTGGTTCGGAGGAGTGAAGCATGAGGGTTCTGTTGCAGGATCTGGGGTATGCCGTGCGGCAGTTACGCAAGACGCCGGGCTTTACGGCGACAGTACTGCTGACGCTGGCCCTTGGCATCGGCGCCAACTCCGCGATCTTCACGCTGGTGCATGCAGTGCTGCTTCGGAATCTGCCGGTCAGCGATCCAAAGACGCTGGTGCGCATCGGCGACCGGGACGATTGCTGCGTGAACGGAGGCATCCAGGGGGACGGCACCTATTCCCTCTTCTCGACCGACGCCTACTACCTGTTCAAGAAGAGCCTGCCGGAGTTTGAAGAGCTGGCGGCCATGGAGTCAGGCTATGCATGGCGTCCGCTTACGGTGCGTCGCGAAGGGCCGGCGACGGTGGCGCAGTCGGTGATGGGGACGTTTGTTTCTGCGAACTATTTCCGCGTGTTTGGGCTGACGCCGGCCGCGGGGCGTTTCTTTCTCGATGCCGACGACCAGAAGGGTGCGCCGGTCACGGCCGTGATGAGCTACGAGGCGTGGCAGCAGGACTACGCCGGGGACCGCTCCGTGGTGGGCAGCACCTTCTGGATGAACACCAAGCCGGTGACCGTGATTGGCATTGCGCCGAAGGGGTTCTACGGCGACCGCGTGTCGAGCAGCCCGCCGAAATACTATCTGCCGGTGGAGTCGATGGACCTGGTGATCGGCGCGCCCTATCTGCACAATCCTGAGATCTCGTGGGCCTACGTCATCGGGCGCATCAAGCCGGGTGTATCGCTGCCCGCGTTGCAGCAGAAGGCGAGCGCGATTCTTCGCCAGCATTTTGCGACCATCAAGTCGTATCAAGGGGAGCACAACAAGAAGTCTCTGCAACTGACGCACGTCGTCCTTACACCGGGCGGAGCCGGAGTGCAGGTTCTGCAAGACCAGTACAAGGACCATCTGCATCTGCTCACCTGGGTCGCTGCGCTGGTGTTGCTGGTGGCGTGCGCAAATATTGCGAATCTGCTGCTGGTGCGCGGCATGAGCCGGAAGGCGGAGATGTCGATCCGCACCGCGCTGGGCGCACAGCGCAGTCGCATTCTGCGCCAGTTGCTGACAGAAAGCGTGCTGCTGGCCGGATGCGGCGGCGTGCTGGGTCTCGTCATCTCATTCCTGGGAGCGCGCATGTTGTTGCTGCTCGCCTTCCCTGACCAGCAGGGCGTGCCGATCAATGCGGCTCCTTCGCCCTTCGTGGTGGCGTTCGCCATTGGACTCTCGCTGGTGACAGGCGTCCTGTTCGGCATTGCGCCGGCATGGATGGCAGCGAAAGCTCAACCCGCCGACGCACTGCGCTCGAATGCGCGCACCACGGCGCAGGGCGCATCGCTGCTGCAGCGGGGACTGGTGGTGTTGCAGGCGGCCTTGTCGCTGGTGCTGCTGGTGGCGGCCGGATTGTTTGCGCAAAGCCTGAACAAGCTGCAGGGATCGGACATGAAGCTGGACGCCACCAATCGCTACATCATCCACATCAATCCGCAGGCTGCCGGCTATCCAACCACACAGGTGGAGCCGCTCTATCGCACGATTGAAGACCGCTTTCACGCGCTGCCCGGTGTGGTGCATGTGGCCCTGGCGACCTATACGCCGATGGAGCAAAACAATTGGAGCACCGGGGTCAAGATTCAAGGCGAGCATGATATTGAAAAGGGCGCCTCGTGGGTGAAAGGCACGTCGGAGTATTTCGACAGCGTGGGCACGCACGTGGTGATGGGCCGTGGATTCACGCCACAGGACACGCTGGATGCTCCAGCAGTCGCGGTGGTAAATCAGCAGTTTGTGAAGCAGTATTTCGGCACGCGCAATCCCATCGGGCATCGCTTCGGCTATCCCAACACGGGCAAAGATGGCGCCTACGAGATTGTCGGCGTGGTCGAAGACACGACCTACACCACGGTGTACTGGAAAAATCACGCGATGTATTTTGTGCCGCTCACGCAGCGGCCAAAGTTCCAGGGACCCGCCGACCCCGACGATGCGATTGAGAAAGATCTTTCGCTCTATGCGGGCGCGCTCGTGGTGCAAACTGCTCGTCCCCTGCCCGACATGGAGAAGATCGCCGGGCAAACGCTGGCATCCATCAATCCGAACCTGACCATCGTGAAGTTCCAGACCTTCCAGCAACAGATCGACGCGCAGTTCACTGAGGAGCGGCTGATCGCTCGACTGACGTCTCTGTTTGGAGCACTGGCGTTGTTGCTGGCCGCGTTGGGGCTGTACGGCGTAACGGCGTATACCGTGGTGCGCCGGACGCCGGAGATCGGCATCCGCATGGCGCTGGGCGCCGAACGTAGCCGGGTCGTTGGGATGGTAATGCGGGGAGCGATGATCCAGGCAGCGGTTGGGCTGGCCATCGGAGCGCCGGTAGCGATGCTCTGCGTGCGGTATGTGAAATCCCAGCTCTACGAGATCACGAGCGTGAATCCGCCGGTGATGCTGGGCGCGATGGGAACTCTCACGCTGGCGGCGGCCATTGCAGGAATGATTCCCGCGCGTCGTGCCGCGTCGATCGATCCGGTAAAGGCGCTGAGGATTGAATGATGCAGGGAGCGAGGGAACAAGGGAACTAGTGAACGAGGGAGCGCGGTCCGCTCAGCTCTTCAGTTTGGCCATCAGTGCGATCAGCATGCGACTTACGTCCGCCGAAGCGGAGTAGCCTGGTCCCCTCGGTCCCCTGGTCCCTGGTTCCTGGTTCCTGGTTCCCCCGTTCCCTGCCTTTTACATTGCTGGACGGACGGGCTTCTTCGCCTGGGGGTCGACTTCGGGATTGGCCGCCTGCAGATCCGACTGGCGGTCCATCCACTCATCGAGGCGGGAACGCTTAAAGCGCCACCGATTGCCCAGCTTGAACGCCGGCACAAAGCCCTCGGAGGCGTATTTGTAGAGGGTGTCGGGAGAGATTCCAAGGTAGTCCGAGGCCTGGCGGATATCCATGACCTCACGAATTTCAGGAACAAGCAGATTGGAGCGGGCAGCGGCGTTGCGCATCTTTACCCTCCCTGCAATGCGAATCGCTGCAGGTGGAATTCCGGCGGGCCAAAGAACCGGTACTCCTGTATATAGCGCGGTTTCACCCGCGGCTTCAAGGTTTTTCAGGAAGTTAGAGGAAATTCACGGGATTTTGGGCACCCGGAAAGCTGGCTGGACATCCAGGCGAAGCCGCGCTGCCCTGCCCGTAGGGGTCGCTAAGTCTGCTGGACCCAAGGCCTTGGGTCGTTAAGCCGGATGGTGCTGGATCTGCGCGTCGAAAAACCTTGCCTGTGGAAATCCTGAGGAAAAGTCGGCACGGACCCTTTGGGCATATAAAAGCCCTCGCCCGGAATGTCCGAACGAGGGCCTGTGCCTGGGTCCGATCGCTAGTTGAGGTTCTGGTCTTCGCGGCGATGCAGAGTCGGGCGGTCATCGCCATCGCCACTCTTGTCGCTGGCCTGCGTATTGCCATTGTCATCCGGAGCGTTGCTGGCACGGCGCAGCGAGGGCTTCTTGCCATCCTTGTTGTCGATCAGGCGGCGCTTGTTCTCGATGCGGGCCAGCCGGGCCTTCACTTCGTCGAACTCCGAAGTGGTGACGGTGTACTCGTCCTTGGCGGGCAGAATACGGGCAATCTCTTCCTGGGAGTGGTAGATGCGGTCAGGGGTCTGCGGATGGTCAGAGAATGCCTTGGCGACGAGGCCGGGCTTGCGCTTCTCGAGGGCTTGTATCTTCTCGAAGAAGCTGATGAACGCCTGCGGATCATAGCCCGACCGGTACATGTACTGGACGCCGAGGTAGTCGGCCTGGGCTTCGAACTCGCGCGAGAACTGCAGGAAAGTGATGGGGACGGCCAGCGAAGCCGCCTCGTAGATGCCGTAGCCGGTCCAGCCGCCGATAAAGATCAGCGGAATGGTGCCCAGCTGCGCATAGTTCATGCGCGTCATCTCGCGTGCTGCGTGGTGAGCGCAGACGTGGGCAGTCTCATGGGCCATAACGCCGGCTAGTTCTGCTTCTTCGTCGGCATTGAGAATCAGGCCGGAGTTGACATAGAAGAAACCGCCCGGCAGTGCCATGGCATTGATTTCGTCGGAGTCGATCACCTTGATGGTGAAGGGCACCTTGCAATCGGAGTTCTTGACGATGTTCTGGCCGATGCGGTTGACGTACTCGGTCACGACGGGATCGGTGATAAAGCGGGTGCTCTTCTCGATCTGGTCGGCATACATCTTGCCCATCTTGATTTCAGAGTCGGTCGAGTACCAGTTGCCCAGGCCGCGGCCGCCGATTTCACGGTTACCGACAGCGCTGACGTCTTCGACGCTGCCGGGCTTGACCTTGATCATCTGGCCGCCGACGGCGACCACCTTCTCAGGATCGACATCCTTGGCGGGAATATCCCCGGCAACCGGCGTCGTGCCGGGCTCAGGATCGTCCTTGGAACCCTTATCCTTCTTCTTGTCTTTCTTGTCCTTCTTGGAATCCTGCGGCGGCGGAGGCGGTGTGTCGCTGGCCACCGGAGTCGTTCCAGGAGCGGGCTGGGCAGCAGGCGTGCTGGTCTGCGCGGGCTGGGTGGCAGAAGGCTGAGCTTGAGGAGTCGTTGTGGAAGTCGCAGAGGGATCCGTGGTCGCGGGAGGGCTCGACTGGGGCGTCGACTGCGCGGAGAGGGTCGAGGCTAATGCAAGTGCCAGCAGCGCCAGCACGGTTGTGTTGAGCCCTTTCAAAGCTGCTCTCATGATGAATCCTCCACCCCGAACGCGTTTTCTCGGGATTCCGCTTCGCTCGTTCTCTTAGACGCTAGTATCTGCCCATAAGGCAGCAGAGCGGAAGTGAAAAACCGGCTTCGTTGTCAGCACAATGTAACCAGAAGCGGCAAAGGATGTGTCTCACCTTGCCAGGCAGTGTCCATCCGCTTGCACTTGGACCGGCTTAGCGGGTGAATTAGAGTGTGAAGCACGTGGAAAGTAAGGGAGGGTTCGTGCGTCCAGGTCTGCTGATCGTTGCCGCCCTGGCGGTGTGCGGAACGGTTGGGATGGCGGCACAGACAGCCCCGCCGAACAAGCGTGTGAATCACCCCCTGAGTGCCCTTCTGGCTCCGAAGGCCCACGCGCGGCCCGTCGCAGTCGATGAACCCCACGTGGCCGATGTCACGGTGGATGCGACGAACGTGGGGTCGCCGCTGGTTTTGGATAAGAACTGGCGGGTCGGCGTCACGGCAAATCCCGATGCTGCCAATCCCGGCTTTGATGACACAGCCTGGCAAGTGCGCGATGCCAAAGAGTCCATTGCCGATGTGCCCGACCAGGACCATCCGGAAGACGCGACGGAGAAGGGCTGGGAGGAGGCCGCCAACCATGGCGGAGCGCACCAGCGCCCGTATGTGTGGTTCCGTACCCATCTGAAGTTGGCGTCGGGACATGGCCCGATTGCGCTGCTGATCGAGTTGCCCGTGACCCAGAATGCCGGCATGAACTTTGGCACCACAGGGCCGGGCCTCGACGTATTCGCCAACGGCAAGCAGATTTTGCCCGAAGGTCCACACGGGGACGCCACCTTCAAATATGAGGAGATCTCGCGGCTCTATCGCCTTGACATCGCTCCCAGCGAAACCAATCTCACGGTGGTGGTGCGCACGCTCTTTGTCCCGGTGGGCCTCTACGCGTATACCTCGTTCTTCTCCAAGCGGACGTTCAGCATCGGCAACCCCGATGATCTGCGCAGGTCGTGGGATCTGTGGTTCATGCACAGCCTCTTCGAACGGCTTCCTCGGATCGTCAACGCGATTCTGCTGACGTTTCTAGCCTTGTTTCTACTGGCGCTGTATTTCACCCAGAAGGGTCACGTCGAGTATCTCTGGCTGGCTCTCCACGAGCTTCTGCAAGCTCCCATTGGCTTCGTCGACCTCGAAGGAAGCCTGGCGCGCATGGACCAGCTCGTGTACGCGGCAGTGATTCTGCAGCTGGTCGTGTTGTCGGCCTATCTCTACTTCGAATTTCTGGTCGCGTTCTTGTCGCTGCGCAAGCGCTGGACCATCCGCTTGCTGCGCTGGTCGGCGCCGATTCTGGCGGGCGTGGGCCCAGCCATGTTGTTGCTGGGCGATCACGGCTTCTTTGTGGTGATGACCCTGCTGATCGTCTACCTCGGAAGCATTCTGTGGATGATCGGCTGGTCGCTGTTCATCTTTGTGACGTTGATCGCGTCCACGATTCGCCGGAACTTCGAGGCGGGTCTGCTGCTGATTCCGCTTGTGCTCACGATCATCGGCATTGCCGAACCGATCATGACCAGCCTGGTCAGCAACGCGTCGGGCCAGGCCTATCGCTCGCCGCTGACCATTCAGGCGGGACCGGTGCCGATTCACTTCGCATCGATTGCCGATTTTGCCGGTCTGCTGGCCATCGTGCTGATCATCTTCGTGCGCTTCCTGCGTATTCAGCACGACCGCGAACGCGCGCAGAGCGAGCTGGCCGCAGCACGCAGCGTGCAGGAACTGATGATTCCCCGCGAGAAGCAGGAGACGCCGGGCTACGAGGTGGATTCGGTCTACGAACCGGCAACCGAGGTAGGCGGCGACTTCTTTCACGTGCAGCCGGCAGCCGACGGAAGCTTGCTGGTAGTGATCGGCGACGTCGCTGGCCACGGCCTCAAGGCGGCGATGAACGTGTCGATGCTGATGGGCGCGCTGCGGCGCATTCCAGAAAGAAATCCCTCGAAGATTCTGGAATCGCTGAACCGCGTGCTCGAGGACAGCGAGAGCCTGACGACCTGCCAGGCTATGTGGTTCGGGGTCGATGGCGAACTGGTGATTGCGAGCGCCGGACATCCCTTCCCTTACCTGAACAGCCAGGAGATTACGCTGCCGGGCGGCTTGCCGTTGGGTGCGGTGCCCGAAGTCAAGTACGACGAGGTGCGCCTGTTCCTGCACCCGGGCGACCGCTTGCTGCTGCTCTCCGATGGAGTGGTGGAGGCGCGCAAGGCGACCGGTGAACTGTTTGGATTCGACCGCGTGCACAACCTGAGCAACCAGTCGGCGTTCTACATTGCCGATGCGGCCAAGGAGTTCGGCCAGGAAGACGACATCACAGTGCTCACCGTGCGCAGGCTGGCGCAGGCGATCGCAGCGTAGACTAGGGGCGCCATGAACGTCGTGCGTTCGCTTGCTTTCGTATGCCTGGCCCTGTCGGCATCTCTGCCCAGCGTTGCTTCTCATCTGGTCACGGGCAACGGATTCGGGTTTGCCGTCGTGACGCCGGAGAATGCTTCTCTCACGCGCTTCTCCCCTCACCCGTACAGCTTTGTGCGGCCTGACCCCAAGAACTCCCTGGGCGAAGGCGAGGAAACTGCGAACTACATCAAGCGGCTCGGCTGGAGCGGTACAGCTGGAGCGCAAGCAACTGCGGACTATGTTGCGGATGCGCAAGTCATTCGGATGCATGCGGCAAAAAGCGCAGGGTACGCGTGGATGCCCTTCGGGCTGGATCTGCCGACGCTGGTGATCTGTCGCGAGGCAGAAGCAGGCCAAGACAATTTCACCGTGGAATGGAATCGTCCTTTGAAGTCGCAGCAGACGGCGACGCTTGCGGGCGTGTCGGTGCGCGTGCTGCACTTTGACGGAATCGACGAACCGCTGCTGCTGATCCCCTTCGGGACAGAGGACGCGCAGGCGGATCCTGAGCAGCCTCTGCGCGGAAATTCCGCTTGGGCGTTGATTGCCCTGGACAGTGAGGATCGTGCGGTCGATGCGGTGCGGGCGTTCGAGCATTGGCGCAAGGGGCTGCAGGCGTCAGCGCTGGTGCAGCGCGAACTGGCTGAGGTGGAGCGCTGGCGCGCCAAGCCCACGGTGCATTTCACGAGCGAGGCCGAGAGGCATCTGTGGCGGCAGAGTGAGACGATGCTGCGCATCGCGCAGAGCCGCGAGCCGAACCGCGCGGGACGCTATGGCAAGGGCCTGATCGTGGCCAGTCTGCCCGACGGCGTGTGGTCCACGCCGTGGGTGCGTGACATGGCCTGGGCGACGGTGGCGTTGGCGCGCATGGGACATCGAGCCGAAGCGCGTGCTGCTTTGCTGGCGTATTTCAATGCGCGGCCCACGGGAAAGATGCGTACGCAAACAGCCGGGGCGGACTACCAGGTATCCGTGGTGCGGTATTGGGGCAACGGCGACGAAGAGCCCTTCTTCACCATGGAGGGCAGCACCAATATTGAATTCGATGACTGGGGCGAGGTGCTGTGGGCCCTCGGCGAGTATCTGCGCCTCTATGACGATCCCGCTCTGCTGGCCGAGGGGACATATCGCGGGCGTCTGTATGAAAGCGCGCGCGATTTTGTGGCGAAGCCGCTGCTCGCGAACCTGGAAAAGCGTGGCGAAGGATCGATCGTCGCAGCGGACACCTCGATTTGGGAGGAGCGGCAAAGGGACAAGAAGCATTTCGCCTTTTCGACAGCGATGGCGATTGTCGGCCTGCAGAACTTTGCGGAGATCGCACACCGCGCCGGCGACGAGGCAACGCGCACCGCCCTGGAGAAGCAGGTTGCAGAGCTGGAGCAAGGATTCAACACCGCATTTATCCGCGAGGGAAACTTGCACGGCACGCTGGAAGACGGCGTGAAGAACGACATCGATGGAGCACTGTTGCCGATCCTCAACTTCGGTCTCGTGCAGGACCGCGCCGTCGTGCAGAGCACGATCCAACGCATGGAGTTGCTCAAAGTGGCCTCGGGCGGGTATCGCCGCGTGCGCAGTACCTATACCGATCCGGCGATCTTCGAATACTGGTACGAGCGGCAGGAGTTTCTCTTCGTGGATCTGAGTCTCGCCGAACTCGATCGACACATGGGAAAGAAAGCAGAAGCCGATGCGATGCTAAAGCGCATTGTGGACAAGGCAGCGGCAGACCACAACATCATCCCGGAGATGTATGTCTCGGTTCCCTGCACGCTGTTCCCCGGCAAGATCGGCGACCCCACGGGAGCCTTGCCGATGGTGGGCTATGGAGCCGGTGCGTTTGTGTTGCACGTGCTGGAGCGGGAAAAGCTTCAGACCCACGTGCCGTAGGAATTCAGCGCGCTTCAGAATGGATTGCCCTTGAACAGGAAAAAGAGCTCGATGAGCAGGATCAGAACGACCGTGACCTCGAGAAAGAAGGCGCGGCTCTGGTTGAATTGTTCCACCATGTCGTGGTGCAGATCGTCGGCGGTCTTCAGCTTCTGCTCGACGAGATCTTTGTAGTCAGGCACGCCGACCTTGCCCGCCGCCAGCTTGTAAAGACGAGCGGCAAACATATCGCTGAGGAACTTGATGGCGTTGTCGGCGCGCTCGGTAAGTTCGGCCACGTCAAGCAGCACGGTGTGCAAGCTGCGCGCGGACTTCACCAGTCCCCAGCGCGCGAAGAAGCCTGTTTTTTTGCCGAGCAGGTCGTAGACGCTATCGAGAATGCCGCTGAGCAGCTCGTCGTAGTGGCGAAATTCGAGCAGCTGCGAGTTGGCGTACTCCAGCAGCTGAATCGAGGTTTCCGCGCCCGCGGTGCTGTCGTAGAGGAAGGCCGCGTTCCATCCAATCACGGCCACGTCGCCCGCGTAGTAGGAGACCTGCGACTGCAGCACCTCGCGCACTTCGCCATCGGAGAGCAGCAGTTTGTCGCCGCGCACAACCTGCGCGATTTCCGCCGCGTGATTGCGCGAGAGATCGGCGGCATTCGGATTACCCGCCGCCTCGCGGACGTGGAAGATGAAGTAGTCTTCGCTGAGCCAGCGCTCATAGGGCTTGATCATCGCGCTGGAGACGCGCTCGAGTTTCTGGCGCACGATGGGTTCGACGCGCGCCACAAAGTCCGTATCCCACACCCAGCGGCTGGCCAGGTTCACGAGACTCTGCCAGTCGCCGGCGAAAGGAAGCTGATAGATCACGCTGGCAACACCGTAGTCGTAATATTTGACTTCGCCCTCGAGGCGTTCGCCGGTTTCAAGCTGGATGGGTTCGAGCGGGCCCACCACCGGTGGCCGGTGATAGCGCACGTAGGAGGGCGCGGCGTGCTTCATACTCGGCTGCTGCATGGTGCGCGCATTAATGGCGTGCTGCAGCTGATCGAGACGAAGCTCTTCGCATACGTCGAACTGAATCAGGACAAGAACCGATCCGCAGAGCGCGTCGGGATGGGCGTCGGGCGTGGTCATCGTTCTCAAGGCATGGTACAGCGACCCGGGGTGTCAAAGCGAGCTTTGGGGCAGCCTTGGGCCGTGATCTTCACAGCCCTTAAATACAACAGGATCAAGCAGAAAGGCATCATAACCTCTATGAGCCGTACGTTGCTTCCAGGAAAGCCCTACCCTTTGGGCGCCACCGCCCGTAAAAAAGGAACTAATTTCGCTTTGTTCTCTGAGGATGCCACGCGCGTGGATGTGTGCCTCTTCGACGACGACGGCAACCAGGCGGACTGCGTCACGCTGCGCGAGAAGACAGCCTTCGTCTGGCATGGATTTATTCGCGACATCAAGCCGGGGCAGCTGTATGGATATCGCGTCGATGGTCCCTGGGATCCGGAGCACGGCCACCGGTTCAACTTCAACAAGCTGCTCGTCGATCCGTATGCCAAGGCCATCTCGGGACAGGTGGATTGGAAGGCGCCAATTTTTCCCTACGACCTGGCATCGGGCGATCCGCTGAAGATGGATACCCAGGACAGTGCTGCGGGTGTGCCTAAGTCCGTGGTGATCGATGGAACCTTTAATTGGCGTGGCGACTGCCCTCCTGACACTCCCCTGCCCGACTCGGTCATCTACGAAGTGCACGTCAAGGGATTCAGCATGCTCAATCCGGCGGTGCCGAAGAAGTTGCGCGGCACGTATGCGGGGCTGGCGCATCCGGCGAGTATTCAGTACTTCAAGCGTCTCGGCATTACGGCGGTGGAGCTGCTGCCGATCCATCACTTCATCGATGAAGGGCACCTGGTCGAGAAGGGGCTGAGCGACTACTGGGGCTACAACACGCTGGGATACTTTTCGCCCATGTCGCGTTATTGCGCGTGCGGCGATCGCGGCGGGCAGGTCTCCGAGTTCAAGCAGATGGTGAAGGCGTTGCACGATGCGGGCATCGAGGTAATTCTCGACGTGGTCTACAACCACACCTGCGAAGGCAATCACATGGGCCCCGTGCTGTGTTGGAAGGGTGTCTGCAACACGAGCTATTACCGGCTGGTCGAAGACAATCCGCAGTTCTACATGGATTACACCGGCACCGGGAACACGCTGAACGTACGCAATCCGCAGGTGCTGAAGATGATCATGGACTCGCTGCGGTATTGGGTGACGGAGATGCACGTGGACGGGTTCCGCTTCGATCTGGCAGCAACCCTGGCCCGCGAATTGCACGATGTGAGCAAGCTGTCGTCGTTCTTCGACACGATTCACCAGGATCCAACGCTGGCCGAAGTGAAACTGATTGCCGAGCCGTGGGATGTCGGCGATGGCGGGTACCAGGTGGGTCAGTTCCCTGTTCTGTGGGCAGAGTGGAATGGAAAATACCGCGACACGGTGCGGCGCTTCTGGAAGGGCGACGGTGGGCAGCTTTCTGATTTTGCCAACCGGCTCACGGGTTCGAGCGACCTGTATCAATTCGACGGAAGAAAGCCGTACGCCAGCATCAACTTTGTGACCGCGCATGACGGCTTCACGCTGTGCGACCTGGTGAGCTACAACCAGAAGCACAACGAAGCCAATGGCGATGACAACAAAGACGGGTCAGACAACAACGACTCGTGGAACATGGGGGCCGAAGGGCCGACCGATGATCCTGCAATTCGCAATCTGCGCGAGCGCCAGATGCGTAATTTTCTGGCGACGCTGATGTTGTCGCAGGGAGTGCCCATGCTGACGGGCGGCGATGAGTTCGCGCGATCGCAGCAAGGCAACAACAACTGCTATTGCCAGGACAACAAGCTGACATGGTTCAACTGGAAGCTCGATGACGCGCAAAAGAGACTGGACGAATTTACCTGCCATTTGATCAAGCTTCGGTTGGCACATCCCAATCTGCATCGGCGCAAGTTCTTTCAGGATCGCGAAATTCGCAAGAAGGGCGATGGAACCTTGGTCCGGGTGGTGAAAGACGTCGCGTGGTTCAACCCCGACGGCAACGAGGTTTCAGATGACGCGTGGAATGCGGAATGGAGCCGGGCGATCGCCCTGCTGCTGAACGGGCAGACGCTGCAAGTGTCGAACGAGGATGGCGAGTGGATTGTTGACGACAGCTTTCTGCTGCTGGTGAATGCGGCGCATGAGGGCGTGGAATTTACTCTGCCCGATGCGCCCAGCGGACGGCCCTGGACGCAGATGATGAATACCGAGCACATCGATAATCCCTTCCACGAAGCCATTCTCGGAGAGAAAGTAATCCTCGGCGGGCGCTCGATGAAGCTGATGAGCGACAAGGCACCGCAGACGGTCAATCCATCGCGCAGGCCCTCCTGATCGACTCGATGACGCGAAATTCACCGGAAGGCTGACAATTCTCTTGCCAGAAGCCTGCATAGGGGCCTTATTCTTATCCGGCTGCACCGGCACACATCCGATTTTGACCTGCGTATTCTGTGCCCATGCGGGAGCAGGAGCCTCTGTTCCCTCTGCGAATCTCCCGATTCGAAGAGCAAGGCAAATTGACTAATTGAGGCGATCATCATGAATGAGATTTCGCAACTGCTCGAGCAGAGATTTGGTTTGACCCCGGACCAGGCGCAACAGGCAGAGGCTGCCATCCTCGGCATCGTGCGCAACAAGGTGCCGGCACAGTTCCAAGGCATCTTCGATCAGCTGGTCGGACAGCAAGGCGGTCAGGCTGCCGATGGTTCCGCGCCGTCGGGCGGTCTCGGCGGACTGCTGGGCGAGGCTGAGGGCCTGCTCGGAGTCAAGCTGTAGTCAGCAACATTGGCAACGTGGCGGAGCAACAAGACCGCCGTTCACTTTCACTTCAACCCATCCAAAAGGAACGCACGATGAGAATTCCTCGCATTGGAACAACGATTCTCGGTCTCGTAGCCTGCACGCTGCTCGGAGTTCTTCCGGCGGTGACCGCGCAGAGCGCAGCCAAAGCCAAGACCGCCGCCAGCGCACCTGCCGCGTCCAGCCTGGTCGACATTAACTCGGCGTCTGCCGATCAGCTCAAGGCCTTGCCCGGCGTGGGCGATGTCTACTCGAAGAAGATCATTGCCGGCCGGCCGTATGCCAACAAGACGCAGCTCAAGACCAAAAACATTGTGCCCGCAGCCACCTACAGCAAGATCGCGAGCATGATCATTGCAACCCAGCCGAAGGGTAAATAGCCCGACGCAGGGCGTGCCTACGCCCGCTGCACGACAAAGCCCCATCCGCGTGGATGGGGCTTTAGTTTTGGCCAAAGTCGAGCGGACTGCCTCAGTCGTAGTATTCGAGGCCGAGGTGCGTAATCAGGTCGGCGCCCATGATGTGCCGCAGCGTATTCTTCAGCTTCATCGACTGGATAAACAGATCGTGCTCCGGATAGAGGCCCTCGCGCGTCTGCGGTGATTTGAGGTAGAAGCTGAGCCACTCCTGAATGCCGATGGAACGGAGCTCGGGCGCGCGCTTGGCCAGATCGAGGAACAGCACCAGATCGAGCGCGATTGGAGCCGCAAGAATCGAATCGCGGCAGAGGAAATCGACCTTGATCTGCATCGGGTAGCCGAGCCAGCCGAAGATGTCGATGTTGTCCCAGCCTTCTTTGTTATCGCCGCGCGGCGGGTAATAGTTGATGCGGACCTTGTGGAAGATGTCCTTGTAGAGGTCGGGATAAATCTCCGGCTGGAAGATGTATTCGAGCGAGCCCAGCTTGGATTCTTCCTTAGTCTTGAACGATTCAGGATCGTCGAGCACTTCGCCGTCGCGATTGCCCAGAATGTTGGTTGAGTACCAGCCGCTGACGCCAAGCATGCGCGCTTTGAAGGCCGGCGCGAGCACCGTCTTCATAAAGGTCTGGCCCGTCTTGAAATCCTTGCCGCAGATCGGCGCTGCATTTCTCTTGGAGAGCTCGATCATCGCGGGCACGTCGACGGTAAGATTCGGCGCGCCGTTGGCAAACGGAATGCCTTCGCTCAACGCTGCATAGGCGTAGATCTGCGAGGGCGCGATGCCGGGATCGTTGGACTCGAGGCCCTTCTCGAAAGCCTCGATCGACTGATGCACAGCCGATGGCTCGAGGAAGATCTCAGTCGAACCGCACCAGATCATCACGACGCGATCGACCGTCTTGCGGAAGGCTTGGATATCGGCGCGTACCTGCTCGGCGAGGTCCCGCTTGTTCTTGCCCTTCTTCACGTGGGTGCCGTGGAGACGTTTGACGTAGAACTGGTCAAAGACCGCCGGCATCGGCTTGATGGTCTCGAGATAGGGCTTGAGCTGTTCCAGAATCTCTTTGTCGAGCACCTTGGCGTGCGCCGCCGCTTCGTAGACGTTGTCTTCGAAGATGTCCCAGCCGGTGAAGACGATGTCGTTCAAATCGGCGAGAGGAGCGAATTCCTTGATGAGGGGCGAATTGTTGTCGGTGCGCTTGCCCAGGCGGATAGTTCCCATCTGCGTGAGTGAACCGATGGGTTTGGCGAGGCCGCGGCGGACAGCGTCGACGCCCGCGATCATGGTGGTGGCGACTGCGCCAAGGCCGACAACCATGACGCCCAGCTTGCCGGTTGCAGGTTCGACTTTGCTCTTCAGTTGCTGCTCGTTCGACATCTTTCTGTTCGTTCCTTCCGTTGTTTGGACGCGGATTCAGACCACATCCGCTGAAGATTTTGGAGACGAATCAGTGTACGCCCGCGTGGCGAGTCACTGTTCCTGCATGCCCTTGCGCCGGCGGTCGAGGTGCGACCACACAAACCAGATCATGGCGGCGACGAGCGCAAGTTCGACGGCGAGATGAAAGCGGTGAAACGCCTGCTCGAAGCGCGGGTCGGTATGCCACCGCTCGCCCAGCTTCATGCCCGCGTACGCCAGGGCGAAACACCACGGCCACGATCCAAGAAAGGTGTAGAGGTGGAAGCGCAGCTGCGGCATCTTGGCGATGCCTGCAGGAAAGGCGATAAAGGTGCGAACCACGGGCAGCAGCCGTCCAACAAGAACCGTGATGCCGCCGTACCGGTTGAAGAAGTAGGTCATCCGGTGCAGGTCGTGATGGCTCATCAGGACCCAGCGGCCGTAGCGTTCGACCAGCGGCCGTCCGCCTTTGGCGCCGATCCAATACGCAACCACGGAGCCAAGGTTGCAGCCGATAGCGCCGGCCGTGGCCGCCCACACAAGATTGAAGCGTTGGAGATAAACCAGGTAGCCCGCAAAGGGCATGATCAGTTCTGAGGGGAGCGGAATACAGGCCGATTCAATGCCCATGAGAGCGGCAATGCCTGCGTACCCGCCCATGTCGATGACGTGCGTGATGAACTGCACAAGGACTGCAAGAATGCGTTCGGTCATGGGGCAAGTTCAAGTATATAGGGCGGATTTGGGAGAGGGTCGGCGAGGTCTGGAGCGAGCAGGCGAAGGAGCACCGGTCTGCAGAAGGAGCACGGGCCTTTGGAGGGAGAGGCCCCTGCTCCCTCCGTAGGCTCCTCGCCCTCCGAAAACCCTTGCACCTTCCGAAGCCTCTGCTCCCTGAGTGTCCAGCCTCTTTCAGGCATTTTGCGCCATTCCTGCGTAGGCTGCGTTCGCTTCCCGTCCAGCGCTCGACGATTCGAAGGCAAGTGTCGCTTTGTTAGGATGAGGGTGTTTCTCCATGAGTACGAGGTGATTGAGTTGGCTGAGTTTCCTCCGGTTCCGTTAACGCTGGAAGGCGCGAGTGTTCTGCATCAGTTCTTTCGCTTTGACTGGACCAGGTGGCGGGCCTCAGCCGACGACGTACGCAAGAAGGTGCTCGCCGAATTTGCATCGACCCTGAAGAATCTCGAGCACGACCTGGGCGGCAAGGTGCAGACGGCGCTCTATTCGCTGCTGGGGCACAAGGGCGATTTGATCCTGGTGCATTTTCGCGATTCGTTCGAAGCGCTCAACCAGGTGGAACTGGAGCTCGCCCAGACGTCGTTGTGGGAATTCCTCGAGCTGCGCCACTCCTATGTCTCCGTGGTCGAGCTGGGCTTGTATGAGTCGACGCGTAAGACCTATGAAGCCGCGGCGGCCAAGGGCTTCGCCGACCACTCGCCGGAGTGGGAAGCCGAGATTGCCGAATCACTGAAGCGCGGGGCCGAAGCCATGAAACCGCGCCTGTGGCCGTCGGTGCCCGAAGCAAAATATCTTTGCTTTTATCCCATGGACCGCAAACGCGGCGAGCAAGTGAACTGGTACTCAGTCCCCTTCGTGGAACGGCAGCGCATGATGCACGAACACGGCATGATCGGGCGGCGCTACGGTGATCGCGTGAAACAGATTATTACCGGATCAATTGGGATGGACGACTGGGAATGGGGCGTGGACCTGTTCGCCGAAGATCCGGTGGTCTTCAAGAAGCTGATCTACGAGATGCGTTTCGACGAAGTCAGCGCCGTGTATGCGCTGTTTGGGCAGTTCTTTCTCGGCGTGCGCCTGCCCGTGGAGAAGCTCGGCGACTGGTTAGAAGGCAAGCTTTAGCAGGAGCAATGGATCGGAAAATTAATCATGCCAGGCATGAAGACGTTCCCCAAGAAAGGGCCCGGCGAATCTGCGGGTGTATCCGTGCTCTCGCCGTGTCCCCGCAAGGTTTTATTCCATTGACAGCATTCTTTCAATCCGCACCAAAGTAAGGTAAAATAGCCTTACCGGAACCAGGCGGAGGATTCCATGACCACACTTACCGTGACCACCAAAGGCCAGATCACGTTGAAGCAGGAACTGTTGCGGCATATGAATGTTGCGCCCGGCCAGAAGGTCGAAGTCGATACGCTGCCCGACGGGCGGATCACAATCAGCGCTCCCGCGAAGAAGTGCTCGATCGGACGTTTTAGCGGATCCCTTGCACGCAAGGGCGGACCGCGCCTGACCATCGAACAGATCAAGAAGATCACAGAGGATGCGTGGGCTGGTAAGCGGTGAAGATCACTGCCGATACCAACGTTCTGCTGCGCGACGCGCTGCACGACGACCCTGAGCAATGGCCGCAGGCAGCCAGAACCCTGCAACAAGCAGAGATTGTCGCGATTCCGATTGTGACCTTGTGCGAGTTTGTCTGGGTGCTGCGCCAAGGCTACAAAGTGACCGCGCTAGAAGTGGCCGCATCGCTGAAATTGCTGCTAGCGAGCCATAATGTCGCGACCGATCGGCCAGCGGCTGAGGCTGGGCTTCGCATGCTGGAAAACGGCGGAGATTTTGCCGACGGTGTGCTGGCCTACCAGGGTGAGTGGCTTGGCGGCTCGGAGTTTGTAAGCTTCGACCGCAAGGCCGTGACGCTATTGCAGGAGCAAGGCAAGCGGGCGCGGCTGCTGGGAGCGCGCCGCAAGGCGTAGGCTCGACGAAAGGCAACACGATGCCGACAACGAAGAAGGCAACCCGGAAACCGGGGTCGAAGGCTCAGCGCGGCGATCTCGCCCCCGCACGTATCACCGCCATTCTCAAGGGTCTCGACGAGGCCTATCCCAATGCGGAATGCGCGCTGCATCATAAGTCGCCATGGGAGTTGCTGGTGGCAACGATCCTTTCGGCCCAATGCACCGACGTGCGCGTGAACATGGTGACGCCGGAACTATTTCGCCGCTTCCCTACCCCCGACACGATGCGCAAGGCCAAGCTGCCGGAGCTCGAAGAACTGATCAAGACCACAGGATTCTTTCGCAACAAGGCGAAGTCGATCAAGGGCGCGGCCGAAAAGATCGTGATGGATTTTGGCGGCAGAGTTCCAGAGACCCTGGCCGAATTGATTACGGTCCCCGGTGCGGCGCGCAAAACCGCGAACGTCGTTCTGGGCGTCTGCTTCGGCAAGGCCGAAGGCGTCGTGGTCGACACGCATGTGTTTCGCATTAGTCACCGGCTCGATCTCGCCAAGGGCGATACGCCGCAAAAGGTGGAGCAGGAACTGATGCAGGTCATTCCGAAAGACCACTGGATCCGCTTTTCGCACCAGGTGATTCATCACGGGCGGCAGGTGTGCGACGCGCGCAAGCCCAAGTGCGACAAGTGCAATCTCGAAACGCTGTGCCACTCCGAAGACAAGACGTGGAGCAGCTAGCGGGCACGTTTCATGGCATCACACTTCAGGACTGCGCGGGTGCAAAGTACCGCACCACTGCGGCGATGAGCCCCGGGATGTCGTGGGGATCGGCTTCTGCAGCCGGCGGCCAGTTCAGGTCGCGCAATGTCTGCGACGTGATCGGCCCAATCGAAACGGCGCGGACACCTTTCAATGGAAACTCCAAGCCAGAAGCACGGGCGGCCTCCGCGAGATGAGTCACGCTCGACGAACTTGTGAACGTGACAGCATCGAGCCCCCGCGCATACGCATGGCGCAGTTGATGAGCCGCCGCACCGGGCACCACGTTGCGATACGCGTCGACCACATCGACAGTGGCTCCCTCCATGCGAAGCGCCTCGGGAATCACGTCGCGGGCCACGATGGCGCGAGCCAGAAGGACCCGCTTGCCGGCGACCTTGTCCTTGATCATCTCGACGAGGCTTTCAGCGACGTAATCTTGCGGCGTCGCGGTCACCTTGAGTCCGGCATCGCGCGCAGCCTTCTCCGTAGCCGCTCCCACCGCGGCAATGTTTTCAGGTGCAAAACTCTTCAGCGAGATTCCGACGACGGCCGCACGCTCGACGAGCACACGGACGGTGTTGCTGCTGGTCACGATGAGCCAGTCGTACTGGCCCAGATCCTGCAGTGCCGTATCGAGGGGTTCGTAGGATTCGGGCGGCATGATCTCGATCAGCGGAACTTCGATCGGAACGGCGCCCAGTGCGCGCAGACCTTCGCTCAGGCTTGAGGCCTGGGAAGCTCCACGGGTGACGAGGATCCGACGATTGGTGAGAGGCTGCGCGCTCATATGATGCTACTCAAGACGGGATCGAGGTGAGGGCCGCGAGAAGTGGACCGGCGCCCGCATCGAGAAGTCTACGTGCCGTGAGTTCGCCGAAGGCAATCGGATCGTTCCCCGCACGCGGAGCTCGATGGTGAATGCGAACGGTCTGCCCCGAATCGGGCGCTGCGACCACGGCAAAAACTTCGACATGCGCTGTTCCCGACGGCCGGCAGTGCACACCGATGGGGACCTGGCAGCCTCCTCCGAGAGCGCCCAGAGCGGCTCGTTCGGCAGTAACCGCAAAGCGCGTATCGAGATCATCCAGAAAGGCCAGCGCGGCGATCGTGGTGGAGTCGTTCTTCCGCGTCTCGATGCCCAGGGAGCCCTGTCCCGCGGCCGGACAAAATTGCGCGGGATCAAGCCGTTCACGAATCCATTCGGTTTTTTCGAGACGATCGAGGCCAGCGGCCGCAAGAAGGATTGCGTCGACCTGGCCCTCGGCAAGCTTGCGCAGGCGCGTGTCAACATTGCCGCGAAATTCGACCGCTTCGATCCCGGGGCGAAGAGCTTTCAACTGCGCACGACGCCGCTGGCTGCTGGTACCGACCCTTGCGCCGTCGGGCAGCAAAGCCAGGCTGGCAAAAGTCTGCGAAACGAAAACGTCGCGTGGATCGACGCGGGCCGGCGTTGCCGCGAGCACAAAACCTTCAGGCAATTCTGTCGGCAGGTCTTTGAGAGAATGCACGGCCAGGTCAACTGCACCCGCGGCGAGCGCCTCTTCAATTTCCTTGGTGAACATGCCCTTCGATCCAACCTGCGCGAACGTTACTTCTTGCAGGCGGTCGCCGGTGGTTTTAATGATTTGAAGATCGACGGTGTGGCCCTGTGCGCGGAGCAGTCCTGCAACATGGTTTGCTTGCCAAAGTGCCAGTTGCGAGCCGCGACTGCCGATGCGGAGGTTCATGGGCGACCTGCCGCGGTGGCGCTCTTCTCTTCCTGGTCCGTGCTTGTTGCTTCTTCGCTGCGTGTCGCCGAGATGTCGGTAACTTCGGCAGGCCGATCGGCAACCGAAGGCAGCGACCACGCATCGCACAAAGCTTCAACGCGTGTCGAATCGTTATCCCGGGCGGCTTGTTTGAGAGCCTGCATCGGCGGGTGCAAAAACTTGTTCACCAGTCCACGCGTCAGGGCTTCGACAGCTGCAAGTTGCTCGCTGCTCAGCGTGCCAAGGCGAGCGTGCATCCGGCGGACTTCTGCCTGGCGAATCTCTTCGCCTTGCTGCTGCAGACTCACAATGGCGGGCGCGACGTTGACGGTGCGGCGGCGCTGATGGAAGCGCTCGACCTCGGCCGCGATGAGAGCCTCTGCGTCGCCGGCCTGGCGGCCCCGCTCGGCGATGTGCGAGACGGCGACTTGCTGCAGGTCGTCGATGTCGTAGACAAAGATGCCTTCGATCTCGTTCACTGCGGGATCGACGTCCCGGGGCACCGCAATATCGATAAAAAACATCGGCCGGTTACGGCGGCGATGCATGAAGGTCTGGCAATGCTCGCGGCGGAAGATCGGATGGGGCGCGCCGGTGGAACTGATCACGATATCGGCGTCGCTGGCAGCATCGTAGAGCTTGTCGAAGGGGATGACGCGGCCGTTGAAGGGCTCGGCGAGTTGGCGTGCGCGCTCCTGGGTGCGATTGGTCACGAGGATGGCGCCTGCTCCCTGCTGCACGAGGTGGCGCGCGGCAAGCTCCGACATTTTTCCTGCACCGACCAGGAAGACGGTGCGGCCCTGGAGTGAGCCGAAGATCTTGCGTGCGAGCTCGACCGCCACCGAGGCGATGGAGACAGAGTTGGCTCCAATTTCAGTTTCAGTCCGAACGCGCTTGGCGGCAGCAAATGCCGACTGCAGCAAATGATCCAACTGCCCACCGACTGCACCTGCCGTGCGGGCCACGCCGTAGGCCTCTTTTACCTGGCCCAGAATCTGCGGTTCGCCCACCACCATGGAATCGAGGCTGGCGGCGACGCGGAACAGATGGCGGACCGCGTCCTGATCGTAGTGGCGATAGATGTGCGGCGCGAGCAGCGCTGGATCGAGGCCAAATTGCCGATGCAGGAACCCGGCAATGTTTGTCTCCGGCGATTCGACGGAGGCCAGAATCTCGACTCGATTGCAGGTGGAGAGAATCATGCACTCGGCCACGCCAGGCTCGGCCGCAAGGGCACGGGTGGTGTCGGCCAGGTCATCGCGCGAGATGGCGATACGTTCCCGCAGCTCGATGGGCGCGGTCTTGTAATTGATGCCGATCAGAGCGAGTGTCATCGCGCACCGAACCTGTGCACATGGCTCACGAGGTTGGCGGCCCAGACGGCCAGCATAAAGACGAGCACCGCGCCGGAGAGGTAAGCCGCTTTGCGCCCGCGTAGTCCCGCCGTGCGCCGTAGAAACAGCAGAAGAACGTAGACGCCCCACATGGCGTACGAGGCCACAACCTTGGGATCGAGGAAGTAGGCGGCGCCAAGCGACGTCTCCTGCACCAGAACGGCGCCCAGAATCAGGCCGATGGTCATGCAGGGGAAACCGAACAGCAGCATCGCGTGGGCAATACGCTCGAGGGTGTCGAGGGGCGGAAGCCATTCCAGAGGCGCCCACCACGAATCCTCGTTGGGCTTGCGCTTCGATTTGAGCCGGCGTTCCTGCACCAGGTAGAGGACCGAGGCCAGCAGGCTGAAGCCGAGGGAGGCATACGCCGCCAGCAGCGCCGAGATGTGCGCGATGAGCCAGCTGCTGCGGACGCCCTGCGAGGGAAAGACGTAGTGCGTCACTCCCAGCGAAGGAACGAAGACCAGAAAGAACGTGACCGGCAGCGCAAACACGCCGAGCGAGATCGCGTCCCAGAACCACCATGCCAGGAAGAAGAGAGCGGCTACAGCAAAGCCGAGGAGCGATTCCACTTCGCGAGTACCTACCGGGACCAGGCGATGCGCTTCCGCCAGCATTTCAACTGCAGAGACGAAATGGAAAAAGAAGGCCAGACCGCCGAGGTGAACACACCAGCGGCGCCAGCGATCCGCGGAAGAAAAGACGGCCGGGAACACGGCAACACTTGCCGCCGCGTAGAGGAAGGCCGCGACTCGGAGCCAGACCAAATGCATGCCGTACACAACCTTAAGGCCTTAGCTCTCAGTATACTGTGATCCAAATCACTAGAATGACGTGCGCTGCTCTTCTCGGAATGGGCCCAAGTGCGGAAGCCAAAGGTCTTGGGAGTTCGGACCAGGGCAACCGACCCTTGGAGGCACCCATTCCCCAGCCGCGAGGCCGAGGGATGGTTTGCTGGAGCGCTACTTCTTCGTTGCCACGTAGGTAGACGTGCGGTCATTGCGCTTGTTGGTCGCGACAATGGTCATGGATCTTCCGCTAGGCGAAACGGTGATCTTGTCGACTTCGACCACTTGACCGCCCATTTTGTCAGTCTCTTCGAGGTTGTGGGCGTCGATCTTTTTCACCGAGACCGTGTCGGTGCTGTTGCTTCCCTTGTACGGAGCGTCGGTCCCGTCAAGCTTCGCGGTATAGGATTCGCCGGTCGGCTGCGACATGGTGATCTCGTCGCCGTTGACCTTGTAGGTGGTGTCGAGCCCATTGTCGCTCTGCTTGACCTTCGCGATGACCCACGAGCCCGAGGTGGCATGAACACCCGCGGGAGCAATACCGTCGAGAGTGGCCGTCACTTCGGCGGTCAGTGGCTGGGCGCTGTTCGGTGGATGAGAGGTGGTCTTGACCGTCAAGGTCTTGCCGTCGGCTGAAACAGTGCGGGTTTGCTCGAAGTCGGCTTTTCCGGCTTTCTTCGCGGTGATCGAAAGCGTTTTGGCGTCGGATTCGGTCACGCTGATGGTGTCGAAGGACTGGCCAGTCACAGGCTGGTCGGTTCCGTCCGCTTTGACGTCGTACGCCGGATTGCAGCTCACGCAGTGATACCACCCCTGGCTCAAATAGAAAACGTTGGGCTTGGGCGAAATTTTCGATTTCGACATATCGGTGTGCCACGTGCCGTTGAATGCAGATTGTGCCATCGACGCAAGGGGCATGCCTAAGGTCGCGGTCAGCGCGGCCGAGACGATCCATCGTGCAGCAATTGACATGGGAATCCGTCCTCCTGGTTATCTTTCTAGGTGCGTTGCAGTGGGGAAGTATGGGACGCGGTCGAGCGGTCAGAATGACCGGGAGTGATTGTACGCGCACAGGAAGCGAAATGCCCGCTCGTTCTTTATGCCGGATGCGGGAGAGTGGATGGGCCAGTCTCTGCCTGCGCTGTCGTCTCCTCGGCCTGCGGAGAGCGAACGAGCCGTGCATAGATCCACAGATAGAAGATGCCCATGGCGAGCAGCCCGAGCGGCGTCGGGAAGTCCCACACCGCGAGCAGCAGCCGACCGTAACGGCCGGTTGCGGACCAATGCTGGTGATTGAAATAGCCGAGGAATGCCACCCATGGAAGGTCGCCGCTGACAAAGAATGCCACCGCTGTAAAAGCCACAGCGAATCGGCCCAGTGCGCCCTTGGTCATCCAGAGCGCAACGCAAGCCGGAACAGCCAAGATGATCAGCTTGGTGTCGTATTGACGGTGATAGACAGGCAGCAAGGTCAGCGCCGAAGCGGAGGCCAGCGCCATCCACAGAGATGAAGTGGAGGTTCGGGCGCGCAGGGTAAGAAATACCCAAATCACGATGAGCGGGGCGCAAATGAGATAGCTCGCCAGGTCGTAAGTGTGCGGATCGGCCCAGAAGAAGCTGGTTACTGTCTGCAGGTTCGTGAGCAGGCATGCGCCATGACCACCGCTCGGATCGTTCATTCCACCTTTTTGCGACCAGAAGTGGAGGTTCGCGCCAAACTCGGTAATCCAGTGCGGCGAGATCCAGAAGACCCAGGCGATAGCCGGCAAACTGAAGGCCGCAAAGACTGCAAGTGCCTTGAGGGCATAGACGCGGTAAGGACGCCCCGCGAGGAAGAAGCAGAGCCAGATTAGCCATGCGTCGTGCGGCTTGAACGCAAGCGACACAGCGAGACATGCGATACCGAGGGGAACGTAGCGACCGTAGATGAAACAGCAGGCGGAGACGACGCAAAAGGGCACGATAAAGCCGCCGGGATTACCGAGGAAGGCCAGTGATCCACTGGTGGCGATACAGAAGCCGAGCAGGGTACCCACAAGAAGTGGAGCTCGCGGAGCGGCAATGCACAAGATAAGCCCCACAGCCACCATCAAACTGCAATTGATCAGCAGGCACCAGAGGACGATGGCCCAGTCAAAGGGAAGCATGCCGAACAGCAGGGTGAAGGGAAAGGATGTCGGAAGATAGACGTTATTGGTGACGACCAAGCGGTTGCGAGCGGATACGGGGACGCGCTCCACGTGCCGGCGATAGAGTGCGTCAATGTCGTGCTCACTGTAGGGATCGCACGGAGAATGCAGGAGACACTGGCCGCTGTAATAGGCCGTCCTGAAGTCCATGGCCGCCGCGCTGTCGGGCCGGCTCACGAGGAGCAGGCTGATCAAGACGAAAGCCACATTCCCCAGGAGCAGGAGATAGAGGCCGTCTTTCCACGCGCGTGATTTCTCCATAACAACAAGGTATCTGCCAGAAAGCACGCCAGGTGCAGGAATTCTGAGCCTGTCCGGTTACTGAAGATGAACCGCCAGGGCCCTCCGAGTTGGGCACGGGTTTCGCACATCGCCCGGCACCGGTGAGCACGGTAATCTGATAGTCATCGTGCAACCGGCTGAGACTCCATCTGCGACGGCTGGGACGCCCTCCCTTCTCCCCGAGGCCGAGCATGCCGCCAGCACGGCTGCCCCGGGGAAGGAGACGCCCGGGGACTCGACTCAAGCAGCTCACTCCTCGGACAAGACAGCCGGCAAACCGGCGGAGTTGACTCCTTTTATGCGGCAATGGACCGCCGCGAAAAAGGAGAACCCCGACGCGCTGCTTTTCTTCCGCATGGGGGATTTCTACGAGCTGTTCTACGACGACGCCGTTCTGGTGAGTCGCGAACTCCAGTTGACCCTCACGGCACGCGATCGCGAGCGCCTGATGCCGATGTGCGGCGTTCCCTACCACGCCGTCGAAGGCTACCTGGCGCGTTTGTTGCGACGCGGCTACCGCATCGCCATCTGCGACCAGATGGAAGATCCCAAGCTCACCAAGAAGATCGTGCGGCGCGAGGTGACGCGCGTTCTTTCGCCCGGAACGACGATTGATGGGACGTTGGGCCAGGAGCAGAACAACTTTCTCGCTGCCTACCTGGAGAGCGGATCGAAAGACAAGCGCGAGGGAGGCTTCGCCTGTGCCATCGCTCTGCTCGACGTTTCGACCGGCGAATTCCGCACTGCGGAATTTCGAGGCGCAGCCGCCCGCCAGCAGGCGACCGACGCGATTCTGATGGCAGGCGCCAGCGAGGTGCTCTTCCCTTTAAGTCTGGAGATCCCGACCGCGCTCGAACGCGTCGCCGCACGTACGCGGGTCGAGGATTGGGTGTGGACGCGGGACTTTGCTGTTCCTCTTGTCGAACGGCAGTTGAAGGTGCGCTCGCTGGAAGGTTTCGGGCTGATCGGCCATGACTGCGCGGCCATTGCCGCTGGTGCCGTGCTGCACTACGTGCGAACCACGCAGAAGAACGAGGCGTTGCACATCGATTCGCTGCGCTTCCAGGAGCACTCGACCGCGCTTGAGCTCGACCAGGTGACCGTACGCAATCTCGAATTGGTCGAGCCGCTTTTCGCCGGGCAGGATGCGCGAACGACACTCTTTCACACCCTCGATGAGTGCCAGACGCCGATGGGCAAACGGCTGTTGCGGGCCACCATCCTGCGACCGCTGGTAGATCGCGATGAGATTCAATCCCGGTACGAAGCTGTCGATGAAGTCTGCGGCGACCTGCTGAAACGCGAAGAAGTGCGGCGCGCCTTTTCCGGCATTCTCGACTTGGAGCGGCTGCTGGCGCGGTTGAGTCTCGACTCCGCCGGCCCGCGCGACGTGCGTGCCATCGGCGCCAGCCTTGCGCGCCTGCCCGGGTTGAAGCGCGCACTGCAAGCGTTGACTTCTCCTCTGGGTCGCGCACTGACCAATCGGCTCGACGTGCTTGAAGATGTGACCGCGCGGATTGAGACTGCGCTGGTTCCTGATCCACCTCTGACGCTGGCCGATGGCGGGGTCATCGCGGCGGGCCTCGACGTCGAGCTCGATGAGCTGCGTACGATCTCCACCACTGGACGGCAACAGATTGCAGCGATTGAGGAACGGGAGCGGCAGAGAACGGGCATCGGATCGCTGAAGGTGCGCTACAACTCGGTCTTCGGTTATTACATCGAGATTACGAAGGCCAATCTCGCGATGGCGCCCGCGGACTATGAGCGCAAGCAGACGCTGGTGAATGCCGAACGGTTCACTACACCTGAATTGAAAGAGTACGAACGCAAAATTCTGACGGCGCATGACCGGTCCATCGAAATCGAAAAGCGCATCTTTGCGAATTTGCGCAAGAGCGTGCTTGAAGCCGCGGGCAGAATTCGCCGTTCCTCGGCTGTGGTTGCCGAGGCCGACATGCTCATCGACTTCGCGCACCTGGCGGCGCTGCGTCGTTATGTGCGCCCCCAGCTCGAAGACGAACTGGTGCTTGAAGCGGTCGCAGCGCGCCATCCAGTGATCGAATGCTGGATGGAAGAAACGCGCGACGGTCGTTTTATTGCGAATAATCTTTTTCTGAGCTCTGCAGAAGATGGCCCCAGCCTGCTGCTGATCACCGGTCCAAACATGGGCGGCAAGAGTACCTACCTGCGGCAGGCCGCCATGCTGGTACTGATGGCGCAGATGGGCTGCTTTGTCCCGGCAGACAAGCTGCGGCTGGGCCTGGTCGATCGCATCTATACACGCATCGGCGCCAGCGATAACGTGGCGCGGGGCCGCTCTACCTTCATGGTGGAGATGACGGAGACCGCAACCATCCTGAACACGGCCACCAAGCGTTCGCTCATTCTGCTGGATGAGATGGGGCGCGGGACAGCCACCTTCGACGGGCTGTCGCTGGCCTGGGCGACGGTGGAGTATCTGCATGCGGAGACCGGCGCGCGCACCTTGTTTGCCACGCACTATCACGAGCTGACGCTGCTCGCCGAGAAGCTGAAACGCGTGCGCAATCTGCGCGTGGGAGTCAAAGAAATTGGCGGCGGCATCGTTTTTCTCCACGCGATTGAACCGGGCGCAGCCAACAAAAGCTATGGCATCGACGTGGCAAAGCTGGCTGGGCTGCCTTCTGCGGTGATCGAGCGGGCCAGGCATGTATTGAAGCAGCATGAGAAGCAGGAGCGGCAAAGCGTGCAAGCCGAAACAGTGGCCGAGCCGCTGCAGTTGACGATCTTCACTCCGCTATCGCAACGTATCGTGGATCGGATCGAAGCTGTGGACGTGAATGCGCTGACGCCGCTGCAGGCGTTGAACCTGCTTGAAGAGTTGCAGCAAGAGTTGAAGAACAAGGGCCAACCTGCTTAGGGAACGAGGGATCGATGGCGATGGGATTGCGGCAGGCTGCGGGAAGTCTGCTCGTCGTGGGATTAGGCGGGACCGAGCTCACAGGCCTTGAGCGTGCATGGCTGCGCCTGATACAACCGGGCGGCATCATCCTCTTCAAGCGCAACGTGGCCCATGCGACGCAGACACGCGCGTTGCTGCAGGAGGCAATCGGGTTCTGCGTTCCGCACGCGATGCGCTCGGTCGATGTGGAAGGCGGTACGGTGAACCGGCTGCGCGATGCCCTGGCTCCCTTGCCGTCGACCCAGGCCGTGGGCGCGGTGATGCGATCGACCGGCAAACCGGCCTTCGCCTTCGAACACGGCGTGTTGATTGCGCGCGCGGTGAAAGCCTTCGGATTCGACACGGCACTGGCGCCCGTCATCGATCTTGGCCTGCCTGAGTCCGCCAAGGTGATGGGCTCGCGTTGTGCCGGACCCACGTGGCAAGACGTGGTGGACTACGCGCGGCCTTTTCTGGCGGGTATCAAACGAGAAGGCATCGTGAGCTGCGGCAAACATTTTCCAGGACTGGGCGGCGGCGTGGTCGATTCGCACTTCGAGACTCCCGAGATCCGGCGTCCGTGGCAATCCATTTGGAGCGATGACCTGGCGCCCTATCGCGAGCTCCGCGATGAACTGCCCACCGTCATGGTGAATCACGCCGCCTATCCCGAGACTCAGAGCAAAAATGCGCCGGCCAGCGCTTCCACCTTCTGGATCACCAACATCCTGCGCAAGCGCATCGGCTATCGCGGCCTGATTGTGTCCGACGATCTTGAGATGGGAGGCATCTTGAAGTTTCTGCCCGTCGACGAAGCAGCCGTTGCTTCGTTGCGTGCGGGAACAGACCAGATGCTGATCTGCCATAGTGCCGAGCTGATTCTCCGCAGCTATGAATCATTGGTGCGCGAGGCCGAACGGTCCTCTGCGTTCCGTACGCTGCTGCTCGCGCGGGCCAGAGAGGTCAAGACGAAGCAGGCCCGCTTGTTTGCGACCAAGACATCGAGGGCGTTGACCCCGCAACAACTGGATGCGCTGCGCGCGAAGATTCTGGCGTTCGGCGAAACTATTGCGGCCCAGGCACAAGGCGACATCATTGATCCGCGCGCCGCATCGCCCGCGGAGGCCTCGTGAGGAAACAAATCATGACGGTCGCCGGCGTGATGAGTGGAACCTCCGCCGATGGCATTGATGTGGCGGTCGTGCGGATCGCGCCCGTCAGGCGCAAGCCTCATCTGACATTGCTCGCGCACGAAGGATTTCCCTACCCTGCCGGGCTTCGGCGCAAAGTGCTGGCGGCGATGAATGCTGCGTCGATTTCTACGGCGGAGCTGGCGCGCCTGCATTGGCGTTTAGGATTGGCGTACGCTGACGCCGTGCGTGCGACCGCAAAGAAGCATCGCATCAAGTTGGACCTCGTGGGGTGCCACGGGCAAACGCTCTATCACCAGGGCAAGGCCGAGAGCTACGCCGGCGAAACGTTTGCGTGCACCTGGCAGCTGGGAGAAGCGACGGCGATTGCGGCTGCGGTGGGCACGCCGGTGGTATCGAATTTTCGGCCTGCAGATATGTTTGCCGGCGGGCAAGGTGCACCGCTTGTTCCCATGCTCGACTATGTCCTGTTTGCTCATCCGAAGCGTGGCCGGGTGCTGCAGAATATCGGCGGCATCGCGAACCTGACGGCCATTCCCGCCAAACAGTCCATCGATGCTGCGATTGCCTTCGATACCGGACCCGGCAACATGGTGATCGACGCGCTTGCACAGGAGCTGTTCGGCAAGAAGTTCGACAGAGGCGGTGCGATCGCGGCACGCGGAACAGTACTGGCAAAGGTGCTGGAGAGAGCACTCAACGAAAAATATTTCAGCATCAAGCCACCGCGCACCGCCGGGCGCGAGCAGTATGGACGCGAGTATGCCGCGCGCTTCCTGAAGGAGTGCCGCAAGCACAGCCACAATCCCGCCGACGCCGTGACCACTGCGACAGCGCTGACCGCGGAGAGCATCGCCGAGAGCTACGCCCGCTTTGTGCGACCGAAGATGAAGGGTGCTCCGGCGGACTACATCGTCTCGGGCGGTGGCGCGCGCAATGCGACCCTGATGAAAATGCTCTCGTGGCGCCTCGAGCCTTTGGGCTGCACCGTCGCGACGATCGAAGATTTCGGCATGCCGGCCGAAGCCAAAGAGGCAGCGGCATTCGCGTTGATGGCGTGGATGACCTGGCATCATCTGCCGGGCAATGTTCCGTCGGCAACGGGAGCAAAGCGGCCGGTCATCCTGGGGCAGGTGACGTACGCGTCGTAGCCTGCTTGGCAGAGCTGACGCCTTCCCGCTGACGAGATGGACCGGCGAGCGATGCTCGCCCCAAGCGAAAAGCGCATCAAGATCAATCATTTCCACGCCCGATGCCACCCGCTGGTTACGACGAAAGCGCGCATTGGGTCGGCGGGGGTTGCCTGAACGCGCGCGACTGAAAGCGAGCGATTCTGGGATCCATTAAGGTGGGCTTAAGGTTCAGGTATTTCAATCAGATCCCTGGGCTCAACCTTTTGCGGCACCCGTTCGTCTACCGGAATGAGGTTCGTGCCGGGTTTGCAAGGTATTCTCAGCGGAGATGGATTGAAAGATCGAGGTTTATGACAAGCAAGAGATTGGGTCAGATTGTGTTGGGCATGGCGCTGGCTGCAGCAAGCGCGGGGTTAATGGCGCGCGCGCAGGCGCCGGCCCGCATCGTAGGTACAGTGACCGCCATCAATGGCGACACGGTCACGATTAAGCCAGACAGCGGCGATGTGAAGCAGGTGCAGGTGCCCGCGACGGCGGCCATCAAGCGTGTGGAACCCGGGCAGAAGGACTTGAGCGCAGCGGAGACGATTCAGCTGGGCGACCTGGCTACGGGCGATCGCGTCCTGGTGCGGGTCGACCCCAACGCAACCGGCGACACCGCGCAGGCGACGCAGATTATCACCATCAAAGCGGCCGATGTCGCCAAGAAGCAGCAGCAGGAACGCGAAGATTGGGCACGCGGCGGCGTAGGCGGCTTGGTTAAGAGCGTTGATCCCGCGAACGGCGTCCTTGTAGTGACCAGCGGTGCTGGTCCCACGCTGAAGATCATGACGGTCCATGTGAGCAAGACGACGGTGCTCAAGCGGTATGCGCCGGCTTCGATCCGGTTTGATCTCGCGCAGCCGGCACCGATCGATGCGATTCAGGCTGGCGACCAGCTGCGCGCCCGCGGAACGAAGAACGCCGACGGCACGTCGATTGATGCCAGCGAAGTGGTGTCGGGCAGTTTCCGCAACATTTCAGGAACCATCGCGTCTCTCGATGAAGCGAGTTCGACCTTCTCAGTGAAAGATCTGCTGACCAAGAAGCAGGTGACGGTGCACATCACGCCCGATGCAGCAATGCACGCCCTGCCCGAAACGATGGCACGCATGATCGCGGCGCGGTTGAAGGGAACCTCCCCGTCGGCGGGCATGGGCAATGGAACAGGCGGCTCTGGCGGGCCAAGTCCAGGTCCGGGAAGAAGCTACGGAGCCGGCAGTGGACAAGGTCCAGGCGGCGCTGGATCAGGTAGAGGTGGCGATATGCAGGCCCTGTTGAATCGCACGCCTGTCATCCATTTTGCCGACTTGAAGAAAGGCGCCGCGGTGATGCTGGTTGCGACCGCGGGTGCTTCAGATGTCACAGCAATTACTCTGCTCACCGGCGTGGAACCGTTGCTTGAGGCGCCTGAAGCCAGTCGCAACCTGCTGTCAAGTTGGAGCATGGGCTCGGGCGGCGGCGGTGGCGAAGCAGAGGCGCAGTAGCACGCAACGCACGATCGGCAAGACTCGACAACCAAATGGATGGGGGATGAGTGTACCTGCAATTGCGTTTCTTGATGTATGTCTCGTTGGGCTTCATGCTTTGGATCACTGCCACGGCGGCCAACGGGCAAACGGCGGCGTCCGCACCGGACGCCATAACTACGGTTACGATTCACGGACATGTTTCTGATCCTTCGGGAGCGTTGATTCCCGGCGCCGCTGTCACGATCGCCAATAAGGATGGCGTGCCGTTGAAGTCGGTGAAAGCAGATGCAGCCGGAGCCTACGAAGTGCGCGGATTGCCGGTGGGCAGCTATTACGTGCAGGTATCCTTCGCCGGTTTCGCGCCTTTCCAGTCGCAGCTGATCCAGGTCGCAGCCGGGCAAATCAAGCGCGTCGATGTGTCAATGGCGGTTGAGGTGGAGCAGCAAAATGTGGTCGTCACCGACGACTCGCCCTCCGTGAATGTGGAAGCAGGCGGCAATGCCAGCGCGGTTGTGATCAAAGGCAAAGATCTCGACGCCCTGTCCGACGATCCTGACGAGCTGTCGAATGAGTTGCAGGCGCTGGCTGGGCCTTCTGCCGGACCCAACGGCGGGCAGATTTATATCGATGGATTCACCGGCGGACAGCTGCCTCCCAAATCGGCGATTCGCGAAATCCGCATCAATCAGAATCCGTTTTCGGCGGAGTTCGACCGCCTCGGCTATGGGCGCATCGAGATTCTCACCAAGCCCGGCACCGATAAGCTGCACGGACAGGTATTCGTGATGGGAAACGACAGTGCCTTCAACACCGGCGATCCTTTTGTGCGGACCATTCCCCCATATAACCGCATTCAATACAACGCCACGGTCAGCGGAGCGCTGAGTAAAAAGTCCTCTTTCTTTTTGAGTATGGAACAGCGGGACAATCACGATGAACAGGTGTACGACTTCCAGCCCGCAGTTGCCGGAACATGCGACTTTGGTTTCGGCGTGTATGCGGCAGGCATCTGTTCAGGATCCGAACCGAATCCTCACAATCACATCACGGTTTCGCCGCGCATCGATTTGCAACTGGGCGATAAGAACACGCTGACCATGCGCTATCAGTTCTATTACGACGCGGAGTCGGGCGATATCAGCAACACGCAGCTGCCCTCCCAATCCATCTCTTCCAATTCCATCGAACATACGTTGCAGCTGAGCGATTCGCAAATCATCAACGACCACATCGTGAATGAGACGCGGCTTGAATACCGGCGCGCCTTGGAAACCGATACCCCGGTCAGCGCGCTGCCGACCATCAAGGTCAGCGGCAACTTTACCGGCGGCGGTGCATCGACCCAGTTGTCCAACGATCACCAGGATCACCTCGAGCTGCAGAACTTTACCACGATGAGTGTTGGCAGGCATGCGATCAAGTTCGGCGCCTGGCTGCGCGACAATCGCGATGCCAACACGTCGACCTCCAATCGCAATGGGACACTGACTTTCTCGTTCGCCGGCTACCAGGATGCATTGGCCAAGCTGGCCGCAGGGCAGAACCTGAACGCGGTGGGAAGCGATCTTGTGAACTTTACCGCCGCGGCGGGCCGCACCAGTTACGTGGCCAACGTCTTCGATGGGGCGCTGTTCTTGCAAGACGACATCAAGGTCAATCCTCGTTTCACGCTATCGGGCGGAATCCGTTGGGAGGCACAGAACCACATTGCGGATCACAACGATTGGGCCCCCCGCGTGGCGTTGGCCTATGCGCTGGATGCCAAAGGCAACAAGCCCGCAAAAACCGTGCTGCGCGCCGGGTATGGAATTTTCTATGACCGAGTGCAGATCGCCAACGTGCTGGCTGCGACGCAGCAGAGCATCAACTCCGGACAGGTGCAGCTGACGGCGACATCGCCCGCATGCCTGAACGGAACCAGCCTGACCAGCGTTGATTTTTCTGCCTGTTTGCCGGCCGCTCCTTACACGGCCACGCCGAACAGCACGATTGTGAGCATCGCGCCGCATTTTCATGCGCCCTATACCCATCAATTGGGCGCGAGCCTCGAACGACAACTGACCAAGACGACGACCGCAACGGTGACGTACCTGCGTTCATTCGGCGTGCACCAGGTAGTGACGCGCGACGCGAATGCCTTCGAGCCGTTGACGGGGACGACGTATTACAACAGCTCCACGGGGCCGCGGCCAAATGCCTCGTTAGGAATTGACGACCAGTACTTCTCAGAGGCCGTCTACAAGCAGAACCAGATGATCCTGAACGTGAATGCGCGCATTTCGCCCAAGTTCAGCGTCTTCGGGTTCTATAACTTGTCGTTCGCAAATACGGATGGTGCAGGAGGCGAGGTCTCAAACTCGTACAACCTGAGTCAGGATTATGGGCGCGCGGGCTTTGTCTCACGCCACATGGTATTTCTGATGGGCAACTACACGGCCCCGTGGGGTCTTCGCCTCAATCCGTTCATCGTGGCGCGTTCGGGCCGGCCCTACAACATCGTGTCGGGACTCGACCTGACAGGAGATAACTTCATCAACGACCGGCCAGGCATCGCTGACAGTTCCATGTGCGGCTCGGGCTCATCGCAGTTTGTGACGACCTCGTACGGATGCCTCGACGTGACGCCGGGGCCTGGGGAAAAACTGCTGGGAATGAACCTCGGCGATAGTCCTGCGTCGGTGGCTGTGAATCTACGCGTAAGTCGCGGGTTCGGGCTCGGCCCGAAGGTTGAGTCCAGCGGCATGCACCAGGATGGTGGCCCCGGCGGACCAGGAGGTGGACGCGGCCGAGGCGGTCCCGGGGGAGGCCTTGGGCCGGGAGGTCTGAGCGGAGGAGGAGGCCCACCGCGCGGCATGTTCGGCGGAGGCACCGGGCGGAAGTACAGCCTGACCTTCAGCGCACAAGCATTGAACCTGTTCAACAACATCAACTATGGAACGCCCACCGGAACCATCAGCCCTTCGCCGATTCTGGACTCGTCGGGCAACGTGTCCGGATACGATGCGGGAGCCAACTTCGGCAAGTCGCGCGGACTGGCCGGCCAGATGTTCTCGCAGGGCGCCGCGTCGAGACGCATTTTTCTGCAGGCTGTGTTTTCGTTCTAACGAAGCGCATCATGAAAGGGAGGGCTGAGGCGATCGCTTCAGCCCTCTTCCCTTTTCAGTGCGTGGCCGAGACAGTCGCGCTCGACGTTGCGGCGAAAGCGTCGGTCAACGAGATGACGTGCAGTTGCGCCTTCAACTCGTCGAGCGACACAGCGCTGGTGACACCAATCTCGCGCGTCTCTCCCGGCATCAGATCGAAGTAGTTGTCCGACCCCTGCGCGTCGAGAGATCCAAAAGACAGGTAAACGCTGCGGGCCAACACCGGCGCGGTGATCCGAACGGTGTACTTACCGTTGGCGCCTGCAGTCTCGACAGCCAGGTGCGCGGGCTTCAGATGAATTTCCTTCGTAGGCGCGAGGTAGGTTAGGTTCCGTGAAAGCTGCGTGCCGCCAGCCGTGAGTTCTGCCACCACGAACACGCTTGATGTGTCGGCCGCGCCTGCCTGCGTCAGCTTTGCCAATGGCCACTCCAGATAAACCTTCGAGCTCAACGCATCAACGCTGACTTCGTGGCTGTCTTCGAGCAGAACCTTGCCGTCGAAATCCATCAGGCGCACGCGCAGCGTAGCCGGCAGTGCCGCCGTCTTGTCAGAGACGATGTACACCTTCACCGACCCGTTTTCGACGTGGGGCGAAACCAGGACCGGCGCATAGAAGCGGCGCGCGTAATACTGCAGAGCCTTCCAGCGGCCGTAGTAGTCGATCGAAGACCAGGACGCTACCGGCCAGCAGTCATTCAACTGCCAGAAGATGGAGCCCATCGTATCCGGCCGCGAGCGGCGGAAATGTTCCGCTCCGATCTTGATGCCTTCGGCCTGCAGCACCTGGCTCGCATACAGAAAGCTGGGAAAGTCCTTCGGCTCCGGATAATCCTTCAGCAGGTAGTCGTGGATGATCGAGTTGCCTTCGTTGTTCTTCTGATGCACCAGCATCACGGGTGTAAAGATGCTGGTGCGATCTTCAGGCTGGGTAAACGACTCAATGGTGCGCATCTCAGGGAACGACTGGAAGCCGTACTCGGTGACAAAACGCGCATTGTGCGTCTCGTAGGTAGAGAACGGCACACGGCCATGCCACACATCCCACACGTGCGCGTCGCCGCTCTGGTATTTCGAGCTGAGCTCTTCGTAGTCCGAGCTTGGCGAGCTGGGCCAGTACGGCACCTGCGCATCCAGCTTCTCGACGACCCGGTTGAGAATGCCGCTGAACTCGGTGAGATAGTCCTGCCACATCTGGTACTTCACTTCGAGAGGCAGCTTATCGCGCGGAGCCCAGTTGAGAGCCTCTTCGGTTTCGTTGTTGCCGCACCAGACTACGATGCTGGGATGATTGCGCAGGCGGCGGACTTGATCTTCGGCTTCGGCCTCCATCGTGAGTTTGAAGTTGTACGTGCCGGGCTGCCAGTCGTTGCCGTACATAAAGTCCTGCCACACCATGATGCCGAGCTCGTCGCAGATCTGGTAGAACTCGTCGGTCTCGTAATAGCCCCCGCCCCAATGGCGAATCATGTTCATGTTGGCGTCGCGCGCCGACTCCAGAATGCGCCGGTAGTTTGCCGTGGTCACGCGATTGGCGAAGCTGTCGAACGGGATCACGTCCGCACCCTTGGCAAAGACGGGAATGCCGTTGACGACGATCTGAAAGCTGCGGCCCCACTGGTCAGGATGGCGATCAAGAATAATGGAGCGCAGACCCGTCTTAACGCTGCGCTTGTCGGCCACCTGGCCCGCCACGGAGACGCGAACATCGAAACTGTAAATCGGCTGATCGCCGTAGCCTGCCGGATACCACAGCTTGGGCTCGCGAATCTCTTCAGGAAGATCGATCACGTTGTTGCCGGTGTGGAGCGTGACGAGTTTGCTGAAAGACACCGGCGCCGGGCCGCCCGTGGAGTCGACCGTGATTTGCGCGGGGCCGTTGGTGGAAGATTCCACTTCAACTTCCGCATCGATGTGCGCGACCGTCTTGCTCACATCGCGCTGACGAATAGCGAAATCGGCAATGCGAACCTTGTCCCAGGCTTCGAGGCGCGCGGGACGCCAGATGCCGCTGGTGACAAAACGCGGGCCCCAGTCCCACCCGTATTCATAGGCTGCCTTGCGAATATAGGTCTTCGCCGCGGTGCCGGTGCGCGGCTGCCAGGGGTCGGTCGCGGCCACAAGCTGCGCGGCTGCAATGGGCGACGGAAAGACCACGCGGAGCAGATTGCTTCCAGGATGCAGATGCGCCTTGGCATCCACACGCCAGATGCGGAAGGAATCGTCCGCATTGAGAATCTGCGTGCCATTGAGGTAGACCTGGGCCGCGGCGTCGAGGCCTTCGAAGACCAGATCCACATTGGTGCGGGCCAGCAGCGCGGGCGCGACCTCGAAGGTGTCGCGGTACTCCCAGCTCGCGTTCTCGATCCATTGCAGCTTCGATTCATTGTCGCGGTAGAAGGGGTCTTCGATCTTTTTGTTCGCGAGCAGGTCGAGATGGACATCGCCCGGCACCGTGGCAGGCAGCCAGCCGGCCTCTGCCTCCTGCGGCGTGGTCGTCACCTGGCGAAACTGCCAGCCATGGTCGAGAGCAAGCGCGGCATTCTGTGTGCGGGTGGTTTGTGCAGCGGCCTTGTACGAGAGGAGGCCAAGGATGGTCGCGGCCAATGCAAGGCACACGCTGGTTCTGCGCATTATTTTCTCCGGGCCTTCCGCACAAGAGATGTAGGCCGCGGAGGGCAAAAATTTCCGTGGATAAGGTTATCACGCGGAATTTCGAGCCTTTGCGGTCCCCGGCACGCGCCCGGCAAATCAACACGCCGATACCTGCCGAACGAGCGACGGCGTATGATGCGAGGGCGCATTCCCCTCTTCGCTGCACTCGGCGACGGCATGCGCGGAGGAACGACACCCATGAACCTTCAGGCCCACGAAACCACACTGCGGAGTTGCCGGCTGGTCCAGGCAGGCACGCCGTTCATCGGCAAGCAGAATCTCGTCTACGCGGTGGGAATCTCGGCGGAGTCGGTCGGTGCCCAAGGCATCCACATGCAGCTGGTGACGATTCCTCCGGGAGCACGGGCCAAGGCGCACAAGCACGCGACGCATGAGACGGCAATCTACGCCTTGCAGGGTGCGTCCGGAGTGTGGCATGGCGCACGCCTGGAGCAGCACACCATCGTCGAGCCGGGAGACTTTTTCTACATCCCTGCCGATGTGCCTCATCTGCCCTACAACCCCAGCGCAACCGAAACGGTCGTCGCCGTGATTGCGCGCACCGATCCGAGGGAGCAGGAGAGCGTCGTGCTGCTTCCTGACCTCGATCTGATTCACGCGTAGCCCGGCTACGTCACTGGCGCGAATCGACGCTTCAACAGCGTGTCGACCGCGATCCATCCAGGACCAAGAACCAGAATCAGCAGCGCGGCGAACCAGTAGGTGTAAGGACCGGCGCCGTAGAAGTCATCCGGCTTCGACAGAAAGTGCGAGAAGTTGACGCGGTCGTCGGGCACGCTGAGATACGCCATCGTCATGTTGACGAAGAGCACCAGCGACGTCAGGCGCGACAGGACGCCCAACGCAAACAGGATGCCGCCGCCCAGTTCGATCGACGCGACCATCAGCGCAGTCATGTGCGGCGCGGGCAGAGCAAGACTGGTGAAGAATTCCGTCACCTTGTCGAGATGGGTCAACTTGCCGTAACCATCCTGGATGAACTGGAAGCCCCAGTAGAGACGGATGGCAAGAAGCAGGGCGGACTGCAGGCGTCCGAAAAGTCCAGCGACACGAAGGTAGAGATCAGCGAGCGTTTGCATAGGATTCCGTTCTGAGGGAGGACGATTATTCCTGGGCCAGCGATTCGATGTCCGGCGCGCAAATCCATCCCAGCTCCGCCCACGAGCCGAACCATCTCTGGATAATTCCCGCGTGACGCGACGGCGCGATGCGCGAACCGATCAAGCCGGTCTGGATCGCATCGGCCAGCGGCAAGCCCTGCCGCAGTGCCTTGAGCGTGAGGAACTCTTCGCGCGTGATCCGCAGATAGTAGACGGAGTTGTCGACGCGATGTGCAGCCACCCACGTCGGGCGAAGACGCAGCCTGGGCAGCCTGGCAGGTGTTTCGTCGTCGTCTTCATGCCGCACGCCGGCTTCACTGGTTTGGCGCTTGTCGCGCTTGTGCAGCGACAGCACCAGGTCATCGGCGGGATAGTCCAGAGCCAGCAGGCACACGTGCGGCTGTAGAGCAAGCCGCGAACTGGCATCGAGCGTCGCAATCTGTTCCGTGATGAGCGGTGCGTATTCGCCCTTGTCGAATGCCTCGATGAAGGCCCACTCGATGCGCACCACGTCGAGCGCGAGGCGATGACGACGTCCCGCAAATTCAGGATTGGCGGCCAGCCAGTCCGCAAGCTTCGACCCCAGGTTGCGCAGCGTGAACGAGCGACTCGGGTGGGCAGTAAGGTACGCGAGCGAGAGCGCTTCAAAGGCCGGTGCGCCCAGCACAGCACGAAGCGCAGGATAATCCTCGGCCAGTGCACCCAGCACGCGGAACCAGTATTGGCGGTTGTAGATCTCGAGGCGTTCGAACGAGTCGAGTTTGCTGTTCGGCGCGATGAAGGATGCGGCAACGTGCTGCATGTTGCGACCATCGGCAGAGGTCGCACGCATCTGCTCGTCCGCGGTCAACGGCTGCATCACCGCGGCGGCCATCTCGCGCTGCAGGTCGGCGAGAGACATCGTCGGCTCACTCATTTGGCCACCTCGCTGACAGCGGCGGTGCGCGCGTGCAGATAGCGTTCCGCCTTCTTCGCTTCGCGATGGACTTCATCAAAGCTGGGAATGTGATCGTCCCACTCAAGCAGCGTGGGCGTGGGCCCGCAGCGCTCGACGGCGCGCGCGTAGAGCTGCCATACGGGATCGATCACCGGATGGTCGTGGGTGTCGAGGATGTACTTCTCGTAGCGCGAGTGTCCGGCAATGTGGATCTGCGCAACGCGATGCGCGGGCACGGCGTTCACATACTCCATCGGATTGAACTCGTGATTCACCGAGGAAACATAGATGTTGTTCACGTCCAGCAGAATGCCGCAATCGGCGCGCTCCACAACCTCGTTCAGAAACTCCCACTCGGTCATCTGCGAGCTGTTGAAGGCAGCATACGAGCTGACGTTTTCCACGGCCACAGGAATCTCGAGGACATCCTGGACATGGCGCACCCGCTCCACCGTCCGCTTCACCGCTTCCCACGTGTAGGGTAGCGGAAGCAGGTCGTGGGTGTATGTGCCATCGACCGATCCCCAGCACAGATGGTCGCTCAGCCATGGAGTATTGGTGCGGCGAACTAACTGCTTCAGGCGACGGAGATGCTCGGGGTCAGGCTCAGTGGCGGAACCGAAGTACATCGACACGCCGTGCTGCACCACACGATACTGCTCCAGAATCTGGTCCAGCACTGCGAGCGGACGACCCGCATCGACCATGAAATTCTCGGAGATAATCTCGAACCAGTCCACGACCGGCTTGCGCGAAAAGATGTGCTGGTAATGCGGAATGCGCAGTCCGATGCCGATGCCGTGATTCGAGAACGCGTTGAAGCGATTGCCGGCCATAGAATTTTGTGATCAGAAGCCTGGGTTGAGGGACCAAGGAATGTTTTATGGGGACGAATGAATATGGATGTGCAACCGGGAGACGGTGAAGCAGAGAAGCGAAGGGACCCGAACGACGCGGGACGACTCTGGAGTCATCCGAGCAGCTGCAGGTCCCTTCCGTTGAGTTAGACCAACTTCGGCATCTTGGAGCCGTCGGTGGCGCAGCCGCCCTTGCCTTTGCAGCTGTTCTTGCCCTTGCAGCCGTTGTCGCTGGACTTGCATCCGCCCGTGCCCTTGCAATCGTTTTTGCCCTTACAAGAGTGCTTGGTGGTGTCCTGGCTGGTGTAGCGCAGGCCGGCCTTGGCCGCCTTGGCCGAGGTGCCCTTCGCAGCTGTGCCCGCAGTTGCTGCGTGAGCCGCAACGGTTCCGCCGATCAGACCGGTGAGAGCTGCAGAGAGCAGCAGAGCGTTCAATTGATTCTTCATGGAATTTGACCTCGTTTAGGGTTGGGGCGGAAGGGCTCCGCCGGTTGGGGCGAGCAGGATTGAAATACGATCCCGCACGTTCCGTGGCACGCACTGTAGGAGTGCGCGCACGGGCGAAAGGTTACAGCGAAAGAGGGACTGGAGGAAATGATTTTCTTTGCTCCGGCCCCTTCGTAGGATGAACGGGTCAAGACGGACTTTGGATTGGCCCACGGGCGGCAATGCTTTAGCCTGAGGGAGCCCGACCTCGATCCGTTGGTTGCGGCGGGAGGTCGCGTGGGCAATCGACGATGGACTGCTGTCGGCAGCGTCAGCCTTTTGGTCGCGATGGCGCAGAGCCTTTGCACGGCCGTGTTGACCATCAGCGGAATTCGCGTCGCGATCGGTCTTTCTGCGCTGGCGGCTGCCAGCGGCATTTACGCACCGGCCAAAGGCTTTCACCAGGATGCCATCCGCATTCCCATGCTGATCCTTGCCACCGTGGGTGCGGTCGTGAACCTGGCCGTGGTGTTTTGGATCTGGCATCTGCGCGCGCGTCCCTCGGCGCAATGGCGGCGGCGTCCCCTGAGCGTCAAAGAGAGGCGCTCTGAGAAGCTGCAGGTGGCCCTGGCAGTTCTGACGCTGGTGCTGGTCGGCCTTGAAACCTGGACGCATCCCCAGGTGCACCGAACCGGCCCCCCTCCGGCAACGCAGCACAAACGCCTCCCTTGAGCCTGCCTGGTATTTACTAACTAAGAAGCAGTGCGCTCCAGTTCCCTGTCGATACGCTCGTGCAGGCGCTGGCTGAAACCGGTAGGGAGTTCGAAGACACGATCGTCGGCCATCAGGATGACGACGTTGCGCGTCGAGTCGAGCACAGCCGAGCAGATTTCGCACGTCTCGAGATGGCGCTCGATGTCGGCACGCAACGATGCGTCGACATCGCCCTCGATGTACGCCGAGATGTACTGCCAGACGTGTTTGCAGTCGATTCTCATGCGCGCCCCCACAGAAAGCCTTTGCGCTTGGGTGCAAACGCTTTCAATTTCGGGGCTAGCTCCCGCTGCAGCATGCCGCGAGCACGGTGCAGCCTCACTTTGACCGCAGCTTCGCTGATGCCCAACGCAGCTGCAGTCTCACGGATATCCATCTCTTCGATGTCGCGAAGGATGACGATGTTACGGTAAATCTCCGGCAGGCCCTCGATGGCCGCGCGCAGCAGGGCCCCAAGCTCTTTCTGCTCCAGTGCCTCCGAGGGAATCTCGCGCCAGCTGGTCAGGATCGCCGGGGTGTAGTCGCCGGTCTGGTCGTCGGTCGCGGCATCCAGAGATTCCTCGCGCCGTGTGGCCTGTTTGCGGAGCCGTCCCAGGCCTTCATTGCGGGCAATCGAGAGCACCCAGGTGCGGAATTGCGACTCGCCCCGAAACAGGTGCAGGTTCTTGTAGACCTTCACGACCGTGTCCTGCGCGGCGTCTTCGGCCTCAGACTCGTTCTTGAGCAGGGAGAAAAGGAGGAGGTAAATCGATCGCTCGCAGGGCCGGATCAGCTCGTGAAAGAGCTGTTTTTCGCCCTCCAGAACTCGGCGAATGGTTTCAAATGCGGGCTGCGGATGTGTACCGTCCATAGTGACAAAACAGTAAACAAGGAGGCAGGGGTAGAACGCTCCTGCTTCGCTGAGACTATATCGTGCAGGCCGGTAAAGCTTGTCATCAGACTTAAAGTATTAGTTGGATTTGGGCCTAAGTTTTTCCATCTAAACACAATCCTTATGCAATTTCAGACGAAACAGGGTTACAATCTCGGCACGAGGAACCCCGATGCCAGGAGATATTCAACTCACGTGCAGCGATTGCGGGCAGGACTTCACCTTCACCGCTGCAGACCAGGCGTTCTTTCAGGAACGCGGTTATTCGACACCGAAGCGTTGCAAGCCTTGCCGCATGGCAAAAAAGAATGATCAAGGTGGGGGGGGTTCCGGCTACCGTTCAGCTCCTGCACAGGGGACGCCTGTGATCTGCTCCGGTTGTGGCCAGCCGACCACTGTTCCGTTCGAGCCAAGGGGCGACCGGCCAGTGTTCTGCCGCGATTGCTACCAGGCCCGTAAAGGCAGCGGTGGTGGTGGCGGCGGCGGCGGGCAATCCAGGGGACGCGGGCGCTACTAGCCTTCGCTTCTACCCCGTTCACAATTCTGAGCTCACGCGCTTTCATTTGCGCGCGTATTGGCATGTCGTCGCATAAGTGCTTCGCTTACGACGAGCGATGCTTCGCGTCTTTTGACCTAGCGATGATGACCTGCGTTCGCGCGCTGTTGCTGCTTCTGCTCGCCTCCGGATTTCCGGTGTCTGCGAACCTGCGTGCCGAAGAGCCCGGCGGGTGCGCCTTGCGCGTGCATGTCGAAGGCCTGCGCAACTCCGCGGGCGTGGTGGGCGTGTTGCTGTTTCGATCTGCCGATGGCTGGCCCGAAAATGTGACGAAGGCCGTGCGCCACGAGGCTGCGCCGGTCGCTGCCGGGCAGCACGGAACAACTGTGGCGATGAGCGGCCTCGATGCCGGCGATTATGGGGTCGTGGTGCTGCACGATGAAAACAAGAACATGAAGCTCGACCGGAATTTTTTCGGCATTCCGAAAGAGGGCTTCGGCTTCGCCAACAATCCGCATGTCGGTTTGGGTGCGCCCGCGTTTCGCGACGCGGTGCTGCATGTCGGTTGCCCGGTCACGCAGACCACGATTCGGATCGTCTACAAATAGCTCGATCCCTGCCCGCGCGCTTACGCCTCGGCTATTGCTTCTCGCCGGCGGAGAAGGTCGTCCACGGACCCGCCTTCATATCCCTGAGGACCGGCTTCAAGTAGCTGTATTGGGGATGGGCCGCAAAGAACGGCGCAGCCAGAAAGTCTTCACCGCAGGGATGGCCGGCGCGCGCAATCAGCGCAAGATGCTCCGCCATGTCGGAGTCGGCGACTTTACCGGTGACTGCACCGCCAGGGTAGTACGGACCCCAATCCCATTCGGGCGTGCCGCGTTTCGCGGTATCGACGTGACCGCAGAGCGTGCGCTCGTCGGCGCCTGTCTTGCCCGTGAAGCTGTCTTCGTGGCTGGAGAGAAAGCTCTCGGCGAGGTCGACGTCGATACGGCCCTTGTATTGGCTCATGTTCTTCTCCCAGCTCACGCGGCGCGCATTGGGCGAACTGCCAAGATTGTTGGGATCGAAGCCGTCGGTTTCAACCTTGATCAGGTTGGGATCGCGCGCGAAGTTCGAGCTGACGAAGAAGCCGTCTTTGGTGCGCCACAAGGGTGTGTTCTTCAGACCGAGTTCGAGATAGCCGATCTCGCCCGTCTTGCGATCGCCGATGAGCCAGTCGTTGGCGTAACCGCCGTTGTCGCCTTCACGCATAATCGACGCATATTCATCGATGGTGCCGGCGTATTGCAGTGCTTTGCGCGAACGCACAAATTCGGGAATCCCGTCGGGATTCCATCCTTCGAACTGGGTGATGGTCGTCTCGGTCACCATCAGTCCCCCGTCATTCTCGCCAAAGTCGTCCTGGCTGGTAATCACGCCGGGCTCGCCATCCATCACCATGTGGTGGCCATGGGCTGGTTCGATGTCGAAGATGATTGTCCAGCGCTCGCCGTCGGCATAGCCCGACCAGTTGTTGTGCGCGATCACGATCTTGCCGCCCTTGGTGTAGCTGCCGGTCGCGATAAAAGCCGAGCAGCGTCCCTGGGGCAAGATATGCGGCGCGTTCTCGGCCTTCTGATTCTTGTTCAGCCACGGCACATAATATTCGGGCAGCTCGATGGCGCCATTCAGGGCCACGATGTCCCATACATCGAGCTTGACTCCCTGGGACTGCACACCCTTGGCGATGCCTTCCAGCTCCTGCTGGTATTCCGGTTCAATCCGAGGCCAGAACATCTTGCGTCCCGCCTCGCGATAGAACTCCCAGTTGCGATGGGTTGAATGCAGCGTCTCAACCTTGTTGACGTGGATGAGGTCGGCGATCTCTTTCGCCAGCAGGCTGCCATGCTGAAATCCGATTTGCGAGGGCGTTCCTTCCAGGTGCACATAGGTCCAGCCGCCCCGCTCGAAGCGATACCCTGCATCGCTGGCGCCGTGCGTCGCATGCTCCCGCAGCCTGTCGACCGCGTAGGCGGAGTTCCACGCAAAAGCTGAAGACACCAGCAGAGCGACACCTAACGTACGGCGACACAAACCCATCATGCGAAGGTCCTCCGGAATTGACTCGAACATATCACGCGCACTGGAGGGAAGCGCACCGCAAATCGCGGGCGGGAGACGGGTCGACCAACACCACGACACACGTCTGCCCAGGAGAGGGCGACGTGCGCAAATCGACTAGCGTTTCTTGGCTGGCTTGGGCGCCGGCTTCTTCGCAACCGGCTTGGCCGCTTTGGGCGCTGGCTTCTTTGCCGCAGCAGCAGCCTTGGCGACCGGCTTGGCTTTGGTCTTGACCGCGACCTTCACCACCGGCTTGGCGGGAGCCTTCTTCGGCGCCGGCTTCGGAGCTGGTTTGGGCAATGCCTTGGGTGCAGGCTTCGCAGCCTTCACAGGAGCAGGCGGAGGAACGACCTTCTTTGCGGCAGGCGCGGGGGCCTGCACTTTGGCCTTGGTAACCGGTGCAGCGGGCTTTGCCGCGGGCACAGGCTTAGCGGTAGGCGCCTTCTCCGGGGGAACAGCGCTCTTGGCAGCAGCGCCCTTCGCAGCCGGGGTCGGCTTGGCGGCTTCTTTCGCGGACTTCGCACTTGCGGCGGGCGCAGCGGCTTTGGAGGCCTTGGGCGGTTCAGCACCCTTCTTCCCACGCTTGGGCGCAGGTGCTTCCTCCTCGTCGTCGCCGGCTTCTTCTTCCTCTTCTTCGTCGCCGTCGTGTTCGTCGTCGCCCAGATCGAGCTTGGGCAGACCCATGTCTTCGTCTTCACCGCCGCCGTCGTCCAGGTCGGAATCTTCGTCCGATGCAGACTCGTCGTCTTCGTCGAACGTACGCTCTTTGACCTTGGGTTCTGCGCCGCGGCGCGCACGCGTCCGCTTGATGGTGATCTGCGGCGGCGGTGCCGGAGGCGAGAAGGGCTCGAGAAATGCGCGGGTTTCTTCCGGCGTGGTCAGATGCCCATCGATCAGTTCAAGAAACACCTTGTCGACGATCTCGTTGTAGGTGGCAAGATCGGGCGTGATGCGCATCTCCTGCATCAGCAGATAAGGAATGCGCTGCCGAGCCTCGGGCCAGATTTTAACGAACTGCTCATAGCGATCCTTCACCGCAGCGGAACTGGCCGTGAAACCTAACCAGAGAACTGCCTTTGGATCGTAGCTCGTGAATAACTTGTAGGTCGCCGAGGGCGTCAGCGCCGGCTTGACGATCAGCACTTTCTGGAAACCGGCAGCCAGCGCATCCAGGCTGTTCCATTCTTCGACGAAACCCGGCCGCAGCAGAAGCTTCTTTAGCGCGGCAACATCTTTGCTCGGCAGCTTGGCCGTCAGCAGCTGCATCTGCGCAGCCGACATCTCAGGATGGACGCCCTGGATCTGCAACTCCGCCGACAGGTCGTGAAGGGCCTTGAGCTTTGTCTCGTCAGCCTTGGCGGCAACCCAGGCTGGAAACAGAACCTTCATCCATCCTTCGGTATCCAGTGCCGTCAGAACCTTCAGCCCATCGTCTTCGTGCGCAATCTGTTCCAGCTCATAGCTGCGCGCATGGGTAGACAGGTGCTCGATGACGTTCTCTTCTTTGGCGTTGTCGTAGCGTGTCTGGGTGCGTTGATCCAGCTCCCAGCCCAGACGCGTGCGATAGCGAACAGCCTTGATCAGCAGCGAGGGTTCTTCGAGAAAGCCGTAATTCGAAACCAGGCGCAGGGTACGCGCTTCGATATCGGCGGCGCCATTCAGCGGGTCCATCAGCAGGCCGTACGAGCCCTCGTTGAGAGAGACGGCCATCGCATTGGCGGTAAAGTCACGCCGGCGCAGGTCGTCCTGGATCGAGCTCCAGTGGTACACCGGCTTGCCCGGCTTGGGATATTCGGTGCGGTGCGTACTCACCAGGTCAATGCGCACGGAGCCCGCAAACGCGAGATAGAGGGTGTGCGAGGGTTCGTCTTCACCCCACACCTTGCCGCCTGTCTTCTCAATTGCTTTCTTCAGCTTGAGCGCGTTTCCATGGACGGCTACTTCAAGATCGCGCACGGCATGACCGCTGGTGAGATCGCGGACGGCATCGCCGGTGAGAAAGAGAATGACTCCCGCGTCGCGAGCGACATCGCGCAGCTTGTGAAGAGCTTGCTTTTGGTTCGCTGACAGCCGGTTCTCAAGAAGGTAAATGTAGTCGGGCATGCCCGTCCTGATTCCATCCTTACCCAACCATCCAAATGCCTGATGCAGTTGCGCTTACAGGTCTTTCGGCAGGGTCTGCAAACCAGTACCTTAACACAAATGGTACCTGTTGGCTAGAGTAGCCTGCACTGGAAACGCTGCTTTTCCGCCCCCGCCGCGCATCGGTCCATGCGACAATCCACTGGGATGGCATCGCATCGTAAACCCGTGATAGTGCGGAAGTTTTCCCGAGATTGGGTGGCTGGATATGCAGGCGCTCTCTTCGGCCAGGACGCAGGCTCGCTGGAGATCCTGGACCAGATGGGAAAAGTGATCACACTAGCGTGGGAAACGGTGAAATGGGTCTGCTACGTCCGCGACTTCCCTGCCGGCGAACAGACCAACCCCGAACGCCTGCTGCAGAAAAGGTTTGCGGTCCGTCCGCGCTCTTCGGGATTGTGGCTCCGGATGACGCTGATGGACGGCGATGAGCTGGAAGGCCTGGCGGCCAACGATCGATCCCTGATCGAGGGCGCTGGGCTGTTTCTGACCCCACCGGACACGCGATCGAATACCCAGCGCATTTACCTGCCCCGGTCGTCCGTCCAATCCCTCGAAGTGCTGAGCCTGATCGGCTCGGCTCGCGGCAAACGTGAAGCGGCAGCCACCAGGATGGCGCAGCCGGAACTGTTCCCCAGCGAAGCGCAGAACGAATAGCGCCGGCGCTCTCCGGTACAATTTCCCTCGATGAAACTTGGCGAACTGGCAACGCGGCTAGGCGCGGAACTGCGCGGTGATCCGAATGTGGAAGTGACTGGCGTCAAAGGGATTGAAGAAGCCGGTCCCACAGAAATCACGTTCGTCGCGAATCCCCGCTATACGAGCCTTGCCCGCACCACCCAAGCCGCCGCGGTGCTGGTCGAGCCTGAGTTCGCCGAGATTGCAACCGCGACGCTGCGCATCAAGAATCCCTACCATGCCTTTTCGAAGGCCTTGGGCCTGTTCTACCAGCCCCCAGCCTATCCAGAAGGCATTCATCCCACCGCCGTGGTCGACCCCAGCGCGGTCATCGGCGCAGGAGCGCATCTCGGGGCCTATGTGGTCGTCGGTCCCGGAGTGCGGATCGGGAAGAACGCCACGCTCCTGCCCCACGTCGTTCTCTACCCCGGCGTACAGGTGGGCGATGATTTCTTTGCCCATGCCCATGCCGTGGTGCGTGAAGGCTGCGTTCTGGGCGATCATGTCACGCTCGAGAACGGGGCGATCATCGGCGCCGACGGCTTTGGCTTCTCGAGAAACGAGAAGGGCGAGTGGGAAAAGATTCCGCAGTCGGGTCCCGTCCTGCTCGGCGATCGCGTCGACGTCCAAGCCAACGCATGTGTCGATCGCGCCACCGTCGGGGCGACGGAGATCGGTGCAGGAAGCAAAATCGACAATCTCGTGCAGGTCGGACACGGATCGAAGGTCGGCGAGAACACGCTCATCTGCGCGCAGACAGGATTGGCCGGCTCGTCGGTCATCGGCAACAACGTCATTCTGGCGGGACAGGCTGGAATTGCCGGCCACTGCACCGTGGGAGACGGCGTGATTCTGACCGCGCAGTCGGCCGTGAGCCACGACATTCCGGCGGGAAAGATGATCTCCGGCTCGCCGGGCTTCGATAACCGCGTATGGCTGCGGGCCGTGACCATCTTTCAGCGGCTGCCCGAGCTGTTGAAACGCCTGGACCGGCTCGAAAAGAAGATCGCAGCCGGAGAGACTTCGGAGAAATCCGGTGAGGACGCCTCGTGATCAGCAACCAGAGACTTCGCTTCGTGCTGCTGCTTGTCTTGGCGACCGCTCTCGCCGGCTGCCGCTCGTATCACATCGATGCAACCGTGGAGAACCGGACAGGCGCTGCCATCAAATTGCTTGAGGTAGACTACCCCAGCGCGAGCTTTGGAACCGACGCGATGGCCTCTGGCGCCGACCTTCACTACCGCTTCCAGATCAGAGGAAGCAGCGCCGTCAAGGTGCAATACAGCGAGGCCGCCACCCATCGTCAACGGCAAATGACCGGGCCGGAGCTCTTCGAGCGCCAGGAGGGCCGGCTGGAGATTGTCCTGTTGCCGGACGGGAAAGCAGAGTTTCATCCGGAGTTGAGCCCGCGTCCCTGACCGTGCGCCCTGAACCCCTGCGCGGAATCCCACCTGTTTCTCCCCCACGATTCATTCTCAACCCATTCGCGCCGATGAAATCCCTTGAGGCAGGATGTGAACGGTCACGACTGGCATCTTCCGCAGAGGGTCCGCGCCCTCACACGGCGTCGACGCCGATTCCTGCTTGGGGCAGCGGGCTGCTTTGGCCTCGTCTTTGCCGCGACACTTTGTGTCGGCCTCGAAGATAGCGGCCATCTGATCTGGATGGCCAATGGAATTCTTCTGGCCTATCTCCTGCTTGTTCCGCGCTGGACCTGGCCTCGGTATTTCAGCGCTGCGTTCGTGGCCGAATTCGCAGCGGGAGTTGCGGTCAATCCAGATCGGTGGGCAGCGTATCTCGCCCTGACCGCGCTGAATCTTGTCGAGTCGGGGATCGCTGCGTTCTTGTTGCGCCGGCGTTCGGCGGTGCTTCCCCGCTTTACTGACCGACGCTACCTGACGCGTTTCCTGTGGAGCGCGGCAGCCGTCGCGCCCTTCGTTGCCGGATCGATCTTCGCCGTGGTCTATGCGGTGGGTTTCAAGGCAGAGGGTCTGGTGGCGCTGCGCGCCTGGATGGTGACCGACGGGCTGGGGAATGCGATCGCGGCACCCGCCTGTGTCGTACTGTTGCGCACCGGCCTTCGCGAGCACGTTGCATGGCGTTCGCATTGGCTCTTTGCGGTCGCCCTCGTGGCGCTCACCGTGGCCTCGTTCTGCCAGGCAATCATCCCGCTGGTCTTCTTGATCTACCCGCTGATGACGCTCATCTTGGTCTGCTTCGGGCTTGGGTGGTCGGCGCTCGCCACAGTCTTCATTACGGTCGTCAGCGGATGGTGTACCCTGCACGGCCTCGGTCCATTCGCGCGCGTCCTTTGGTTTCGGCCGGCGGGGCCGATGGTGCTGCTGCAGCTGTACATTGCCTGCGGCGTCTTCATGCTCTTCGTGGTGGCAACAGTCCTTGACGATCTGCGGAACACGCAGCGAAAGCTGGCCAGTACCGTGGCCCTGCATCAACTGGTTGTCGAGAACTCTCGCGATGTCATCATTCTTGCCGACTTCGATGGACATCGGAATTTTGTTTCCACGGCGGCGTGGACCATGGGCGGCTGGCGGCCTTCCGATGTTGTCCGCTATCAGAGCCTGGCGCTGGTGCACCCAGACGATCAGGCGCGCGTCACCGTCCTGGTGGGCGAACTGCGCAGCGGCAAGACGACGTCTGCATTGATCGAGTGCCGCGTGCGGAAGAGCGACGGCCAATACGTGTGGGTGGAGTCGAGCCTGCGCGTGGTGACCGACGCCGTCACGCAAAAGCCGGTGGGAATCCTGAACATGGTGCGCGACATTGCGCGGCGTAAAGCAGCCGATGAGGCCCTGCACAAGGCGTATCACGCGCTTGAAACCCTGGCAGCGACCGACCCCCTGACGCGGCTGGCCAATCGCCGCAGGCTCGACCAGTATCTGGGCAGCGAATGGCATCGCGCCAGGCGCGATCGCAAGCCGTTGTCGTTTCTCCTTCTCGATGTGGACTTCTTCAAGTCCTACAACGACCTCTACGGCCATTTGCCCGGCGACCACTGCCTGAAACGCCTCGCCGAAATCATCTCGGGCTCGGCGACACGCCCCGGAGACCTGGTTGCGCGCTTTGGCGGCGAAGAGTTCGCGCTGGTGCTTCCGAATACCCCGCAGGAGGGTGCGCTCGAAGTGGCACGCCAGCTGTGTGAACGGATCCGTTCCTGCCGGATTCCGCACACGGGAAATGCGCTTGGATATCTCACCGTCTCGATCGGATGTGCGACCACCGTTCCCGCGGAAGGGCAGTATCCGCGGAACCTGATTCAACAGGCTGACGACGCGCTCTACGCCGCCAAGCGCAACGGCCGCGATCAGGCGGGCTGCGCGCCTGCACGCCAGCCGGCCAACGCGGCCGCCGGATAATCCATCGTTCACGAAGAGTGCACGAAGGCTCAATCGCCATCAGGCCCAGAGACAACTTCGCCCACCCGAGTGTGTCGAGTGGGCGACGAGGATGGGTTGCGGCTAGTGGACGACGGTCTGGAACAGCGTCGACTTCAGCAAGGTGTCGAACTGCGAGTCTGTGGTTTGAAAATGCACCTGCAGCTGCCCGGCGCTCGAAGAGATATCGGTGGCCGCCAGTGCCGCCTTCTCGTCTTCCGATCCGCTCATCTTGCGATACAGCGCCGCCGCATTCAACAGCGAGGAGACGGTGGCAGCGGCAAATGAATCGCCGGTCGTGATGATCAGGTCGAACTTCACGCCGTGCTGGAAATTCATCGAGTACCACGAACCCACCAGGCGCTTGCGAACGGAGTCATAGTCCGCGACCGAGCCAGCTTCGCCCAGCAGATGGCGCATCAGGGTCTGCGTTCCCTTCTGATCGAGAATGCTCCACAGCGGCTCGGTATCGACAGACTTCATCGCGTCCATGATCGGCTCGTTGGTAAGCATGCTCGGTCCCAGGCCATCGCGTACATCCAGTGCCTGCTTGACGGCTTCTGAACTGCCGAACACCATCGTCGAAGGATCGACGAAGCACAGCACCATGCCGGTTTTACCCATGGGATACACGCGATTGGTGCGAATCACGGTGGGGCGCACCTTCTGTTTGCGGAAGTTCGCCATCATGTCCTCGACCGAGAATTGTCCCTGCGCCACGCCCAGGGTTTCAAGGTTGTCGTCGGAACCGGCGACGCGATAGAGAGCGAACGCCAGGCTATCGACGTCATGATTGTCGTTGATGCCTGACTTCTGCACGGCTTCGTCAAACTGGCGCAGGTCGGGAGGCATCACGCGATCCTTCAACTGCATGGCCGCATCGGAGTTCTGCATCGCTCGATAATCGACCACCACAAGCTGCTGCAGATCGTGCGGAATGGCCCCGCGCGCGTCACTCGACAACTGGGCGGCCGGAGCCTGCAGGGTAAAGACAAGGGCCGCGGCCCCAAAGGCAATGCGAGAGTACATCTTGAACACGAACATCCTCCAGAAACGCCAACTGCGAAAACCCGCGCGGATGACAGGGTATCTGTCGCCGCATCGCAGGCCCCGCAAGGTAAGACTCGTACAGCAACCCATGGGTAAGCGGTTCTGACTCCAACCCGCGCGGCGTTCCATCTTTAGTTATTTTACCTGCCGCTGAAATCTCACGACATGTCATCCGTGACCGGGAAGGTTACTTTTCTCCCGGCCAATCCAGCGGCGCATCAAGACGCCTTTCAAGGATCCTGGTCGCCGGATCGAACCCTACTAACTGACGCATCCACTCGCTCTCGCGCTCACAAGCCGCTTCGGGGATAAGACCAATGATCTGGCCCTCAATCGGTTCAGTTTTGTGCCGCAGGGCGAGGCGCGACACGGCTTCAAAGACCAGCGAGACGGGCGTGGCCTTGAAGTCGGGGATGGTCAGGGACAGCTGTGCGCGTCCGTGCGCCAGCGTGCCCAGGGCTTTCACGCCCTTCAGCCCCCCCGAGGTGCGGATTTCGCGGGCAACAGCGCGCACCATGGCCACATCCGTCGAATCGAACGAGACGTTGTATTCAATCAGAAACTTGCGGGCGCCCACCGCGCAGGCGCCGGCCGTAGGATGCAATCCCGGACCACCGAGATCGGGACGGCGTGCCGCTTCTTTGCGCACGTTGTCGCGCAAGTCTTCGAATTGGCCGCGACGCACATCGTCGAGGTTGGCACGATCGGGACGCGCAGCAGCAGCTTCGTAGAAGTAGACCGGGATACCGCAGCGTTGCCAGATTTGCTGTCCCGCCTGGCGCGCCAGCAGGACGCACTGTTCGAGTTTCACTCCCGTAATGGGAACGAAGGGGATGACGTCCGCCGCCCCGATACGCGGATGCGCGCCATCATGCCGGGTCAGGTCGATCAGTTCCGAGGCCTTGCCGGCGCCCCGCACGGCCGACTCCAGCACGGATGCGGGATCCCCTGCAATGGTGACCACCGATCGATTGTGATCGGCGTTCATCGACCAGTCGAGCAGGCGCACGCCCGGCACGCGCATCGCTGCCACGATGGCTTCGACACGACGAGCCTCTCTGCCTTCAGAGAAGTTGGGAACACACTCGACAACTGGACTGGTGCCGCTCATTTCCAGAACGTGTACCCCACCTGCAACTGGATGCTCGCATTGACGCCTGGGTTATGATCGCCCAGCGAAGCCGACGAGATGTGGACCGCATTCACTCCCAGATCGATTGAACGGTGCGAACGAACGAAGTAGTGCATGCCGATTCCGCCCTGGGGTGAGAAGTTCCACACCGATGTGCCGCCGGCCGTGCCGTGCGGAACCAGAACGTCGGGCGGAAACTTGTGCGTGGTGTAAATCAGTCCACCCGCCGCCTGGAACCAGGGCTGAATCCGCCGTGCGTGGGTGACAAAGTTCCAGCGGAAGATCACCGGGGTGAGACTCAGGCCCACGTAGGTTCCACCGCCGATGGCCTCGTCATACACGGTGCCCTGGTAGGTGAAAGTCTGGTCGTGGGGAGCAGGCGTGAAGGCCAGCCACAGAGGCATGATGTTGCCGCCGTATTCAAACTGGCCCGAGAAGATGCCGGCGTGCACCACCGGGGTCAGTACTTTGCCGACTTGCGCTCCACCCCAGAGAAACTGAAAGTCGGCGCGATCGCCCACGCCCTTGCCCCAGTTGACGAAGGGCCCGTACTCCCAGGCACGGGTGTTGCGCACCTCGGCGACGGGGTTCGGGGTGCCATGCATCCCACTGCCCGAATCAACCTGCGGAGATTGGGCAACGGCAGTCAGACCGGGGAAAACCAAGGCGGCGGCAAGCGCAAACAGCGAAAGCTTCACTCTTCGATTCAAACTGCGTCCCTTCTTCTGCATCGTTCTTCAATTGTCACAAAAAAGGCCGACCCGTCGGGGCGGCCTGTTTGCTTGCATAGAACTTTGAAACAGGTTAGCCGGCCACCTGTTCCATTTGCTCGGCGTCCATATCGAAATTTGAATAGACATTCTGGGTATCGTCGAAATCTTCAAGGGCATCAAGCAAGCGAAGCATCTGAGCTGCCGGAGCACCTTCAAGCTTTGTATAAGTCGACGCCACCATCGTGACCTCGCTCATCACGGTCGGAATCTTGGCAGCTTTCACCGCTCCAAGAACCGCATCGTACGAAGCCGGGTCGGTCAGAATTTCCCAGGTGTCTCCTTCGTCGCTGAGGTCTTCGCCGCCATGCTCAAGCACGATGTTCATCAGCTGCTCTTCATTGGCTGCCGACTTCTCGATCGCGATGACGCCCTTCTTCGAAAACATAAAGCGCACTGAGCCGGTCTCACCCAGGTTGCCCCCGTGCTTCGCCAACGTGTGGCGAATCTCACTCACCGTGCGGTTGCGATTGTCGGTCGTCACATCAATGATGATCGCGACCCCGCCGGGTCCGTAGCCCTCAAAGCTGATCTCTTCGTAAATCGCGCCGGGCAGTTCGCCCGTGCCGCGCTGGATGGCGCGCTTGATGTTGTCTTGCGGCATGTTTTCGGCCTTGGCCGCAAGAATCGCGGTCCGCAGGCGTGGATTGCCGTCAGGGTCGCCACCAGCTCGTGCGGCAATCGCAATTTCTTTGATCAGCCGGGTAAAGGTTTTGCCGCGCTTCGCATCCAGCGCGCCCTTCTTGTGCTTAATTGTGGCCCATTTAGAGTGCCCGGACATGGGAACCTCAGTCGATTGAAAATGCAGGCGCTACAGGCGCTCTGCCCTTGTGAGTATACCACCGCGAAGTTTGAACTGAAGCAGGGCCAATCAGGCGATTTCGCGCCCAGTTTGAACCCTCCCCGGGCACCCTGACAGCCTTGAAACAGCGACAATAGAAACGAGGAAGGACGCCCCCGCGATCATGCCCCGGCACAGCACCTGCGCTCATTCTCAACAGCCCGCCTTGACCCGGCGTGCTTTTCTCCACACTGCTGCTTCCCTCTCCGCAGGCGCATTGCTCTTGCCCTCCGCACCAACGGTCTGGGGCCAGCCGACTTCACCGGCGGACTTTTCCCTGGAGATTGCTGAAATCGAATGGGAGCTTTCGCCGAAGAAAAAAATCCGCACCGCTGCCTACAACGATCAGATTCCCGGTCCGCTGCTTCGGCTCCGCGAAGGCAAGCCCGTCACCGTCGGGATCCGCAATACGCTGGACCGTGAAGAGATCGTGCATTGGCATGGACAGTGGATCGCTTCCGATGTGGACGGCTCCGTGGAAGAAGGCTCGCCGATGATCGCTCCCGGAGAAACACGGCGCGTGACGTTCACACCGCAGCCTACAGGACTGCACTGGTATCACACCCACACGATGGCTCATCGCGATTTAAAGCGAGGCCTCTACAGCGGGCAGTTCGGCGCCCTGCTCGTCGAACCGCGAGAGAACCCGGCGCGCTACGACCAGGAGCAAGTCCTCGTCCTGCATGACTGGGAGCCCTTCTTCATGACCAGCGACGACGGCTCGCAGATGGTGGACTACGTTGCCAGCTCGATCAATGGCCGCATGCTCGGACACGACAACCCGCTTCGAGTGCGTTCAGGCGAACGCGTTCTCTTTGACATTGTGAATGCAAGCGCCACGCTGGTCCATTGGCTTGCGCTGGCGGGACACACCTTCGAGGTGATTGCGCTCGATGGAAGGCCTGTTCCGACGCAGGCGCAAGCAGCCACCCTGCGCCTCGCACCGGGGGAGCGCGTGAGTGCACTCGTCCGCATGGATTCTCCCGGTGTGTGGATTCTCGGAGAGGCCCGCACGAAGATGCGCCAGAACGGCATGGGTACAGTAATTGAGTACGCCGGCGCTACGGGCAAGCCGCAAGCACCCTCTGCAGCAAATCTGGAATGGGATTACCGCGCATTTGCCGATCAGAAGGCTTCTCCGCAACAACCCGATCGGACCATCCCTCTTGTCTTCACGTCGCGCTTTCAAGGCCATGGCGCCCTCGACAAATGGATGGTGAACGGAA
>DATAVC010000002.1:0-9134 GCA_036267935.1 Occallatibacter sp. | reverse complement strand
CGTGGAGAGATCCTTGATGATGTCGGCGACGTCTAGGGCTGATTTCGTCACCGGAAGCTACGGTAGTTGGGTAGTTGTTCATAGTCGATACTCAATCCGCTGACGGGCAAAGTGCGACAAGCGCGCTTCTCATCACTGGGCAGCTCAAGATTTTCAGTTGAAGCTAAATCGCCATAAGCGGCCAATCGCTTCCCATTTTCATTCAGTTGCTCTGGAGCTTTTTTATCTCGGCGAGGATCTTGATGAGGCGGACGGATAGCCTGAGGAGACGCTTGCGAGCATTGGTTGTGAGCGATTGACGGAACATCTCCATGAGGTGTTGAGCGGCGACTAAGGCGTCGACGAGGCCGTCGAGGCCTGCGCGAACTGGTGCGGTGGATGTTTTGGGTTGTGGAGCCAGATGTCTGGGTTTGGAACGAGCCAACTGGAACTCGCGTTCGAGGTCGGTGAGGGCTACATCGACATAGCGCATGGTCATGCCTGGATCGACGTGACCGAGTAATTTCATCAGGACGGGGAAGCTGACCCCGGAGCGAAGCATCTCGGTGGCGTAAGTGTGTCTGAACTGATGGGGGACGATGCGAGTAGAGAGTCCAAGGGAGTGGCAGACCTGATGCAGGTAATCGCGGAGCTGAACCACGATGGCTATTTTGCTTCCGGGCCGTGCCAGGAGCCGCCCATCGAGAGGTAGCGGGGCGAGGGAGCGGAAGAAGCGCAGACGTTGGACGAGATCACGGCCGAAGGCATCGACGGGGACCATGCGCTCGGTCTTGAGTTTGCCGAGGGGAACATGGATGGCCCATTGGTTGGGTCCCGTGGAGCGCAGACACTCATAGGAGAGATCGACGCTTTCGCCGATGCGCATGCCGGTCGAGCGGAGCAGGAGGAAGACATTTCCGCCGAGATCGTTGCGGCGCATGAACTCCTGCTGGAGGAGTTGATCCTGCTCGGGGGTAAGCGGCCGTGGCAGAGTGTGGGGCGAGCGCGGGATATCCTCGCGCAGCAGCAAGTGGGCCAGTTCAGCGAGATGGCTGGTGCGAGCCAGCTCATGGAAGATGGTGCGCAGCGCGAAAAGCCGTCCGATGCAGGTTGTCGTGGTCAGAGGCGGATTCTGGGCGCGCAGGTGCGCCATCCATCCGAGGATATGAGGATCGCGGCGCAGTTGTTCGAGACGAGTAATCTTCGGGTATTTCCCTCCGAGATAGACGAGGAAGCTGCGCACCACGATGTCGTAGTTGCGTTTGCTGGAAGGAGTGAGTGCCGTGCACAGAGACTCGACCGCGTGCGCGAAGGCCGGCGCCAGGGGATGCTGAAGTGGAGGACGGCGCCAGCGCATCAGCAGATCCTCGGTTGCGGATGGATACACTGCGCCGCCGCGCGGGCGTACTGCAGATAGACATCCTGCGGCGAGACCTTCACATAGTGCATGGTGGTCTCGATGTCGGCGTGGCCCATCAACTGCATCAGCGCGGGCAGGCTGATGCCGGCGCGCACCATATCCGAGGCGAAGGTGTGTCGGAACCGGTGGGGATTGGCCAGTTGGACGCCGGTGGTGCGGCGATGATGGCGGAACAGGGAGCGTAATCCCGCAGGTGTCATGCGTCGGCCGCGAGCCGGCCCTTTCAACACCACGAACAGTGCCGCCGAGCAGGGATCGGGGCGCTCCACGCGGAGATAGTGATCGAGCAGTTGCGTGGTTTCCGGCGCCAGGGGCAGCAAGCGTAGCTTGTTCCCCTTGCCACGCACCCGAAGCTGCCCTTCGGAGAACAGCACATCATCACGGTTCAAGGCCATCACTTCGGCGGAGCGCAGCCCCTGCATCAGCATCAGGCCGACGATGGCCAGGTCGCGAGCGTTTCGAAAACTTCGCCAAAAGCGCGCCACTTCATCGACCGAGAGAGGAACGATGTTGAGCTTGGGTTCCCGCACTCTGAGCCTGCTCAGCTCGAACCTGGGCCGTCCCAGGCCCATTGGCCTGCGGTGCAGGAAGGGCTGATGGAAGCCGTGCGCGACCTGACATGGAGCATCTGGGAACTGATTGCGGATAGCACGATCGGCAGTGGCGGTGCGGTCGTTGATGGTGGAGGCAGAAGGCGGGGGGCGCAGGCTGGACTGGAAGCGTACATAATCGAACAGAGTTGACTCTGTGAGGTCTGCGGCAGAGATTTCGCCCGTGTGATGGACGCTCTCCCACCAGCGTACGAAGTGCAACAAGCTGTGCGCGTAGCTGTAGAGGGACTTGTCTGCGAGACGGCGGACATACTCGCGGTCGAGGTACCGATTGATCCACGCGACGCCTTTGCCGGTAGATTGCTCGACCACCTGAATCGGACTATGTGCACCCGAAGAAGTCTTTTGGCAGATGACGCGGAACTTCATGGCTGCGCAGCCTCCAGCAAGGACTGGAACTGGTGTGCGTCTCCTGCTTGAACGAAGAAGGAGTTGGGATCATGTCCCTCAGGAAGCAGAACGCGACGTGCCAAGATACCGTGCGCGGCAAGGCGATGGACCAGCTGGTCTGCAGCTCGCTGGCCGCTCTGGTTCTGATCGGCATCGAAGGTGAGATAGACGGTGCGTTCGCCTTCGCAGAGTTGGCTGAACTGGGTGTCATTCAGATGCGTGCCCAACGAGCAGGTCACGTTGTGGATTCCAGCCTGCCGCAGGGCGACATAGTCGAACAGCCCTTCGACCAGGATCACCTCGGCGCAGTTACGAACCTTCTCCCATGCATACAGGCCGCCCTTGCTGCCGGGCAGGAAGCGATGGGCGAAGGCAGCGCCGATGCTGCGGCCGTAGAGGTTGACGATGTGTTCGCCCTGGCGCAACGGAAACACGATGCGTTGATAGAGAGCGTCCGCACCGCGAGCGTTAATGAGGCCGATCCTTCGCAACACATTGAACGAATGACCCTGCGCCGTCAGATATCGACGCAGGGTTCCGCCGGGTGCATAGCCGATGCCGAGTTCTGGAAACAGTGCCGGATCATGCACTCCGCGCCGGTGGAGATAGTCGAGCGCCTCGGGGCAACGATCCAGTTGCTGCTGATAGAACGTCGCTGCCTCCTCGATCACAGCACTGGAATCAGCTTTCGGAGCGCTCTCCGGATCGAGGCTAGCCAGGCTCCGGCGGAAGGATAAGCCGCTCGATAACTGGACGAAGCGGATCAAGTCGCCGCCCTGCCCGCAGCCGTGACAGTAGAAGACATCCTTGCGCGCGTTCACATAGAACGACGGCTGACTCTCCTTGTGTAGCGGACAGAGTCCGACATACTCGAATCGGCCTGCGGGCCGCCCTGCCCAGTTGTGCTGCCGCAGGTACTCCAGCAGCGGCGTTCGCCGCTTTAGTCTTTCGACGTCTTCACCCACAGCGCCTTTTCGCCTCCGGAGCCCAGCGTAGGAGAACCACGTCGGAGTTCCCAGGCAAGGATGGTGGGGGAACAGGATTTTTTCTCAGCGACGCATGGGGCAGAGGACTTCGAGAACCGGAGTCAGCCAGGATAAGAACGTTGTCCCGTCCTGATGCGAGTAAGCAGATTCCAGCCACTGAGCCGCTCGCGCAGCCGTCTTACGAAGAAAAGACAGGGCCGGCTGTGACTCGTCCACACCTTGCGACCAGCGGCGCACAGTAGAGGAATCCGGTACGCGGTCAGCATCCCTGAACTTCGGCGCCGCCTTCTCCCACGAACAGTGCTCCACAAAGCGACGCAGCAATGCCTGGCAGCGAGCCAACAGGCTGTAATGCGTATAGGGCAGAGAGAACACCGGCAGAAACGTGAATGTCTTTCCGCATCGGATACAGCGGCCCCGGCGAATCCCGATCCAATCGTGATGCTCGTCGTGCGCCTGCTTGCGCCGTCGCCCATGGCCAACAATCGAATCCTGTTCGCAAACCGGGCATCGGCGTAAAATAATCTCGTCCGAGTCTTCGGCCCAGCCGGCAGCAAGCCGCTCCAGCGGGACCGACACTGGGACAAAGAGGATCGTAACCTCACACGGGTCCCGCTTCCCGCTGCGATCCGCCAAGATGCTTGGCAGGAAGCGGGGCTCCGCCTCCTGAAGAAAATCCAACTGAAAGAAAATATAACTTCTTACTGCAAGCGCGATCACGTGGCCCAGCTTATTGGCCGCTTATCTCCGCCAAATCACTCATCGACGACGGATCTGTAGTCATAAGTTGGCATCGCGTCACAAATCGCTGGTCGCGGCGGTCAGAACATGTGATTTAAAGCATATTTTGGCCGGGAATAGAGCATATCTTAGCCGCACAGCCGAGTTTTCGCCCATCTGGCCCTGCTTGTCCATGAGTGACTGGGCGGTTTAGATCGCCGTATCCACACCGCTGCGCCCCAGGCATCCGTGCAAACGCGCAATCCCTCCACGCGGAGCACTGCCGATTCGGCACTAGAAATTCACTGCTCATTGAAATCTGGCATTCTCGTGCCTCCATTTCCGAGTTTCGATCTTTCTATGAAACTGGTAGGAACAAGGGCGGCTTTTCCCATTGTACTTCTACACAAGCCACGCTACAATTCTCATGTAGAAGCAGGAGGGGAAACAAGATATGGCCGAGGAGCGCATGGATCTGCCTCAGGGCACACTTGATCTGCTGATTCTACGAACGCTGGCATTGGAGTCAATGCATGGCTGGGCAATTTCCGAGCGGCTCCAGCAGGTTTCATCAGACGCGCTGCAGGTTCCGCAGGGCTCGCTTTATCCTGCCCTGCATCGGCTCGAACGGCGAGGCTGGATAAAGGCGCACTGGGCCACGAGCGAAAATAACCGCCGAGCCAAGTATTACGAACTGACGCGCATTGGCCGCAAGCAGCTTGAAACCGAGACACTCGCCTGGCGCAGATTGGCCGCCGTTGTAAGCCTTGTCCTGGACAAAGCCTGAAGAGGAACCATGCTGAGCGATCTGTTGCACAGGTTTCGCGCACTCTTCCACCGCAAGGCGGTCGATGCCGAGATGGATGAAGAACTGGCATATCACCTTGAACGCGAAGTCGAAAAATACCAGCTTCTCGGATCTTCGAACGAGGAGGCCTTGCGGCGTGCGCGCATTGCTTTGGGAGGGGTTGAACAAGCCCGCCAGCAGTACCGCGAGTCTCGCGGAACCAAAAACCTTGAAATCCTCGGCCAGGATCTCCGCTACGGCCTGCGGATGCTCCGAAAAAAGCCGGGCGTAACCTTTCTGATTATTCTGTCTTTGGCCATTGGAATAGGCGCGAATTCGGCGCTCTTCAGCGTGACCAACACGCTTCTTCTGAAACCACTGCCCTATCCACACCCTGACCGGCTTGCGCTTTTGTGGCTTCGTTCGCCGGGAATCGGCATTCCGCAAGACTGGCCATCGCCCGGCCAGTATCACGACATCCGGACTGAGAGCCACGTCTTCGATCAAACCGCAATTCTCATCGATGAGAGCTTTGCGCTGGGCGGAATGTCTAAAGCCGTGAAGGTCGACGCCATCGAGGCATCATCCACCTTTCTGCCGATGCTGGGCGGCAAGCCCCTGCTTGGACGCGTCTTTCTGCCCGCCGACGATCACCCGGGAAACGGAGCCGGCGTCGTATTGACGTACGGTTTCTGGAAAGATGTGTTTGGCGGGGACGTGAAGATCTTGGGCCACACGGTGCAGCTGAATGGCAAGGCGTACACCGTTGTCGGTGTTTTAAGACCGGAGTTCCGGCTGAACCGCGAAGCGATTCCCACGATTGGCGGCATCGACAAACCGCAGATATTTCTACCCCTCCCCATGGCCTCCGGAGAGGAAACGAACTACGGGGCTGAAGACTACAACATTCTGGTGCAGTTGAAGCCGGGGGTGACGGTGAAGCAGGCGCAGGCCGACATCGACCGCATCGCAACGCGCCTGCGTATCGAGAAGCATCGCGATCCGTCTTTCACCATCAGCGTCGTGCCACTGATGGAACAGGTTGTGGGCAAAGTGCGGGGTTCGCTTTTAGTGTTGTTCGGCGCTGTCGGGTTCGTGCTTCTCATTGCATGTACCAACGTGGCCAACTTGCTGCTTTCGCGCGCTGCGGCGCGGCAAAGGGAGATTGCCGTTCGTTCAGCGCTGGGCGCGGGACGCAGGCGAGTAGTTCGGCAATTGCTGACTGAGAGCCTGGTTCTGAGCCTGCTGGGCGGCGGCGCAGGACTGGTCATCGTCACCGCATGTCTTCAGGCAATACGCATCATGCATCCGGGAAACATTCCACGCCTCGACGAACTGGGGATGGACTACCGGGTATTCGTATTTGCATTCGCGATCTCAATTCTTACCGGCATCGCGTTCGGCTTACTGCCTGCGCTTCGAGGCGCGCGCATCGACCTGAACACTACGCTCAAAGCCGGTAGTCGTGGAGCGCGCGGGGGCGGCCTCAGCGTACGCCGTGACCGGCTGCGCGGCGTGCTGGTCATCGGCGAACTGACAATTTCGATCCCTTTGCTGATTGGTGCGGGCTTGCTGGTGCGCAGTTTCATGCGCATTCTAGACGTGCCTCCTGGCTTCAACCCGGATCACGTGGTGTCGATGCAGCTCTCTGCCGAGGGCATCAAATACCAGGATCACGCGCAGAGAGTTCAGTTCTACAACACCCTTGAACAGCGTGTGCGGCAACTGCCCGGCGTCACGGCAGAGGGATTGGTGACAGCGTTGCCCCTTACGCCCGCCGTGGGATGGGGCGGCGTGAATGTCGAGGGATACGTCCCGCCGCCGAATCAGCCGGAAATCCAGGTGGACAAACGCCTTGCCTCGGCAGACTACTTCCACACCATGCAAATCCCACTGAAGGGTGGACGCTGGTTCGCGCAGGATGACATGGAAAAGTCTGCATCGGTCATCGTCGACGAGAAGATGGCACACTTTTTCTGGCCGCACGGCGACGCCATCGGCAAACATGTGCGCAACAACGACAAACAGCCTTGGTTGACGATCGTCGGCGTCGTGGGCGTTGTAAAAGAGTATGGCCTCGACGAAGATACGCGCATGGTAATGTATATGCCGTACGTGGGGACGACCTCGTTCCTGGTGGCGCGAACTACCTCAGATCCGGCCGGATTGGCGGAGACGATCGTCGCGCAGATTCACGCGATCGATCCCGAGATTCCTGTTTACAACGTGGCCACCATGGACCAGCGCCTGAGCGATTCACTCGCGCGGCAGCGCTTCTCCATGATCATGCTGGCCGCGTTTGCGCTCTTCGCGATGGTTCTGGCGGCTATTGGATTGTATGGAGTGATGGCCTATCTGGTCGAGCAGGGCACGGGCGAAATTGCCATTCGCATGGCGTTAGGCGCCCAACGAAGCAGCGTGTTGACGATGATTCTCCGCCAGGGAATGTCGCTGGCTTGCGCAGGAATCGTATTGGGACTGGCTGCTGCGGCGATGCTCACACGGCTGATGGCGAGTCTGCTCTTTCATGTCAGCGCCTACGACCTGAACACATTTTCAGCAGTGGCTGGGTTGCTGCTATGCGTCGCACTGGCCGCTTGCTTGTTTCCCGCGCTCAAAGCGACCCGAGTGCAGCCCATGGAGGCGCTGCGTGTCGATTGACAATCCACGGTGAAAAGCTTGAGCCGCGGATGCACCACCGTGAAGGAGCGAAAGTGATCGATTGGCGATTTAGAGACATCTTGTTTATGAAGCAGGTCGATTGCCATCAGAAGTCTCCGTAGACTGCGGTAGCCTCAGCCTGCTTGGGCGCTGAAATTTCCCGCGTAGTATTGCTCGGTTCTGTCTCTGTGGATTCCGCCCCGGCACCATGCGCGCACGGAACAGACACGAGGCTATTTTGTCGGAGTGATGCGCTTTCCCGATCTCGCATTCTCTGAAGCAGGCACCTTTCTTCCGCTTCGGCCGAGTTGAGAAAATCAGCGAGCTTGCTAGCTGTCAGCGTGAACCGTTCTCGCGAATGCAATAGGCGTCGCCGGCGCAGCTCTTTCGAGGCCAACATAATTTCTCTTTCAGAACGCCCTTGGAACACCGCATAGTGCTCGGAGTTGCACTCCGTCCAACGGTTCTTCACAAAGGCGTAAGCAGTGCCGATATCAAAAGGATCGTACCGGACGGAGACGTCGAGATTCTCCACAGTGGGATCACGAAATGCCTCGGCCCAGTAGTACATACGGTTGATAATGACCCCGCGCCCAGGTGAGACATTTGCTGTACCTCGCGGAGTCGTTGGAAGTGTAGCCAATAAGAAGGCCTGATCGTACGAGATCGTCCTGTTCGGGCGGACGCCTGTGTTTTGGAGAGCCTTGAGACATGCCTCCCGAGGACTCTGACCGAGGGCCGGGTGTTCTATTGTGTCATATATCTCGAACAGGAACGACCACAAATAGTCGTAAAGACGCCCAAGTGGCCACCGAGCCTGGACTGTTGGCTCGTTGCTCTTCGTAACCTGTCGAACATTGCGCGTGATCTGTGTATTACCACGCAGGTTGTGAATGAACTGGCTGTTCGTAGTGCCGAAGAGCCGTTCGCAGACTGAACCGAACCGAGCCTGCGCCGGGGGACGCACTTTCTTGGTGCACTCGTAGCGGGCCAAAAGCGCCTCGAAATAGGTGCTGTGGAACTCCGGGCCGCCATCGAGGACGATAACCTGAGGCAAACGGGAATGGCGTCGAACACAGTCGCACAAAATCATCATGCGGGACCTGTAACTGGGCTCATCGAATGTTAGATAGAAGGCGAGACAACGGCGGGAGACTGCGTCTATCAAAACGGTCATCCAGGGCCGCCCGAGTGGACGGCCGGTGTGGGAGCAAACGACCTCAACGTCTAGTTCCGTGTGATCAATGTGACCAATCTCGAAAGGGCGGTCTCCGTGACGGGGAGTAGTCGGCTCCAACTCAAAATAGAACGATGAGTGAGTATATGCAGCACGTCGTCCCTGCCGCTTCAATGTTCGCAGAAACGTCGGTCGCTCTCGCACAGCAGTGCAGAACGTAACGTAAGTTGGCGCGACGATGCCAAGTTCATCGCACTTCCGCTTCAGCGTTGCCCACGAGGTAAGCTTCGGTTTTTGGCGAAGATCTTCATAGTCGTTTTCGACAAACTGAACGAGCAGGTTGCGCGACTCTTCGGAGAGACGCCTGGTTCTGTTCCCTTGCTCACTAGCCTTCGCCAGCAAC
>DATAVC010000001.1:0-1804 GCA_036267935.1 Occallatibacter sp. | reverse complement strand
GCAGGAGGCCGTGGAGCGCGGCCTGAAATTCGCCTACGTTGGCCGTCGACAGAAGAAGCGCCAGTTCCGCTCGCTGTGGATCGTGCGCATCAACGCCGCTGCAAAGCAGAACGGTACCAGCTACTCGCAGCTCATCCATGGGCTGAAGCTGGCGGGGATTGAGCTGGACCGGAAGATTCTGGCTGACATCGCGACGAATGATGCTGCGGCTTTCAGCGCGCTGGCGAAGACGGCGAAGGATGCTGTGGCGAGGCCGGCTGCGGTGTAAAAAGCAGCGAAGAAGAAATGAAAAGCCCGGCGATTGCCGGGCTTTCTTGTTGGCGCGTCGGGGATTCCGACTCCTCTTCAAAATTTCGTGAGCGTCAACCCCGAGATCCACAGGCTTGGGAATCTCGAGGGCCGAGGTCTGCTAAAAGAGGACGCAGCTCTCGTCAAAGGATTACAGTTTTGCCAGGCATCAGCAATTGAAGGTAGAACCCGCCAGGAACGGAGACGAATACCGTGCCATCTGGACTGTTCACCCTGATTGTCACTTCTCATATCGGACGAAATATCGATCCGGATGAAGTGTTGCGGTATTTCTCGTGGACCCGATTCGCGATTGTTGCTGTGGTTTACACGGCCTTTGTCTTCTGGCTCGAACTTGCCAAGAATGGACCATTCATCTTCTCGCGCAACAACGCCCGATCCAAACTACAGGTTTTGCACGCGCATGCGATTTTCCTGACGATACTTCTTTGTGGCTACCGCATATGCACCGAAATCGTACCCGCAATGCCTTTTTGGATGACTGACACTTTTCCCCTTCGTCGCTCGGCAAGAGGATCATTCGCCGACATCACCAGCTGTCTTGTCGCGTCAGGAATGGCTTACTTCGAACGCAAGTGGCTGTATAGAGAACGCGAGATAGTCCGTGGAAGGTCAGCGAGTTCGTTGTCCGACACTCTGACCACAGACGATAATTAGCTCGCATGGGACCATCTTTTGCCCGCGCGTACACCGAGCCGGCGTTGGTGGAACTGGAGCAGTACACAGCCATGCTCTGGCCGCTCCTTCTTTGCTCCATCACCAATTCCGCCACATCGTAACCGCTTCGTCCCATCCCGGTCTCATTCCACAACAATCCCTGCAGGCGTGTGCGGACGCTGGTGCCGTACGAGCCGCCGTGCGTGGAACTGCTGCCGGATGCTGAGCAACACCGAGCTTCGGGAAGGGAACTCGACGAATTCTATAAGGCGCATGGAGCTCAAGCCGCGATGCAGAAGTTCATGGCCTCTGCGTGCCTTAACATGCTGCCGAAGGATGGGCCGCTGCCGCCACCGGAGGTGCAGGAGGCATTTGGCCGCAAGATGAGCAATCTGGACTTCTTTTTCTGTCACGAGATGAGAGCGATCGTGGATTATGTGCCGAATGTGGCCACGCTGAAGCAAGGTGGGCCGCGAATTGTCGTTGGAGTAGGTGAGATGACGATAGGCCAGATCGCAAACCATGCAGGGATTGCGCTGGCTCGGCGCCTTGGCACACGTCCGGTGATCTTTCGAGGAGATCACGGCGGCTACAGCAATCACCCGCCGCCTTCGCAGAACGGCTGGATCAGGTATTCGAGGCTGATTCATAGCCAGGGGCGCTTGCGGTGGCGGGGCTCAGAGTCGTTCGCGTCGTCGATTACGCCGTCGGATCTTGTGTAATGTTTGCGGATCACCCAGAAGATCAGGAATCCGGCCAGTATGGCGATGATGACCAGGGTCAGGGTGAGGTGGTGTTTGAAGAGGTCGCCTACGACGTCGACGATCTGGGGGCCGTA